>JAEZFK010000035.1 GCA_023437715.1 Bacillota bacterium | reverse complement strand
AAATATTTCTGCATGGCTTAATTGGAATGCAAAATGTGATAACTATGCCTGAAACGCTGGCGAAATACTTGACATAATGTATAAAACAGTTTAAAATTGTAGTGTTGTATTGTTGTACAATGAAAATAAAATAAGGAGGTGCTCCTGTGTCAGTATCAGTATTCACGGCTGCATTGATCGCCATTGCCGCATCAGTTGTAGTTGCTCTTATTACTTGGTCTGCTGCCACTGCATATCGTAAGAATACTTACGAGAGAAAAATCGGCTCGGCAGAAGAAAAATCCAGGGAAATAATAGATGAAGCATTAAAGACCGCTGAGACAAAGAAGCGTGAAGCTCTCCTTGAGGCAAAAGAAGAGTCCTTAAAGACTAAGAATGAACTGGAGAAAGAAACCAGGGAAAGAAGAGCTGAGCTTCAACGTTATGAAAGACGGGTATTAAGTAAAGAAGAAAACTTGGACAAGAAGTCCGAAACCATGGAAAAGCGAGAAGCAGGTCTGGCTGCCAGAGAGGAAGCCCTGAATAAGAGAAATGCCGAAGTGGAATCTCTCTATGAAAAAGGCATACAGGAACTGGAAAAGATTTCCGGACTTACCTCCGAACAGGCAAAAGAATATCTTTTAAAATCTGTTGAAGATGATGTAAAACATGACACTGCGAAATTAATCAAGGAACTTGACAACAAAGCAAAAGAAGAGGCCGATAAAAAGGCAAAGGAATATGTGGTGACAGCGATTCAAAGGTGTGCCGCAGATCACGTGGCGGAAACCACAGTTTCCGTCGTACAGCTTCCAAATGATGAGATGAAGGGCAGGATTATCGGCAGAGAAGGCCGTAACATCCGTACCTTAGAGACCCTTACGGGAGTGGAGCTTATCATTGATGATACTCCGGAAGCTGTTGTATTATCCGGATTTGATCCGGTTCGCCGGGAGGTAGCCAGAATTGCGCTGGAGCGCCTCATTGTGGACGGCCGTATTCATCCGGCCAGAATCGAAGAAATGGTGGAAAAGGCGCAAAGGGAAGTAGAAACCAATATGCGTGAAGAAGGAGAAGCCGCTGCCCTGGAAGTGGGCATTCACGGTCTTCATCCAGAACTCATCAGACTGCTTGGCAAGTTAAAATACAGAACAAGCTACGGACAGAATGCGTTAAAGCATTCCATTGAGGTGGCCCAGTTATCCGGGCTGTTAGCCGGAGAGATCGGCCTTGATGTCCGTATGGCCAAACGTGCCGGTTTGTTACATGACATTGGGAAAGCCGTTGACCATGAGATGGAAGGCTCTCATATTCAGTTAGGTGTGGAACTGTGCAAAAAGTACAAGGAATCCGCAATCGTGCTGAATACCGTAGAATCCCATCATGGAGACGTTGAACCACAGAGCCTCATCGCTTGTGTGGTCCAGGCGGCGGATACCATTTCCGCAGCAAGGCCTGGTGCCAGAAGAGAGACTCTGGAGACATATACAAACAGATTAAAACAGTTAGAAGATATTACCAATTCCTTTAAGGGAGTGGACAAGTCCTTTGCCATTCAGGCAGGACGCGAAGTTCGGATCATGGTAGTTCCGGAACAGATTAACGATGACGATATGGTGCTCCTTGCCCGTGACATCTCTAAGAAGATCGAAGAATCCTTAGAGTACCCGGGACAGATCAAGGTCAACGTGATCCGGGAATCCAGAGTAACAGATTATGCGAAATAATTATTCAGAAAGATAAGACAAAATGCCCCCAAACCTTAGAAAGCTAGTATTCATGCGGGTTTGGGGCATTTTTTATTTCTTATAGATTTTAATATTGGATTACATAAAACCTCTGAAAGGGCGGCAGGCACATTTGGATATGATTAAATTCAAATGTGCCTGCCGCCCTTTTTTGCTTTTAAGTCTGCACCGGTTCGTTTCGTCCTGCCTGATATCCAATCAAAAAAGTTACTATTCAGCCATGCCATTCATAATTTGGCGGATGAAACGATTTTTTTTACATTCCGGTTGACAACCTCATTTCTCAGTGCTATTATACATATAAATCCAGTATGTTAAAGGATAGAATGTCGTTCTACAGGAGGAACACACTTATGACAAAATCCGCAGCCGCAATCCATTTTACCATGTGTATGTGTAAGGACATGTCAACTGCCATGTCCCTGATGTGTCGCGCCCATTTTGCTTTCTGTGCTCTCAATCCGGTAGATAAGGATCTGTCATTGCAGCGCTGATTTCACAGCCATTGTGTATTTCATAATGCAAACACAGTAGACCAAAAACGGGAGCCTGAAAGCTGCCCGTTTTTTATCGTATAGGAAAGGTTTGCTCTATACGATAAAAACCCTCCGGGGGATGCGCACTCCGCGCCAGGAAAGTATGGTTGCTGAAGCAACCCGGCTCCGGCGCCAGAGTCCGCAAGCGGATTCTTTATTAATAGGAGGAAATGAGTGTGATTCAGTTGGAAAATATCTCAAAAACCTTTGGGACAGGGGCCGGTGAAGTCCATGCGGTCCATGACGTGTCGCTGTCTATTGAAAAAGGAGAAATATTCGGGATCATCGGATTCTCCGGAGCCGGGAAATCGACTCTGGTCCGATGTATCAACTTGCTGGAGACGCCTACCAGCGGCACCGTCACAGTAGACGGCCAGGTACTTACAGGTCTGCCGCCGAAAGCCCTGCGGGCTGCCAGAAAGCGTATCGGCATGATCTTTCAGCATTTCAACCTGATGCGTTCCAGGACCGTGTTCGGAAATGTGGCCTTTCCCTTAAAGGGCAGCGGCCTTTCCAAAGAAGAGACGGCAAAAAAGGTGAGAGAACTGCTGAAGCTTGTGGATATTGCAGATAAGGAAAATGCCTATCCCGCCCAGCTTTCCGGCGGTCAGAAGCAGAGGGTGGCCATTGCCAGAGCCTTAGCCAATGATCCCAAGGTTCTCTTGTGTGACGAGGCAACCAGCGCCTTAGACCCTCAGACCACCCGGTCCATTCTCCAGCTTCTCCAAAAGCTCAATAAGCAGCTGGGAATCACCGTGGTTGTTATCACCCATGAGATGGCCGTCATCAAGGAAATCTGCAGCCGGGTGGCTGTCATGGAAAAGGGAAAGGTGGTGGAAGAGGGAGAGGTATTTTCCATTTTTTCCAATCCCAGGGAGCGGGTGACAAGGGATTTCATCCGCGCCACTTCGAATTTACAGAAGATCGAAGGGCTTCTGGCCGAGGATTCCCCGGTCACACGGCTGAAGCCGGGAGAGTTGATCGTCCGCCTGACCTATGTGCAGAAAAATGTTTCAGAGCCCCTTATATCCACGGTTTCACGGAAATTTGACATCAATTTAAACATCATATTTTCAGATATAGAAATCGTCCAGGAAGCGCCTATCGGCGGCACTGTTGCCATTGTAGACGGCGACAGGAACAGAATCAACCAGGCTATGGATTATCTGATTGAAAAAAACGTAGGAGTGGAGGTGATAAAAGATGCAGGAATGGTTTCTTAACATCGTGCCCAATGTGGCAGGCAAGCTGCCGGATTTTTATGAGGCCATCGGGGACACCCTGGTCATGACCTTTTGGTCCGGGTCCATTTCCTTTTTGCTGGGCTTAACCCTGGGAGTCATCATCACGGTCACCAGACCTAAGGGAATCCTGGAAAATACGGCCGTTTTCCAGGCCCTTGACAAGATCATCAATTTTTTCCGCTCCATACCCTTTATCATCCTTCTGACAGGCGTCATGCCTCTTTCCCGTCTCATTATGGGAACGGCCATCGGCGTGGAGGGAGCGATCGTTCCTCTGGTCTTTGGAACAGTCCCGTTTTTTGCCCGGCAGATTGAAAGCGCCCTGGCAGAGGTGGACCACGGTCTGGTGGAGGCGGCTCTTTCCATGGGCCTTAGCCCTCTGGAAATTATTTTCCGGGTCTATCTTCGGGAGAGCATCGCAGGAATCGCCCGCAGCACCACGATTACAGCCATCAGCCTTCTGGGCCTGACCGCCATGGCGGGAGCTGTAGGCGCGGGAGGCCTTGGAGATTTCGCCATCCGCTACGGCCATGACAGGAATCAGACGGATGTGACCTATGTCACGGTTCTGGTCCTGGTGCTCATGGTCAGTGTGGTCCAGATTATAGGAAATCAAGTGGTTAAAAAGAGCACTCATTAAAAATAAGGGGCTTTTTGGAGGAAATGAAAATGGAAATTCAAAAAAGAAAAATCGTAATCATCGGCGCAGGCCACGTTGGATCTCACGGAGGCTATGCTCTGCTGTCCCAGGGGCTTGCAGAGGAAATTGTCTACATCGATATCGACGGGAAAAAGGCGGCGGCCCAGGCCCTGGACCTTTTCGACTCCACCGTCTACTTGCCGAAACGGGCCATTGTCCGGGCCGGAGGCTATGAGGATGCCGCGGATGCGGATTTAATCATCGTTGCGGCGGGGCCTTTGCCTGATATGAGCAAGGGGCAGACCAGAATGGATACCTTAAAGCAGACCATCGAGATTGTTAAGGAAATCACAGGCCATATCCGTACTTCAGGCTTTAACGGAATCATCCTGAACATCTCAAACCCTGCGGACGTGGTCACCCATTATATCCAGCATGTGCTGGAGTATCCGCCTCAGAAGATATTTTCCACCAGCACCACCTTAGACAGCGCCAGGCTGCGGAGAGCCATTTCCCAGGCCATCGGCATCGACCAGAAATCCATCCAGGCCTACGCCCTGGGAGAGCACGGGGAGAGTCAGATGGTGCCCTGGTCAGCGGTAACTGTGGCCGGAAAGCCTTTATTCCAGCTCATGGAGGAACAGCCGGATACATATGGGAAATTAGATTTAGAAGCCATTGCGGCAGAAGGAAAGGCCGGCGGCTGGCACATATTGGCCGGAAAGGGCTCTACGGAGTTTGGAATCGGGGCCGCCATTGCCGAGGTGGTCCGGGCGGTATTCGGCGACGAGGACCGTGTTCTTCCCATTTCCACCCTGCTGACAGGACAGTACGGCCAGACAGATGTTTACGCCAGCGTTCCCACGGTCTTAAACCGTCACGGAGCGGCCCAGGTGGTGGAGCTTCGGCTGACAGAAGCAGAAGAAGCTCTGTTTCAGGAGTCCTGCCGGACGATGAGAGAGAATTTCCGTCTGGCGCTGACACTTTAATATGGATTCAATGATTAAAATAACCAATCATTCAAAATAATCAAACTTTCAAAATGGAGGAAACAATTATGAAAAACAGAAAACTTACCGCAATTTTATTATCCGCCTCAGCCCTGGTCTTATCTCTTACTGCCTGCGGCGCCTCATCAAACAGCGGCACCCAGGCTGCGGAAAGCACCAAGTCTGCGGAAAGCTCTTCCCAGACCGCCGAGACTACAGCCCAGACCGCTGAAACCACTGTTGCAGAAAAGACCGGAGATCCGGTCACCGTAAAGCTGGGCGTGGTGGGAAGCATTTATGAGGACTTATGGGCTCCTGCAAAGGAAGCACTGAAATCAGAGGGAATCAACCTGGATATCGTCCAGTTCTCCGACTATGTGACACCAAACAACGCCCTTGCCAACGGGGAAATCGATTTGAACGCATTCCAGCACCGCATTTACCTGGACAATGAGATTCAGAGCTATGGCTACAAGATCCAGAATATAGGCAACACTTTCATCATTCCCTTAAACCTCTATTCCAAAAAGGTCACTTCCGTTGAGGAAATCAAAGACGGGGATACTGTGGCCATTCCAAACGACGTGACCAACGGAGGCCGTGCATTAAAGGTGCTTGAGGCGGCAGGCTTAATTAAGATCAAGGCGGATGCAGGCTTTAACCCCACCACAGACGATATTGAGACCTACAACGTTCAGATTAAAATACAGGAGCTGGCGGCCAACACCATTCCGTCTGCTCTGGCGGATGTGACAGCGGCCATCATCAACGGAAACTACGCCCTGGATTTCGGCTTAAAGACAGAGGAAGCCATATTCTCTGACACCAGCCTTGGAGAAGAAAATTACTGGAACTTGGTGGCAGCCCGCACCGACGATTTAAGCGATCCGGAAAAGGTGGAGACATACCGGAAGGTCATCGAAGCATTCCAGTCCCCGGCAACAGAAAAGGTATTTAACGACAATTACGGCGGCTATTTCATCAAGCAGGGCTGGGACGAGGATTTACTGAGCAAATAAGAGATTTTACCGGAGGCAGTTATGAACATAGATAAAAATGCCATGGGCGCCATCATCCAGGACCCGGAACGGCTGGTGTTCGATCACATAGAGCCCCGTTTCTTAAGCGACACCTTAGGGCGGCTGACCGGAAGTGCCGAAGCGCTGGTATTTCCGGCCTCCACCGGGGAGGTCAGCAAGATCCTCCAATACGCCTACGAAAACCGGATTCCTGTGACTCCCAGAGGCGCGGGGACCAATCTGGTGGGCTCCACCGTTCCGGTGGAAGGGGGAATTATCCTGGACCTTTCCAGGCTGAACCGCATTCTGGAGCTGGATAAGGACACCTTTACGGCTACGGCAGAGCCAGGGGTCCTGCTTCAGGATTTTCAGGCCTTTGTGGAAAAGGAAGGCTTCTTCTATCCCCCTGATCCGGGGGAAAAGGCCTCCTCTCTGGGCGGAAACATCAGCACCAATGCAGGAGGGATGAGGGCGGTAAAATACGGAGTGACCAGGGATTACGTCAGGGGCCTGGAAATCGTTCTGGCAGACGGCACCGTTTTAGAAGTGGGCAGCAAAAATGTCAAGGACGCCAGCGGCCTTTCCCTTAAGAACTTAATTGTCGGTTCTGAAGGAACCCTGGCCGTCATCACAAAATGTATCCTAAAGGTGATTCCAAAGCCGGAAACCTCTGTCAGCGTTCTTGTCCCATTTTCCGGTTTAAGAACCGGCATGGAAAATGTCCTGTCCATTCTGAGGGCCAATGTGAATCCAACGGCGGTGGAATTTGTGGAGAGGAAGGTCATTTCCCTGGGAGAGGAATTCATGGAGTTCCGTTATCCAAGGCCCGATGCCGGTTCCTATATCCTTCTGACCTTTGACGGCAGAAAGGCGGAGGTGGATGCCTCTGTGAAAGAGGTGAGACGTCTTGTGACAGAGCACGGCGCCCTTGATTATATGGTCCTGACAGACCCGGACTTAGCGGCAGGAATCTGGAAGGTCCGTGGAGCTCTTGTGAATGCTGTGGAAGCTGTGTCCGAGCAGGAACCTGTAGACATTGTGGTGCCTATTGATAAAAGCCATATTTTCATTCAATACATCAATGAGCTGGAACAGGATACGTCCATGCAGATGGTCAGCTTCGGCCACGCCGGGGACGGCAATGTCCACTTATGCGTGGTCCGGGGAAACCGGGACGAGGAGAGCTGGCGCAGGGAGCTTAAGAAAAACATGGAAAAGGTCTACAAAAAGGCCTACCAGCTGGGCGGACTGACCTCTGGCGAGCATGGCGTCGGAATCAGCAAACGTCCCTATTTCCTTAAGGAAACGGCAGGTGAAAACCTTCTGGTCATGAACCGGATCAAGGACGCCCTGGACCCGCTTCACATCTTGAACAACCGGAAATCCTATATTACAGGAGGAGAGAGCAATGCAGAAATTATCTGACCGGACGGCCGGCTTTACGGACTCTGTCATACGGCGTATGACCAGGATCAGCAATCAGTACGGAGCCGTCAATTTATCCCAGGGCTTCCCTGATTTTGACCCGCCAAAGGAGATTCTGGACCGGCTCCGGGAGGTGGCTTACGGCGACTTCCACCAGTATTCCATCACCTGGGGAGCGGAGAACTTCCGGCAGGCCCTGGCGGCCAAGCAGTCCGGGCCAATGGGCCATGGTATCGACCCGTCAAGAGAAATCGTCGTCACATGCGGCAGCACGGAAGCCATGATGGCGGCCATGATGACCGTGGCGAATCCGGGAGATAAGGTCATCGTATTCTCTCCCTTTTATGAAAATTATGGGGCGGATGCCATTCTGTCGGGAGCGGAGCCCATTTATGTGCCTCTTCACCCGCCTTTATTTAACTTCGATCCCCAGGAGCTGGAGGCCGCCTTCCGGCAGCAGCCTAAGGCCCTGATCCTCTGCAATCCGTCCAATCCCTGCGGCAAGGTATTTACCCTGGAAGAACTGACCTATATTGCCGGACTGGCAGAAAAGTACGATGTGTACGTCATTACAGACGAGGTTTACGAGCATATCGTTTACGCGCCTCATAAGCATGTTTATTTTGCTTCCCTGCCGGGAATGTGGGAGAGGACGATTTCCTGCAGCTCACTGTCAAAGACGTACTCTATTACAGGCTGGCGTCTGGGCTATATCATCGCGCCGCCGGAGATTGTGGATGTGGCGAGAAAGGTTCACGACTTTCTGACTGTGGGAGCGGCGGCTCCTTTGCAGGAGGCGGTCATTCCCGGCCTTAAATTCGGACAGGGTTATTATGATGACCTTCTTGAAAAGTATACCGGGAAACGGGAGCTGTTTTTAAAGGGGCTTGATGATCTGGGACTGGTTTATACGGTACCGGAGGGGGCTTATTATGTGATGATGGATATTTCTGAATTCCATTTCAAGAGTGATCTGGAGTTTTGTGAGGTATTGGCAAAGGATGTGGGTGTAGGGGCTGTGCCCGGTTCCAGTTTTTTTAAGGAGCCGGTTAATCACCTGATACGCTTCCACTTTGCGAAGAGGGATGAAACCTTAAAGGAAGCCTTGAACAGGCTCTCACGGATCAGGGAGAAGATAGGTGTGAGATAGGTGGATTTGTGGTAGTTTTAGGCCTCCCCGGCTTGGCTGGGGGGGTGTTTTTTTGAAAAATACTATCCGGGCGCCATGCCAGGAATAATTTGGCGGATAGAGCTCGCCAAATTATTCCTGCGGGCGTTCCGCCCTATAGAAATATTTGCAGGATTTGGGCCTGGTGAGCAAGCTCTCCAGGCCCAAATCCTGCAAATATTTCTGCATGGCTAAATAGTAACAAAATCTTCCTTGAATATAGTAAAGAAATGATGTATTATAATATATGTGCCCATTATTGACTGCTTTCCGCCATGGTGAAACTGAGGTTTTAAAGTGAGAGGTTTTGAATTGATTGGTGCAAAGCGTTTTGTGAAGCTTGGAATAAGGGCAAATTCACGAAGAAAAACAGTGCCTTAAAACCGTATAATTATTCCCGTGACGGCAATGAGCCAGGATCAAGCCCGCTTGACTTTGGCGATTGCCTGCGGGGTCAGATATCCAGCTGTTTACTGCGGAGGGGTCTGACTTTGATGCGGCTTTAGGGCATATTTTATGTCAGGAGGATTGATAAGTGAAAGGTCGGATAAAAATATTGGTCAGCTGGCTGCTGGTCAGTCAGTTATTTCTTATGACCGCCTATGCAAAGCCGGACTGGCCCTCTGATATGGGAATCCAGGCAGAAGCGGGAATTGTCATGGATGTGGATTCAGGGGCCGTTATATACGGGCAGAATATTCATGCCGCCTATCCGCCGGCCAGTATAACGAAGATTTTAACAGCCCTCATTGTCCTGGAAAACAGCAGCCTTGACGAAATGGTGACGTTTTCAAAGGATTCTGTATACAATGTGGAGGAAGGCAGCGGGAACAAGCTGAATGTGACCGACGGCGACAAGCTTTCCGTAGAGGACTGCCTTTACTCCCTGATTCTCCATTCCTGCAATCAGGCGGCCAACGCTCTTGCGGAGCATGTGGCCGGGAGCAGGGATGAATTTGTCCGCATGATGAATGACAAGCTGACGGAGCTGGGCTGTACGGAAAGCCATTTTGACAATCCGTCGGGGCTTAACGGGGATACCCAGTATGTCAGCGCCTATGATATGGCCCTGATCGCGAAAGCGGCTTACAGCAATAAAAAGATGGTGGAAATCGGTTCTGCGCTGAGCCATGATATTCCTCCTACGATCAACAATCCCGACGGGCTTACCATTTACAATGAGCACCGTCTGGTAAAGACAAAAGACCCCAACAGCGAGTTTTACTGCCCGTCTGCGGTTGCCGGAAAAACGGGATATCTCATTAAGGCGGGAAATACCGTTGTCACCTATGGGGAACAGGATGGAAGACGCCTTGTTTCCGTGGTTTTGAAGGGAAGTCCCAGGCAGTACTTCATAGACGGAAAGAATCTCCTGGAATTTGGCTTCAGCCGTTTCGAGAATTTCCCTGTTACGGGAAATGAGACGGATTACGGAGCAGAAGGGGAGCCGGTGGAAATCGGGGGGACAACCTACGATCCGTCGGACTTAGAGCTGGAACCGGACGGCGTCATAACACTTCCAAAGGGTGGGGAGTTTTCCCAGGCGGACAAGACCCTGGTGACAGAGCTTCCTCCAGGAAGTCCCAAGGATGCGGTCGCCATGATCCAGTATACTTACAATGACAGAACGGTGGGACAGGCCTATTTAACGGTAAAGGCAGAGGCACTGCCGGAAAGTTCCGGATCAGAAGCTGGGACCGAGGGAACAACCCCGGGGGGAACAGAAACAGCTCCGTCTTCCCAGGGATCCAAGTCTGAGGCAGCCGGGAAAAAGGGAGCCGGAATTCTGGCAGCAGGAATTGGAGCTCTCCTTATTCTTTCAGGCGCAGGAGCGGGATTCTTTGTATACAGGAAAAAGAGAGAGCGCCGTGCAATGGCCCTTCGGAGAGAAGAGAGAATCCGCCGCTTAAAGGCGGAAGGAGACGAAGAGGTCTTCCAGCGGATGCTGGAGCAGCGCCGCAGGAAAAGAGAAAAGTTTAAATAAATAAGTTAAATAAATAAAAATGAAAAAGACCAGCCGGGGTAGCTGGTCTTTTTCGGAGAAGGTATTTCGTTTCTTATGGGGTGTAGCAAAAACTATATAATGTATTGGGGGGGGTTACAAGTAATAATATACCTCATGTTCCGCAAAAAGTGTCAACAAACATTGGGAAATTTCAAAAATAAAATTGTGCATTTTCTCTTTTTGCTCTGAATGGATTGTGGAAAAAAGACAGAAAAGCCGGAAAAACACAGACGTTCCTTGTGATTAAGCCTGTGATATATTCCGGCTTTATTTTTTTGATACAAACAATGGTTTTGTGGTAAAATAAATAAAAACAACTTGTGCAATCATGCGTACAAGTTATACATTATTAGTAAGAGGATGACAGAATCACTCTCATTGAAAAAAGGAGGTAGAAACGTATGAGATTTTTTGTAGACACGGCAAATATTGAGGAAATCAGAAAGGCCAATGAAATGGGAATTATCTGCGGCGTTACCACCAATCCGTCCCTGATCGCCAAAGAGGGAAGGGATTTTAAGCAGGTGATTGAAGAGATCACTTCCATTGTGGACGGACCTGTCAGCGGCGAGGTAAAGGCCACCACCGCAGATGCGGAAGGGATGATAAAGGAAGGACGTGAAATTGCCGCCATTCACCCCAACATGGTGGTTAAGATCCCGATGACCGTGGAAGGCTTAAAGGCTGTTAAGGTTTTAACAAGCCAAGGAATCAAGACCAATGTAACTCTGGTGTTTTCCTCCGCCCAGGCGCTTTTGGCAGCCAGGGCCGGCGCAACTTACGTTTCCCCGTTTTTAGGAAGGCTTGATGACATCTCCATGCCCGGAATTGATCTGATTGAGGATATTGCAGAGATATTTGCCGTCCATGACATCGAAACGGAGATCATTGCAGCCAGCGTCCGCAATCCCATCCATGTGATTGACTGCGCCAGGGCAGGGGCTGATATTGCAACAGTGCCTTACGGCGTGCTGGTACAGATGACAAAGCATCCGCTGACGGATCAGGGAATTATAAAATTCCAGGAGGATTACCGGAAGGTATTCGGAGAATAGGAAAGAAAGGCTGGACAATTCAAATGGCAGACAACAAAGTGAAAATGGTAATTGACAAAGAATACCGTATTTCGGAGATCGATGAAAGAATTTACGGCTCCTTTATCGAGCATCTGGGCCGCGCCGTATATGACGGCATTTACTGCCCGGGACATCCCACGGCGGATGAAGACGGCTTCCGGGGCGATGTAAAGGAGCTGATCCGGGAGCTGAATGTTCCTATTATCCGGTATCCGGGCGGAAACTTTGTTTCCAACTTTTACTGGGAGGACAGCGTGGGTCCCGTGGCAGAGCGCCCCAAACGCCTGGAGCTGGCATGGCGGAGCCTGGAAGAAAATAAAGTGGGATTAAATGAATTTACCAAATGGACGAGAAGCGCAGGCTCTGACGTGATGATGGCCATTAACCTGGGCACAAGAGGGATTGCCGACGCCTGCAACCTGCTGGAATACTGCAACCATCCCGGCAACACCAGATACAGCGACATGAGGATCAGCCACGGCTATAAGGAGCCTCACAACATCAAAACATGGTGCCTGGGAAATGAGATGGACGGCCCCTGGCAGATCGGCCATAAGACCATGGAGGAATACGGGCGCCTGGCCGAGGAAACGGCAAAGGCCATGAAGCTCATTGATCCTTCCATTGAACTGGTTTCCTGCGGAAGCTCCTCCCTGACCATGCCCACTTTCCCGGAATGGGAGGCAGTTACTCTTCAGCATACCTATGATTACGTGGACTTTGTTTCCCTGCATCAGTATTATGGAAACAGGGCGGGAGACAGCCAGGATTTCCTTGCCTGCTCGGATGATATGGATGAGTTTATCCGCACCGTAATCGCGACCTGTGATTATGTAAAAGCAAGAAAACGGGGCAAAAAGGATATAAAGCTCAGCTTTGACGAGTGGAACGTATGGTACCATTCCAATGCGGCTGATGACGATATCACCCAAAATCATCCGTGGCAGGTAGCGCCGCCCATGCTGGAGGACATTTATAACTTTGAGGACGCGCTTTTAGTGGGCCTGATGCTCATTACCCTGTTAAAGCATGCAGACCGTGTGAAAATGGCCTGTATGGCACAGCTTGTAAATGTTATCGCTCCTATTATGACGGAAGCAGGCGGCGGAGCGGCGTGGAAGCAGACCATTTTCTATCCTTTCATGCACGCTTCCAAATATGGACGGGGTACAGCACTTCTTCCGGTCATCAGCACACCGAAATTTGATACGGCTACCCATGAGGGCGTAACGGCCGTGGAAGCTGTTTCCGTTTACAATGAGGAAGAGGACCAGGTGACGATTTTCGCGGTAAACAGAAATATTAAGGATGACGCGGAAATGACCGTTGATGTGAGAAGCTTTGAGGGATACCGGGTGCTGGAGCACATTGTTCTGGAAAGCGACGATCTGCTGGCGGAAAACGGACCTTTCAGCCAAAAGGTGGCTCCCAGGCAGACCAGCCAGTCTGTGCTTGACGGGGGCATCATGACCAGTATTCTGCACAAGGCTTCCTGGAACGTGATTCGTCTGGGAAGATGACGGTACAGGGATTTAACGAATAAAAAATTATAAAAAAGAGAAAGGGAATTACCATGGGAAATAAAACATATAAATTTTGGTTTGCCACCGGTTCACAGGACCTTTACGGAGAGGAATGCTTAAGAGATGTGGCGGAGCATTCCAGGATCATTGTGGAAAGGCTCAACGCATGCGGCCGCCTTCCCTTTGAGGTGGTTTTAAAGCCGGTTCTGATTGACAATACCTCCATCCGCAGCCTGTTCAACCAGGCCAACGGAGATGAGGAATGTGCGGGAGTTATTACCTGGATGCACACCTTTTCTCCTGCCAAGTCCTGGATTTTAGGACTTCAGGAATACAGGAAGCCTCTGCTTCATCTTCACACCCAGTTTAACCGGGAGATTCCCTATGATGCCATTGATATGGATTTCATGAACGAGAACCAGTCCGCACACGGGGACAGGGAGTTCGGCCACATGGTTACAAGAATGGGAATCGAGAGAAAGGTCATTGCAGGCTTCTGGGATGACGAAAAGGTTCAGGACCGGATCGGCTCCTGGATGCGGACCGCGGTGGGAATCATGGAAAGCAGCCACATCCGGGTGGTCCGGGTGGCGGACAACATGAGAAATGTGGCCGTTACCGAAGGCGACAAGGTAGAGGCCCAGATAAAATTCGGCTGGGAGATCGACGCTTACCCGGTCAATGAAATCGAGGCTTATGTAAAGGACGTGGCAGCAGGGGACATTTCCG
This sequence comes from Bacillota bacterium, assembly GCA_023437715.1. GTDB lineage: Bacteria > Bacillota > Clostridia > Lachnospirales > Lachnospiraceae > Lacrimispora. The sequence continues at coordinate 123,530 of JAEZFK010000035.1, read as the reverse complement.
CCCTGGTAGAGGAGTATTACAGCAAATATGAAATCCTGCTGGAGGGAAGAGATCCTCAGGAGTTTAAAAATCACGTGGCCGTCCAGGCGCAGATTGAGCTGGGCTTTGAGCGGTTCTTAAAGGAAAAGGATTATCAGGCCATTGTCACTCATTTCGGCGATTTAGGCGCATTAAAGCAGCTTCCGGGCCTTGCAATCCAGCGTCTGATGGAAAAGGGCTACGGCTTCGGCGGCGAGGGAGACTGGAAGACAGCGGCCATGGTCCGCCTGATGAAGATCATGACAGCCGATATCAAGGATGCAAAGGGCACCTCCTTTATGGAGGACTATACCTACAACCTGGTTCCGGGAAAGGAAGGAATCCTTCAGGCCCATATGCTGGAGGTCTGCCCCTCCATTGCCGACGGGAAAATAGGCATTAAGGTGAATCCTCTGTCCATGGGACAAAGAGAAGACCCTGCCCGCCTTGTGTTTACGGCAAAGGAAGGAAGAGGAATCGCAACCTCCCTCATTGATCTGGGCAACCGTTTCCGCCTGATCATCAACACCGTAAACTGCAAGAAGACGGAACACCCAATGCCCAAGCTTCCTGTTGCAACCGCTTTCTGGACTCCGGAGCCGAACCTGACCACAGGAGCGGAAAGCTGGATTCTGGCCGGCGGAGCCCATCATACGGCATTTTCCTATGATTTAACAGCAGAGCAGATGGGAGACTGGGCCGATGCCATGGGAATTGAAGCAGTCTACATCGACGAAAATACAACCATCAGGGATTTGAAAAATGAATTAAAGTGGAATTCCGTAGTATTCCGTTAATAAGGTAATTAAAAGGCGAGATGACGTTTGCAACGGGGTTCGCCCCTCTCTCGCAGAGGGGCGGGCCTGATTTTTTTACAGGAGGGGTTTTCAATGGATAAAAATATAATTGCAGCTGCTGTACGGGAAGGCAGAACCGCCCTTGGAATCGAGCTGGGTTCCACCAGGATCAAAGCCGTGCTGGTGGATGAAAATCACGAGCCCATCGCTTCCGGCAGCCATGAATGGGAAAATCAGTATGTGGACGGGGTCTGGACCTATTCCATTCCCGATATCTGGAAGGGGGTACAGGACAGCTACCGGAAGATGGCGGAGGATGTAAAGGAGCAGTACGGAGAGGTTCTGACAAATATCGGAGCCATCTGCTTTTCCGCCATGATGCACGGATACATGGCCTTTAACAAGGAGGGGAAAATACTGGTTCCTTTCCGTACCTGGAGAAATACCATGACAGAGGAAGCTTCGGAGAAGCTGACGGAGCTGCTTTCCTATCACATTCCCCAGAGATGGAGCATCGCTCATTTATACCAGGCCATTCTCAACAAGGAAGCCCATGTGCCGGAGATTGATTATCTCATCACTCTGGAAGGGTATGTGCACTGGAAGCTGACAGGAAAAAGGGTGCTGGGAATCGGAGACTGTGCAGGTATGTTCCCGGTGGACAGCAGCACGAAAGACTACAATGAACGGATGGTGGAGCAGTTTGACCAACTGATTGCCTCCGAAAATCTGCCCTGGAAGCTCCGGGATATACTGCCTCAGGTATTGACAGCGGGAGAGGAAGCGGGTACCCTGACAGAGGAGGGAGCAAGGCTTCTTGATGTGAGCGGGAATCTAAGGGCAGGAATCCCCTTGTGCCCGCCTGAGGGAGACGCCGGAACCGGAATGACCGCCACCAACAGCGTAGCCAGAAGGACGGGAAATGTATCTGCCGGAACCAGCGTGTTTGCCATGGTGGTGCTGGAAAAAGAACTTTCAAAGGTTTATCCGGAAATTGATCTGGTGACAACCCCTGCCGGGGATTCGGTTGCCATGGTCCACTGCAACAACTGCACATCGGATTTAAATGCCTGGGTATCTCTGTTTGAGGAATTTGCGGAAACCATGGGCATAAAAACCGATAAAAACACTCTGTTTTCCAATCTCTACCGGAAAGCCTTGGAGGGCGACAAGGACGGCGGCGGCCTTCTCTCCTACGGATATCTTTCAGGAGAGCACATCACCCATTTTGAAGAGGGGCGGCCTCTTTTTGTCCGCACGCCGGAAAGCCGGTTCAACCTGGCGAATTTTATGAGGGTTCATCTGTATACAGCCCTGGGAGCTTTAAAGATCGGAATGGATATTCTGTATGAGGAAGGGGTAAAGCTGGACGTCCTGCTGGGCCATGGAGGACTCTTTAAGACAAAGGACGTGGGGCAGAAGATCATGGCGGCTGCCATGGGAGTTCCTGTCTCCGTCATGGAAACAGCGGGAGAAGGGGGAGCCTGGGGCGCGGCGCTTCTGGCCTCTTACATGCTGCGGAAAGAAGAAAGGGAGACCCTGGATGAGTATCTGGCTCAAAAGGTATTTCATGGCCAGTCGGGAACCCGGATGGAGCCGGACCCTGCGGATGAAGCGGGCTTTCGGGCTTTCATGAAGCGGTATGAAGAGGGCCTTTCCATTGAGCGGGCCGCAGTAGACCGTTTAAAATGAAGTAGGATGTCCGGAAAAGCTGGACAAAAACGAGGAAAGGGATAAAATCACATGCTGGAAGAACTGAAAAGAAAAGTATATGAAGCGAATATGGAGCTTCCCAAAAGAGGGCTCATCACTTATACATGGGGAAATGTCAGCGGCATTGACAGGGAAGCCGGGCTTTTTGTCATTAAGCCCAGCGGAGTGGATTATGAGAGCCTTACTCCCCAGGATCTGGTGGTCATGGATTTAGAGGGAAACAAGGTGGAGGGGGAGATGAATCCTTCCTCTGATACAGCCACCCATTTAGAGCTTTACAAGGCATTTCCGGCCATTGGAGGAGTGGTTCACACCCATTCTCCCATGGCTACCTCCTGGGCCCAGGCCGGGCGGGCTCTGCCCTGCTACGGCACCACCCATGCGGATTATTTTTACGGAGAGATCCCCTGCGCCAGAAACTTAACTCCTGAGGAGATCGAAGAGGGATACGAAAAGAACACAGGGCTGGTGATTGTGGAAGCCTTTCAGGGGAAAGACCCCATGCACGTGCCGGGGGTTCTCTGCAAAAACCACGGTCCCTTTACCTGGGGAACTGATGCGGCTAATGCCGTTCACAATGCTGTGGTCCTGGAAGAGATCGCCCGGATGAACTTAATGACCGAGCTGTTAAATCCGTCGGTGGCCCCGGCGCCCCAGTGCATGCAGGATAAGCACTTTATGCGCAAGCATGGACCAAACGCCTATTACGGCCAGAAATCAAATAAATCCTAAGGAGCTCCATATGGCGGAAGACAGCGGAAAAACAAAGTATTACGTATTGATGGAAGAACTGAAAGAGGACATTATTTCGGGGAAGAGAAAGCCGGGAGACCGGCTTCCTTCGGAAAATGAGCTGTCGGCCTCCTGTCATGTGAGCCGCCATACGGTGAGAAAGGCCCTTTCCATTCTGGAGCAGGAAGGGTTCATCGAGGCCGAGCACGGCCGTGGTACCTTTGTTTCCAGAAAAGCCGGAGGTAAAAAGGGGTCGGGAAATGTTGCGGTTATCACCACCTATTTGTCCGACTATATTTTCCCCCGGCTGATCCAGGGGATCGACAGCGTGCTCACAGCGGAAGGGTACAGCATCATACTGAAAAATACGGGAAACAGCAGGCGGAAGGAATGCAGGTGCCTGGAGGAGATCCTGGAAAAGGACATTGACGGCCTCATCATTGAGCCGAGCAAAAGCGAGATCATGTGCGGCCATAAGGGACTTTATGACAAGCTGGATTTTTACCAGATCCCTTACGTGTTCATACAGGGATATTATGTGGAGATGAAAAATAAGCCTCACATCCTGATGGATGACCGTATGGGGGGCTATCTTGTCACAAAGCATTTAATTGATCTGGGCCATAAGCATATTCTTGGAATCTTCAAGGCAGATGACAGCCAGGGAAAGGACCGCCATAAAGGGTATGTGAAGGCTCTTCAGGAGGGGGGATTTCCCTATGATCCGGACATGGTGATCTGGTTTCATACCGAGGACCGGACCATAAAGCCGTCGGGAGTTTTAAAGGTAATGCTGGAAGCGGGAAGAGTGATAGACGGAATTGTCTGCTACAATGACCAGATCGCTTTTGAGATCATAAATGCCCTGAGAAAATGGGGGCTGAACGTGCCGGAGGACATTTCCGTCACAGGCTATGACAATTCCTTTACGGCGGAAAACGGGTCGGTGAAGCTGACCACTATCGCCCACCCCCAGGAGCGCCTGGGGGCCATGGCGGCGGAGCTTCTTTTAGAAAAGATGAACAGCGTCCCTGATGAAGAAAGCAGGGTAGAGCGGCTGTTAAAGCCCAAGCTGATGGTCCGGGAATCCACAAAGGACCGGCGGGAGACGAATTAATTGGAAACAGGACCTTGGGAGCGCAGCTTTCCCATGTACAGAACACAGCCCCAGATCAGGCTTCCTGAGAGAAGGAAAAGAAGCTGCATTCCTCCCACATGGAAGCCTCCGATTTCAAAGGTTGGAAGAACCTTCAGAAGGGCGGCTCCCAGCATGGTGGCGAGAAAACCGCAAAGCCCGGCATAGGAGGAATTGGAGCTGACGTAAAGGACCCGTTTTTCCGTAGGGGCATAGTGGTACTGAAGGTTAAAGACGGAAATGGCGATCCCGCCCCAGGCTGCGCCGGACAATGCCTGTAAAACCGGCTGAAGGGCATAGCAGGTTTCCGGGGTCATAAACAGCCAGCTTCCGTGGATCAGACCCAAAAGTCCCATGGACAGACGGGCGGCCAGAAGCCAGGAGGTGGCGTCGGCCAGACGTCCCCAAAGCCAGGCGGAAATAACACGGACTGTGGAGGAAATAAGGCCCAGGAAGGTGATATAGGTGTAGTCCATCTTCAGTCCCGTTACCATGTATACGCTGAAAAAGGGACCTGCAATCTGAAGCGCCAGGTTCCAGAACATATAGGCAAACATGACCTTCCGGTATTCTCTGTCCGCCAGAGGCTCGTATACGGCGCTTTTAAGCTTCTGGCGGTGCACGGCGCTTTCCGGTTCTTTGATGGAGGACAGGCACCAGAAGTCGGTGCAGGCGATAAGAAAGACTACGGTCCCCACCACCAGAAAACCGGTCTGTTCCAGATTGTCTCTTCGGAACCAGTCCATGACCCAGCCCATGATAAGGCTTATGACCGTGGAAAAGGCAAAGGCAAAGGAATCCTTTAACCCAAGATAATTTCCCCGTATATTCTGAGGAACCAGCTGCAGAATCCAGTTCCCTGTTCCGGTTCCCACGGATGCTCCGAAAAAGTGGGCAATCCCATAGATTCCGATGACCGCAGTAAGGCGGAGCGCCGGATTTCTTATAAACAGGGGAACAAAAAAGATGGATGCCAGAAGAAGCCTGTGGAGGAAAGAGAATCCGGAAATCAGCCCCTTTTTGCGGCTTAAGCTTTCCAGTATAATGGAGGAAAACATCTGAAGCGTGCATAAAAGGACGGGAATGGCCCCGATGATTCCGTTGATGGAGTCATCCGCTCCCAGGGAACTCGCGTAGCCGGAAAGAAAGGCTCCGGTGGTCAGAGTCACGATTCCGTTGGCGCAGCAGCCTTCTGCGATAAACAGCTTTCTGCCCCTGGAAAAATCAGCTTCTGTCATGGCTGCCGGGCCGGTGCAGGCGCGGCGGACTTTTTCTTTAAAAAGCAATACTGTTTCCATTATTATTTCCAGCGGCAAATCTGCCGCAATCCCCTTTTCTTTTTGTTAAATATCTGCTATTCTTTAGTGTAATAATGCCCTTTGGTTTTCCTGCCTCTATATTGCCAGTTTCATGGAAAAGATACAAGAGGAAAAAGGAGATAAAAACTGGAAGATTCCGACTAAGGGCAGCAGGGAGAAATATGGAACATTTATTACATCTGAAAGCCGTACTGCCGGTACGGGCTTTAAATGCGGGCTATCTGGTCACAGAGGGAAAGGGACGCCATGCGGACAGAGTCATGGATTCCTTTGAGATTATTTATGTAAGCTCCGGGACCTTGGGAATTGCAGAAGAGGACGTAAGCTATCATGTGGAGGAAGGGGAGGCTTTGATTCTCTTTCCGGGAAGGCATCACTGGGGGACCAGGGAGTTTGAGGAAAACTTAAATTTTTATTGGCTTCATTTTCATCTGGAGGAAGAGGCGGTGCGGACCGGAAAGGATATTATGTCCTTACCTCAGCTGATCCGGATCCGGAAGCCGGAACAGTTTGAGGAGCTGTTCCGCCGGTTTATCAAGAGGCAGAACGTGTGCAGGGAGGACAGGACCATCTTAAACCTGGTCCTGCTGGAGCTTTTGTGCGAGTTAAGCGATTCTCTTTCACCCATGGAGGTAAACGGCCAGAAGGTGCTTCTGGCAAATCAGGCCGGACAGTATATCCGCAACCATCTGGAAGAGCCATTATCCTCCTCCATACTGGCGGAAAAGCTGGAATGCAGTCCGGATTATCTGGGACGCGTATACCGCGCGGTCAATGGAAAAACCCTGACAGAGGGAATCCATGAAACAAGGCTCAACCGGGCATGCAGGCTGCTCATTGAAAGCAATCTGACCGGAAATGAGATCGCCTATCAGTGCGGATATCAGGATGTGGATTATTTCCGGAGAATATTTAAGAAATATATGGGGATAACGCCAAAGGAGTACAGGCAGACGTACCGGTTGGTGGAGCGATGAAAAATAAACTGTAGTATATCATCCGGTTTTTTGGTATAATGATGATAGGTGCGGAGGTGAAGCGATTTGAAAAAAGACGCGGTAAAGTTAGCCAGGCAGGTTGCCGGAACTATGGCAATAGAGGGAATGAGACTGAAAAAGTCGGAATATGAGAGACTGGTTCGTTGTGCATCCGGGCAGCAATCCACTTCTTTGACAATTCAAGAGGTTATATCACAGTATACCATTAAATAGGTGGAGTGTATGGATCAATATATTGAAGTGCTGGCAGAAAGAGCAGGTTATGAAGTGGATTTTTCCGATGTTACGGAAGAGGAAATGATTGAGGCCAGTGCAGAATCCTTTCTTAAAAAATATGAGAAAATGAGTCGGATTATGAGCCGGATTGCAGAGAAAATGAAGTGATTTTGGGAGTCTTTATAAAAAAGGAGTGGGACATGGTTCCCGCTCCTTTTTCGGCTAAAAGCACTATGATTTATCTGGCCGCCTTTCGATATTCTGCCGGTGAAACACCGGTCTGCTTCTTAAAGATCCGGCTGAAATACAGCGGATTATCATAGCCCACAATATTTCCTATTTCCCCAATGCCATAGCCGGTGCTTTCCAGCAGCTCCCTGGCCTTATTGACCCGTATGGAGGTCAGATATTTCTGGGGAGGCATTCCCACATACTGCTTAAAGCTCCGGATGAACCAGCAGGTGCTCATGTGAAGCTCCCCGGCATAGCGGTCGATTTCAATATTCTTTGAGAAGTTTTCATGAAAATAAAGGACTGTCCGCTCCATTTCTTTCTGAATCTCCGTTTTCTGGAATCCGCCCTCATCCCTAAGGCGCTTAAGGAGCAGGAAAAGCTGCCTTAAGTGAAGGGCTGCAAGCTCCTGGGAACAGGAGCGGGGCAGCTGCAGCTCCCGGATGACGGAAAGAAACAATTCCCGGTATTTGGAAGAAACGCCGGTGTAAAGAACTTTATTTTCCCCGAATCCGGCCTGATTTAAGAGAGACTCTGCATCCGCTCCGGTAAAGTGGAGCCAGAATATTTCCGGCTTATCCTCCAGATAATAGGCGTACTGCTGATACTGGTGAGGCTCGTAAAGAACCATGTTTCCCGAGGATACCTCTGTGATTTTTCCGTCAAGGGTAAACCAGGCCCGTCCGGCCCCTACGTACAAAATCTGATAATCCGGCCGTCCGGCAAGGCGGGTGGTTGACATGACAGGAAGAGAAATAAGGCGGTATACGCCGCAGCAGTTGGCCCTCAGGGGAATGCTGTAATTCTCCAGCTCATCCTCGGTCAGGGTCATATAACCGGTATTGGTATACATCTGCTCATCTCCTTTCCGGTTTTTGTCTATTGTATCATTTTGTCCATGTTTTGTCTAATATGAGATATGGATTTTCCGGCCCGTCCTTTTATAATAGGGGTAGTATAATGTATAATCAGGAGGAAAAAATCATGATCGTACCAAAGCATTATGAAAACCTGCATCTGCTTCACGAAAATACCATGCCGAACAGGGCTTACTATATTCCGGCGTCAAAAAGGCTTTTTGACCTTACGGAAAACAGAACCCGTTCCGACAGGTTCCAGCTCTTAAACGGAAACTGGAAATTCCGTTATTATGACAGCATTTACGACGTAAAAGAAGAATTTTTCTCAGAAGGCTATGACATCTCCGGCTATGATGAAATCCCGGTTCCAGGCTGCTTCCAGAATTACGGCTATGATAAGCAGCAGTACACCAATGTCCGTTATCCATTTCCCATGGACCCGCCTTATGTGCCTGCGGAAAATCCGTGCGGAGCCTATGTCCATCATTTTGTCTATGAGAGGGATGGGAAAGCTCCCAGGGCTTACTTAAATTTTGAGGGGGTGGACTCCTGCTTTTATCTCTGGCTTAACGGAAGCTATGTGGGCTACAGCCAGGTATCTCATTCCACCAGCGAATTTGATGTGACAGAGTATATCCGGGAAGGGGAAAATACCCTTGCGGTTCTTGTTTTGAAATGGTGTGACGGAAGCTATATGGAGGATCAGGATAAATTCCGCATGACCGGTATTTTCCGGGATGTTTATTTGTTAAAAAGGCCGGAGGCAGGCATCTTTGACTATTTTTTAACAACTACCCTGAAAGAGAATAAGGCGACTGTTCAGGCAGCTGTCACCTATTTTGGAAAAGAAGTTCCTCTGAATGTGAGGATTTACGACAGTAAGGGAGAACCGGCTGCAGAATGGGAAGGAACTGCCCGGGACGGAAAAATTCTTCTGACCATAGAAAATCCCGTGCTCTGGAATGCAGAACAGCCTTATCTTTACACAGTGGTTCTGGAAAGTGAAAATGAAGTGATCGTTGACCGCCTGGGAATCCGGGAGATTTGCGTCAAGGACGGCGTGCTTTATTTTAACGGGGAGAAAATCAAGTTTCATGGGGTCAACCGCCATGACAGCGACCCTGTGACCGGTTTTGTCATCACCATGGAACAGATGAAAAGGGACTTAAGGCTCATGAAAGAGCACAATGTCAATGCCATCCGCACCAGCCACTATCCCAATGCGCCGCAGTTTTATCATCTGTATGATGAGTACGGATTTTATGTCATTGACGAGGCGGACAACGAAAGTCATGGTACGGAAGACGTTTACCGGAAAGACCGCTCTGTAAAATCCAGAGTGGAACGCTGGAACGAGGCCATTGCCGACAACCCTGAATTCATTGAAGCCACGGTCGACCGGACCAGACGGCTGGTAGAGCGGGATAAGAACCGTCCGTCCGTAGTCATCTGGTCCATGGGAAATGAATGCTCCTTCGGATGTACCTTTGAGGCAGCCTTAGCCTGGACCAAGGAATTTGATTCTTCCCGGCTCACCCATTATGAGGCGGCCCGTTACCGTGCATCCGGCAAGACCTATCATTTTGACAATCTGGATTTATACAGCCGTATGTATCCCCGCCTGGAAGAAATCCATGAATATGTGGGGAGAAATGCTGGAAAGCCCTTTATCCTCTGTGAATACAGCCATGCCATGGGCAACGGACCGGGGGATCTGGAAGATTATTTCCAGGTGTTCCAGCAGTATGATACAGTCTGCGGCGGTTTTGTGTGGGAATGGTGCGACCATGCCATTTACCAGGGAAGAACCCTGGATGGAAAGCCCATGTACCTTTACGGCGGAGATCACGGGGAATATCCCCATGACGGCAATTTCTGCATGGATGGACTGGTGTATCCGGACCGGAGACCCCACACCGGATTAAAGGAATTTAAAAATGTGTACCGCCCTGCAAGAGTGGTGTCCTTTGACCAGGAGAAAAAAGAGCTGATGCTTCACAACTATATGGATTTTGTCAGCCTTAAGGATTATGCGGTTCTCGCCTTTGAGGTGACCTCTGATGGGAAAGTGACTGCAAAGGGTGTTCTCGACGGTGATTCTGTACCGGATATTGGTCCTCACGGTGAGGGGAAAATCTCCCTGGACTTTGAGGTTCCGGCAGCAGGAAAATGCTATTTAAAGCTCAGCTTTTTCTTAAGAAAAAAGACGGCGCTTTTGGAAGCGGGAGACCTTTTAGGCTTTGAGGAAATCCTTCTTAAAAATGAAGACGGAAGAAACCAGACTGCGGTTTCGCTGTTAAAGCCGTCAGAGGCCGGAACAGGCGAAAGGGCCGGTTTTGAGATACGGGAGGATGACCGTTACCTTTTTGTAAATGGGGAGCATTTTGCCTATACCTATAATAAGCTGACCGGATGCTTTGTGGATATGGTCTTTGAAAATGCAGCGATTATTGAGCGGCCTATGGAATATAACATCTGGAGAGCTCCTACGGATAATGACAGATATATAAAGAACGAATGGAAAGAGGCAGGTTATGACCGTGCCATATCCAGAGCTTACGAAACCTTTTGTGAGGTAAAGAATGGCCGGGTGGAGATAAAGACCGTTCTGTCTGTTACAGCAGCAGTTATCCAAAGAATTCTTACGGTGGAGGCCCTGTGGACCATCGGAAAGGACGGCATTGTGGATGGGAAGCTGGATGTGAAAAAGGACGGGGAATTCCCGGAGCTTCCCAGATTCGGTCTTCGCCTCTTCCTCCCAAAGGCTATGGACAGGGTTACCTATTACGGTCTTGGACCGGTGGAAAACTATATGGATAAGCGAAGGGCCAGCTATCACGGGTTATTTACCTCAGGGGTGAAGGAAATGCACGAGGATTACTTAAGACCTCAGGAAAACGGGAGCCGGAGCGATTGTGACTTTGTGACAGTAAAAGGCAAAAGAACCTCCCTTTCGGCGGTTTCAGAAAAAGCATTTTCTTTCCAGGCCTCGGTTTATACTCAGGAGGAGCTGGCAGAAAAGGCACATAACTATGAACTGATTCCATCCAGATGTACGGTCCTCTGCCTGGATTACCGACAGGACGGGATCGGCTCTGCAAGCTGTGGGCCGGAGCTTTTGAAAAAATACCGGTTTGATGAGGAGGAATTTACGTTTGAAGTGAGGCTGGTTCCGGGGAAAGAAGATATTTGAATTAAAGCTTGTCGTTGCCATACCAGGCAGGACCGTTGATAGAATTCGGCGGCTCTGCCTGTTTTTTTACTATAAAACATTTATCTCATGAAGTTTTTTCTTTTGACCGGTGTTTTTTAATCATTGTCCGGAACTGGCTGACCGTGACGTCCAGTTCCCTGCTTGCGGTTTCAAGGGTGTAAGTCCGTTTCTGCCATTTCTCGTAAACCGGGTAAAACTCTTCGGGAATGGGAGTTGGGAAACGTCCCAGATGCTTTCCCTTTGCTTTGGCAATGGCGATTCCTTCCGCCTGGCGCTGCTTGATGTTTTCACGCTCCGCCTGGGCCACGTAGGAAAGGAGCTGCAGGACAATATCGGATATGAGAGTGCCGATCAGGTCCTTATTTGTCCTCGTATCCAGAATGGGCATGTCCAGGATTACGATATCGGCTTTTCTTGTTTTCACAATTTCCCGCCATTCTTCCTGTATGTCATCGTAATTTCTTCCCAGACGGTCAATGCTTTTTACAACAAGTACATCCCCTTTTTTCAGCTTTCTTTTTAACTTCTGATATTGAGGTCTGTTAAAATCCTTCCCCGACAATTTATCACAAAATATGTTCTTGTCAATAATGCCCCACCGCACAAGCTCCACTTTTTGCCGCTCAATATTCTGATCTAGTGAGGAAACCCTCATATACCCATAAAAATTCTTCATAAAAATAACCTCCTGTCATTCTTAATTATGGCATGAGGTCAGGGGTTTATTCTACTTTATTATTCGTATTTATGAAAAGAATAGCCTTCAGGTCAAAATATAAAAATGAAAAACGGATGAGTGAGAAATGTTTGGTTCACCGGGCATTTCTGTATACAATATGGGAGTTACATTGGCAGATTATTTGATAAAAAGGTACACCTTAGTATCACTGGCAAAATGTAAAGAAAATAAGAAGAATATGTGCAAAATATGTTGTATTTTGTCAAAATAGTGCTTATAATATACATAGTATTTTTAGGCTGTTTTCATTTGATAAAAAGGTGTACCTTTTTGTTGCCGGGCGGACAGACCATAAAAATATTTAAAAGATTTAATCGATGCAGGAAAGGATTACAGGGGGAGATGGAGAAGTGGAGGTATTCAATAATGAAAGCGATTTAAATGTATGTGCAAAACCGGAAGATCATGCTTATGAGTTAAATGGCGCTCATGTGGATTGTGAGGCCGCCTGAATCAAATCAATATATTTCAGGAATTGGAATTTGCAGCAATGTTAAAAGTGGGTCAAAAGGGTCGTATCCAATGGGTGGAGTCTTGTAGAAACAGGAGAACCTTTTGAAAAATAAAAATGCGAGGAAAATTGACATGAAAATTGGACAAAGAACCATACAGCGAAATAAGTTCAGGAGAATTTCAGAAAAATTTGCAATCGTGATTACGGCTGTGCTGCTTGTAGTTTTTGCCGTTTTAAGTATTATAACTGTCACTATGTCAGGCGGAGCCACAGGCAGCGCTGTCCGGGCAGAGCTCACAAATCTGGCCCATGCAAATGGAAACCAGGTGCAGGAGATTCTGGATTCCGCGTCAAAACAGGCGACAGCGATGCAGGATTACATCATAAAGTCATATGACCAGGGAACCGCGGTTATCTCTTCTCCCGAAAACGTCAAGGTAAAAAGCGCGGTATATAATACGGAAATGTCCGATCTCAGCATTGAAATAGAAAACTATCTGATTAACAGCATGTGCTCCGCAGTTGTAGCGGATGAGGATATCATTGGCTTCGGCGTCTTTTTCGAGCCCGGCAAATTTGATAAAAATATAGAAGACTACGCGTTATATGTGAACAGAGAGGATGCTGCCAATAAAAAGGCGGAGTCTTTCGGAAAATACAGTGAGTACAGCGAGAAAGAATATTACAAGCCTGCCAAAGAAAACCAGAAACCTTATTTTACAAAACCTGATCTGTACCAGGGAACTACCATGATTACCGCGGTATATCCCATTGTATATAAAAATGAGTTTCAGGGAGTTATTGTAGCGGATATTGACGTTGGACATTTCAGCAATATAACCACTGCCTCCGAGGACTATAAAACGCTTTACGTGGGAATTCTCACCGATGATTTTACTACGGTATATGACAGCAAATCTGCCGAGAATATCGGCCAAAATCTTTCTGAATCCATAAAAGATTCAAATGATATGAAAAAGATTACCGACGGAGCGGCTGCCGGAAAGGCCTTTTCATGCACCACTGTACGTGAGGATGGACATAAGGTGTCCCGGTTTTTCTATCCCATTGACGTGGAAGGAACCCATTGGTGGGCCCAGACCGTATTGGATACGTCCGACATGAACAAAAGCATCAATGAGCTGACGGCTGCGATTGCGGTTGTTTCCATATTGTCGCTGGTAATTGTGGTTGCAATCGTTATCATTGTTCTCAGAAAGACGCTGAAACCCATTAACGGGGTGGTTTCCGCTGCATCGGAAATCGCTTCCGGAAATCTCACCATACAGGTGGACACCCAAAGCAATGATGAAATCGGAGTCCTTTCCAGGACATTTCTGGAGATGGCGGAAAATCTGAAGACCATTATCGGGGATATCAGTTATTTATTGGAGGAAATGAGCAGAGGTAATTTCAGGGTCGATACGAAATATGAAGATAAATACGTGGGAGATTATCATGAGATATTGACCGCAGTAAAAACCATTAACTTTAATTTGAGCAATACCCTTGTGGAAATCAACACTGCTTCCGACCAGGTATCCACAGGAGCGGATCAGGTGTCAGCAAGCGCACAGACTCTCAGCCAGGGAGCGGCGGAGCAGGCAAGCTCTGTGGAAGAGCTTACCTCCACCATAACGGAAATTTCCGACAGAATTAAGAACAATGCGGACAATGCCCGGCAGGCGAGCCATCTGTCGGAGGAAGCAGGAGGAGAGGTTGAGGAAAGCAACCGGAACATGGAGCAGCTGATGAGGGCAATGGAAGAAATCACCGGCAACTCCCGGGAGATCGGAAAAATTATCAGGACCATTGACGACATCGCTTTTCAGACGAATATTCTTGCTTTAAATGCAGCTGTGGAAGCGGCCCGTGCAGGCGAGGCAGGCAAGGGATTTTCCGTGGTGGCGGACGAGGTGCGCAGCCTTGCAGGAAAATCCGCCGAGGCTGCCAAGAATACCACAGCGCTGATTGAAACCACGGTGGAAGCAATTGAAAAGGGCAGGCTGCTGGCGGATAAGACAGCTGTATCTCTTCACAGCGTTGTGGATACATCCAAAAGTGTGGACGAAAAGGTCCGTCAGATCGCAAAGGCCTCAGAGGAAGAATCCTATGCGGTTACCCAGATTGCAGCAGGGCTTGAACAGATATCAGCCGTAGTACAAACCAATTCTGCAACGGCAGAGGAAAGTGCGGCGGCCAGCGAAGAGCTTTCAGGGCAGGGCCAGATGCTAAAGAGCCTGGTAAGCAGATTTAAGCTGAGAGACGAAGGAAAAAGGGTCACCACCTATGGGGCCGTGGGCTTTCCGGTATACCCGGACGATGATTATGTGACAGGCAGCAAATATGACAGCAAATATTAATGGAAATATTTAAGGGGCTGCGCCGGTGCTTGAGAAATTCAGGCTTCCGGCGCGGCTTTTTGCAAAACTATGGAAAGATTTAATGGCTTGTCAGGATCTTGATGTATGTTATAATGAAACGAAATCATTCAAACGGCCGTTTTATATGTTCATGGAGGGGTACCAATGACATCAAGACAAAAGAAAATCTGGGATTTGCTGACAGAGCACGAATTTCTCACGTCCCAAAAGATCGCCAGGCTGCTTCATGTCAGCGACAGGACAGTCAGAAACGATATCAGGGAGATCAATGCAGAGCTGGGGGCGGAAAAAGTTCTGTCCAGAATGGGACAGGGCTATTATTTAAAGGACCATAGTATGGATAGCGGAGAGGCGGCTTCCGGTCTGGAATCAGAGGAAAACCTTAAACGGGAAATCGTCCGAAGGGTTTTATTTGAGCATGAGGTGCCTTATCTGGAGCTGGCAGATGAGCTTTACATCAGCGATTCCATGCTGGCAAAGCTGGTAGGGCAGATTAACCGGACCATGGAGCGCATATGCAGCAGGAAGAGAATATGCAAGAAAAACGGCCTTTTGGTGCTGGAGCTTTCCGAGAGCGAAAAGCGTGATTATTACAGCCAATATGTGATTATCAGCAATTTAAACCAGTATTTTGATTTGGGAAGCTATCAGCCTTTTTTTGAATATGTGAACATGCCGGAATGTAAGGATTTGATTCTGAAAGGCTGCCTTCAGAAAGAAAAGCAATTTTACGATATAACAATTGTGCGTCTGATGATCGGCACGGCGGTGATGGCGGAGAGAATTGCGGCCGGCTGCGGACTGGAGGAAGAAAGCTTTGAGGAAGAAAGCCTTGAGGAAGAACTTTCCGTTGACGGCTGTGACGGCATAGAGGAAATCCTGGCAGGTCTGGAAGACATGCTTGGTCATACCCTGCATCCCTATGAAATCCGGTATTTCCGTAAGCTGTTCCGAAATGATTTCTATCACTACGCAAAGGAAGAGGGAAGCCAGACAGAAGCCATTCTTTCCAGGATTCTCATTGAAATCAATGTGGAATACGGCTTTGATTTCACCGGGGACCAGGAGTTCCATAAGGAGCTGGAAGCCCAGTTAAATGGAATTTTGCAGCGAAGAAAGAATGAACAATATTTGATCAATCCAGTGCTGGCCCGTGTCAAGTCCCAATATCCTTTGGAATACGATATCAGCATTTATTTTGCAGACCGTTTTAAACGGATTACAGGGGTGGAGATCAGCGAGTATGAAATTGGGATGATCACCATTCACTTTATCCGCACCATGGAGTCCAATCTGGGCAGAATGGAAAAAAAGGTCGCTCTCATCAATCCTTTTGGAAAACAGATAGGGGAACTGGTGTCCAAGAGGCTTTCCGGGATAGGAGAGTGCAGGCTGAGGATCGCTTACAGCTATTCCATCTTTCAATACCCCCAGGATATGCCCAAGGATATTATCGCAGTGCTGACAACCGTTCCTCTGCCTTCCTGCCCGGATGGAGCAACGGTGATCCTGTGCAGAAATTTTCTTGATTATCATGAGAAAGAAAAGCTTTTGACCGTGGTGCGGGAGAACCAGATGAGCAGTATCAAAATATATTTTAAGACATTGTTTAAGCCATCCTTATTTTTTACGGATATGGAATTTAACTCAAGGGAGGAGGCCATTGCTTTCATGTGCAGAAACCTTAAGGAACAGGGGTATGTTGGGGAGGGCTTCTATGACAGCGTGATGCAGCGGGAGGCCATCGCCCCTACTGCCTTTGAGCCTGGCTTTGCCTTTGCCCATGCCATGGAAAATAATGCGGAGCGGACGGCGGTCTGTACCTGTATTTTGAAAAACAAGCTGCCATGGGGAGAGTATAACGTAAAGATAATCTTTCTTTTTGCCATGGCTCCCACCTGGAACCATACCATCATTCCTGTATACAATGTGATGATCGATAACCTGTTTAAGGCCAATACCATCCATAAGCTGGCTAAGATCAATGACTGCAGGAAATTCATGGATCTGCTCATTTAGAAAGTCATTTAGAAAGGCCTCACTGGCCGGTCATAACTCTTTAAATCCTGAAAGTCTGATTTTTCCGTTACACGGCGGAAAAATCAGATTTTATTTTATTTTGTGCTGTTGATATAATGGGGACAACAAAATACAGGAGGAGAAAAATGTGAAAGAATTTTTATGGGGAGGAGCAACAGCTTCCTATCAATGCGAGGGCGGTTTTAAAGAGGGGAACAGGGTTCCGTCCAACTGGGACAAGTACTTACATGAAAACGGACTTGAAAACGGGGATGTGGCCTGCGACCATTACCACCGCTATGAGGAAGACATCCGGATGATGAAAGAGGGAGGGCAGAACAGCTACCGCTTCTCCATTGCCTGGCCCAGGATCATTTCCGGCAGGGAGGGGGAGGTCAACGAGGAGGGGGTAGACTTTTATAACCGGCTGATTAATACCTGCCTTTCTTACGGAATTGTTCCCATGGTGACGATTTTTCATTGGGATCTGCCCCAATATCTGGAGGACGAGGGCGGATGGCTGAACCGGGAAACCTGCGGGGCCTATACCCATTTTGCCAAGGTATGCTTTGAGCGGTTTGGAGACAGGGTAAAGCTGTGGACCACCTTCAATGAACCCCGCTATTATACCTTCAGCGGCTATCTGATTGGCAACTATCCGCCCGGCCATCAAAACCTTCAAGAGACGGTAACTGCCTCCTACTACATGATGCTGGCATCTGCCATGGCGGTAAAGGCTTACCGGGAAGGAGCCTATGACGGGCAGATCGGAATCGTTCATTCCTTTTCACCGGTCTATGGAGTGGATATGACCGTAAAAACTCAGATTGCCATGCGGTATGCCGAGAATTTCTATAACAACTGGATTCTGGATGTGGCCGCCATGGGACAGATTCCGGGGGATCTGCTGGAAAGGCTGTCGGAAAGCTGCGATTTGTCCATGATTCTTCCGGAGGATTTAGAGCTTATGCAAAGGTATACCGTAGATTTTCTGGGGCTGAACTATTATGCCAGGGTGGTGATCAAGCCCTACGAAGCAGGAGAGACGACATTGATTGTCAACAACAAGGGAAGCCAGGAAAAGGGCACATCACAGACCATTATAAAGGGCTGGTTTGAGCAGGTGAGGCCAACAGAAAGCCGTTACACCGAATGGGATACAGAGATATTTCCCCAGGGTCTTTATGAAGGAATCCGACGCTGCTGGAAAAAATACCATTTGCCCATTTATATTACGGAAAATGGCATAGGCCTTTATGAGGATGAAAGTGCAGATCAGATCGACGACAGGGAAAGGATCGAGTTTATGAACCAGCATATCAATGCCGTTCTTAATGCAAAGGAAGAGGGCTGCGACGTGAGGGGATATTACGCCTGGTCGCCCTTTGATTTATATTCCTGGAAAAATGGGACAGAGAAGCGGTATGGGCTGGTAGCGGTGGATTATAAAAACGGCCTGGCCCGCAAGCCGAAGAAGAGCTATGAGTGGTACAAAGAGGTGATTGAATCAGAGGGGAATTCAATCAGGAGAGAAGAATATGAGGAGGTATCTTATGGGAATACAATCAATTAGTACAGCAATGGAAAAATATGTAATGCCGGTGGCGGATAAAATGGGGAATGAATGCCACTTACGGGCAATCCGGGATGCGTTTATGTCTCTGCTTCCCATCACTTTCATCGGGGGAATCGCAGCCGTCATAAGCTCTGCCCCATCTGTGGAGACTGCGGGGAGCGGACTTACTCTTGGCTGGGCAAAATTTGTGGCAAATAACTCCACCATCTTTTCCTGGATCAACGCCCTTACCCTGGGAGCCATGTCGCTTTATATCTGCATTGGAATCATCCATTTCCTTTGCAAATCCAGAAAGGTGGAGTCATTTATCCCGATTCTTCTTGGAGTATTTGGATTTATGATGCTGATTATGGAACCTATTTCATTGGGCTGGGATGGAAAGACGGCGGAGATTTCCTTTATGGATGGCAAGGGCCTTGTTGCGGCCATGATAATCTCCATTTTGACGGCTGACCTTTACTGCTATATGCGCAAGAGGGAATTGGGAAAGATTAACCTTCCTGATACGGTTCCGGCATCCCTGTCAGACATTTTCGCATCCATTGTACCGGGAGCAATTCTCATGGGGCTTTATATCCTCATATTCGCGGTCATGAACAAGCTGGGGACCACCTTGCCGAAGCTTATTTACCATGCGATTTCTCCCTCCTTAACGGCTGTGGACAATCTGGGATTTACCATTATCATCACAATGCTGGTGCAGATATTCTGGTTCTTTGGAATCCATGATGCGGCTCTGTCCGGCGTTCTGTCTCCCATCCGCGACGGAAACCTTTCCTTAAATGCGGCGGCTCATGCGGCAGGACAGGCTCTGCCTAACATCTTCACCACCCCGTTCTGGGTGTACTTTGTGGTAATCGGAGGCTGCGGTTCGGTTCTGGGGCTGACTGTGCTGCTGTCCATGTCAAAATCCAAGCAGCTCAGAACCATCGGAAGAATGGGAATCGTCCCTGCCTTTTTCAACATCTCGGAGCCGGTCATCTTCGGTCTGCCCTTGATGCTGAATCCAGTGTTCTTTATTCCGTTTTTATCAACCTCGATGATAAACGGTGCGGCTGCGTTTTTGCTGATGAAGCTGGGATTTATCGGAAAAAGCTTTGCCATGCTGTCCTGGCAGATGCCGTCTGTGCTAGGTGCATTTTTCTCCACCATGGATTGGAAAGCGCCTATACTGATAATTGTATTAATTGTTGTGGATGGAATTATATATTTCCCGTTCTTTAAAATCTATGAAAAGAAGATGGTGGAGATGGAACGGGGAGAAATATCTGATGAAAGTGACGGGAGGTCATAGGAAATGAGAAAGATCGTATTGCTGTGCAACGGCGGATTGTCCACCGGGATACTGGTTAAGAAAATGAAAGCGGCTGCGGAGGCGGTGTCCTATGAGTGCCAGATATCGGCAGCCCCTGTATCTTCTGCTGAGGAGGTGGGAGCAGATGCGGATTTAATCCTCATGGGGCCCCAGGTCAGATTCCAGATGGGCACTGTCACCCGGCAGGTGACCTGCCCCGTTGTTTCCATTGAGCCAACAGCCTATGGAACCATGAATGGGGAGAAAGTATTAAATCAGGTAAGAAAGGAACTGGGTGATTAAGGATGGAGGAATTGGAAATGATCTGCCTGCAGGTCATCAGCAATGCGGGAGAAGCCAGAAGCCAGTGCATGTGTGCCCTGGAATCCGCCCGGAATGGAAGGTTTGAGGAGGCGGAGAACTGTTTAAACCAGGCATCGGAGCTGCTTAAGCAGGCCCATCATGTCCATACGGATTTGATTACCAAGGATGCAAACGGCGAGCTTCAAAGAATTGGTCTGATCCTGGTGCACAGTGAGGATATTATGATGGGAGCGGAGATCACATCAGCGCTGGCCCGGGAGATGGTGGAGCTGTATAAGCGGTGAAAATAAGAAGTATCCCATAGGAAATGGCGGAGGCCGGAACGTGATGTTAAACGTTCCGGCCTCAATGATTTTATGCGTTCCATCCGTGCAACAATGGCCCCCGCCCTTTCCCAAGGGTCAACCCGGCCTTTAAAGCTCCGTTTAAATAGCTCTTTGCCGCCCGGATGCTTTCTTCCAGCTCCATGCCCCTGGCCAGTCCGCAGGCAATGGCGGTAGAAAGAGTGCATCCGGTTCCATGGGTGTTGGGATTGTCTATGCGTTTTCCTGGAAACCAGGTGACAGATCCGCTGCAGCACAGCACATCATCGGCTCCCCGGGCGCTATGGCCCCCTTTTAATAGGAAAGAAGTCTGAAACATATGGGAGAGCTCCATTGCGGCTTCCTCCATATCTTTCTCTGTGCATATCCGGCGCCCCCTTGTGGATAAAAGCGCCTCTGCTTCCGGTATATTGGGGGTAATTAAGGCGGCCAAAGGGAACAGCCTGCTTGTTAAATTTTTAACATCCTCTGGATTTAAAAGAGAATGTCCGCTGGTGGATACCATGACCGGGTCCAGGATCACGGGAGCCTGGTTATATTTTGCCAGCTTTTCTGCAATGGTTTCTATGGAAATGGAAGCCCCGGCCATGCCTATTTTTACGGCTTTCGGCGGGATATCGGTAAATACGGCTTCCAGCTGTGCGGCCAGCATTTCCCTGCCGACGGTTTCCGTCAGAAAAACACCTGTGGTATTCTGCGCAGTCAGGGCGGTAATTACGCTGGAACCGTAGACGCCCAGAGCCGCCGCAGTCTTTAAATCCGCCTGTATTCCTGCGCCGCCGCTGGGATCGGAGCCTGCAATGGTGAGGATGGAAGGTAGAATCAGGCTCATGGGCTCACCACCTTTAAAAGCTGTTCTTTTAAATCACGGACAGCCCCGGGAATATCCTTTTGTCCGAAGATACCGGAAACCACCGCAGCCCCGGCTATGCCTGTTCCTTTCAAAAGAGAGACATTTTCGCCTGTAATTCCGCCGATGGCCGTTACAGGAATGGGAACGGCACGGCAGATGGCGGACAATTGCTCCGGACTTAAGGGAATAGCATTCTTCTTTGTGGGGCTTGGGAACAGGGCTCCGGACCCTATATAATCCGCTCCGTCCATATATGCCTTTTTTGCCTGTTCCACGGTTTTTGCAGTAACGCCCAGAATGCGGTCCGGCCCTATTAACCGGCGGACCTCTGACGGAGATAAATCATCCTGTCCTACGTGTACCCCGTCAGCTCCGCACTCCAGGGCAATTTCCACGTCGTCGTTGATAATAAGCGGAATCCCGTATTGCTTCGTAAGCTCACGGACAATAAGAGCTTCTTCCAGAAAGGCGTTTTTGTCCATATGCTTTTCCCGGAGCTGGAGAAGGGTAACTCCGGCGGAAAGGGCTTCCTCGATCTGCTCTGTTAAGTTTTTTTCTCCTGTAAATGCCCGGTCTGTTACCCCATAGAGAAGAAGCATGTCTTTAGAAAACTTCAATATTTATTCCTCCCTTCAGAGTGCTTTCATCTAAAAGGCTTACCTCATCGAAAAAGCAGCAGCGGAAGCTGCCGGTGCCGGCCTTGAGCTGTCCGGCTCTTTTTGCCGCCCGCTCCCCGCAGAGGCCCGAGGCAGCCGTGGCAAGGGCGGCGGCCTCAAAGATGTTATGCTGTGATGACGAAAGAACAGCCGCTGCCACGTATGAGGCGATTATCCCATCCAGCATACAGCCGCTTCCGGTGATGCGGGACATTTGGGGACAGCCATTCCGGATAAGCATGGTTTCTTTCCCGGCAGAAACAATATCAATGGCCCCTGTCATGACGATTACAGCTCCGGTTGCGGCGCTTAGATCCCTGGTCACTTCCGCAAGTGATTCCAGTTTTTCCTCCCGGATTTCATCAGAAAAGGACACATCAACTCCCCGGGTGGAGGAAGCAGGGCCTGTCCCCTTCCCTGCGTTCTTTCCGGTAAGTTCCCTTAGGAGGACCCGGAGCTCTGATACATTTCCCCTGATAACTGCCGGCTCCACTTTCTTTAAAAGGAAAAGTATAGTTTCTGTCCGGTAATGGGATGCGCCGATTCCCACCGGGTCAAAGATGACGGGGCGGTTTCGCCGGCTGGCTTCCAGCCCGGCCTTTTCCATGGCGGTTCTTGTGGCTTCTTTAGGGGTCCCCATGTTCAAAAGCAGGCAGTCCGCCAGGGCGGTTATATCTGAAACCTCTTCCGGGCAGTCCGCCATAATGGGAGAGCCGCCGCAGGCCAGAATGATATTTGCCACGTCTCCTGCCGTCACATAATTGGTGATGCAGTGGATGACGGGCCGCCTTTCCCTGACCAGACCGGCCAGAGAAGTGCTGATTCCCCCCCTATTCATTGATGAGCCTTTCAAAGTAGGAAAACAGGCCAAGACGGCGGAGCACTGCCAGTGAGATTGCAGCCAGTATGGTTCCTGCCAGGGTGCTCATGAGAAACGGAACCACAAAGAAAAAGACAGCTACCTCTTTTCCCATGAGAAGGACGGCCACCGGATAGCAGAGCAGCCCTCCGATCAGTCCAGTGCCAATGACTTCTCCCAGATAAGCCGGCAAAAGCTTTCTGGTTTTCTGAAACAGATAAGCGCCTAGAAAGGCACCCGCCATGCTCCCCGGAAAAGCCAGCAGGCTTCCGGTTCCCATGAGATTGCGTATAAGGGAAGTGCAGAAAGCCATGGAAACGCCATAGGCAGGCCCTAAGAACACCCCTGCCAGGACATTTACCATATGCTGTATGGGAAAGCATTTGGAAGCTCCGATTGGAATGGAAAAGCCGGAGAGGGCCACAGTGAGAGCTGCCAGCATTCCGCTGATTACCAGCTTTTTCAACCGTACCTTTGAAGTGGCTGTAGAATTGCTGTAGGTTGATGATGATATTCGATCATTCATGAAAGTTCCTCCTATTTATGTAATTTTTATTTATGTAGTTTCAAATTTTCAAAAGGTATCATTCATTAAAAATATCCACGATTTCCCCATCCAAAATCCGGTTCATATTTTTCATGGCACAGAAATTGCCGCACATGGAGCAGGTGTCTTCCTTTTCCGGCTTTGACATGACCCGGTAACGTCTGGCCTTTTCCGGGTCAATGGCCAGCTGGAACATGGTTTCCCAATCCAGCCGTTTCCTGGCATCGCTCATTTTATGGTCCCAATCCTTTGCTCCCTTAATTCCCTTTGCAATATCAGCCGCATGGGCCGCAATCCGGGAAGCGATGATCCCTTCCTTCACATCCGACTCATCGGGCAGCCTTAAATGCTCCGCGGGAGTCACATAACAGAGAAAAGCCGCCCCGGCTGCCGCAGCCAGAGCCCCTCCGATTGCCGCAGTGATATGGTCGTATCCCGGCGCGATATCGGTGACAAGGGGTCCCAGAACATAAAAGGGCGCGCTCTTGCAGATGGTCTGCTGTAGTTTCATATTGGCTTCGATCTGATCCAGAGGCATGTGGCCGGGCCCCTCAATAATTACCTGCACATGTTTCTCCCAGGCTCTTCTTGTCAGCTCCCCGAGGGTGACCAGCTCCTCGATCTGGGAAATATCGGAGGCATCCTCAATACATCCCGGCCGGCAGGCGTCTCCAAGGCTTAAGGTCACATCGTACTTCTGGCAGATTTCCAGAATGCGGTCGTAATGTTCATAAAAGGGATTTTCTTTCCCGGTCATCTCCATCCAGGCAAAGATGATGGACCCTCCTCTGGAAACAATGTTGGTCAGCCGCTTTGCCTCCTTAAATCTCTTGGCGGTCTGTCTGTTGATTCCCACATGAATGGTCATGAAATCCACCCCGTCCTCCGCGTGCATTTCCACAATCCGTATCCATTCCTCAGAAGTGATTTCCCGAAGAGGCTTGTGGTAATAAACCACGGCATCATAAATCGGAACCGTGCCGATGATTGCCGGACATTCCCCGGTCAGCTTCCTGCGGAATTTTTGGGTATCTCCAAAGGAGCTTAAATCCATAATGGACTCTGCCCCCATTTCAACTGCGTCATTGACTTTCTGAAGCTCCATTTCTAAGTCATTTAAATCCCTGGAGGTCCCCAGATTCACATTGATCTTTGTCCTCAGCATGGAGCCGATTCCGCTGGGCTTTAAACAGCGGTGATTCTTATTGGCCGGAATGGCGATTTTTCCTTCCGCAACCAGCTCCCGCAGCTTTTCCGGCTCCCATTGCTCGTGTTCGGCTACTGCCGTCATTTCCTTTGTCAGAATGCCTTTTCTTGCGGCATCCATTTGTGTGGTGTAATTCATCTTTGCTCCTCCTTTTGATTGACGGAGAGATTGTAAGGGGTTTTGCTCACGCAAAAAGAGCCCATACCAACAGGTATAGGCTCGGATAAATAAATTTAATCATCCCATATGAATCCCTACGTTGGCATTACCCAAATCAGGTTATAAAGGTCGAAGTTGATTACTTCCTCTCAGCCCGCTTACGAGCTCCCTCTTGTGGTCATTAGTGTAGCACCTGTGTTTATCCTTGTCAAGGAAAACATCGAAACCTTAATCACTCAATGTTACGGTTCAACAGGCTTACACTCTTTGTAAAATACGGTTATGCAGTTATACATTATGCTATTTTGCCTTTTAGATCTGCTACTTCTTTTTCAAGAGCCGCGACTCTTTCAATCAGGTAATTGACCTTTACTTCATAAGCTAGATTTTTATCAGATGCCGGAATCGCCTGATTTAATTTCTTTATTAATTCAACGTGGTTTTCCGCAAGTAACTGAATGTTTTTATCAGTTGAATTTTCAATATGCAGCTTTAGGCCTGTTATGTTGTTTTCCAGCCTTGCAATATCGCTTTTCAGTCCTGTAATATCGCTTTTCAGCCCTGTAATATCGCTTTTCAGTCCTGTAATATCATTCTGTATAGGCTGAAGCAATTGAGCTATAGCCTGCAAATCTTCATTTGTCAATGCCATGATATCCCCCCTTTTCTCAACGATGTTTTCGCTCACAATTATGTATAAGGATTATACCACAGCCAGAATATAAAGTCTATTCAATTCCGGCCAGGAATTACCCCCCATTGTCAATGCCAAACCAGAAAAAACGAGCCGCCCAAAACCGGGCGGCTCAGATCAATCATCAGCCGGAAATCGCCGCTTTCATTTCCCTTACATAGTCGCAGACAGGCCCGACGCAGTCCTTTCCATACTTTGCGGCGATTTTTACAATGGCGCTGCCCACAATAACGCCGTCCGCCGTCTGGCTCATTTCCCTTGCCTGTTCCGGCGTGGAAATCCCAAAACCGATGGCGCAGGGAATGTCTTTCGCCTCCTTTACAAGGGAAACCATTTCCCCGATGTCGGTGTTGATTTCCGTTCTCACTCCGGTCACGCCCATGGAAGAAACGCAGTAGATAAAGCCGTCTGATTCTGATGCAATGGCCCGTATGCGCTCCTTGGAGGTGGGGGCAATGAGGGAGATCAGTTCAACTCCGTATTTCCGGCAGAAAGGCAGCAGCTCCTCCCTTTCCTCAAAGGGCATATCCGGCACAATTAAAGCGTCAATGCCGCACTCCGCCGCATTTTTCATAAACCGCTCACTGCCGTATACGAAAACCGGATTCATATAAGTCATAAAGGCCAGCGGAACGTCGGTTTTCTTTCGTATCCGTTTTACGGATTCAAAAAGCTTATCCGTGGTGGTTCCGGAGGCCAGAGCCCTCATGTCGGCTTCCTGAATTACGATTCCCTCTGCGATCGGGTCAGAAAAGGGAATTCCAAGCTCGATTAAATCCGCCCCGGCTAAAGCCATGGCAGGAACCAGCTCCTCAGTGGTGGCAAGGTCAGGATCTCCTGCCGTAATAAACGGGATAAATGCCGTTCCCTTTGAAAATACGTCGCTTATTCTACTCATAGATTTCAACCCCCTTGTAACGGGCAATGGCTGCCACATCCTTGTCGCCCCGCCCGGATAAATTGATGACAATGACCTCATCCTTTCCCATGGTGGGAGCGATCTTTCTGGCATAGGCTACCGCATGGGCGCTTTCTATGGCCGGAATGATTCCTTCCAGACGGGATAGGTATTCAAAGGCTTCCACAGATTCCTGGTCCGTAATGGGAACGTAGCTGGCTCTTCCTGAATCGTGGAGAGCTGCGTGCTCCGGCCCGATGCCCGGATAATCAAGCCCTGCGGAAATGGAGAAGACAGGAGCGATCTGGCCGTACTCATCCTGGCAGAAATAGGATTTCATGCCGTGGAAGATTCCAAGGGAGCCGGTGGAAATGGTTGCGGCGTGTTTTCCTGTTTCAATGCCGTGTCCGGCAGCCTCGCAGCCTATGAGCTTTACCGACGGCTCATTTACAAACTCATGGAAAATTCCCATGGCATTGCTTCCGCCGCCCACACAGGCGATCACCACGTCAGGCAGCTTTCCCTCTGCTTCCTGAAGCTGTGCCCGGACCTCCCTGCCGATGATGCTCTGGAAATCCCTGACTATGGTAGGAAATGGGTGAGGGCCCATGACAGAACCTAAGACATAGTGGGTGTCCGCCACCCGGCTGGTCCATTCCCTCATGGTCTCGTTGACCGCATCCTTTAAGGTCTGGGTGCCGCTGGTAACGGCGTGAACCTTTGTGCCTAAAAGCTCCATGCGGAATACATTTAAGGCCTGGCGGTCCGTGTCCTCCTTGCCCATGAAAACCTCGCACTCCATTCCCATGAGAGCCGCGGCCGTAGCCGTTGCAACGCCGTGCTGTCCGGCTCCTGTTTCAGCGATGACACGGGTTTTTCCCATCTTTTTGGCGAGAAGAACCTGGCCCAGGGCATTGTTGATCTTGTGGGAGCCGGTGTGGTTTAAATCCTCCCGCTTTAAATAGATCTTTGCGCCGCCTAAGTCCTTGGTCATCCGTTCCGCATAGTATAGCAGGGAAGGTCTTCCCGTATATTTCTTGTTAAGGTCTGAAAGCTCCGCTAAAAACTCCTCGTCATGGCTGTACTTCTCGTATGCCTCTTCCAGTTCATTTACTGCGTTCATCAGCGTTTCGGGGATAAACTGTCCGCCGTGCTGTCCGAATCTTCCTTTTGACATAGATTTTCACTCCTCAATGTTTGTATGATTTCTTTGATTTTTTCCGGGTCCTTTTTGCCCTCTGTTTCCAGGGAACTGCTTAAATCCAGGCAAAAGGCCTTTGTTTTCATTGCATCCTTTATGTTTGAGAAACCGATTCCTCCGGCCAGGAACCAGGGCTTTTTTATGGCGGGTATCATGGTCCAGTCAAAGGTCCTTCCGCTGCCGCCGTAAAGTCCCTTTGTGTAAGTATCAAAAAGCAGGAAATCTGCGGGAAGCTCTTCCGCCCGGATCATATCCTCTGTCCTTTGAACCCTTACGGCCTTTATAATGGGGAGGGGAGAGGACAGGCGCTTTTTCAGTTCCAGGAGGTAAGCGCCATCTTCATCTCCGTGAAGCTGGATGAGATCAATGGTTCTATTTTCCGCCAGTGACAGGATGCTTTCCATGGGGCTGTTTACAAAAACGCCTACGGATGGAATCTCAGGCAGCAGCAATTCTCTCAGCTCCCGGGCTTTTTCTGCCGTAAGCTGCCGCTTTCCCGGGGCGAATACCAGCCCTGCATAATCCGGCTTCCACTGGTTGACTGCCAGAACATCTTCCCTGCGGGTCAGACCGCATATTTTAATCTTCATTTTTCACTCTCCCCGGGCCGCCCTTTTAAATCCGTCTATAATCTCTTTCTTATCCGGAGACCGCATCAGGCTTTCTCCGATGAGGACCGCATTCACCCCGGCTTTTGCCAAAATCCTTAAATGGTCCTTTGTCTGAATCCCGCTTTCCGCCACAAAGAGCACCTGGTCAGGAACCATATTTCTCAGCCGGATGGAATTGTCAAAATCCACCTCAAAGGTTTTCAAATTCCGGTTGTTGACCCCGATGATCCGGGCTCCGGCGGAAAGGGCGGAATGGATTTCCCTTTCGTCATGAGCTTCTACCAGGGCACTTAAGCCGAGGCTGTCACACAGCCTGATTCCATCCCTTAAGGCCTCTGTGTCCAGCAGGGCACAGATGAGAAGTACAGCCGAAGCGCCTATGGCCTTAGCTTCATAAATCTGATAAGGGTCTACAGTGAAATCCTTTCTGAGAAGCGGGAGAGTGACCTTCCGGCTGATTTCCGTCAGATAATCATTGCTTCCCAGGAAGTATTCCGGCTCTGTGAGAACGGATATTGCACCTGCTCCGGCATTTTCATAGTCCTGAGCAATCTCTGTATAGGGAAAATCCGGAGCAATGAGCCCTTTGGAGGGAGAAGCCCGCTTCACCTCACAGATAAAGGAGATATCAGGGGAGGAGAGGGCCTTTTCAAAGGGAAGTCCATTCCCCTTTGTTTCCTCACAGGCCAGAAAGGCCAGCTTTTCCATTTCCTTTAAGGAGATTTTTTCTTTTGCGGCTTCCGCCCGTTTTTTAGAAGCGGCTGCCAGGGTATCTAAAATCATGACGCCACCTCTTTTGTAGCGTTTACAAACTCCTCCAGCTTAGCAGCGGCTTTTCCGGAACTGATGAGGTAGGAGGCCTTTTCCAGGCAGTCTTCGATGGAACAGTCATCAATTCCCAGATACAGGCTTAAGGCAGAGTTTAAGATAACGATGTCCCGCTTAGGCCCCGTAAGCGTTCCGTTTAAAATATCCCTTGTGATCTGTGCGTTGTCCTCAGGGGTTCCGCCCACCAGCTCCGGCAGGGTGCACCGCTTGAAACCGAACTGCTCCGGGGTGATCTCATACCGGGTCAGCTCTCCGAAACGGATTTCACATACCTGGGTGGGACCTGTCATGGTGGCCTCGTCAAGTCCGTCATCCCCGCAGACTACCAGCCCCCGCTTTACGCCCAGGTTGCTTAAGACCTGGGCCAGGGGATCTACCAGCTTCCTGTCGTAAACGCCCAGAAGCTGCATGGTGGCTCCTGCCGGATTGGAAAGAGGCCCAAGAATATTGAAAATGGTCCGTATCCCCAGCTCCTTGCGGACCGGGCCTGCATATTTCATGGAGGAGTGGTAGGCCTGGGCAAAGAGGAAGCACATGCCGGTTTCCGTTAAAATCTTTCCTGACTGGTCTGCCGTAAGATTTAAATTCACTCCTAAATGCTCCAGCACATCAGCGGCCCCGCTTTTGCTGGAAACGCTGCGGTTTCCGTGCTTTGCCACAGGAACGCCGCCTGCGGCCACCACAAATGCGCTGGTGGTGGAGATGTTAAAGGTTCCGGCCTCGTCTCCTCCGGTTCCAACAATGTCGATGACCGGAAAGTCCGGCTCCAGCTTTAAGGCCTTTTCCCGCATGACTGTGGCGCATGCCGTTATTTCATCAATGGTTTCCCCTTTCATCCGAAGTCCGGTTAAAAACGCGGCCATCTGGGCCGGAGTGGTTTCCCCGCTCATGATCTCGTTCATGACCTCCTTGGCGGCTTCAAAGCTTAAATCCTGACCTGAGATTACCTCGTGAATTGCCTGCTGTATCATTTTGCCTGCCTCCTTTATTAATGATTAATGGATAGGAAAATCTATGGATAAAAAATTTTCAAGAATCGTCTTTCCGTCTGGTGTTAAAATGGATTCCGGGTGAAACTGAAGCCCATAGACGGGATAGTCCTTATGTTTAACTGCCATGATTTCCCCCATGTCGTCGGCTGCGATAACGGCCAGGCAGTCAGGAAGAGATTCCTTTCCGGCGATGAGAGAGTGGTATCTGGCCGCCGGAAGCCTTTCCGGCAGTCCCTTAAATAATGGGTCAGAGGAGTCAATGGTGAGAACGCTCTGCTTCCCATGCATCAGCTTTCTGGCGTGGGTGATCTCCGCTCCGTAGACCTCGCAGATTCCCTGATGGCCCAGGCACACCCCCAGAATGGGAATATCCTTTCCAAGCTTTCGAACCACGTCCTCGCACACGCCTGCATCCTTTGGATAGCCGGGACCTGGGGAAAGGATGATGTGGCTGGGAGAAAGGTCCCTGATTTCCTCTGTTGTCATTTCATCGTTTCGTATGACCCTGATATGGGGATTTATGCTTCCGAACATCTGGACCAGGTTATAGGAAAAGCTGTCGTAATTATCAATTAAGAGAATCATCAGTCATTCACCTCCCCGGCTGTTTCAATGGCCCGGATTACGGCCTTTGCCTTGTTTGCCGATTCCTCATATTCTGTTTCAGGTACGCTGTCCGCCACGATGCCGCCTCCTGCCTGGACGTACACCTTTCCCTGGCTTTTCACCGCCATGCGTATGGCAATGCAGGTATCCATGTTTCCTGTAAAGTCGATGTATCCGAGAGCCCCTCCGTAAATTCCCCTGGGCTCTGATTCCAGCTCCTCAATGATTTCACAGGCCCGGATTTTCGGAGCCCCGGACAGGGTGCCTGCCGGAAGCACTGCCTCAATGGCGTGGAAAGCATCCCGGTCAGGGGTGATGTCCGCCTCCACCTGGGAGCAGATGTGCATGATCCGGGAGTAGCGGTGGATCATCTTGTAGCCGGTGACCTCCACTGTGGAAAAGGCTGCGATCCGTCCCAGGTCATTTCTTCCCAAGTCCACCAGCATGTTGTGCTCTGCCAGCTCCTTTTCATCGGCAAGAAGCTCCTCCTCCAGCCGCCGGTCCTCCTCCGCGGTCTTTCCTCTTGGCCTGGAGCCAGCCACCGGGAAAGTGGTGAGCCGTCCGTCCTTTAAACGGACCAGGGTTTCCGGCGAGGTGCTCATGATCTCCAAGTCATCCATGTGCAGATATACCATGTAGGGAGAAGGATTGGTAGTCCTTAAGACCCGGTAGGCATTTAAAAGACTGTCCTGATAATCGCTTGTAAACTGTCTGGACAGGACTGCCTGGAAGATGTCTCCGTCCACGATGTATTCCTTTGCCCGCTCCACCATGGAGCAGAACTCCTCTTTCGTCACATTGCAGCAAAACTGGGGTCTGCCTGTGACAGCGGATTTCTTTAAGGGAGTATTTTCCCCGATCATAGCCGCAATGCTTTCCAGCCTTGCACAGGCCTTTCCGTAGTTTTCCATGACCCGGTCGGTTTTCATATTGACCACAAGACTGATTTTCTGCTTCAAATGATCGTAGGCGATAACCGTATCAAAAAGCATCAGATCAAAGTCATTGCAGCTGCCCTTTTTGATGGACAGAACGGGCTCCGCATATCCGATCATGGAATAGGCAAAATAACCTACAAACCCTCCGGTAAATGGAGGCAGTCCGGGAAGCTTCGGGGAACGGTAATCCTTTAAAATATCCCGGAGCACATCGTAGGGCTCTGCGGTATGGATCACCCGGTCCTCTGCCGGGGTCCCCTGGCCCTCGAAGCGGTGCACCGTGACAACCTGGTCCTTACAGGTGACCTTAAGGACCGGATCATACCCCAGGAAAGAGTAGCGGCCCCAGTTCTCGCCGCCCTCAATACTTTCAAGCAGGTAATAGCGGCTGCTTAAGGCTGCGATTTTGCGCAGC
Organism: Bacillota bacterium; assembly: GCA_023437715.1. Lineage (GTDB taxonomy): Bacteria > Bacillota > Clostridia > Lachnospirales > Lachnospiraceae > Lacrimispora. The sequence goes on along the minus strand of JAEZFK010000035.1, from coordinate 91,720 downwards.
AGGGTAATGGGGGTAACAATGTCTGCAAAGATTTCCCTGCAGACCGGGATAATGGGATAGGAAGCTGCAAGCGCTTCGATTTCCTTGCAATCCGGCGTAATGTTCATGGTGAAATGCTCCTTTCTTCTACTGTCTGTTTCCGGGATATAATAAAGAGTCCGCATCCCCCGGAGGGTTTTTACCGTATAGGGCGGACTTTCCTATACAATAAAAAAGCCTTCCGTCCCTCATCCACATTCCTATGGAAAAGAGGGACGGAAAGCTTAAATTTGCGCTCCGCGGTACCACCCTGATTGAAGAAGATATACTTCTTCCGCTTTCTAGCACACCAACATGTGCCTCCCCTTGATAACGGATAGGAAACCCGTCAGCATCTACTCCCTGAAAAATCCGGTTTCAAGCCGCCCTCGCAGGTCCATTCAGATCAGACACCAACGCTTCCTCTCACCAACCGGAAGCTCTCTGTGCATGATGAAATAATCTTACTTACTCCTGCTCAACAGTTTATCGCTTTGTTTTTTACAGTATATGAGCCGGCAGTTAAAATGTCAATAGGGAAAATTATTTTTTTCTCCATTATGCAAAATTATGCAGAATTTATGGTATAATAATCCAAATATAATGATGGAAAATCAAAAAAATTAATGATCAGGGGAATTGCTTATGGACATGATGCAGGCAATAGAAAACCGCCATTCCGTGCGGGATTATACGGACAAAAAGCTGGAACCGGATGTTATTTCAAAGCTTCAGGAAGAGATCATCCTCTGCAACGCAAAAAGCGGGCTTCATATGCAGCTTGTCAAAGATGAGCCGGACGCTTTCGGCGGTCTTATGGCGCATTATGGAAAGTTTAACAATGTGAAAAACTATGTGGCTCTCATAGGAAAAAAGGGTTCTGCATTGGAGGAAAGGGTTGGATACTACGGCGAGCAGGTGGCCTTAAAGGCGCAGCAGCTGGGGTTAAATACCTGCTGGGTGGCTCTGACCTTCAGCAAGGGAAAAAGCCGCTGTGTGGTTGAAAAGGGAGAAAAGCTGGTCTGCGTGCTATCCCTGGGCTACGGAAGGACACAGGGTGTGGCTCATAAAAGCAAGCCCTTAAACCAGCTTTGCAGGGTAGAGGGCAGCATGCCCGACTGGTTTGCAAACGGCATGAAAGCCGCATTGCTTGCTCCCACCGCAGTAAACCAGCAGAAATTCCTGATTACACTTTCCGGAGATAAGGTGTCCGCAAAATCAACAGGCGGCTTTTATTCAAAGGTGGATTTGGGAATCGTAAAAAGGCATTTTGAAATTGGAGCAGGGAAAGATAATTTTAACTGGGCATAGCCCTTTCATCTGCTGCTTTCCTCTTCTTTATTATCCGCAGAAGCAAAATAAGTTCCGGCAATCATGACCAGCAGGGCGATCATAAAGAAAGCGGAGGGAAGCTCCCGGAATACCGCAAGAGACAGGGCGGTGCCGATGAAAGGCGCTACCCCATAGTATGCGCTGGTCTTTGCAGCTCCCAAATCTCTTTGGGCATAAATATAAAAAAATATGCTTAAACCATAGGTGACAAATCCAAGGATCAGCGCAAGGAAGAGATAGGCTGCATGGCTTACGGTTTCTCCCGCGGCCAAGGCGATAATCAGGGAGCCGGACCCGGAACCCAACCCCTTTATCACAACAATTTGCAGCGGATTTTTCGAGGACAGCATTCTGGTGCAGTTGTTTTCAAGGCCCCAGCAAACGCAGGCCAGTATTACAAAGAGGGAACCAAGGGAAAAAGAAAGGCTGCCCGCATCCTCGATGGAAAGAAGAATGCTGGCCAGGGTGATGAGCCCGATGGCCGCCCACAGCCGTTTGGAAATGGTTTCCTTAAAGACCCACAGGGCGATCATGGAGGTGGTGACAATTTCAAAGTTGTTAAGCAGAGAAGCGTTTGCTGCCGTCGTCTTTGTAAGCCCCAGCATCAGGAATATGGGAGCTGCTATGTCAAGAATAACCATGCCTGCGGTGTAGGGAAGCTCTTTTTTGGTAAGGGGCAGTTCTTTCTGCCCTTTTCCCATTTTCTTCTGAACAACACCTGCGGCAAAAAGGCCGGTTCCCGCCCCCAGGTACAAAAGGGCAGCCATCATGGCCGCCGGGATTTTCTCAAGCATCAGCTTTGATAAGGGAGAATTGATTGCGTATAAGGCGGCTGCCAAAACAGCGGATAATGCCGCCCTTGTGCGCCTTGAGCTTAACATGTTCCCTTTATTATTTTTTATTGGTTCAGGGCCTCTGGTAGCAGGGGATGATCCGTGAATGGACGTCTGTGAATACTCATGACTGCGCTTCATATACTTCACCTCCTATATCCCCTATGGGGGGATATAATCATTGTATTCCATCTGGCATGGAAAAGCAAGTATGGGATAGAAAATCAGGTGTATGGGGCTTTGTATTTTGCGGCTGTAGTTCTCTTGAAGAGCGATGCCCTGATTGACATTGGAAAAAATAGTGCTAAAATGGTGCTAAATGGTTTCAGAACTTAAATCACGGTCAGGAGGATGAGATTATGGCAAAAATAGGGATCATCGGAATTGGAAATATGGGCTCTGCAATTCTAAAGGGCTTGCTGAAGGTATATGAAAAAGAGGATATTATCTTTACAGACGTAAATGAAGACCTCTGCGCCCGGATCACAAAGGAGCTGGGAGTGGCCCACGAAAGCAGCAACGCCCGCTGTGCGGCAGGAGCAAAATACATTGTCCTGGCCATCAAGCCCCAGTATTTTGATCCTGTATTAAAGGACATCCGGGAAGTGGTAACAGAAAAGAACGTGATCATTTCCATTGCCCCCGGCATCGCCATAGAGCAGTTGAAGGAAAAGCTGGGCGAGGAAAAACGGGTGGTCCGGGCCATGCCAAACACTCCGGCTCTTTTAGGCGAGGGAATGACAGGGGTCTGCTACGATAGAAAGGCCTTTTCCGAAGAAGAGGAAAAATCCATTGCCGATATTTTCCACTCCCTGGGAAAAATGAGGATCGTGGAAGAGCGTCTGATGAATGCGGTGGTATGCGTCAGCGGAAGCTCACCGGCTTATGTATACATGTTTATCGAGGCCCTGGCCGACAGCGGGGTGAAGTACGGACTGCCCAGGGATGCCGCTTATGAAATGGCCGCCCAGACCATTCTCGGCAGTGCCAAAATGGTCCTGGAAACAGGAGAGCATCCCGGCGCGCTGAAGGATAAGGTATGCTCCCCCGGAGGAACCACCATTGCGGCAGTTTCCGCCCTGGAGGAATACGGCTTTCGCAATGCTGTCATAAAGGCGGCTGATGCCTGCTTCCAGAAATGTGAGAAAATATAGTGCCGGAATCGTCGGATGGGGAAGAATGGGAAGGAAAAAAGAGGAGGAAAAGACATGGATCAGCCGACCGTAAAACGTCTGGACAGGCAATTAAAGTATAAAGGAAATATTTTAACAATATATGAGGATACCATCGAGGCCAACGGCCATATGGCCCACTGGGATTTCATCCATCACAACGGAGCGGCGGCGGTAGTTCCCGTGACAAAGGATGGAAAGCTTCTCATGGTGCGCCAGTACCGCAATGCCCTGGACCGCTACACCCTGGAGATTCCTGCCGGAGCCTTGGATCATCCTGAGGAGCCCAAGCTGGACTGCGCCCACAGGGAGCTGGAGGAGGAGACAGGCTATAAAACGGACAAAGAGAAAATGGAGTATTTAATCAGCGTCAACACCACGGTGGCGTTCTGCGACGAGGCCATTGACATTTTTGTGGCAAGGGAACTGGAGCCTTCCAGGCAGAATCTGGATGAGGATGAATACATCGAGGTAGAGGAATGGACCGTAGAAGACCTGGAGCAGAAGATTTACCGGGGCGAGATCACTGACGGGAAGACCGTTGCGGCCATTATGGCCTATGCCCGTAAATATTGCACCAGGTAAGAAAAGAGAGAATAGAAAAGACAGAATACAGCCCCTTGGACAGGGGACATAAATATCCTCCCGCAGGCATAAATTGTGAAAAGACCTGTAGGGGGATTTTTTATGGCTGTTTTTCTTAATGATTTAAAGTTCCAGATGCGGAGAAGAACTCCTTATCTCCTCTGTTTTTTTGCCGGGCTTGGAGTGGGAACATTTCTGGCTAATTTCTTATACCCGTCCTTTGCCCAGGAAGCGACTTATTATCTGGGACTTCTGGATAAGAATGTAAATTTAAATAAGGGGGAGAGCATAAAGCTTTTCGGACAGGTATTCAGACAAAGGCTGGTGCAGGTAGGCCTCGCCTGGCTGGTGGGCTTAACCGTCTACGGACCTCTTGTTTTTTGTCTGCTCACCGCTGGGGTCGGCTTTTCCGTGGGCTTCGTGCTTTCCGTCATAACGGTTCAAAAAGGCCTTATGGGCCTTCCTGTTTTTCTCATGACAATCATGCCCCAGACCCTCTGCTACCTGCCGCTGTGGGGGATTCTTTTCCTGTGGGCGGTGCAAAGAGGGAGACGGTTCCGTCTTCCCGCCTTTTTTCTTCTCCTTGCCTTAACTGCTGCCGGAAGTGCCTGTGAAACCTGGCTGAACCCGTTTTTTCTTAAGCTGGTCCTGTAAAATGGGATGAGTTGAAAAATTTTATCCATAAATAAAAAGCCCGATTTTACCACATCTAGCGCAAAAAAAATGCCTGTGGTCAACATCTTGTATATGTTATGTAAAGTACTCCTAAAATGCCTTAAAAGTGGGAAAAATGTGTTTGATTTTATCGAAAATAGCCTATATAATGTTAGGTAGAAGCCGTTTTTGAGGCATTTTTGGAAACCGGAAGGTCAGGGGATATGAGCATGGTAGCGGAGATTGATCATTTTATAATTTATTTGAGGGAGATTAAAAGAACATCAAAGAACACAGAGGTATCTTACCACAGGGATTTGATGCAGCTGGCCGCCTTTTTGGGGCAGCAGGGAATCGTGGAAGTGGACAAGGTGACAAAGACCAGTCTCAATTCCTACATCCTGTTTCTGGAAAAAGAGGGCAGGGCTACCACTACCATTTCGCGCAGCCTGGCATCCATGAAAGCGTTTTTCCATTATGAATACAGTGAAAGCCGGATTCACAAGGACCCAGCCGAGCTGATCAAAGCACCGAAGGTTGAGAAAAAGGCGCCCACCATTCTGACTGTCGATGAGGTGAACTGTCTGCTGAGCCAGCCGGACGGAAACAGCCCGAAAGAGCTTCGGGACCGTGCCATGCTGGAGCTTCTCTATGCAACCGGAATCCGGGTGTCCGAGCTCATTCATTTAAAGAAAGCCGATGTTAACCTGACCATAGGATATATCACCTGCCGGGACGAGCATAAGGAGCGGATGATTCCCTTTGGAAAAGTGGCAAAGCTGGCCCTTTCCGCATATATGGAGCGGGGCCGGGAGGCTCTTCTTAAGGACCAGGATTCCCAGTGGCTTTTTACAAACTGCAACGGGGCTCCCATGAGCCGCCAGGGCTTTTGGAAGATTATTAAATTTTATGGGGAAAAAGCCGGAATCCAGGCGGACATTACGCCTCATACCCTCCGCCATTCCTTTGCAGCCCATCTGCTGCGCAACGGAGCCGACATCCATGCGGTACAGGCCATGCTGGGCCATTCCGATATGGCGACCACGCAGATGTATATGAACTATGCCCAGGGGGAAAATGTGCGCCAGGCTTATGCAGGGGCTCATCCCAGGGGATAATATTCTATAAAATAAAAGCACGGGATTTTTGCCGTGCTTTTATCATTTTATAAAAAGTAAATCAGGAGAATGAGTCAAAGCTGCAGTGGAGGAAAGAGGCTGAACGGGCTATAAAGAAAAATGCCCTCAAGATTAATATGAGGACATTTTTCCAACTAAGGTTTAAGCTGTAAACAATACTTCATCAACAACCTATTGTTATTTCCGCATTGCCATCCATAGCTTGACACCTCCGTCTATAATGATGTGTTCTTTGATGAACACAATATTATTATGAGCATAATCTTTAAAAATATTATGGTAATAAACAGTAATTAAAAAATGGAGAAGCAGGCTATAGGAAGTGGCTGAACCAGTAACTTGGAATTTTAGGATTTCAATGGAGAATACATCATAGAAGTATTTTGGAATCAGAGAATAATCACCGATGCCAAAATCACTAAATACGGTATGCTACAAGGACCACCTTTTCTCCTGTCTCTTTCTGAAGCCTTTGTTCCAATTCAGTAATCATCACGCAGCTTGATTCAGAAAGATCAGCGAAAGCAGCCTTAGAAAATTCATCTTTTTTATAGATAGGAGATTCAGCATCTGACATAAGATCACCATCCTTTCGGTGATAGTTTGCACAGGGAAAGTAAAAAGTATGAAATGCAGTATTAACCATCAAGTGCACGGAGAGCTGAAAATTTTTGAAAAATCAAAAGAAATCCTGATCAGGTAAACTGAGACTTACACGGCTTTTTCCACAAAGTGAACCACAGAATTATCCCAGTATTTTTTATAAACCCGCTCATTCTCCCCGTCAAAGTTTAGCTGATACATCCGGAACGTGACCAGTATATCTTTCGGCTGCCACTGTTCCTCATAGGAATATTTATAACTCATACCCAATTGCTTCATCACCCCGCCGCTTCGGGGATTATTAATATCATGGCACTTTTTAAACAGACAGCATATTTATATCCGCTGGGCTGGCTGTATGATTCAACATACTTTTTATCAAAAAACACCTTTGTTTCCTCTAATGATTTCAAGGGAAACCACGGCAGGCAGGTATTTACGTCTTCATCCCCGTAAATAGCAAACAAGGCTTGCATATCATGCTCATTAAATTTTCTTAATATCAGCCGCTCCGTTTCCAGCACAGGTGTATTTGTTAAATTCATATCCCCATCCCTTTCTCCTCATATAATTTTCCAATAAGGTTTCGCATCTTTATACCTCTCCCTTTTTACAACCTTATGCCCGCGCCTTTCAAAAAATAATTTTGCCTGAAAACAGCACAGTGCCGCAATCAATTGGGCAAAGAAACCCGACGTCAAATCACCGAATACAGCAGCATATCCGCCGCAATCGCTGCCATAACACAGACAATAACCGGGCATTTCAGCCATGCCAGAATACCGGCTGCCCCACCGCCTGCGATGCCGATTTCCGGGCGGCTGCCATCCACCGCCACAATGCCGGGAAAAATCAAGGCCGCCATGGCGGTATAGGGAATCAGACGCAGGAATTTTTCCACCCCTGGGCTGAACGTCAGCCGGCCAATTACAACCCCAGGTAAAGCCCGGGGAATATAAGTCACAATGGACATTCCAAGTATCAGAAGAATCATCGGATTATTCATACAGCTACCTCCTCTTTTGCCGGTGCAGTTTCATCCTCTACCAGAAATACTCCCGTGAGCGCACCCAGAACCATTGCCAGAATCACGGACCAGCTTGCCGGAAAGAGGTGCTGCAATAACCAATTCAGCATCGCTGTCACCGCCACCAGTATAATCAGACGGACATTGTGCTTCACACTGGGAAGCAGCAGCCCAAGAAAGGCCGCGTAAAAGGCCACGCCGAAACTGTCAATCACGATTTGGGGAAGAAAGTCGGTCATCAGGCAGCCAATTACAGTGCTGATGACGAAGGTGCCATATAATGCCGTATTTGCTCCCAGCAGGAAAGGATAGCTGTCATCCTGAGATAAGGAGTAGATGGCGAAAGATTCGTCGCACAGGGCAAAAGCGCCTGCCAGCCGCTGCAGGAGTGTTGTCCCTTTCACCCGCTGCATGATGGAGCTGCTCATGACAATGTGACGCAGATTGATGAAGAAGGTGCCCAGGATTATGGCGGACATGGCCGCGCCCTGAGTAATCATGCTGATGGACATGAGCTGGGCCGAGCCAGCCATCACCGTGACGGACATAAGGATTGCCTCAAAACCGGTCAGACCTGCCTTTATTGCTATAAGGCCGAAGGACATGGCGACAGGGATAACACCCAGACAAGCAGGAATGGCGGCCCTTATTCCTGATAAAAAGTGTTTGTTCATAGCTGCTCCTGTAAGTAATGAATTTTTACTATACAGTATAGCGCCAAAAAGTATGCCACACAATGTTTTTATTGTGCGGCATACAATTATGATATTACGGTTTCAACAGTCCTGCCAGGATATGAAGGCCCTGCTCCAACTGTTCCGGGGTATCGGGAGAGCAGACAGAGAGGCGCACCGCATGGGCCGGAGGTGTATTGCCCACCGTAAATCTTTCTGCTCCGAAAACCTGAACGCCCTTGGACAGTGCGAGGGCCTCAAACCCAACACCTGTATATTTGTCCGGCAGCATCAGCCAGCGGAAAATGTTCTCCTCTGAGCCGAGGCAGCAATCCTCCTTGAGATAACGGCTGACAATTTTATTCCGTTCCCGGGTGTGCTGCCGGTGCCGGTTGATGATAGCTTCAAATTGTCCCGATGAGATGATCCGGGCGGAGAGCTCCGCCATCATGGGCACAGTGGCTACATTCAGGCTGTATAGGGCATCCGCGGCGGCTGCTTTCCACGCCGCGGGAACGGATAAATAGGCCAGCCGCAGTCCCGGTGCAATGCCCTTTGACAGGCTGACGATATAAACACTCTGCTCCGGCACCCGGGCAGAAATCCCAGGGCTGCCGCTGTGGAGAATTTCATAGGTTCCGTCCTCGATGAGAATACAGCCCCAGCTTTTCACAATCCGGGCTATCTGGGTTCGTTTTTCCTCCGGAATAATCGCTGTAGTGGGATTATGGCAGGCGGGAATCATGTAGATTCCCTGGATTTTCTCGGTTTTGCAGAGAGTCTCCAGTGCTTCCGTATCCATGCCGTCAGACCCGCCTGGTACGGGAACAAGCTGAATGCCGAACATTGCGGCTGCAGTTTTCACGCCCGGATAGGTGTGGTCATCTACGGCGATTTTGTCGCCACGCCGAAACATCGCTGCCAAAACGGCGGTCAGAGCATTTTGCCCGCCTCCGGAAAAGAGGATATTCTCCCGATCCGCATGATGCCCGCAGTAGCGCATCAGTTTTACGGCGGCATCCTTCTGCCATTCATCCGCGCCGGGTGCATAGTAGCTGAACAGCCGCTGGGCCCCTGCTTCACCCAGCATTTCCTGAGTCATTTTCAGGAGAAATTCATTGCCGGAGGACTCAGGTGCAGTAGGTCCCATGTTAATGACAGAATCACTATCATGGCGAATCAGGAGCTTGTCCCTGGACAGGGCATCATAGGCCACAAAGGTGCCGCTGCCCACTGTGGCAGACAGCAGCCCCTTCAGTTCGCACTGCTTGAAAGCCTTGGACACCGTGCTCACATTGATGTCCAGAAAATCCGCCAGCTCCCGCTGGGGCGGCAGCCTGGTGCCGGGGCGCAGAACGCCGTTTTGTATGTCGGCCTCTAACTGCTGTGCCAGGGTTTGATAGAAAGAGCGGCCGGTCTTGTCCAAATTCGGCCGCCATGACATAGGATAATTTTCAAAGGAATTAAATGGCATTTTATCACCTCGCCATCCAATTGTAACATTGTATGGCAGGGCTTTCAAGGTAAGAAAAAAAGATTCACACTGTCTCTGCTGTTTACATAAAACATAAAAGAGCCGCCCCATCCGGGAATCCCGGTAATGCGGCGGCTCTTTCTAAAAGGGGTTATATTTAATAATCTCCAACGGAAAACAGAACAAGGTTCATATAATCTGCTTTCCGGGAAATATCCAGGGTAAGACTGCTGCATCTGCCGTAAGTCTGGTGAAGCTGCCTTAAGCGGTTCTGGGCGGCATAATTCTGCCGGATGTCGGTGACCGTGCCGTCAGAGGAATGAAGCTCCACAGGCCCCCCGCAACTGTTTACCACCTTTAAAAAATTTTCCATATTGAAAACATTTAATTTAACCATCCTGCTGCCTCCTGTCATCCATTTGGGTTCTTCCTGCTTACAAATGTAATTATAGTGCAGTAAAGGAGGCATTTATATATCATTTACGCCCGTTTTTATCAAAATCCTGCCATTTCTGCCGGTATTCTCTGGGAGTACAGCCCATGGTTTCCCGGAACACCTTGCCGAAATAGCTGCTGCTTCCAAGGCCGCAGGCCTGCCCGATATTTGCAAGGGAGTCCTCTGTTCCGGTGAGCATGGCGCAGGCTTTTTGCAGGCGGCAGCTTTTTATATATTCTGCAGGCGTCATGTTCAGTTTCTGCCGGAAAGTCCGGAAGCATTCCCGCTCGCTGATATAGGCGGAGGCAGCGATTTCCGCCATGGGAAGCTTTTCCACGCAATGCTCCTGAATATATGCCATCATCTGCTTGATCTTGTGGTTTGACGGTATGAAATGCTTTTTTTCATCCCACAGGGATTCTGTAAGGTGCAGGAGGCCGCACCATAATGAAGATAAAAGGGACCGCAGCTTCATTTCATAATCCTGCCCGTCAGGGGACAGAAGAAAGGATTCCGTGAGAAGCTTTAAAAGCCTGTCATGCTCCGGTTTTCGGGGAAACAGTCCTATAATTTCAATTTGGGCGGAGGTGAGGGGAGTCACGTACTTTTGCTCCAAAAGGCTTCCCGGAAGACCTCCGATGAGGGACGGGTCAAAGATATGAAGCATCTGCCCCGTATGCTTTACGTTCCCCGGCATCCTTGTCATGTGAAGAACGTTGGAATTGATAAATCCCCCGGAGCCTTCTTCAAAAACCGTTACCCCGTTAGGGGTGTGGTATTCCAGACAGCCTTTTTCCATGTAAAATATTTCCACTTCCTTATGCCAGTGCCACGGCGCCTGATGCCCGGGGAATTTATCCAGTTCCGTGTAGGAAGCGATATAAGGAAAATCCGGGTCAAAGCCCGGAAGCAGCTCTTCCCTGGTTCCATTTTTATAGCTTACGCCCTGAACGATTTTCATGAACTCCTCCTTCTTTTCCGTTTTTTTTCATTATAGTTTTGATTGAACCGATTTACAAGACACGTATATTTAAAAACAATATTTGCCTGTGCGGAATCTTTGAGTTATAATAAAAAAGGCGGAAATTTATGCCCTATTTTAGAAAAAAGAGACGATACGAGGTGTAGAAGATGAAAAAATTAGAGGATTATGTCACAAGCATTCCGGATTTCCCGGAGGAAGGGATTATTTTCCGGGATGTGACTACCATACTTGAAGATCCGGACGGCCTGTGTCTGGCTGTAGACGGTATCCGCGGGATGTTAAAGGGCCTGGAGTATGATTCCATTGTGGGACCGGAATCAAGGGGATTCATTTTCGGCGTTCCGGTGGCTTATGCCGAGCACAAGGGCTTTATCCCTGTCAGGAAAAAGGGAAAGCTTCCGAGAGAGGTGCTGTCTGCAGATTATGCCCTGGAGTACGGCACGGCTACCATTGAGATCCATAAGGATTCCATAAAGCCGGGACAGAAGGTGGTCATTATCGATGATCTGATCGCCACTGGCGGTACCATAGAAGCCATCATCAAGCTGGTTGAAGAGCTGGGAGGCGAAGTGGTAAAGATCTGCTTTATCATGGAGCTGGCCGGATTAAATGGCAGAGAAAAGCTTGCAGGATATGATGTGGAATCCGTGATCACCTACGAAGGAAAATAGGAAACAGAAGCGGGAAAAGAAAAGGATTTTGCCGGTTAAAAGGTTTGTTTAAAAATAAACGGAATCGACATAATTTTATCATAATTTATTTTTTTCTATACATTGTTCCTGTCTATTGATTTTAATATTTTATGTGTGCTATGATGTGAAAAAATGCAAAAAAGCTGTATACATTATGCAATAAAAAGATGAGTAATATTGAGGAGCAATTTGGCAGTAAGAAAAGAAAGGAAGAAAAATTATGGCTGTTCACGTAATTGACGAAGCAAACAGATGTTTAAATTGTAAGAAGCCCTTGTGCCGTCAGGGCTGTCCAATCAACACCCCCATTCCCCAGATGATCCAGGCTTTTAAAGAGGGAGATTTAAACAGGGCGGGAGACATGGTATTTGAAAACAACCCCCTGTCTCTTGTCTGTTCCCTGGTCTGCAACCATGAAAAGCAGTGCGAGGGTCACTGCATTCTTGGAAAAAAAGGACAGCCGGTTCATATCAGCAGCATAGAAAATTACATCTCCGACACTGTTTTTAATAAAATAAAAATCGAGTGCAAGCCGAAAAACGGGAAAAAGGTGGCGGTAATCGGCGCCGGACCTGCAGGCATCACCATAGCCGTTTACCTTACAAAGGAAGGCTACAGCGTGACGATTTTTGATGCAAAGGATAAGCTGGGAGGCGTGCTTCAGTACGGTATACCGGAATTCCGCCTTCCCAAGTCCATTTTAGAGCGCTACAAAAAGAAGCTTCTGGAAATCGGCGTAAAGATCCGCCCCAACACGGCCATCGGAACCGCCCTGGAAATCAAGGACTTACTCCGGGACGGGTATCAGAGCATCTTTATTGGAACAGGAGTCTGGAGGCCAAAGACTTTGGGCGTTAAGGGGGAATCCCTGGGAAATGTCCATTATGCCATTGATTATCTGGCAAATCCCGACGCCTATGACCTGGGAGATACGGTAGCCATCATCGGTATGGGAAATTCCGCCATGGACGTGGCAAGGACTGTGATCCGCCATGGAGCCAGGAATGTGACCCTTTATGCCAGAGGCTTATCCAGCCATGCCAGCGAGCATGAGACAGCCTATGCAAAGCTTGACGGAGCCCAGTTCCAGTTCGGAAAGCAGATCCTGGAGATCACCGACGACGGCCCTGTATTTGAGAATATCATTTACGATGAGGAAGGAAACCAGATCGGCATGGAGGAAGAACGGGAGCAGGTCTATGCGGATTCCACCATCATCTCCGTCAGCCAGGGGCCAAAGAGCAAGCTTGTAAATACGACCGACGGCTTAAAGGCCAGCAAGAACGGCCTTCTCGTCACCGACGACAGGGGAGAAACCACCATCCCGGGCATTTTCGCTTCAGGAGATGTGGTCCTGGGAGCCAGAACCGTGGTGGAAGCTACCGCCTACTCCAAAAAGGTGGCCCAGGCCATGGATGAATATATGAAGTCAAAGGATGCACAATGAATTTTATCCATTTAATCAATCTTCAGGGGATGCTGTTTCTCCTGGTGGCTGCTGGTGTTGTATTGAGGAAGCGGGGGATTTTGCCGGAGACGGCAAAATCCGTCCTGACCGATCTGGTGATCTGCCTGATCCTTCCCTGCAATATCATCAGCTCATTTTTTATAGAATTTAATATGAATATCCTGAAGGGTTTTGGGATTATTCTCATCATCGCCGCTTTAATCCAGATAGCCAGCCTGCTGTTTGCCAGAGTATTTTATAACCGGGAGACGGCTGGGAGAAAGAAAGTGCTTCAATACGGTACGGTCTGTTCCAATGCGGGCTTTATGGGCAATCCCATTGCCGAAGGGGTCTATGGGGCCGAAGGGCTTATGTATGCCTCCATCTTTCTGATCCCCCAGAGAATCGTCATGTGGTCCGCCGGAATTTCCTATTTTACGGAAAGCCCGGACCGGAAAGAGGTGGTGAAAAAGGTTTTGACCCACCCCTGCATCGTGGCGGTTTACATCGGCATGGTTTTAATGACGCTTCAGATTTCCCTGCCTGTTTTTCTGGAGGATACCATCCGGAGTGTGGGAGGCTGCACCACTGCCGTGTCCATGGTGCTGATCGGCACTATCCTGGCAGAAGTGGAGCCGGGAAGCATACTGGATAAGGGGATCGTAAAATATTCCTTTATCCGTCTGGTTCTGATTCCATTTCTGGTCTTTGCCTGCTGCCGCCTGCTGCATGTGGATCCTCTTCTTTCCGGAGTGTCGGTCCTGCTGACCGGTATGCCGGCCGGGAGCACCACGGCCATACTGGCGGCCAAGTATGACGGGGATTATATATTTGCCACAAAGTGCGTGGTGATAACCACCTTGTTATCCCTGGTGACCATACCGCTTTGGTGCCTGGTTTTGTAAAAAGACAGATGGATTTGCTCCATCTGTCTTTTTTGTGCTTTTTAAAATTTATACGAAATAAAATCTACAAAAGAGACAGTTTACAGATGTAATACAAAAACAATAAGAAAATCAATTTATAAAAACTTATCTATAATATCATTAACTTCTACTTTTGAAAAAACAATGGATGTCTCCGTTTGAGCATAGGGGGATATGGCATTGATAAACTGTTCAATATCCTCCAAAGAACGAACTGACAATTTTACGATAAAGCACGATGCTCCAGCAATTCTGTGGCACCATTCACTGTACTTATAATCCTTAATAAAACTCTTAAACTTCTCATATTGTCCATCTCTCATTGTGACTTCAATGATACAGTCGATGGTAAAGCCAAGATTTTTCTTATTGAGGCGGATGGTATATCCCTCAATGATATTGTTATCCTCAAGCCTTCTCACCCTTTCGGTAACGGAAGGCGGCGAAAGGTTCACTCGCTTGGATAACTCTCTTATGGAAATGCGGCAATCTGTTTGCAACTCATGTAAAATCCGTGCATCTATTTCGTCAATTATCATTTGAAATACCTTTCTAAATAAAATGTATCAGAATGAATAAAATGTCATATATATTATATCATTTGGAATGCACTTCCGATTATATTCCTGTTATAATTATTTTGTCAATTGAAAATATAATTTTAAGGAGGAGCAAATATGGAAATGATTTCTTTTTCGCAGAACGGGTCTACACCTTTTCAGCAATTATTGGGACATAATAAAAACATTTTGGAGAAATGGACTTCTCTGGAAGAATGCTTTTATTCCAGCAGCACATTTTCCCCAGAATTGAAAGAGGAGGTTCGGCGCACTCTGGCTTTTAATAACGGATGTGAATATTGCAAAGCCAAAGGAACTTCTTCGGATATCATAATGGATGCCCGAACACAAATGGCTGCCCATGTCGCAGACCTTTCGAGTAAAGAAACACATATGAGTGACAGTGAATTCAGTGCGTTAAAAGAAGTATTTACAGAAAGTGAGATTTCGGAGCTCTTAGCACTTATTTGTTTTATAACGGCTTGCCAGCGATTTGGTGCTTTACTGAATTTAATGCCGAACTGTCAAATTTAGTTGTATATACATCGATGCCTGTAATCAAATTTTTTAAGTTACGGCTAATATTCATCGGCCTAATGTACACTTCTCTAAGGGCCCTCCAATAGCAGTAATGCGACAGGAGGGCCTGTATTACTTGCCAATAAATGATTTAATCAAAACGGATGCAAAAAAGCTTATCACCTCACTTTAAATTGCTAAATGTCTTTGGGTAATCCGTTCAAAATATCGTCCAGAAATCTATAAATGATTTTTAACTCTTCTAGATCGTACTTATTAAATATATTTACCAACTTACTATTTTCAGAGTCGTGAATCTTTTCGTGAACTTCATAAGCTTCTTTGCCTTGAGAAGTGAGCGTAAAGTAGACCTCTTTTTTGTTGTTTTCCAAACGGTTTGCATTTATTAAACCTTTTGATATCAGCTTTGTAGTTATCTTGGATATGGCCCCCTTGGTCATATCCAACTGCTTTGCAATAAAGGTTGAATTCGGCAGATGGTTTTTACCGATGCAGTCAATCACATGATATTCTGAAAACGTTAAGTCTTTACGGTATAAGTTTTTATATCCGCATTGAATAACAAATTTGTTCATAGTATCTTCGTGCAACTGCATAAAATCTTTTGAATAATCAAACCAGGCTGCCATTTTATTTAATAATGCATTTATCTCCGATTGTCGTTCTTCTATCATCAGCACCATGTTCCTTTTTAATTATATTTTCTGTGGAAACTATTTTATTATATCATTTTCAAATGCATTTATCAATGTATTTATTGAATATATAAAAAATATTGACAAAGCAACATCAAAGCTGTATGATAAAATAGTTTCTCGGGAAATAATAAATAAAAGGAGTTTGATTAGCATGAAGTTAAATTTGAGCCTTAGGGTAGAAAAAGAGCAATTGGAAACATTTGGGTTCATTTCTCAGTCAGAGAAGCCGGACTTTAATAAAGCCGGTCATATTGGAACTCATTTTGATGTTATGAACAAAGAGTTTTCCTTGGAAAACATCGTCACAAAAGGTAATATATTTGATATCAGTAACATCAAATCGCATGAAGTGAAAGTAGAGGATTTGGATTTGCACAGAGTATGCCAAAATGATTTTGTTATTTTTCATTCGGGCCTTTTAAAGAAGTATGGTTATGGTACAGATGAATATTTTTTGCCTCATATAGAGCTATCTGATGAACTGATCGACTATCTTCTTCTGGATAAAAAGGTAAGTTTCATTGGCGTGGACATGGTTGGCATCAAAGGATCAAAAAGATCATGCGCGTATTGACCAATATTGTGCAAACAATGGCGTATTCATCATTGAAAATCTTGATAATCTGGATTTGCTCTTAAAGGAGGCTGGAGATAAACCTTTTACAGTATATACTTTCCCACTAAATTTTCATGGATTCACAGGACTTCCTTGCAGAGTAGTTGCTGAAATATGACTTAATACTTATAAGCTGCAATGATATTTTACCGCAAAAGCAGCCGGGTGAGTTCCATTCGCTAAACTTCTTGCTATGCAGTACAGGCTTTTCCAGGCTGAGCAATGTAAATCATAAGTTCCGGAGAGCGGAGACTAGTGTGTTTATGACGAGCATTATGATTGCTGTCTTCGCCCTGCGAATCAGGTATTGAAGTATCGAACCGCGAACCGGTGTAAAAGTGGTAACACACCATTTATTAATGAAAATATATAAGAATATCTGTTTTGAAAGAAGGTGCTGGAACTCCCTCTCTGCCTCCGTCTTTGTCTACAGTCTGAGAAAAGCACCTGACGAGGGTGCTTTTCTGCTACACAGTTTACACTCCCCATCCCCAATAAAGTAATTGTCCCCTCCCTTATAATATGATAAAATATTCTTATAAAATGTAGGAGGGATCGTTATGAAACCAATGGAAACAGACCTCCATCTGCATTTGGACGGCTCCTTATCCATCGATGTGATAAGGCTTTTGGCAGAGCAGATCGGATATGATTTTAAAGGAAAAGATATAAAGGAAAGCGTCTCCGTAGGAGACAGCTGTGAAAGCCTGGTGGACTATTTAAAATGCTTTGACCTACCGGGTCAGCTTCTCCAGACAGAGGAGGCTCTTACGCTTGCCACCGCGGATTTGACGGAGCGTCTTGCCGGGCAGGGACTCATTTACAGTGAAATCCGTTTTGCGCCCCAGCTTCATATGAAAAAGGGGCTTACAAAGGAAAAAGTTATAGAAGCGGTTTTAAAGGGGCTGGAAAAGGGAACGGAAAAAACCGGCATGAAAGCGGGCATCCTGCTTTGCGCCATGGTCAATGGGGCGGACCGGGAAAATGAGGAAACCTTTGAGCTGGCTGCCGCCTATAAGGGAAGAGGCGTTGTGGGGGTGGACATTGCAGGGCCGGAAGGGCTGGTCCCCATGGAGCATTTCTCCCTTATTTTTAAGGAAGCCTATAAAAAGGATATTCCCTTTACCATCCACGCAGGAGAATGCGGAGATTATGAGAACATCGTCAGGGCCGTGTCCTACGGCGCAAAAAGGATCGGGCACGGCTGTGCGGCCATTCAGTCGGAAGCGTGTATGGACCTTTTAAAAAAGGAAAAGATTACATTAGAGATGTGCGTGATCAGCAATCTTCAGACGAAAGCGGTACCGTCCATTGAGGAACACCCCTTAAAAGCATTTTATGACAGGGGCATCCGGGTGACCTATAATACGGACAACATGACGGTTTCCGATACTACCCTGGAAAAAGAAGCGGCTCTCATCAGGGAGCACATGGGCTTTACGGAAGCGGATTTGAGACAGATGAACCGCTATGCCCTGGAGGCCGCTTTCCTTGAAGAAAGTGAGAAAGAAAAAATAATTGCATTTTTCGACAATAATATTTATAATGAATGTTAACTACGTTTAAAAAACCGGTGAAAACCGGAAATGTTCCAATCAAAGGTGACGGCATATGGCAGATAATCCAATTATGGAAAAGAGTAATACGGCAACTATGGGAAAAGAAGCTCCGGAGAAGTATAAACTGGATGCAGATTTAGAAGCTCCGGCCGACTTTACCAGTCCGGAAGTGCTTTATCAGGAATTGATCGACAGCATCAGGCGGTACCATCCCTCCGATGATATCTCCATGATCGAAAAGGCGTATCATATTGCGGATGAAGCGCATAAGGATCAGAGGCGCAAATCGGGTGAACCCTATATCATTCACCCTCTTTGTGTTGCCATTATTCTGGCGGATCTGGAAATGGATAAAGAGACCATTGCCGCAGGCATTCTCCACGATGTGGTGGAGGACACCATCATGTCTCTGGATGAGATGAAAAAGGAGTTCGGGGAAGAGGTGGCTCTGCTGGTGGACGGCGTCACCAAGCTGACCCAGATCTCCTGGTCCATGGATAAGATGGAGATTCAGGCAGAGAACTTAAGAAAGATGTTCTTAGCCATGGCAAAGGACATCCGCGTTATTATCATCAAGCTGGCAGACCGTTTGCACAACATGCGGACTCTGCAGTACATGAGGCCGGAGAAGCAGAAGGAAAAGGCCAAGGAGACCATGGAAATCTATGCTCCCATCGCTCACCGCCTTGGTATTTCCAAAATCAAGATTGAGCTTGACGACCTTTCCTTAAAATACTTACAGCCGGAAATCTATTATGAGCTGGCGGAAAAGATATCCCTAAAAAAGGATGCCCGGGAATCCTTTGTAAAGAGCATTGTGGATGAGGTCCAGGAGCATTTGAAATCCTCCGGGATCGAGGCCAGGGTGGACGGCCGGGTAAAGCATTTTTTCAGCATCTATAAAAAGATGGTGAATCAGAACAAGACCCTGGATCAGATTTACGATTTATTTGCCGTGCGGATCATCGTAGACAGCGTAAAGGACTGCTATGCGGCCCTGGGAGTGATCCATGAGATGTATAAGCCCATTCCGGGCCGTTTCAAGGACTACATCGCCATGCCGAAGCCCAACATGTACCAGTCTCTTCATACGACCCTGATCGGAAGCAACGGACAGCCCTTTGAAATCCAGATCAGAACCTATGACATGCACCGTACCGCAGAATACGGAATTGCCGCCCACTGGAAGTACAAGGAGAGCGGAAGCGGACAGGTGGCGGCAGGCAAAGAGGAAGAGAAGCTAAGCTGGCTGCGCCAGATTTTAGAATGGCAGAAGGACATGTCCGACAACAAGGAATTCTTAAATATGGTCAAGGGAGATTTAGACTTATTCTCCGACAGCGTTTACTGCTTCACCCCGTCCGGGGATGTGAAAAACCTGCCGGGCGGCTCAACGCCCATTGACTTTGCCTATTCCATCCACAGCGCCGTCGGCAACAAGATGGTGGGGGCCAGGGTCAACGGAAAGCTGGTAAACATCGATTACGTGATCCAGAGCGGGGATCAGGTGGAGATCGTCACCTCCCAGAACAGCAAGGGGCCCAGCCGGGACTGGCTCAATGTGGTAAAAAGTCCCCAGGCCAAGAATAAGATCAACCAGTGGTTTAAGACCGAGCTGAAGGAGGATAACATCCTCCGGGGCAAGGAAATGGTGGAGCGCTACTGCAAGACCAAGGGAATCAACTATCCTGACATCAATAAGCCGGAGTACCAGGAAAAGGTCATGAAGCGCTACGCGTTCCGGGACTGGGAATCGGTTCTGGCCTCCATCGGCCACGGCGGCTTAAAAGAAGGCCAGGTCATCAACAAGATGGTGGACGAACGGAATAAGAAGCTGAAAAAGGAAGTGACCGACACCACCATTTTAAATGATATCGAGGATATGGGCAGCAGGCTTCCTGTGAAAAGGCATTCCGGAAGCGGGATCGTGGTAAAAGGAATCCATGACCTTGCGGTCCGTTTCTCCAAGTGCTGCAGCCCGGTGCCGGGAGATGAGATCGTGGGCTTTGTCACAAGAGGCAGAGGCATTTCCATCCACAGGACCGACTGTGTCAATGTTCTGAATTTGCCGGAGGATGAGAGAAACCGTTTAATTGATGCGGAATGGCAGAAGTCAGAGGGAGACGACACCAAGGAGCGGTATTCCACGGAAATAAAAATATTTGCCAATAACCGGATCGGCATGTTTGTTGACATTTCCAAGGTATTTACAGAGAGGCAGATCGACATCACTTCCATGAATTCCAGGACAAACAAGCAGGGCAAGGCGACAATTACCATGACCTTTGACATCCACGGGGTGGAGGAATTGGGGAAATTGGTGGATAAGCTGCGGCAGATCGACGGGGTAATAGATATTGAGAGGACTGCGGGATAACGCAGTTTTCTCTTTTTCCCGGGAACATTCCCGGGCTTTCTTTGAAAAAAATGGCTTTCACAAATAAAAACAGCCAGAAAAGAGGGAACCATGAGCGACTTGAGAATAAAAACATATCCGGTGGGAGAACTGGAAACCAATTGTTACGTGATCTACCGGAAGGGCCAGAAGAAAATGGTAATTGTAGATCCGGGAGATAATGGAATGTTTATTTTAAATAAGTGCCGGGAGCTTTCCATGACCCCTGAGGTGATTTTGCTGACCCACGGACACTTTGACCACATTCTGGGAGTGGAAGACATAAAAAGGGCATTTCCCCAGGTGAAGATTGTGGCTGGAGAGAAGGAAAAAGAGCTTTTGGAAGATCCCTCCCTCAATCTGTCCGCCGGCTATGGGCGGCCCTGCAAGGTGGCTGTGGACGAATATGTGAAGGATGGAGATGTGCTTTCTTTCGCAGGAATTTCCTTTCAGGTGATCTACACCCCCGGGCATACCTCCGGTTCTGTCTGCTACCTGATTGAGGAGGAAGAGGCTCTCTTAAGCGGAGACACCCTCTTTTTAGAGTCCCTGGGAAGAACGGATTTTCCAACGGGAAGCCAGTCCATGATTGTGAAATCCATAAAAGAAAGATTATTTCCCCTGCCTGAGGATACCCTTGTATATCCGGGACACGGGGAAATGACGGCCATCGGCCACGAGAAAACGAAAAATCCCGTAGCATTTTACAGAGGATAGGAAAGAGACGATGATAGGAATAATTTTGGACGACCAGTCCTTTGAACAGGATATCCGGGAGCTTTTGATGGCGTTTTATCCGGGCGAAACCTTTACCCATGAGGAAAGTCAGGGAGAGGAGTACCGGCTTCTGGTTTATGGAAAGACGGGAGAAAATACCTTTGAGCTGACGGTCAATGACCTGGAAAATGGGACTGCAGGGTCTTCTGTAACAGAGGCGGATTTTGACTGCCGCTTTGAGACAAAGAACCGGATCAAGCGGATGCTTTACGGCTTTCTTAAGGAGCTGACCGGCGCAGAGCTTCCCTGGGGGACGCTGACAGGGATCAGGCCTACCAAGATTGCCATGACCAGGCTGATGGCAGGGGATGGGGATGAAGCGGTCCGGAAGTATATGAAGGACACCTATCTGACCAGCGACGGAAAGGTGGAATTGAGCCTGGAGATCGCCAGACGGGAAATGGAGCTGCTTTCTTCTATTGATTATGAGCATGGCTACAGTCTGTATGTGGGAATTCCTTTCTGCCCGACTACCTGTCTGTACTGTTCCTTTACTTCCTTTCCCATCGGGCAGTGGGAAAAGCGGATGGATCAGTATTTAACGGCCCTTTTCAAGGAAATGGATTACGTTGCTGAGAAGATGGCGGGAAGAACCCTGGATACTGTATACATCGGGGGAGGAACCCCGACCTCTTTATCTGCCGGGCATTTGGAACGGCTGCTGGAAAGGCTTAAGCAGACCTTTGATTTTTCTGAGGTCAAGGAGTTTACGGTGGAGGCCGGACGGCCGGACAGCATTACAGAGGAAAAGCTTGAGGTCTTAAAGCATTTCGGCGTAAGCCGTATTTCCATTAATCCGCAGACTATGAAGCAGGAAACCCTGGATTTGATCGGACGCCGCCATACGGTGGATATGGTAAAGGATAAATTTGCCCTGGCAAGGACAATGGGCTTTGATAATATCAACATGGATTTAATCATCGGCCTGCCGGAAGAGGACATGGAAGATGTGGCAAATACCATGAAGGAGATAAGGGCCTTGGGGCCGGACGGAATTACCGTTCATTCTCTTGCAATCAAGAGGGCGGCCCGGTTAAACATGTTTAAGGAAAGGTATGAAAACTTAAAGATTACCAACACCCAGGAAATGATTGATTTAACTGCCGCCTGCGCCCGGGCTATGGGGCAGGAGCCCTATTATCTTTACCGGCAGAAGAATATGGCGGGGAATTTTGAAAACGTGGGTTATTCGCTGCCGGGGAAAGCCTGCATCTATAATATCCTGATTATGGAGGAAAAGCAGACCATCGTTGCCTGCGGGGCGGGAACCACTACGAAGGTGGTATTTCCGTCGGAAAACCGGCTGGAACGGGTGGAAAATGTCAAGGATGTGGAGCAGTATATCTCCAGAATTGATGAAATGCTGGAAAGAAAGGAAAAAATGCTTGCAAAATTGGAAATGTAATTTACAATAGAAGCAGTGTTTATTTCCAGCTATTTCTGCATGGCTGGACTTATGACAAGTATAACGAACGGAGTGAACAAAATGGCATTAAAAAAGAAACCGGTTACCGGCATGAAGGATATTCTTCCTGCTGAAATGCAGGTGCGCGAATATGTAATGAACCAGATACGCGAGACTTACGAAGGCTTCGGCTTTCATTCCATTGAGACCCCCTGTGTGGAACATATTGAAAATCTGACCAGCAAGCAGGGCGGAGACAATGAAAAGCTTATTTTTAAAATCATGAAGCGTGGAGAAAAGCTGGATTTAGAAGCGGCCCAGGCGGAAAATGATCTGGTGGACAGCGGTCTCCGGTATGATTTAACCGTTCCCTTATCCAGATATTATTCCAATAATGCGGCGTCTCTTCCGTCTCCCTTTAAGTCTCTTCAGATGGGCAGCGTTTGGAGGGCCGACCGTCCTCAGAAAGGCCGTTTCCGCCAGTTCGTGCAGTGCGACATCGACATCCTGGGAGATCCCAGCAGGCTTGCGGAAATTGAGCTCATCCTGGCAACCACCACCCTGCTTTCCAAAATTGGCTTTCAGGGATATTCCGTAAGAATCAATGACCGGAATATTTTAAAGGGGATGGCGGCGGCCTGCGGCTTCCCGGAGGAGGCCTATGACCAGGTGTTCATCATTTTAGACAAGATGGACAAGATCGGTGCAGACGGAGTGGCAAAGGAGCTGGAGGAAGCGGGCTATGAAAAGAGTAATATTGAAAAATACTTAGGCCTGTTTGAAACGGTGACCCCGGATGCTTCCGGTGTCAGAAGCTTAAAGGACACCTTAAAGGATGTGATGGACTTAGAACAGATCGAAAATCTGGCGGCTGTCATTGACAGTGTAAACGAGATTTCCACCGGACAGTTCCACATCGTATTTGATCCGACCCTGGTGCGGGGCATGTCCTATTATACAGGAACCATCTTCGAGATCCAGGTGGAGGGCTTCCCAGGTTCCGTAGGCGGAGGCGGCCGTTACGATAAGATGATCGGCAAATTCACCGGCATGGATACGCCGGCCTGCGGCTTTTCCATCGGCTTTGAGCGGATCATCACTATTTTGATGGACGAAGGCTTTACCGTCCCTGGAAAAGAAGAAAAGACGGCATTTCTCATTGAAAAGGGCGTCAGCGACGGGGTGATGAACGGAGCCATGAAAGAGGCCATGGAAGCCAGGGCCAAGGGAGCTACGGTTCTTGTTTCCCAGATGAATAAGAATAAAAAGTTCCAGAAGGAAAGCCTTCAAAAGGAAGGCTATACCCAGTTTAAGGAATTTTATAAAGAAGCGCTTAAGTAAGAAATCAGGAGGAAATTATGGCAGAGTCAATGCTGGGTTTAAAAAGAACCCATAGATGTACAGAAGTAACAACAGCCAATATAGGCGGGGAAGTCACCGTCATGGGCTGGGTCCAGAAGAGCAGAAACAAGGGCGGAATCATTTTTGTGGATTTAAGGGACCGTTCCGGACTTTTGCAGATTATTTTTGAGGAGAGCGACTGCGGGGCAGAGAGCTTTGCAAAGGCAGAAAAGCTGAGAAGCGAATTTGTCATCGCTGTTACAGGAGCGGTTGAGGGCCGTGCTGGCGGAGTCAATGAGAACCTGGCTACAGGCGCCATTGAGGTCAGGGCCAAATCCTTAAGAATCCTTTCCGAGTCAGAGACTCCTCCTTTCCCCATTGAGGAAAACTCAAAGACAAAGGAAGAGCTGCGGTTGAAATACCGTTACCTGGATTTGAGAAGACCGGATATCCAGAAAAACATTATGGTGAGAAGCCAGGTTGCCACCTTAACCAGGGCATTTCTGGCGGAAGAGGGATTTTTGGAGATTGAAACCCCTACCTTGATTAAGAGCACCCCGGAAGGCGCAAGGGATTACCTGGTGCCAAGCCGTGTTCATCCAGGCTCTTTCTACGCACTTCCCCAGTCTCCCCAGCTTTTTAAGCAGCTTCTCATGTGCTCCGGCTATGACCGTTACTTCCAGCTGGCCAGATGCTACAGGGACGAGGACTTGCGGGCGGACCGTCAGCCGGAATTCACACAGATCGATATGGAGCTGTCTTTCGTGGATGTGGATGATGTTTTAGATGTAAACGAAAGGCTGTTAAAGAGATTATTTAAGGAAATCTGCAATTTTGATATAGAGCTTCCTATTCCAAGAATGACCTGGAGAGAGGCCATGGACCGCTTTGGTTCCGATAAGCCGGACCTGCGTTTCGGAATGGAGCTTAAAAATGTTTCCGACGTGGTAAAGGATACGGAATTTGCCGTATTCAAGGGAGCCCTGGAAAACGGCGGTTCTGTCCGGGGTATCAACGCCAAGGGACAGGGAGCTATGCCAAGAAAGAAAATCGACGCTCTTGTGGAATATGCAAAGGGCTTCGGAGCCAAGGGACTGGCCTATCTGGCAGTCAATGAGGACGGTACCTATAAGTGTTCCTTTTCAAAGTTCATGACAGAGGATGAGCTTCACACCCTGGCTGATGCCATGGACGGAAAGCCGGGAGATCTTCTTTTGTTTGCGGCGGATAAGGACAAGGTGGTATTCGATGTTTTAGGAAATTTAAGGCTGGAGCTGGCAAGACAGCTTGACCTGCTTAAAAAGGATGATTTCAGGTTCTTATGGGTGACGGAATTTCCGCTGCTTGAATACTCCGAGGAGCAGGGCCGATTTACCGCCATGCACCATCCGTTTACCATGCCCATGGATGAGGACTGGGCTTTAATCGACAGCGATCCGGGAGCAGTCCGGGCCAAGGCCTACGATATCGTGTTAAACGGTACTGAGATCGGCGGCGGCTCTGTCCGTATCCATCAGAGCGATATTCAGTCTAAAATGTTTGAGGTGCTGGGCTTTACCAAGGAACAGGCTCAGGAGCAGTTCGGCTTCCTGTTAGATGCTTTCCGGTTCGGAGTTCCCCCTCACGCAGGGCTCGCTTACGGCCTGGACCGTGTGATCATGCTCATGGTAGGCGCAGACAGCATAAGGGATGTGATCGCATTCCCCAAGGTGAAGGATGCTTCCTGCCTCATGTCAGAGGCTCCGGCTCCTGTAGATCCCAAGCAGTTAAAGGAGCTTGGAATTGAAGTCAGTGAAGAAGATTAAGCAATTATAGCTTATAAAAAGATATTCCCTCCGGCCGATGCCCAATTTTGATTAGGTGTCAGGCAGGTGGGATGGAATAATAGAAGGCGCGTTTATCAGCGGAAAGCTGGTGAGGGCGTCTTCTATATTTATTTTGTCGAAAAAACTCGAAAAAGGATTCAGAAAACTTACAAGTTTTAAAAATATAATATACCATCTTTACAATAATCTGTTATAATAGAGAAAAATGCAGTATGCAAAAGGAGGTTTCAAACAATGAAAGGAAGTAAGAAAAGAAGGTTTCTGTCTCTGTGGCTGGCCCTGCTCATGGTCCTTTCCCTTACCACAGGCATGTCCTTCACCTCTCTGGCGGCAGATAAGGATATTGTGGTTCTTTACGTCAATGATGTCCACTGCGGCATAGACGAGAACATCGGGTATGCGGGTCTGGCGCTCTATAAGAAGGAGATGCAGGCCCAGACGCCATATGTGACTCTGATTGACGCAGGAGATGCCATTCAGGGAGCGCCTATCGGAACCTTGTCAGACGGCGGATACATCATCGACATCATGAATAAGGTGGGTTTTGATTTCGCTGTACCGGGCAATCATGAGTATGATTATGGAATGCCCCGTTTTCTGGAGCTGGCAGGAAAGTTAAGCTGCGGTTACTATTCCAGCAATTTCATGGATTTAAGGACAGGTTCCCCTGTATTCGCTCCGTATAAGATCTTTACATACGGCGATACAAAAATTGCATTTGTGGGCGTGACCACGCCGGAGAGCTTTACAAAATCCACACCCGCTTATTTCCAGGATGAAAACGGAAACTATATCTATGGCTTCTGCGAGGATGAAAGCGGACAGAAGCTTTATGCCCAGACTCAGTCAGCCATAGACAGTGCCAGGGCGGAAGGCGCCACTTATGTAGTTGTAGTAGGCCATTTGGGGGAAAATGGTTCCACAGACCGCTGGACTTCAGACAGCGTCATTAAGAACACCACAGGCATTGATGCGTTCATTGACGGCCATTCCCATGAACAGTACGGCAAATACGTAAAGGACAAGGATGGAAAAGACGTTCTTCTCACCCAGACCGGAACGAAGCTGGAAAACATCGGAAAGCTGACCATCCGTACCGACGGCACCATTGCCAATGAACTGATTTCCCAGGTTCCCGCAGGGGAGAGCTCCGGCGCCTATGAGGTGAAGAAGGGGGATACCTTAAGCAGGATCGCAAAGAGAGAATTAGGCTCCTATGACCGCTGGAGAGAAATCTACGATGCAAATAAGGACAGGATCAAGGATCCCAATGTTCTTACCGTAGGCCAGCAGCTGGTAGTTCCCGGAAAGAGCGCTGTTACATCGGACGGGAAAGCAATTGATTATGATACGGACAAATTTATAAAGAACATCCAGGCCCAGTATAATGAATCCTTAAAGACCGTGATCGGCCATACAGACGTAGAGCTGACCGTCAATGATCCGGCAACCGGAAACCGTGCGGTCAGAAGCGCGGAGACCAATTTAGGGGATCTTTGCGCAGATGCCTACCGCTATGTGCTGGGAGCTGATATCGGCTTATCCAACGGCGGCGGCGTCAGGGCCAGCATAAAAGCCGGAAACATTACCTACAACGATACCCTTACCGTATTCCCCTTCGGAAATATGGGCTGCGTGGTAGAAGCTACCGGACAGCAGATCAAGGACGCTCTGGAGATGGCTTCCAGAAACTGCCCCGCGGAAAACGGCGGTTTCCTCCAGGTTTCAGGGCTTACCTATACCATTAATACTTCCGTAACACCAAGCGTCCAGCTTGATGAAAAGGGCAATTTTATAAAGGTCACCGGTTCCTACCGCGTATCGGATATCATGGTAGGAGGCGCGCCTCTTGATGTGAATAAGACCTACACCGTAGCCTCCCATAACTACATGTTAAAATCCGCCGGTGACGGCATGACCATGTTTAAGGGAAGCAACGTACTCCGTGACAATGTTATGACGGATGTGGATCTGCTTTCTGCTTATATCCGCAGCAATCTGGGCGGCAATGTGGGAGCTGATTATGGAAATCCTGCCGGACAGGGCAGAATTACCGTTAAGTAAAGTTGCTGGGAAATAAACAACAGGTGAGTAAGATTATCAGGTAAATAGAACAGGTAAAATGAAGCTGGAAGCCCTGCAGGATGGATAATCCCGGAGCTTCCAGCTTTTAATGACAAATGAAATAAAAGAACAGGAGATTGATGCAATGTTATTAAAAAACCCCCAGACCCGTTTTGAAGAAATCTATTCCATATACAAGGAATCCTTTCCCGAAAATGAGCGGCGTACCAGAGAAGGACAGAAAAAGGTTCTGGAAAATCCCCGTTACCGCTTACGAGCCATGGAGGAGGACGGGGAAATTCTGGCCTTTCTGGGCTATTGGAACTTAGATAGCTGTGTCTTTGTGGAGCATTTGGCCACCACAGAGCGCTGCAGGGGAAAGGGCTACGGAAAACAGCTGGTGAAGGAGGTAATCCGGGAAGCAAAATCTCCCCTGTTTCTGGAAATAGAGCCGGTAACAGAGAAAAAACCTATGACCGGACGAAGAGCAGAATTCTATAAAAGGCTTGGATTTCATCCAAATTCTTTCCTTTACCTGCAGATGCCCCTAAAGCCCCTGGACAGCCCTGTCAGGCTGTGGATCATGAGCCATGGAAGACCTGTGACGGAAGAGGAATTTAAGCCGTATAAAGAGGAAATATATGAGAAGGTATACGGCTTTTTCACGGGACAGCCATAAAACGCATATATTGGACATAAGCAAAAGCATTTCCCAAAAGGAGCTGTTTCAATTGAACCGATATAAAATATATGTATATGCCATCTGTAAAAATGAGGAGCAGTTTGTGGACCGCTGGATGGATGCCGTATCTGAGGCCGATGGAGTCATTGTGACGGATACGGGCTCCACCGACGGCACAGTAGAAAAACTCAGGCAAAGGGGGGCTGTGGTCTATGAAGAGCGCATATCCCCCTGGCGTTTTGACGTGGCCAGAAATATTGCCATGGACTACGTCCCTGAGGACGCCGATATTTGTGTTTCCAATGATCTGGATGAGGTTTTTGAGCCGGGCTGGAGAAAGAAGCTGGAGGACGCATGGAAGCCTAAGCACACCCGGGCCAGATACTTATTTACATTCAGCAGCAATCCGGACGGAACACCCCAAAAGCAGTATCCCATGGAAAAGATCCATAAAAAGCAGGGCTACCGCTGGGTTCATCCGGTCCATGAGATCCTGCAGTACAGCGGTCCCGGTCCCGAAGAGACCGTGTGGATAAACGGCCTGGTTTTAAATCATTACCCGGATCTTTCAAAGCCCAGGAGCCAATACCTGCCTCTTCTGGAGTTATCCGTGGAGGAGAATCCCTTAGATGACCGCTCCATGTTCTGGCTGGGCAGAGAATACGTCTATTACGGAAAATATGAGAATGGAATAGAAACCTTAAAAAGGCATTTGTCCCTGCCCACGGCCAGATGGAATGAGGAGCGCAGCGCATCCATGCGCTTCATTGCCCGCTGCTATGACGAAATGGGAAACAGGAAGGAAGCCGGATCATGGCTTTTCCGGGCTCTGGCAGAATGCCCTGACGTGCGGGAGCCCTATATGGCGCTTGTAAAACTGGGCTATAAGGAAAAAAACTGGCCCCTTGTCTATGCAATGGCGGAAAAGGGCTTAAGGATCACCCAAAGCACAGGAAGCTATCTGGTGGAGGCGGAAAACTGGGGAAGCGCCCTTTACGATTACGGGTCTATCAGTGCCTATTACATGGGAATGTATGAAAAAGCCATGGATTACGCGGAAAAAGCCCTGGCAATTGACCCGGAAAATTTAAGGCTGCAAAACAACAGGAAGCTGATTGAAGAAAAGCTGGTCAGCAGTTCTAAAGGGGAGGCGGTCTCATGAGCAAATATAAGATCTGTGTATATGCCATCTGTAAAAATGAGGTCCAGTTTGTAGACCGGTGGATGGACTCCATGAGCGAAGCGGACTTAATCGTGGTTACGGATACAGGCTCCGACGACGGCACGGTGGAACGGCTGAGGGAAAGAGGGGCCATTGTATATGTGGACCCGGTAAAGCCCTGGAGATTTGACGTGGCACGGAATATTTCCCTGGATCATGTTCCTGAGGATGTGGATATCTGCGTCTGCACGGACTTAGACGAACTGTTTGAGCCAGGCTGGCGGAGCAGCCTTGAGAAAGCGTGGATGAATCAGAAGCCGGAAAACATCGGAAAGGTCGCAAGAACAGGAAAGTATCTTTACAACTGGAGGCTCAAGGAGGACGGCACGCCCGATGTCCAGTTCTACTATTTCAAGGTCCATGAACGCCACGGCTTCCGCTGGAAATGCCCTGTTCACGAATTCATTCAATACGTAGGCAGTCTGCCTTATGAAACCATATATATTGACGGAATGGTGCTCAATCATTATCCGGACCCGACCAAATCCCGGGGATCCTACCTCCCCCTTCTGGAAATGGCCGTAAACGAAGCGCCGGAGGATGAGCGGATGCGCTATTATCTGGGAAGAGAATATATGTATAAGGGCCAATGGAAAAAATGTATTGATACTCTGACGGCATATCTTTCCCTGCCTGCCGCCGAATGGCGCGACGAACGGTGCGCCTCCATGCGCTGGATCGCCAAATCCTATTTCCGGATGGGAAATATAAAGGAAGCCTACAACTGGTATTACAGGGCCATTGCAGAGCTGCCGGAAATGCGCGATCCATATGTGGAATTCGCTCAGGCATGCTACGAACGGGGAGACTGGCCCATGACCTACTTCCTGTCGGAAGAGGCGCTGAAAATCAAGGAAAAATCAAGGAGCTACGTCAATATGGGCTACTCCTGGGACTATACCCTGGATGACCTCTGTGCCATTGCCACCTATAGGCTGAATATGTTTGAAAAATCCCTGGAGCACGCCAAAAACGCCCTTGCCTATGCTCCGGAAAACCAGAGGCTGAAAAATAATTTGGATTTAATCGAAGCAGCCTGCCAGAAGAAAACGTAAATAAATGATGCAGCTATCCCAAAGCCATGGAGCCTGCCTGCTTTTCCTGGTTTTGGGATAGCTTTTTGTCATTTTTTCTCATAAAGCCTGAGAAAAAGGAAACTGCTTATATTACATACAATGCAAGATCTCATCTACAAAAATCAATCAAATCTTCAGTTATTATACAAATAATGAAAAATATTCAAATAGTTCCACAGGAAGATAAAGGAAAATCCATTGAATTATTCCCACGAAAGAGGTATGATTTGAAATAGAGCGATAAAACGTGAAAATATATACAATAAATGCAATCATGGAGGACTGGAAAATGGAAAAACAAAAGAGACAAGGATTGCAGGTAAGAGGAAAGCTCACATTATTTGTAAGCGCTTTGATGCTGGGCACCATTCTTATATTGACGGCGGTATTTTATGTAAAGCTGGATCTGGCATATCAAAGCTGGATCAATACAAGCTATGAAAGCTATGACAACGATGTAAAAACTGCGGTGGAAAGCCTGGTGAGCGTGCTGGAGGTCAACTACGACCGCTTTAAAAACGGCGAGATCAGCGAACAGGAGGCCCGGGAAACTGCGGAAAGCATTGTCCGGGATACCCGCTATAACAACGGAGAAGGCTATTTCTGGGCGGATACGTCCACAGGCCTGTGCGCCGTACATATGAACCCTGAGTACGAGGGCAAGGAACGGTACAACGAACAGGATTTAAACGGCAATTATTATATTCAAAGCTTTATTAAAAACGGTTCAAATCCGGAAGGCGGCTTTACAGATTTTTATTTCACCAAGCCCGGGCAGGAAGGCGTTTTTCCAAAGCGGGCCTATACCCTGAAATTTGAACCTTATGACTGGTATATCAGCACGGGAAATTACATTGATGATATTGACGCCATGGTTGCGGGCAGCCAGAGGCAGAAGGTACAGTCACTCCTCATGATGCTGGGGATTTCCGTGATCCTCTGCGCAGCCGGCATTCTGGGCCTGAGCGTTCTGGTAGGCCGCATTACCCTGACCTTAAATCCCATAGCAGGACGCCTTAAGCTTCTGGCCGACGGGGATGTGCATACGCCTCCTGTGCCTGTAAGCAGGACCAACGATGAGATGGAGGTGCTGTCCCAGGCAACGGATGAGCTCATTAATCAGATGCGGGAGGTGGTCAGCGGCATCACCAGACATCTGGAAAACGTGGCCAAGGGAGATTTGACTCTGCCGGTAGAAGCAGAATATAAGGGAGACTTTGCACCGATTCACGCTTCCCTGCTTCTCATTTACCGCCAGCTGAACAGGACTCTTCAGGCCATCCGCCGGTCCGCCGAGCAGGTAAACGCCGGTGCCTCCCAGGTGGCTGATGCCGCTCAGGCCCTGGCGTCAGGAACCGCTGAGCAGGCCGAAACCATTGAAGGACTTTCTTCATTCGTAACCGAGGTTTCCGTCCAGATAGAACAGAATTCTGCCCATATTGATGAGGCAACGGGACATATGGAGCAGGCAGTGGGGCGGGTAGAAGAAAGCAATGATAAAATGCAGCAGATGCTGACCGCCATGGATGAGATCAAAATGACTTCCGGTGAAATCAGCCGGATCACCCAGGATATAGAAGGAATTGCTTCCCAGACCAGCCTTCTGGCCCTTAATGCGGCGGTAGAAGCGGCCCGGGCCGGTGAGGCGGGCAAGGGCTTTGCCATTGTGGCCGATGAGGTGAGAGGCCTTGCAGCCAAAGCGGCTGAGGCCGCCAAGCGGACCGCCCTGCTGGTGGGAAATTCATCACGGGCTGTGGAAGAGGGGCTTACCATCGCCCAGGAAAATGCGGCTATCCTTGTAGACGTAACCAATCAGGCAAAGCATGTGAAAGGGCTTATGGAAAACGTGGAAGAGGCTTCCCGCAAGCAGGCTGCCGCCATCAGCCAGGCGACTTACGGAATTACCCAGATTTCCTCGGTGGTCCAGAGCAATGCCGCCACCGCGGAGGAAAGCTCCGCTTCCAGCCAGGAACTGTCCGCCCAGGCCAGCCTGCTGCGGGAAGAGATCGGAAGATTTAAAATTGCGGATGAAACAGAATAAAGATAAGGTTTTATGTTCTTTTTGATGATATATTGAATAAGATATTGAATTAAACATCTCCTTGTGATACCATTGAATTGGTCAGTTATTTCTATATTTATCTTTTTATCAACATTTAACACTTAACAAGGAGGTTTTTATAAATGGATATCCGTTATTCCGCAAATCAGAAAGATTTCAAACGTTATACAACTGAAGAAACCAGAAATGAATTTTTAATCGAGAACTTATACGTTGCCAATGAAGTTATAGCTGTTTATTCACACGTGGACCGCATGGTCACTCTGGGCTGCATGCCTACCACAGAGACTGTTTCCATTGACAAGGGGATTGATATCTGGAAAAATTTTGGTACAGGCTATTTCCTTGAGAGACGTGAAGTGGGAATCTTCAATATCGGCGGTGCAGGAAAGATTACCGCAGACGGCGAAGAATTCAAGATGGGATATAAGGATTGTTTATATATTACAAAGGGAACAAAGGAAGTTGTTTTTTCAAGCGATGATGCCTCCAACCCGGCGAAATTCTATATGGTCAGCGCTCCGGCTCACAAGGCCTGCAAGACGACTTTCATCCCCATTGAAAAGGCTGCCAAAAAGCCCCTGGGCGCCATGGAGACTGCCAACAAGCGGGTGATCAACCAGTTTATCCATCCCGACGTACTGGAGACCTGCCAGCTGTCCATGGGCATGACCGTGCTGGATGCGGGCAGCGTATGGAACACCATGCCGGCCCACACCCATGAGAGACGCATGGAAATTTATATGTATTTCGAGATTCCGGAAAACAATGTGGTATTCCACATGATGGGTGAGGGTAAGGAGACAAGGCACATCGTCATGCAGAACGAGCAGGCGGTAATCAGCCCCTCCTGGAGCATCCACTCCGGCGCAGGCACAAGCAACTATACTTTCATTTGGGCAATGGGCGGAGAGAATCAGGCTTTCGATGATATGGACAACATTCCTACCACAGAATTGAGATAATTTTTAATAGTGACAGGGCTTTTGCATGAGAGAGAATTCATTCTCTTTCTGCAGAAGCCCTTTTTTCAGTCTTAGGTGAAATAGTGTGAAATCTCTGTGAAAGTATAGAAATTCTCCCACCAATTTGCTACAATATGTTTCAGAAATAAAATTATTGAATGGATCTGATTTTGGGAGGAAATTATATATGGAGCAGTTAAAAATATTAGTGGTAGATGATGAAGCCAGAATGAGGAAGCTGGTAAAAGACTTTTTAAGCGTGAAGGGCTTTACTGTCATAGAAGCCGCCAACGGCGAAGAGGCTGTGGACATTTTTTTTGAACAGAAAGATATTGTGCTGATTATTCTTGATGTGATGATGCCTAAAATGGACGGCTGGGAGACCTGCAAAACCATCCGCAAATACTCCCAGGTTCCCATCATCATGCTGACTGCCAGAAGCGAGGAGCGGGACGAGCTTCAGGGCTTTGACTTAGGCGTGGACGAATATATTTCCAAGCCCTTCAGCCCCAAGATTTTAGTGGCCCGGGTGGAAGCTATCTTAAGGCGCAGCAATGCCGTTGCGGCGGACCTGGTGGAAATCGGCGGCATCTGCATTGACAAGGCGGCCCATCAGGTTACCATTGACGGGAAAAATATTGACTTAAGCTACAAGGAATTTGAACTCCTGGCCTATTTCCTGGAAAATCAGGGAATTGCCCTGTCCCGGGAGAAGATACTGAACAATGTGTGGAATTATGATTACTTTGGCGATGCCCGGACCATAGATACTCATGTAAAAAAGTTAAGGAGTAAAATGGGAGAAAAGGGCGATTTCATTAAAACCATATGGGGAATGGGATATAAATTCGAGGTGAGTGAATGAGGCATTCCATAAGAGCGCGCATTGCCATCATATTTGTATGCTTGATGGCTCTTGTCCTGATTTCTACATGGTGCGTGAACAACTGGTTTCTGGAAGACTTTTATACCAGTGATAAGGTGCGGATACTGGAAAAGGCCTACACCCAGATTGACAGCATGGTGACCCAGGCCAATGAAAGCGGAAAAGGGATCATAGAATATTACCGGGAGTCCTATGATCCGGATTTTAAAACAGAAGGCCCTGCCCAGAAGATGTTCCGGATCATGGGAGAAAAATATAACTTAACGATGGTGCTCGTTGACAGCACTACCGATGAAGTTCTCTCTCTCGGAGACCGGCAGTTCTTGAGAAACCGGGTGGATACCTACATTTTCGGAAAGGATATGCCTCAGGCCAGCATCCTGAAAAAATATGACAATTACATCATCCAGAAAACCTATGACAACCGTTCCGATTCCTATTATCTGGAAAGCTGGGGATATTTTTCAGACAATAAAACCATCTTTCTGCTTTCCATTCCCCTGGCCAGTATCCGGGACAGCGTGTCTCTGGCAAACCGTTTTCTGGCATATGTAGGGATGGTGGCGCTGTTTGTAGGAAGCTGTTTTATTTATTTTACTACGAAACGGATCACTTCCCCCATCCTGCAGCTTGCCAACTTATCGGAAAAAATGTCCGCCCTGGACTTTGATGCAAAATACACCGGAAAAGAAGAGGATGAAATTGCAGTTCTCGGAAACAGCATGAATAAATTGTCGGATACTTTAAGGGGCACCATCGGCCAGCTTCGGGAGGCCAACTTGGAGCTGCAAAGGGATATTGCAGAAAAGGTCAAGGTGGACGAGATGCGGAAAGACTTTATTGCCAACGTATCCCATGAATTAAAAACTCCCATCGCCCTCATACAGGGCTATGCGGAAGGCCTGATGGAAGGCATGGCAGAGGATCCCGAAAGCCGGGATTATTACTGCGGCGTGATCGTGGACGAAGCAGGTAAGATGAACCAGATGGTCCGCCAGCTGTTAAACCTTACGGCTTTGGAATTCGGCAGCGACAGCCTCAATCTGGAACGCTTTGAGTTAACGGAGCTGATCCGGGGCGTCATGAATTCGGCAGGCATTTTAATGCAGCAGAAAGATGCGGCGGTAAAGCTGGAAAACTGCGGTCCCATCTATGTATACGCCGATGAGTTTAAAATAGAGGAAGTCATCACCAACTATTTAAATAATGCCTTAAACCATCTGTCCGGGGAACGTAAAATCGTCATCACCGCTGAGGACAACGGGGAAGAAGCCCTTGTGACCGTTTTCAACACCGGGGCGAATATCCCTGAGGAGGACTTACCAAAGCTTTGGACGAAATTCTTCAAGGTGGATAAGGCCCATACCAGAGAATATGGGGGAAGCGGCATCGGACTTTCCATTGTAAAGGCCATTATGGATTCCCATCATAAATCCTGCGGCGTCCGCAACGTGCAGGGAGGGGTGGAATTCTGGTTTACCCTGGATTGTTATAAGGAGACTATATAAGGTAATACAAACATAGCATTATAATAGGAAAGAACCGGATCAATTATGGAATCTGGGAAATAAAGGAAGCAGGACGTCTGAAAGTTTTCAGAAATGAATCGTATTCTGACAGTAATTTCCGGTCTTGCCGCAGAAAAAATACAGAAAACATCTGAATGGTACTCCCATATCAGATGTTTTCTGTATTTTTTGCTTTCTATAAATAATAGTGGGATTATTCAAATTTTTATATAATGTACAAAAAAAACTGCTATTGCTGACAAATTCTTTTTTGCTTGGTTACAAACACGGAAATTATCAGAAAATCATGCGATAAGTTGTAACCAAAAATCTTATCTATTTTCTTTACAATCGGACAATCTGTTTGTATAATGGAAAAAGACACCAATCGACAAAAATCCTCTATTTTTTGCTTTAAAGTTTCGACATTATTAATGAGATGGTTTGATTTGAATGAAATGTAACCAAAACATTGCTGCAATCTGATTATATTTAATCGAAAGACTGAAAATCAGGAGGATGCAAAAGGATCGGATTATTACAAGGGGAACCAGGAGGCGGAAATATTGGGTAAGGATGATTTATGGGTACTTTTTAAAGTGGCAGACAATATGTATGCAGCCAGCAGCAGCTGCATCGAAGGAATCAGCATGGTACCGGAACAGATAACGGCCGTTCCGGAGGCAATGCCCTATGTCAGAGGAATCGTAAAACAGAGAGGAAAGATAATCACCCTCATTGATTTAAGAAAAGCTTTTGGCATAGAGGGCAGCAAGGCCGCAGAGGCTTCCGAGGAAGACAGCCCGAGCATGATGATTGTCATAAAGCGGGAGGGCGAACAGAGGGTGGCCCTTATCGTAGATGAAATTGACGGTGTTGAGCCAATTGGTGAAATTTACCAGGACACCGCGGTAGACAAGATCAGCCGCTCGGAGCTGGTGGGCGGAGTAGCCTCGGCCCTGTCAGGAGATCAGCTTCTGCTGCTGATTGACGAGAAAGAAATAAATCATCTTCTTCATGAAGATGAGGCTCAGGAGGCGCTTTAAATCGGCTTTCGCCGGTCAGAACTTTCTTGACAATGGTTGTAATAATATGTAAAATAAGGTAAGCATAATTACAAAAAACCAATTTTTATGTAAAAAGCTGTCGAAGTATAACCCGATTTGTCACCAAAGACGGCTGGAATGTGTTTCACCGGCGCATCGCCGGAGGAGCAGAAAGTGAGGAACAATCCCATGAATTCAATATTTGGAAATAACCTTTCCATGGCAGAAAAATCACTGGATTATCTGTGGTCAAAGCAGCGGGTAACCATGAATAACATTGCAAATGTGGATACGCCGGGATATAAGTCCCAATATGTCACCTTTGAAGATGAATTCCGCAGGCGTCTGCTTGCCGGAAAAACCGGTACGTCCGGAGATATTAACAATATCATAGATGGTTCCAGGTATTTTGTACGGAACACCAATGATGAATCAGCCAGAATGGATGGAAATAATGTAAACGCCGATGTGGAAAGTGTGGAGCTGGCGAGAACTACTTTACAATACCAGTATGAACTGAATGCATTCAACAGCGAGATAAGCAGGCTTCGTACGGTCATTAAAGGTTAAAACAGGAGGTACATAATTTGGAGCAGATGTTTATAACGCCGATTAATCCCATAAATTCCATAGAGGATATAGGAAGCGCAAAGAAAGTGACATCCGGTCAGGATGGAAGTTCCGTATTTAAGGATATCTTTAAAGAAGCAATTCAGAATGTGATGAGCACGGATCAGGACCTTACCAATCAGGAGTATTTACTTGCCACAGGTCAGATTGATGACGCTCACACGGTGCCGGCAGCGGCTGCCAAGGCGCAGCTGTCAGTGGAGCTTTTAACAGCTCTCCGGAATAAGGCGCTGGAAGCCTACAACGAAATGATAAGAATCAGTATTTAGTAAATAACGGGGCGAACAGGCGCGATGGATAAGATTAAGGAAGTTTTTGGTAAGCTGAGTGATAAAACAAAGAAGATTTTAATTGCCTGCGTCGTAGGCGTGGCTGTCATAGCAGGGTCAGTGGTGCTGGCTCTGTCTCTTCGGCAGAAGCCTTACGAGGTCATGTTTACAGGCGTTGGCAGTGAAGAAGCAAAGCAGATCATAGGAAAGCTGCAGGAAGACGGAGTCAGTTACCAGTATCAGAACGGTGATATACTGGTGCCGGAAGAGCAGATGGATACCACGAAAGCCATGCTGGTTTCAGAAGGGTATCCCAAAAGCGGCTTTACATACGATGTATTTAAGAACAATGTCAACCTCATGACCACGGATTCGGATCGGCAGACGTTTAAACTTTACGATTTGGAAACCAGAATCGGATCTACGATTCAGATTTTTGATGGGGTAAAGGAAGCATATGTTACGATAGCCCTGGGAGACACTTCCAAGTATGCGCTGTCTGATGACACGGCAAAGGAAGCGAGTGCCCAGGCTGTTGTCGTTATGAAAGACGGAGGCTCTCCTACAGAGGAGCAGGCGAAATCCATTCAGCTTCTCATATCCAGAAGTATTCCTGGAATGATCATTGACAATGTTTCCGTGTTTGACGGCAATGGAAAGGAAGTTTCCGTCGGCTCCGAGGATGAGGACATTAACTCGGGAAAGGCCGGAGAGGAGATTTCAAAGGCTATTGAGGATCAGATTTCTGCAAAGGTCATGAATGTTCTGGGGCCTATATATGGAAACGGCAACGTCCGGGTATCTGCAAAAGGTACTGTTAACATGGAAAAGCTGGTCCGGGAGAGCATTGTTTACAACACACCGGAAAAGATTGACGAAAACGACAAAACAGGTCTTACCTCCCAGGAAACTATAAATAAGGAATATTCGGGAGACGGGAATACGGCGGCAGGCGTGGCTGGCTCAGAAGCCAATGCGGATATTCCCCAGTACAATGCCGGAGCTACGGACGCGAGTAATGTATATGCCTCCAGCAGCTTAAACAGAAATTACTTATTAAATCAGATCAAGGAACAGGGCCAGGTAAATCCCGGAGCCCTGGAAGACTTAACGGTTTCCGTTGTGGTTAACGGAAATGGTTTCGGAACTCTCACTGCTGACGATATCAGGGATCTGGCCGGCAATGCGGCCGGCATCGCCCAGGCCAACCGGGCGGAAAAGATCACGGTTGTTGCGGCTCCGTTTTATACGGTTGATGTTCCTCAGCCCCAGACTCCTGTGGAAACGGGAGCAGGCGGACTTGTTCTCAACCGGTGGATGCTGTTAGGCGCAGCGGCTGCAGGCGTACTGCTTCTTCTCATCATTATCCTGGCAGTCCTGGCTGCAAGGCGGAGAAGAAAGAGAGAACAGGAAGAAACCGTGGAAATCAGCCAGGAGGATGTACCGGTTCTGCCGGAGACCCCTGCTGTGGAAGCGGAAATTGCAGCAACGGTCCAGGAAGAGGAGGAAGAAGAAATCGATTACCTTTCAATGATCGAGAAGGACAAGGTTGCAGAGCTGCGTGAGAATATCCGCGAATTTGCAGACCAGAATCCGGAAATATCAGCTCAGATGCTGAAATTATGGCTGAATGGAGGAAACGATAATGGCAACTAATTTAACGCCAGAGCAAAAAGCGGCAACCGTCATCGTTTCACTCGGTGTAGAGAAAGCTTCCAAGATTTACAAATATTTAAGCGAGGAAGAGATTGAGCGATTAACCATCGAGGTCGCCAAGCTGGGGCATGTGGAGTCGGAAGCGACAAAAGAGGTTCTGGATGATTTTTACAAGACCTGTCTGACTCAGAAGGTGGTTACCGACGGCGGACTGGAATATGCCAGAACGGTTCTGGAAAAAGCTTTCGGCGAAGGAACTGCCAACAACCTGCTGGCAAAGGTGACCCAGTCCTTAAAGTCCAGATCTTTCAGTTTTATCAGAAAAAGCGACGTAAAGAATCTGGTATCGATTCTGCAGCATGAAAGGGCCCAGACCATCGCGCTGGTCCTTTCCTATACCAATGAAGAGATAACAGCCAATCTCATTTCCGAACTGTCGCCGGAGAAAAGGCTTCGGGTAGTAGAGGCCATTGCCAGAATGGAAAGTGCGTCTCCGGAGGCCATTAAAATTGTGGAAGAGGAGATCAAGAGAAAATTCTCCGGAATTATTACCACAGATTACACCGTTGTGGGCGGTATCGATTACATTGCCAACGTCATGAACCGTATGGACCGGGCAAACGAAAAGCTCATCTTCGACGAGCTGGGCAGGAAGGATGCAGAGCTTGCCGACACCATCCGCAAGAAGATGTTCGTATTCGAGGATATTGTCACCATGGACAACCGCTCCATCCAGCGTTTTATCCGCGAGTGCGATATGAAAGATATGGTCTATGCTCTTAAGAATGCCAATGACCAGATCAAGGAAGTTATCTTTGCCAACATGTCGACCCGTATGCGGGACAGCATTCAGTCCGATATGGATGTTACCGTCAATGTCCGCTTGAGGGATGTGGAAGAAGCACAGCAGAGAATTGTCAGCTCCATCAGGCGTCTGGAAGAAGAAGGCGAGCTGATCATCAGCAAGGGCGGAAAGGATGATATCATTGTCTAGTATTATCAAAGGCAGCGAGCGGACGGAATCTGTTTTGAAATATAATTATTCCAGAACGTTCCTGGACATCCCGGTGAAGGAAGAAAAGAAAGAGTCCCCCAATGATCCCTTGCAGGAAGTCTTTGAGGACAGCTTTCAGCAGACTGCCGATATATTCGACGCTGCCAACAAGAGAGCTGAAACCATTCTGACAGAGGCTGCCGAAGAGGCCCGCAGGCTCCGCATGGAGGCCAAAGAGGAAGCGGAGAATATCCGCAGCCAGGCCAGGGAGAGCGGATATCAGGAAGGCTATGACGCCGGGTATGCGGAGGGCCGCAGAAAGGCCCATGAAGACCACCGGGCGGAGATGAACCGCCTCACCAGGGAATTTCAGGCAGAGATGAAAGTGGCTGTCGAAAGCGTCACAAAAGAGAAAGACAAGATACTGGAAAAATACATTGATGATTTAAAGAAGATCACCCTTACAATTGCAGAAAAGGTGATTCAGACCAGCTTAAAATCCAGCGGAGAGATCGTCAAACGGATGATTGTCTCTGCTGCAGGAAAGCTTAAGAAAACCCAGTGGGTGAAGATCTACGTATCCCAGACGGATGCCAGCCTCATGCTCCAGGGCGATGTAGGACTGCTCAATGAGCTGTCTCACATCTCGGGGAATATCAAGATCATTTCCATGGATCACGCAGAGGACGGAAGCTGCATCATCGAGCTGCCGGAGGAAATTATAGACGTCAGCGTGAACACCCAGCTGGAGAATATAAAGGGAATACTCAACAACGCAAGGCTGTAACAGGAGGAGCCCCCATGTTTAAAGAGCTTTCTGATCTCATAATGAAAACAGAAACCATTGACCACATCGGAAAAATTGAAAATATTGTGGGGATGTCCATGGAGGCATCCGGAGGAAAGGCAAGCATTGGGGATATTGCCTATATTTACAACGAAGACAGAAAAGAACAGATTCCCGTAGAAGTGGTAGGCTTTAAGGATGACAAGATCCAGCTTATGGCCTATGAAAATATGAGCGGCATCGCTGCGGGAAGCTTTGTAAGAAATACAAGACGCCGCTTAAAGATTCCGGTAGGTGAATTTCTAAGAGGCCGGATCATTGATGCAAAGGGAGAACCCATGGACGGCAAGGGGCCTTTTGAATCCCCCCGTTATTATTACGTGGAGAATCCCTATATAAACCCCATGACCCGCCCACCCATTTCAGAACGGCTGGAATTCGGGGTCAAGGCCATTGACGGCATGAATACCATCGGCAAGGGCCAGCGTATCGGAATCTTCGCCGGCAGCGGCGTAGGAAAGAGTACGCTCCTGGGAATGATCGCCAGAAATGTTAAGGCGGACATCAATGTAGTGGCCCTGGTGGGAGAGCGTGGACGTGAGGTCCTGGAGTTTGTGGAAAAGGATTTAGGGCCGGAAGGCATGAAGCGTTCCGTGCTGGTGGTGGCAACCTCAGACCAGCCGGCCATGCTCCGGATGAAATGCCCCCTGGTGGCGACCACCATTGCAGAGTATTTTAAAAATCAGGGCAAGGACGTACTTCTGATGATGGACTCCCTGACCCGTTTTGCCATGGCTCAGAGAGAGATCGGCCTTGCCATCGGAGAGCCGCCGGTGGCAAGAGGCTATACCCCTTCCATCTATGCCGAGTTTCCCAAGCTTCTGGAACGAAGCGGTAATTTCGGAAAGGGCTCCATTACGGGAATCTATACCGTATTGGTAGAAGGCGACGATACCAATGAACCCATTGCCGATACGGTAAGGGGAATTGTAGACGGCCATATCGTTTTAAGCAGAAAGCTGGCCAACGCAAACCACTTTCCGGCCATTGACGTCAGCGCCAGTATCTCCCGTCTGATGAATAACATCGTGTCCGATGAACACAGGGAGATGGCCTCCCGGATCAGAGATCTTTTAAGCCTTTATGAAAAGAATGAGGACTTAATCTCCATCGGCGCCTACAAGAGCGGAACGAATCCGAAGCTGGACGTAGCCATTGCAAAGATCGACAAGATAAACCGTTTTCTTTGCCAGGGAGTGGAAGAGAACGACAGCTACGAAGAAATTCTTAAAAAGATGAAAGCGATTTTAGCATAAGGAAGAAAGAAGGGTAAAGATGAAAAAGTTTAATTTTCCTCTTGATACCGTTTTAAATTACAAGGATCAGGTTCTGGATAATTTGAAGAACGAACATGCTCAGATCCTGGCAAAGGTCGCACAGCAGGAGAAATGGATCAACACTCTGATTGAACAGAGAAGTTCCGCCTGCACCCGGTTTCAGGAGGAAACTCAGAACGGCATCGCCATCAATGTGATGCGGGAGTATGAATCCTATATCACCTATATGCAGCAGAAGATACTTGCGGAGCAGGGAGTTTTACAAAGGCTGAAACGCAGGGAAGAACAGAAGCGGGCCGAGGTGGTGGAAGCCAGAAAAGAAACGGCTTCCATTGAGAAGCTGAAAGAGAAAAAGCTGATGCAGTATAACAAGGATCTGCTGCGCAGCGAAGAGCTGTTCATTGAGGAATTTGTATCAAACACAACGTCGGTTCATGGCAGCAGGTAATTCTGCCAGGATAACATCCTGTCAGTTACCATAAATATCAAATGCCGAAAGGCAGGAAAGAAAGGAGGAAAAAGATGACAGAAGTAAAGAACAGCAGTCTGGATCTGCTGACCAGACAGATGTCCGATATCCGTAAAAGCAGTGAGAAGCCGGTTGATGAGCTGTCAGGCTTTAAGACCATGATAAAGAGCCGGAATCAGAAGAAAGACGATAAAAGTCCGGAGACTAAGGAAACTGTCGACGAGAAGAAAGATCCGTCCAAGGAATCTGGTCCGGGAGAAGCGGCTGTCTCGGTTGTGGCTGCGGGCATGCAGGCAGTTCAGGGGCCGGCAGATGAAACGAAGCTGATGGGGCCGGGACTTATGCAGGAAGCCCTGCAAGGTGCGGCAAAGACCGATAGCAAAACGGCAGGAAGTCTTGCAGCTTTATCAGGAGAAACGGACAAAGTGCAGACTGCAAATCCGTTCCAGTCTTTGGAGAAGTTCCGCTTTCAGAAGCTGGCTGAAAAGACCGCAGAAACACCGTCGGTTTTGCAGGAGGGGAAGGAAGAGACATCAGAGACAGGTCCTGGCATAAACATGGCTGCTCAGGGAACAGGAAAAGAGAAAGAAGTCATAGGCCCGGGCGCGTTTAAGCAGGGCGAAGAAAAGGCAGCAAAAGCGGGGGATGGAAAAGGTGTCCCTGCTGACAAAGCTTCCCAAAAGACCTCGGTGGAAGTGTCCGATGGTTCAAAGGAAGAGGAGCCGGTTGTAACCGCTTCCCGCGGAAAGGCAAAAGAAAAACAACTCTCAGCGGTAAAAGAGGAAAAAGGCCAGGAAAAGACCTCGGAGGTCGCTCAGGAGAAGTCTCATGAGCCCATCCGGACAATGAGCGCTCCATCCGGCAAGGATGAGGTCGTCCATACCACAGTGAACGCAGGGAATCAGGAGGATTTGGAAGCCAGGCTTTCCGAAATGCTGTTAAAGCAGATCAACAATGGAAAGAAAGAGCTGGATGTGCAGCTGGAGCCCTATAATATGGGAAAAATCCGG
Source organism: Bacillota bacterium (assembly GCA_023437715.1). Lineage (GTDB taxonomy): Bacteria > Bacillota > Clostridia > Lachnospirales > Lachnospiraceae > Lacrimispora. The sequence goes on along the minus strand of JAEZFK010000035.1, from coordinate 47,343 downwards.
ATCAAGGTTTCCTATGAGGACAATCAGGTCAGCGTATCTGTGTTGTGTACGGAGAACAGTACCTTAAAGCTGTTATCCCAGTCAGCCGGAGATTTAGGCACGATTTTGGCATCTAATCTGGAGCGCCCGGTTCAGATTCTTGTGGACAAGCAGGAAGCGGATTATTTGAATAATCAGCAGGAACAGCAGGGCGGAGGACAGCAACAGCAGCAACAGCAGGAGAGCCGGCAGGAAGATAACCGGGAAGACTTCATTCAGAAGCTGCGGCTTGGTATCTTCGATATGGACAGCTCCGAAACAGATTACAGATAAGGAGAAGAAAAATGGCAAGCACAAATTCGGTGGATACTTATAGCGCTCTTATAAGCTCCTTATCCGCCAGCACAACAAAAAGCACCAGTAAAACCGATCTGACAACGGACGGCTTTTTCAAGCTTCTGGCAGCGCAACTGCAAAATCAGGATATGTCAAATCCCATGAGCAATGCGGAGATGATGGACCAGATGACCCAGATCGCCATGATGCAGTCAATGCAGAACTTTTCAACAGCTATGGATGATTTTGCCAAGGTCAATAATATCAACTACGGCACCTCCATGATGGGAAAAGATGCTCTGGTTGCCGTCATAAACAAGGATGGCAGCTTAAAAAAGATTACAGGAACCATAACAAGAGTGGATATTTTCGACGGCAATCCTACGGTTTATCTTGATGATGACAGTGACAACGGATATCCTGTGGCGAATATCATGTCTGTTTACGAAAAAGGCCATATTCCTCCAGATGATCTTGGGAAAGATACGGAGGATACCGATACGACGGATGTTGATGAGGTTGACACCGATAACACCGATACAAATGAGACTGACAATAGTATTGATGGTGGTAATTCCTCTGATAAAGAATCCGAAGATTGAAAAGCAGGTGATGAATCATGATAGGAAAAGTTAATCAGTATGAGGACGTGAGGCAACTGAAGCTGAGGAGTGCGGCAGCGGTATCAGAATGCGGAAGCAGCTTCAATGATGTACTTCATAGCCGGATTGGGGATAAAGAGAAACTCCAGTTTTCCCGTCATGCTGCGGAACGGGTCAGTCAGAGGGGAATTGAAATGTCAGATTCTTTTATCAACGATTTACAGTCTGCTGTGGAGAAAGCCCGTTCAAAAGGTGCGAAAGATGTGGTTATTATCAGCCAGAGGGGCGCGTTTATTGTCAATGTCCCTAACAATACAGTTGTAACTACCATGTCTGAGAATGAAATGAAAGAGAATATTTTTACAAATATCGACAGTGCCGTTTTACTATAGCCGGACCATTTATGGGGGCTTTTCCTGTATGTCCGATTGACAGCAGGAGGGCGGCAGGTATGAAAACAGAAAGGAATAATATTATATGGTCAAATCAATGTTCGCCGGTGTGGCAGGTCTTAGAACACATCAGGCAAAAATGGATATTATCGGCAACAACATAGCAAACGTAAATACATGGGGCTACAAGGCAGCCAGTATGTCCTTTAAGGACACCATGTATCAGAATACCTCATCCGGTTCAGCTGGAAACACGGATGCCGGCGGCTATGGAGGTACCAACGCTAACCAGATCGGTTACGGCGTAACCACGGGTTCGGTTTCCTATGATTTTACCACAGGCGGTATGTCTCCCTCCTCCAGAGCGTTGGACTGCATGATCGATGGAAGTGGATTTTTCGTTGTGGGCCCTATGATCAGCGGTGGAAGTGTAGATTTGTCATCGGACAATGCCTTGAAAGCTAGCGGTCTGTCTCTTTCCAGGGTCGGACAGTTTAAGGTGGATAACGACGGCTATCTGGTTGACGATGGAGGAAATTACATTTACGGTTTCGCCAATGAGCCCGATGGCAATGATTATACGACAGGAAAGTTTGCTACAGGTACTTTAAAGCCTCTTAGAATCCCTACCAATGGCGATTTGAACAGCATGAACTCCGGCAAATCAACGAGCCAGGTGGCTGCTGCTCAAGCTGCTCTAGAAAAGGCTCAGGCAGATTTGAATACAAAGACAGGGTTGCTGGGGCAGCTGAGAGCTGATTATATTGGGAAAACGGCTGCATATAATACGGCCTATGGTGCTTCGGCGGTAAATGAATACGCTGACCCTACCGATAATGTTGTATATGGAAAGATTGATGAGCTATCAGAGACATTAAAAGCCCAAAAGGTTACCATGGATGAGGCTTATAAGGCATGGCAGAGCGAAGGAACGGATGCGAATGCCATAGCTTATTATACTGCGAAGCTGGCATATGATGAGACTAATTACAAGCTTACCGCAGCTTTGTCGTTTGTCAACAAAACAGATCCGTTGTCAGATGGAACAACAAGGAAAAGTGCACTTGATGTGCTTGATACTGCGTTTGCCACTTATAAAAGTGCACTGAATACGGCTATAAGCGGCTCTGATGTCAGCACCATGAATGATACACAGAAAGATAAGTTGAAAGCCGTAACGGATGCGATGAATAAGCTTGCAGGTATTGACCCTGGTTCTCTGAAAGGACAGATGGATGCCGCATACCAGGCAAAAGAGGCGGGTGAAAAGGCAGTGGATACTGCTACAACTGTTGTGAATAATGCCACCGCTAATTTAAAGGCGGCTCAGGATTCCGCTACAGCTGTCGCTACGGAAGCTTCAGATAAAGGTACCGATGAAATCGCGAAACTGACCAACTTTAAGATTCAGGGAGATGGTACCTTGGTGGGTACGGCGGGTGATGTCACCATTATTATCGGCAAGGTAGCTTTGGCAGGCGTGCAGAATACCGACGGCCTTGAAAAGAGTACCGGTTACTATTATTCCATCGGACCCAATGCAGGAAATGTCAGCGTTTACGAGGCAGGCGGTACGGAAGGAACAATCCGCGGAAACTATCTGGAAATGGCCACAGTGGATTTATCTACTGAGATGACCAACATGATCACCACCCAGAGAGGTTTCCAGGCCAACTCAAAGATTATCACTGTAACAGACCAGATGCTGGAAGAACTTGTTAATATGAAGCGTTAATGAGCTTACATGATTTGGAGAGGCGGTGCCCGCCTCTCCAGGCTTGAGAAAGGTAAAAATATGATTCGTCTCACAAGATTGAACGGCGAGGAGTTTGTAATTAACTGCAATCAGATCGAAAGGGTTGAATCCATACCGGAATCAAATATAACGCTGGTCAGCGGGAAGCATTATGTTGTAAGAGAAGCTGTTGAAGAGATTATAAACCGAGTGATCGAATACAATGCCCGAATCTATGTATGCGCGCAGAAAATGAAAGTTTAACATAGGCGTTGTCTGGATTAAGGGAGGATTTCATGGATATATCATTGATCATAGGCTGGATACTTGGTGCCGTCTTAATCATTTACGGTATAGGAATCGACAAGATCGGAAACTTCATAGATATGCCCAGTATTGTCATTGTTGCAGGCGGCACTGCGGCGACCCTTGTTGCCAGCTTTCCTTTTCGAATGCTGGCCCAGATTCCGAAGCACATCGGAATCATGTTTAGCCAGAATCGGTACGATGCCGGAGCGGTTATTGATATGCTGGTCGATATGGCCAGTACGGCCAGAAGAAGAGGCCTCCTGCTTCTGGAGGAACAGGCTGACAGAATAAAGGATCCGTTTTTAAAGCAGAGTGTCATGCTGATCGTGGATGCCATGGATGCGGAAAAGATCAGGGACATTCTGGAAAGTGAAGTATCCATCATGTCTGACCGTCACGAACAGGCGGTGGGCATATACGAAAGAGGAAGCTCCGCAGCTCCTGCCTTTGGTCTGATCGGTACCCTTGTGGGGCTGGTCAACATGCTGAAGGGCATGAACATGGAAGACGGGGCAGGCGGCCTTGGGAAAAACATGTCAATCGCGCTGCTCACTACCTTTTATGGCTGCATTATGGCTCAGCTGCTCTTTGCACCAATGGCAAAAAAGCTTCGCCTCCGCAATGAGGAGGAAGTTCTGTATAAACAGATCATCATAGAAGGCGTGCTGTCCATACAGGCTGGAGATAATCCAAAATATTTGAGAGAAAAGCTTTTATCCTATCTGCCATTGGAGCAGAAGAAAAATGTTAAGAAGAGATCCACAGGTGCTGACAGCGGTGACTTTGATGTTTAAAGAGCCCCTTTGAATTATGGCGGTCATGAAAATGGAAACAGGTGGTTAGATGATTAAGAGGAATAAGAAGCCGGAAGAACTGGGAAGCTGGATGGAAACCTATGGATACCTGGTAACATTGCTGTTGTGCTTTTTTGTTCTTTTATACTCCACATCTTCCGTTGACCAGAATAAATGGAGGATGCTGGTAAAAAGCCTGGATCCAAGCGCCCGGGAAAGCCAGGATCAGACAGTAGGGAACGCCGGTGAAGGCGAAGCAAATTCCCTGTCTGCCGGGGGCAAAGATATTACAAGCTTTGACGATCTGTATCCGGCTTTGAAAAAAGTCGTTGAGGAGCGAAATATACAGGATGTTGTAGAAATTACACAGGGCGATGGCTTCACATTTATTTCGTTTCGTGATACAGTATTTTTTGACGGAGACGGTTCAGTCCTCAGGCAGGAAGGAAAGGATGTTCTCGACCAGTTTGCTGCCGCTATGTCACAGGCAAATCACATGATAAAAGAAGTAAAGATACTGGGGCACACATCTCAGGCAAGCCCCGAAAAAACCAATAATATCCGCAACGACAGAATGCTGTCTGCCCAGCGGTCTGCGGAAGTTATTATCTATCTCCAAAGTAAAAATGCCGTTTCACCGGAAAAGCTGGTGGGTATGAGCTTTGGCCAGTTCCGTCCCATTGCACCATTTGATACGGAAGAAGGACGAGCCAAAAACCGTCGCGTGGAGATCCTGATAACAAAAAGCGGCATGAAAGAAAAGAGCCTGGAAGAGTATTACGATCAGGTGTATCACAACTATCAGGAAGATACGGACAATTAAATCAAAAACGGGAGTGAAACAGATGGCTGAAGTATTATCCCAAAGTCAGATTGATGCATTGCTCAATTCCCTGCAGGGAAATGGTGAGCCCATCGACGAGATTGAAAAAAAAGAAAGTGAAATAAAATACAGAAAGTACGACTTTAACAGTCCTAAAAAATTCACAAAAGACAAGCTGAGAATTTTAAAGAACATATTTGAGAATTATTCCAGAATTGCGGGATCTCAGATCAACAGCCTGTTCCGTACCTCCAGTGAATTATCGGTGGTGGCGGTGGAGGAGCAGCGGTATTATGAGTTCAGCAATGCATTAAGCGACAGCGATGTTCTCACCGTTGTCAATGTTGCTCTGCCGGATAACTCGAAAAATCCGCCGGTTTTAATCAATATCAGTATGCCGCTGATGTTAAGCCTTATAGACCGGATGCTGGGCGGAGTGGGAGATGATATGATTGACGACACCTCCTACGTTTATACGGAAATCGAGACGGCTCTGTACCGGAAAATCATTCAGTATATCATCGGGGCTCTGAGAGATTCCTGGGCCAGCTATATCAACCTGAACTTTACCATGGACAGGCTGGAAGAAAACTCAGGCATGTTTCAGGAAATCGGTGTGGATGAGACCGTTGTAATTATTGTCATTGACGTAATTTTAAAAGAGTGCTCCGGAAAGCTGAATATCTGTATTCCCGGCAACCTGCTCATGAACATTTTCAATATTATAGACAGGCGCAAGCATAACGCCATGGGAATGGAAGATAACAATCAGGATAATCAGCTTGATATCATGAACAGCATCAAGGCTTCTGATTTACTGGTTCAGGCTCAGGTCGGTGAGGCCGTAATAAGTCTGGATGATGTATATAATCTCCATGTGGGCGATGTGATTAACTTAAATACGCCCAAGGATTCCAACGTACAGCTGTATGTGGAAGGCCAGCCGTGGTTTAAGGGCCAGTTAGGTGTCCATAAACGGAATGTTGCGGTTCAGATTGAGGAGCTCGCTGAAAAAGGAAATAACCAGGCCGGTGAAAACTGAGTCAGGGATTATATAAAGAATTAAAGAATTAAGGATGATAAAAGGAGATGTAAAGAAATGGCAAAAATACTATTGGTAGATGATGCAGCATTTATGAGAATGATGATTAAGGATACTCTTACAAAAAACGGGTACACAGACCTTTATGAGGCTTCTGACGGTGCTCAGGCAGTACAGATGTATTCCGAGATCAACCCTGATTTAGTAATCATGGATATTACCATGCCGAACATGGATGGACTGGAGGCTTTAAAAACCATTAAGGCGAAGTCCCCAAATGCGGTGGTTGTCATGTGTTCCGCCATGGGTCAGGAGAGTATGGTAATTGAAGCGATTAAATCCGGCGCAAAGGACTTTATCGTAAAACCCTTTAAGCCTGACAGAATTCTGAAAACAGTTACAGGTATCATCGGATAATTGTGATATGACAGGAGGGTACATATGTCTTTTTTAAGTTCTATGAACATCAGTGCGTCAGGAATGACCGCGCAGCGCCTTCGGCTGGATATCGCATCAGAAAACATTGCGAATATTGATACCACAAGGACAGAAGCCGGTGGACCCTATCAGAGAAAGATGGTAGTTCTTGAATCCAAGAATGAGAATAATTTTCGGAAAACCCTGATGAATGCCGCCGGAATAAGCAGGCAGCAGAGTGCAGGCGGTGTCAGAGTTGCCCAAGTCGTGGAAGACACCAGTCCCTTTAAGTCCGTTTATAACCCCGAACATCCGGATGCAGATGAGAACGGTTACGTTCAGATGCCGAATGTGGATCTGATTAAGGAAACCGTAGACAGCATGTCCGCTACCCGGTCTTATGAAGCGAATATCACGGCGTTCAATGCCATAAAGATGATGGCTTCCAAGGCCTTGGAAATAGGGAAGTAACGCGTAACATGGCATAGAGGGCTAAATGAGTATAAAGGGAGAAAAGATGCATGGATTCGAAAAATTTTAGCGCATTTGAGATTGATGCCATAGGTGAAATATTAAATATAAGCCTGGGAGCTTCGGCTACCGCGGTATCCACCATGCTCAGTGCCAGAGTTGATATTACCACGCCGGTGGTCAGGGTATTGTCCAAGGATGAATTTGAAATTTCAAATCTGGAGCCGGCAGTGGGGGTAGAGATTACCTATATCGCAGGGCTTAGCGGAAGTAATATTATGCTTCTTAAGAAGCATGATGTAAAAGTGATCGTAGATATGCTGATGGGGATGGAAACTCCGGAGGAAGAGTTTGAATTAAACGAACTGAATATCAGTGCGATCTGTGAGGTTATGAATCAGATGATGGGGGCGTCCGCCACAGCTTTGTCTGAATTTTTAAGCAAGACGGTGAATATTTCCACGCCTCAGTCCTTTGAAATCAGCGATATCGAAGATTTTAAGGAAAAATATTATCATGATGATAATTCCATGGTGGTCATCGGATTTACATTAAAGATCGCTGACCGGCTGGAAAGTGAATTCATCAATGTAATGCCTCCGTTCCTGGCAAAGGAACTGGTCGCAGGATTTTTCCCGCAGGAGGTCATGGAAATGGAAGAACCCGAACCCGCTCCTATTCCAGCTCCGGTCCAGGCTCAGACACAGCAGCCTGAGGTAAAGGAAGAAGCTCCGGCTCCGTCATCAGGCGGAATGCTTTCCCAGGAGGAGATAGAGCGGCTTCTGGCAGGAAGCTTTTCTTCGGCAGCGGAGGCTGCACCAATACCGGTTTCAGAACCAGAACCGGTGCCGGAACCGGTTTTCGCTCAGGCAGCAGCACCGGCCCAGGCAGTACCAGATCAGTCGGCAGCGTCGGCCCAGGCAGCAGCTTCGGTTGCACCCCAGGCATACGCGGCTCCTATTGCAGGTGGAATTGATATGAACCAGATGATAGCTCAGATGCAGATGCAGCAACAAATGATAGCCCAGATGCAGCAGATGATGATGCAGATGCAGGCAGGTCAGCAGAACCAGCCTCAGAAAGAGGCTCAGGAACCGAAGACAATAAATGTAAAGCCAATTCCTCAGAACAGCTTAAAAGAATCAGCAGTGAGCTATGAGGAACAGGAAGAAAACAGGGAACTGATTATGGGAGTTCCTCTTGAGGTGTCCGTAGAAATCGGCAGAACCAGAAAACTGGTAAAGGATATTCTTGAATTCAGCAAGGGTTCCCTGGTTGTTCTGGACAAGCTTGCCGGTGATCAGGTGGACTTATATGTAAACGGCCAGTGCATAGCAAAAGGCGATGTGGTGGTGGTTGACGATAACTTTGGCATTCGTATTACGGAGATTGTTAAACGGAATATCGGATAGAGAGGGAGTGACTGTATTTGGACAGTATAATCAGTCTGGCATCGGTGTTAATCCTTACCGCTCTGATCCTGTACTTAAGTTATGTATTTACGAAGAGTCTTGGAAAAGGGATGGGAATGAAGCAAAGAGGAACGAATATGCAGATGCTGGACAGGCTTCCGCTTGCTCAGGATAAATCGGTTGCGATCATTCGTGTGGGCAGCCGTTACTACCTCATCGGCATTGCCTCTTCCCAGATCACCTTTCTGTCAGAGCTTTCCGAAGAGGATGTCCAGAAAGGAGTATCTGATTTCCCACCCCAGACAGGGGCGGTAGGATACGAAAGTTTTAAAAATATATTGAAGAAATATAAGGACAGACACACAAAAGATGTGTGAGGAGGAATGGAATGAATACAGATGCCTTGATTAATATTAATGGCGGCCGGGTGCCAACCCTGGAGCTTTTCCTCATTCTGACCATCATTTCATTGATGCCTTCTATTTTAGTGATGATGACGTCCTTTACCAGGATTGTCATTATCTTGTCTTTTACCAGAAATGCTCTGGGAGTTCAGCAGACACCTCCGAATATGGTGTTGGTGGGTATCGCTTTATTTTTAACTTTGTTCATCATGGACCCGGTTATAAAGGATGTGAACACCAATGCCTACCAGCCTTACATAAAAGAGGAAATCACCCAGGGAGAAGCATTAAAAAGGGCTCAGGTCCCCATGAAGAGGTTTATGCTGAAGCAGACGGAGACAGAGACCCTTAATCTGTTTTTAGACATGTCAGGTACAACGAAGCCGGAGAACATCGAAGATGTCCCCATGACAGTGGTAATCCCTTCCTTTATGACCTCGGAGTTAAAACGGGCATTTACGGCCGGATTTATGATCTTCCTGCCCTTTATGCTGGTGGATATTATTGTATCCACGACTTTGATGTCCATGGGTATGGTTATGCTTCCTCCTGCCATGATCTCCCTGCCCTTTAAGCTTCTTTTATTTGTGACAGTTAACGGCTGGGAGCTTCTGTTTAAAAATTTGGTCACCAGCTTTCATTACTGATGGGAGGAATAGAAAATGACGGAAACAGCGCTTAGCGGACTGATGTATGAAATGTTCGGCCTGGTAGCCAGACTTGGCGGACCGGTTCTTGTGGTAAGTATGGTGGTGGGCGTCATCATTTCCATTTTACAGGCGGCGACCCAGATTCATGAGCAAACCATTACTTTCGTGCCAAAGCTGCTGGTAATCGGGCTGATGCTTTTGATTTTTGGCAGCAATATGATGGATTCGCTCCGCGATTTTACAGTACATATTTTCAGCACTATGCTAGTATAAAAGGAAAGCAGAAGAGAGGAAGATTCAAATGCCAGATATAGGACAGATGATGCTGTTTTCCCTGATTTTTATGAGGATGTCAGGCTTCGTTCTGATGAATCCTGTTTTTGGGAGAAGAAATGTTCCGGCTAATGTAAAAGGCGGAATGATTATGGTATTCACGCTGCTCATATATTCCTATTCTGCGGCCCAGGTGCCGGAACCGGTTAACTCCATAGAGTTTGCGGTGCTTCTTTTGAAAGAATTTGCTTTCGGATATGTTATCGGTTTTATCATGGAACTGTTTTTCATGATCATTACCTTTGCAGGCTCAGTGATTGATTTCCAGATGGGGCTTTCCATGGCGACCATTTATGATCCTCAGAGCAATGCTCAGGTCGCTATTACCGGCGGCGTTTACAATGCCTATCTTGTTATGCTGTTCTTTGCGGTGGACGGTCATCTGGCTCTTTTAAAGCTTTTGATCACATCGGCAGATGTGGTTCCCTACGGTCAGGTGGTCATAGGAGCCAATGCAGCGTGGGCTGTAACGGAAATTTTCAGCCTGTGCATCGTCATGGCGGTCAAATTTGCCTTTCCCATCATTGCCATAGAATTTATCACGGAAATTGCAGTAGGAATTCTGATGAAAATGATACCGCAGATTAATGTATTTGTAGTAAATATACAGGCCAAGATCATAATTGGCATTCTGATGTTGATTTTTCTGTTTTCACCCATGTCAGATTATCTGGGCGACATAATAAGCAAGATGCTCTTGACGGTTCAGGATATAATAAAACTCTTATGAGTGAAAAGGATGTGATGAAAGTCAATGCCAGGTGATTCAAAAACTGAGAAAGCCACACCGAAAAGGCGGCGGGATGAACGAAAGAAAGGTCATGTTGCTGTCAGTAAGGATGTGGTGATGGTCATTTCCCTTCTTGGAATATTCCTGATGTTAAGGGTGCTGTTTCCTCTGATGTACCGGACCTTGCGGGATTATATGATTAAGTATTTGAGCCTTGCGCCGGAGGCCGAAACCATATCTGATTACACCGTGAACATCTTTTGGGATACGGTTGGCGCAGTTGCCAGATCCGCGCTTCCAATACTTATAATCGCAGTAGTCCTGGCTGTTTTGGGAACAGGGGTTCAGACGAGATTTCTTTTTACAAAAAGCAATCTGGCCCCCAAGTTCAGCAAATTAAATCCGCTTCGTGGAATCCAGAATATGGTATCTTTAAAAAGCCTGATGGAGCTTATAAAAAATATCATAAAGATCGTTATACTGGCAGTGATCCTTTACCAGATCATAAAAGGGGATTTAAGGGCGGTTTCCAGGACCATTGATATGGATTTAAAAGAATCCTCCGTTTATGTGTTAAATGCCATTATGGATATGATCATAAAGGTTTCCATCGTCTTTCTTGCCATTGCTGTCTTTGACTATTTCTATCAGTGGTGGGATTATGAACGCCAGATCAAGATGTCAAAGCAGGAAGTAAAGGAAGAATTCAAGCAGACGGAAGGAAATCCTGAGATCAAAGGGCGTATTCGAGGCCTGCAGAGGGAGAGAGCACGTTCCAGAATGATGCAGGCGGTTCCGACTGCCGATGTAATTGTGCGTAACCCTACCCATTATGCGGTGGCTCTGCGCTATGATATCGAAAAAGACAATGCCCCGGTTTTAGTTGCCAAGGGGGTAGATGAGCTGGCCCTCCGAATTGTAGCTGTGGGCGAGGAAAACGGAGTGTATGTGCTTGAAAATAAGCCTCTGGCCAGAGGAATTTATGCCAGCACTCAGGTGGGAAGGGAGATTCCTGCCGAGTATTACGGCGTGGTCGCTGAGATTCTGGTTTATGTATACCGGTTGAATAACAAGATCATAGAATAGACAAAAAAACGGCAGAGAGATTTGAAAGAAATGGTGTAAAACAATGAAGAATTTACTGAAAAATTCCGTGGTAATATTTGTTATTTTGATCGTACTTCTGTTGATCATTCCATTGCCCCCGTTTTTCGTGGACGTAATGATTATTATAAATATTTCCCTTTCCATGATTATCCTGCTGATAACCATGAACATAAAAGAGCCTTTGGAATTTTCCATCTTTCCATCCCTGCTCCTGATTACAACTCTGCTGCGTCTGGGCTTAAATGTATCCTCTACAAGGAACATTCTGTCCAATCAGGGTTCCTCAGGTATGGTGATCAAGGCTTTCGGTGATTTCGTATTACAGGGAAATGTTGTTGTCGGTTTTGTTATATTCCTCATTATCGTATTGATGAACTTCCTCGTTATCACAAAAGGAACGGAGCGAGTGTCAGAGGTTGCGGCCAGATTTACCCTGGATGCCATGCCGGGAAAGCAGATGGCCATTGACGCGGATTTAGGCTCCGGACTTATCAATGAGCAGGAAGCAAAACTGAGGCGTTATAAGGTTCAGAAAGAGGCGGATTTCTATGGAGCCATGGACGGTGCCACCAAGTTCGTAAAGGGTGATGCCATTATGGCCATGATCATTGCCGCCGTCAACTTCATCGGAGGCGCTATCATCGGTATGGTGCAGTCCAATCTGCCTTTTAACGAAGTTTTGAACATATATTCCATCGCTACCGTCGGTGACGGACTTGTTTCCCAGATCCCCTCTCTTCTGATTTCCACGGCCACCGGTATGGTGGTGACGAGAGCCGTGTCGGAAGGAAGCATGAACGAAGACGTATCGGCCCAGTTCCTTGCCCAGCCAAAGGCCATCATGATCACAGGCTTTGTCATGATCGTGCTGATGCTGGTGCCCGGCATGCCGAAAATGCAGCTGGCAGTCATGGCCGTGGTGCTGGTGCTCAGCGGACGCCATCTGGAACACAGGGTAAAGCAGTCAGCCGCAGTGCCTGCGGAGGCAGCGGCAACTGCCATGATGCAGGAACAGCAGCAGCCGGCTTCAGACGAAGAATCCTATTACCGGGATGTGAATAATGTTTATTCTCTCATCAATGTGGAGCCCATAGAGATGGAATTCGGCTACAGTCTGATCCCCCTGATCGATGAGAGCAGCGGCGGCAAGATGATCAACCGAATCGTAATTTTCCGAAGACAGTATGCCCAGGATATGGGATTTGTCATTCCGTCGGTCCGGCTGAGAGACAGTTCCAGCTTAAACACCAACCAGTATACCATTAAGATCAGAGGAGAAGAGGTAGCCAGAGGAGAGATCCTGGTGGACTATTATCTGGCCCTGGAGCCGCCCAGCCTCTCCGGAGAAGTGGACGGCATCGAGACAGTGGAGCCTGCTTACGGCATCCCCAGCAAATGGATCCGGCCTGAAAATAAGGAGATGGCGGAAATCTACGGATATACGGTCATTGATCCTCTTTCGGTTATGCTGACCCATTTGTCTGAAACCATAAGACAGCATGCCCACGAACTGCTGGGCCGCCAGGAGGTCATGCAGCTTTTGGATAATGTGAAGAAGCATTCGCCGGAGCTGGTGGATGAGCTGTTTCCGGGCCAGTTTACCTACGGCAACCTTCAGAAGATCCTTAACAGCCTTTTAAAAGAAAGCGTTCCCATCAAGGATATGGAAACAATCCTTGGAACCATCGCGGATTCCCTCCCTACAACCAGGGATTTGGATGTCATTACGGAAAATATCCGAATGGCATTAAAGAGAACCATAACCAGAATGTTCTGCGAAGGAGGACAGATGCGGGTCCTGACCCTGGATGCGGAATTGGAGAAAAATATTATCAGCAGCATGGCAAAGGGAGAGCAGGGCGTGTACTTGGCCTTAAGCCCCGATGTGATGCAGTCTGTTATCGGACAGCTGGGTGAACAGATAAAGAAATTCAGCGACTTGGAGCAGAAGCCTGTGATTCTCACGAGCCAGGTGGTCAGGCTGTATTTTTACCGCCTGATCGAGCAGTTTTATCCCAATGTATACATCCTTTCGTTTAATGAGATTGCAAATAACATCCAGATTCAGGCAATCGGAAATATTACCGTTTGACAGGGTATTGTGTCAGAAAGGCAGTGTTAGTCGGAATGGAGCAGGAGTTAAGCCAATATACCAATGAAGAATTACTAATTAAATATAAGCGGACAAAAGACATGAGGATCAAGCATGAGCTGGTGATGCGGTATATGTACATGGTCAAAAGCATTTCCATTCAGATGCGGGATGTGTACTTAAGCTTTGCCCAGGTAGAGGACATTGTCAATGAAGGCGTGCTGACCATCATGAGCGGAATTGAGAAATTTGATCCCGAAATGAATGTGAAATTTGAAACATACATTTCCAAGAGGATCCGCGGAATGATTATTGATATGGCCAGGAAGCAGGACTGGATTCCGAGAAGCGTAAGGAAGAATGCCAAGGAAATGGACAATGCGGTTATGGAACTGTGCAACCGGCTGGGCCGCTTCCCCTCTCCGGCAGAAACAGCCCAATACATGAATGTCAGTCTGGAGAAATACCAGGAAGCCCTGGGGAAGACCAATGTTTACAGCGTCATTTCTCTTGACATGGTCTTGGATGCAGGAAGTGAAAATAAAAAAGCGGTACAGCTTCCGTCGGTAAATGAAAATGACCAGCCGGAAGAGCATTACCTGCAGGAAGAATTTAAGGAAGTTCTGGTGTCTGCCATAAATAATTTAAAAGAAAACGAACAAAAGGTTATCTCGCTGTACTATATGGACGAATTAAATATGAAAGAGATTGCACAGGTCATGAATGTCAGTGAGCCGAGAATTTCTCAGATTCATTCCAACGCAATTCAGAAGCTAAAACTGTATCTGACCAATTTTATAAATGGGAAATAAGAAGCACCCTGCGGGTGTACCTATATGCCCATAAAACGTGGGCAGGAAATAAGAAAGGGGCAAACAACTATGTTTCAAGGATTCTATAATCTGGCATCAGGAATGCTCTACCAAAACCGGAACTTGAACGTGATCGGCAATAATATGGTCAATGTCAGCACTCCGGGATATAAGTCGGACCGTATGGTCAGCACAACCTTTAAGGAAGAAATGCTCTACCGGACCGGTAACAGGGATAAAAGCAGTCCGGCACAGATCGGATCAACATCCATGATCCGTGCCGCCAGAAGCACGGAGGTCAGCTATGACCAGGGAGCTCTGGAGGAAACCGGAGGAAATCTGGATTTTGCCCTGACAAAGCCTGGATTTTTTGCGATTCAGGATAAGGATGGAAACCGTCTCTATACAAGAAACGGTTCCTTTGAAGTGGATGACGACGGCTATCTCTGCCTTTCCTCCATCGGCAGGGTTCTGGATGAGGATGGAAATCCCATAGAGCTCACCTCAGACCATTTTACCGTGGACAAATCCGGAAATATTTATGAGGAGCCCATCAAGGGCATCAAAACTGATGAAGACGGAGGAAGCACGGAGGATGAGGAGCCGGTTCTCCTGGGAAAGCTGGGAGTTGTGGATTTTGAGGACTACACCCAGCTGGTAAAGGGAGATAACGGCACATTTACCTCAACTGCCGATCCCAAAGCCACAGACGGCGGAATTCAGTGGAAGTCCATTGAGCGGTCCAACATTGATCCAATTGATGAAATGACCTCCATGATGAGCAGCCAGAGGGCATCCCAGAGCGCCGCTCAGGTGCTTCGGATGTATGATCAGCTCATGAGCAAGATCGTCACCGACATAGGAAGAGTATAAGGGAGGAAACATAGATGAATCAGTCATTTTACATAGGAGCTCTGGGCGCCATGGCCCAGCAGTCAAAGATGAACGTGGTATCAAGCAACATCGCCAATGTGAATACCGTAGGCTATAAGGCCCAGTACGGTACCTTTGCCGACTTAATCCATGCCCGCACAACAAGCTCTGAAAGCGGAGACGCCGCCAAAATGGGCAGCGGAACAAAGCTGGATGTGGTGAAGACCGATATGAGCCCTATGGGCTATAACACCACAGGCCGGGACGACGATTACGCCATTGACGGAGAGGGATTCTTCATGCTGAAGGACCCGGTTTCCGGAGCCATAACCTATTCACGTGACGGAGGCTTTCAGCTTTCCGAGGCAGGCGACAAGTTTTATCTGGTAAATTCCAGCGGAAAAAGAGTCCTTAATATGGATCAGGAAGAAATCAGCTACGACGTAAAACCTGCCACCTATCCCGGCTCCGATGAGGAAGAAGAGGAAGAGGAAGAAGAACTGGAAGAGGGCGAGCATGATCCCCATGCAGTGGGCGTATATACCTTTGCCGTAAGAGACGGCATCGAGAGTGTGGGAGATAACGAATTCGGTGTGACTGCGAAAAACGGTGACCCCATTCTGCTTGAAAATGCAAAGGTAGTAAAGGGAGCTCTGGAAGAATCCGGCACGGACTTTGCCCAGGAGATGACCAGAATGATAGAAGCGCAGAGAGCTTATTCCTATGCGCTGAAAATGGTCCAGACTTCCGATGAAATCGAGGCGAAAATAAACGAGCTGCGGTAAAACTGCCGCAGGCGCTGATGAAAGAGGGCGATATCATGAAAATAACACGTTATGATGAAGTGAAGGGATTAGGCCTGGACTTAATCCGTGAGATCGGCAGCATTGGTACCGGAAATGCCGCCACCGCATTATCCTCCCTGTTGGGAAAAGGGGTGCGGATGACCCTTCCTGATGTCCAGATCCTGGGCTATAATGAGGCCATTAAATTTCTTGGGGATCCGGAAGAAATTGTGGCTGCCATCCTGGTGAAAATGTCCGGTGAAATCAACGGGCTGATGCTGTTCATTCTGAAACTGGATTTTATTAACGAAGTCCTTTCCAGCGTCATGCAGCAGGAAATCCAGGATTATTACCAGTTAAACGTAATGGAAACATCTGCTCTGGAGGAAATCGGAAATATCATCATCTCCTCCTACGTGAATGCTATGTCCACCCTCAGCGACGTGACCATCAATTTATCGGTGCCTGACATAGCAGTGAACATGCTGGGAGGCATTTTAAGCGTTCCCATGGTGGAATTTGGTTATCAGACGGATAAGATGATGATGATCAGCGGTCAATTTGTGATAGGGGGTAAGGTTCTTCAAAGTGATTTGCTTATGATGCCGGATATTCAGTCATTAAACTTTTTAATGGAAAAGCTGGGGATTGCGAATGGATAAACAACTGACGGTCGGAATTGCGGACATGAAATTTGCCAGGCAGGAAGGAACTCTTATTACCTATGCGCTTGGCTCCTGTGTTGGAATCAGCCTGTATGATCCCATGATAAAGCTTGGTGCTCTCATTCATATCATGCTTCCTGAGGTATATGGATTGGGAGACGGCAATGTATTTAAATATGCAGACACCGGGCTTGCGGAAACTTTCCGCAAAATTGAAATAATGGGAGCAAGGAAAGCCAGACTGATCGCAAAGATAGCCGGGGGGGCTAAAATGTTTGAATCTCAGGGAAGCAGTGCGCTGGGTAACATTGGAGCCCGCAACGTCACCAGTGTAAAACAGATTCTGTATTCAGAAGGAGTCCGCCTTGCTTCTGCGGATGTGGGGGAAAATTACGCACGCACCATGAGCTTTGATGTAAGTACGGGGGCCGTAAAAATTCGGACCTATGGCAGAGCGGAAATTGTTTTGTAAACATTATGAAATGGCAGAAATGTGTCGATGTTTTAACAGGCGGATGTTTTTGCCGGATTATATTGGGATAAAGGAGAGGAATTATGGCAGAAACAGAGATTTTGTTAGAATCAGGGACCAATGAGATTGAGATAATGGAATTCACCATTTACGGCGAATTGTACGGGATTAACGTGGCAAAAGTGCGTGAGATCATGATGTCAGATAAGGTAAAGCCTATCCCTCACGCCCACCCGGCGGTGGAAGGTATTTTCAAACCCAGGGATATTCTTCTTACGGTGATTGATCTTCCCTACTATTTGACCGGAAAGACGACGGAAAGACAGGCGAAAGACTTATTCATCGTAACGAACTTCAACAAGCTTCACATCGCGTTCCGTGTTCACAGCGTAGTGGGAATCAGCCGCATTTCCTGGAAGAGCATACAAAAGCCGGATGATACCATCAGCCGTGGCGAGGAAGGTGTGGCAACGGGAATCGCCCAGTGCGGCGAAGATCTGGTCACCATTCTGGATTTCGAAAAGATCGTGGCGGATATCGCTCCTGAAACAGGGATTCAGCTGGACGAGATCAGCCGCCTTGGACACAGGGAAAGAAAGGATAATCCTATCGTCATTGCAGAAGACTCCATTCTCCTGGCGAAGATGATTGAGGCGGCTCTTAGAAAGGCAGGCTATGAGAACCTGACGTTTAAGAACAACGGACAGGAGGCCTGGGATTACTTAAAGACCATCCGGGATGATTCTGACCTGGATAAAAAGGTAAGCCTCATCATTACGGACATTGAGATGCCGGAGATGGATGGGCATCGTCTGACGAAGCTGGTGAAAGAGGATAAAAAGTTACAGCACATTCCTCTGATTATTTTCTCTTCCATGATTAATCAGGAATTGATGGTTAAAGGAAAACAGCTTGGTGCGGATGAGCAGTTAAGCAAGCCTGAAATCGGCCATCTGGTGGAAGTGATCGATCATCTGCTCCAGAGGAGGGTAAAGAATGGATAAGTATGTCACCCGGCAGCCTATCAAGGCGCTGAAAGAGGACAAAATCATTGGCTATGAGATATTATTCCAGAAGGATTACGATGCCCTTTACAGCAGTTCGGATGTAGCGGCGGCGGATACCATCGCCGGTTTTCTGATGCAGAATACAGAAAACATTTTCCATGATAAGCTGACGTTTGTCACATTTACTCCCTCCCTGCTGTTTCGGAATACGCCAAAGATTTTTGACAAGGAAAAGATGATCATCCAGATCGAGGATCATGTGATGGTCCATCCTTTGTCTCCTACCGTAATAAAAAGATACTGTTCAGAAGGATATATATTTGCTATCAATGATTTTCAGTTCTCTCCCAAATATTTTGCCATGCTGGATTATGTGTCGTACGTAAAGGTGGATATCAGCAACAAGCATGAGGGAAGAGACAAAGTTTCCCTGGTCAACTTAATCAACACCATGAAGGGCTTTGATAAAAAGTGTATTGTGACCGGAGTAAACACCAAAGAAGATTATGGCCTGGCTTTGGAAATAGGCGCCGACTTTGCAGAAGGAAGCTATGTGGCGGAGGCCATGGCTAAAAAGGTAAACCGCATGGAATTTCTGGAAGGAAACTTCTTCCAGCTTGTGGTTGAGGTGTCCCAGGATGAGCCTAATATCGAGCGGATTGAAGAAGTTATAAGCCGGGATGCAGCCTTAAGCTATGCGCTTCTCAAAATCGTAAATTCCGCCTACTTTGCCCTGCGCCGGAGAGTTTCCTCCATTCGCCAGGCTCTGATAACCATGGGAATCAGCCAGCTGAAACAATGGGTATATTTACTGAGCTTTAACAGTGATTTCGAAACCGATGAATCCACGGAAGCTGTAATGAAGATGTCTTTCATGAGGGCGAATTTTGCAATGGCTTTAAGTGATCATGTGGAGAATCTTCCCATCATCCGGTCCGAGGTCTACATGCTGGGAATGTTCTCCACCCTTCAGCTTATGATTGACGCTCCTTTAGCTGAAATATTGGAGGAAATTCCGGTAGCCCAGGAGATCAAGGATGCGCTGCTCAGACAGGAGGGCATCTGCGGAACCCTCTACAAACTGATCCTAAGCTATGAGAAGGCGGACTGGAAGAACGTAAAGGCCTTTTCCGATGAACTTGGAATTCCGTCCGCTCTGATGGCACAGACCTATATGGACTGCATGGAAGCCGTTAATGAGATATGGAACGGCATCACGGACAGCATGAGGCAAGAAAAAACAGAGGATGAAAAAACCCACGCCTAATGGTGTGGGTTTTCTTTTACAATGGAACATGCCTTTGTCAGCTCTACAATTACCTGCTGAGAAAATTTATTGGAATAAAAGTTTAAAAGCGGGGAGACGGCCGGCGGCTCCACAACAATGTATTTGGCAGGCAGATGAGTAAGGGCCAGCGCCTTGACGTCGGCAATACAGCGGCCACAGGTACATACGTCAAATTTCTGCATGTATTCCTCCACCTTGATGTTTACCACGTGCTCCATAATGTTTAAGTACTGATAGGCAGGCTGGGAAAGAAGCGGCTGCGGTTCCCCTTGCGTAGAATTCGGTTGCAGGGGGGGCGTTTGTAAAGCTTCTGTCTGTGAGTCAGTAGCCTGCTCTGATTTTGTCTGTGAGGAAGCAGTCTGTATGGGTTCTTCCTGTGCGTTTTTCGTCTGCATTGGTTCTTCCTGTGAAATATCAATTTGTGTTGGTTTTGTCTGTGAGGTTTTCGTCTGCATTGGCTCCGTCTGTGAGATTTCGATCTGTGTGGATTCTGTCTGTGGGAAATTGGGCTGTACGGGTTCTGTCTGTGAGGCTGCAGTCTGTATTACTTCCGCCTGCGCAGATTCCGTCTGTGAAGCTGTAGTCTGGGTCGATGCTGCCGACAAGTCATCGGATTGCCACGGCTCTGGACTTAAAGCCATTCCCTGTAAAATCCTTTCTTCAGAAGAATGCATTTGATCCCATTCTGCCTTTTCCTCCTCTTCCAGCTGCTGTTTAATCCGTTCTGCAACCGGGTCCGGGACAGAGGAGGACATATTAATGATGGATATGGGAGATGGGGATAAGGGGCTATCCTGTGTCTGTATGGATGCCTGCTGTGCAAGGACCGTAAGCTCCTTGATGGTATTGGTGGTATCCGAGGTCTGTCTGGCTGAAATATTTTCCTTTGCTGCTTCCGTTTTTGAGGCATCGGCCTCATTGCCGGCCAGTAAGTTCATGACATGAGCTGTTTTGCTGCTTTTCCTAGCCATGGTTTAAAACTCCTTTCAAGATAGTTGATTCGAACGTTGTCTGATCAGTTCCACTACCTCAGAGACCAGATTTTTATAATCTATGGCCGGATTGGAGCGGGGAGCATAGTCCAGAAGATTTTCCCCTTGGGCAGGAGCCTCCGCCACGCTGACACTGGAGCGGATATATGTATCGAATACTCTGGTACCGATTTGAGAAGCAATGTTCTGTGCCATGTCCTTTACTTCTCTGGAAAGGAGTGTTCTGGTATTATATTTATTGAGCAGAATTCCTAAAACCACAAGATTAGGATTCACGGTTGCACGGACAGTATTGATGGTCTCCTTGATCTGGGATACCCCTAACAGGCTTAAGATTTCCGGAACCATTGGAATGATTAAGTAATCTGCAGCCGCATAGGCGTTGACGGTCAGGATATTTAAGGCAGGAGGAGTGTCAATAATAATATAGTCATAATATCCGGCTACGGTGGAGAGCAGGTTTTTCAGCATACATTCCCGTTGTTTTCCCGTGAATTCCAGCTCAGCACCGCTTAAGAGGATGTTGGATGAGATGACATCACAATGCTTTGCAGGCCGGATTGCTTCCTGCAATGTGGCGGTTCCCTTAAAAACTTCATAAATGGTAGCGCATGATTCGATTTCCAGTCCAAGGCTGAAGCCCAGATTCCCCTGCGGGTCTAAATCAACTGCCAAAACTCTTTTATGATTCATGGCCAGACCGCAGGCAAGAGAGCAGGAAGTGGTAGTTTTGCCTACGCCGCCTTTTTGATTTGTAATAGCAATTACAGTTGACAAGTTCGATTCCTCCATTCATAAATTGAGATAATACTATTATCTTTAGTATACAATATGTCGATAAATAAGTATAGAGAAAACAAGAAAAAATCCGATTTTTGATGAAATTTAGGATGTTTGCATTTTAGAAAGGAGTTTTCATATGGCATCATTATCCAGTAGTACGAATATAGGCACTTCTTCATCTGCGTCCTCCATAAGAGGTTATGGCGGTCTTGCCAGTGGATTGGATAGAGACAGCTTAATCGAAAGCATGACTGCTGCTACCAGGTCGAAGATCGCAAAGCAGCAGCAGAAAAAGCAGACATATACATGGCAGCAGGAGGCTTACCGTTCCATCAGCTCGCCGTTAGTTGAATTCGCACAAAAGTATATGTCTTATACCAGTTCGACAAACCTGTCGAGCGCCAGCTTCTGGACCTCCGGCAGCGTTTCGGCTTCAGGGGCCAACAGCCAGTATGTAAGCGTGTCGGGCAGTTCTTCGCTTACGAATTCCGTCTCGGTTGTCGGAGTGAAGTCGCTGGCAAAGGCGGCCACCATGAGTTCGAGCAGTACGGTATCGGACCGTGTTTTAAGCACGGGAGACATAAATATAATGGGTAAGGACGAGGATGGCAACATCAAGCTTGATACAGAATCGGTCAGCAGGCTAGAAGGGCAGAGTCTTACCTTTAAATACGGAGGAACTGCGTTAAATGTTAATCTGGGCAACGGTCCGGATTATGATTATTCAACCGCGGAAAAGGCCGAGGAATCTTTCCAGAAAGCCCTTAAGCAGGTATCCATTGGAAATGGAAAGACCCTGGGCGATGTGCTTACGGTAACGACGGAAGAAAAAGCGGATGATGACGGACCCAACTCAAAAGGATTCAGTCTTAACCTATCCTTTAACGGGGAAGGGGGTAATTCACTTCTGATCACCGGGGGAAGTACTGACGTTCTTAAGGCTCTGGGTATTTTGGGAGAAAACCAAAATGATATCAGTGAAGTGTCAGATGCTGATAAAGAGATTAAGCAGGACGGTATTCAGAACGATAACCAGCAGCAGTCGTTTTTTAAGAAGAAAGATTTTTTCGACCGAATTGGCGGAAAAAGTATTACTTTTACATATAATGGGACAGGAAAATCAATTTCATTTATGGATTCAGAATCTTTAAAATTACAATTGAATGCAAATGCAAGCAATGACGATGCTCTGAATGTAGTAAAGAAAGATCTGCAGGAGAAGCTTGACAAGGCGTTTGGAACCGGAAGAATTGCAGTAAGCATTGAGGGAAGTCATCTGGAATTTCATACCACACTTCCTGGGGGATCACCTGACAATTCATCTGTCCTGTCCATATCTTCCGGCAGTGCAGATTTACTGGGAAAAGACGGAGCCTTGAACGTGGCCTATGGGGAGTCCAACCGCTTAAATTTATCCGCGTCATTGGCTGAATCCGGCTTAAAGGACATTACAGGCAAGCTTCCCGAATATCTGGAAGGTACCAATAAGGTTCTGATCGCCGTAAAAGCCCTTGGAGAAAAGGTACAGGGCAGTACTACAATTGAAGATTTAAAAAATCTTATTAAGGAGAACAATCCCCATATGTCAGATGGGGATTTGGAAAGCATAAATAAGGCTCTTGACTACTATGGGTCAACTGAAGGCGGCGGACACACAACGGTTGGGTCTTCCGATGATGGCCTGCAGTCTGCCATGGAAAAATACTCAAATCAGGAGATGAAGCTGAAAATCAATGGTACAGATATAAAGGGTCTTACTTATAACAGCAGTTTAAGCCAAATTATTTCTGCTGTTAATTCCTCAGATGCCCGCGTTACCATGAGTTATATGTCGGCCGTTGATAAATTTTCAATTGTTTCGACCGAGGGGGGGGCGGCAGGAAAGATATCCTTTAAGCTTGATCCTGAAGATGAAAATTCAAGTACAGGTGATGCCGGTCTGCTCTTTGGATCAGACATAAATAATGTTTCCCAAGGTACAGATGCTGTTGTGGCAGTAAAATATGCAGGCTCCGATGATGTGATTGAACTGACCCGCGGAAGCAATACTTTCAGTCTGGATGGGATGACTATAACTGCAAACGGAACCTTTGGAACCTTTAGCTATGATACTGATGGAAAACTCATCCTGGATGCCAACAGCAAACTTCCAAATACTGAACCCGTAACCTTTACCTCCAAGTTGAATACCGACAAGATTACGTCTGCCGTATCGGATATGATCAAGGATTATAATTCCATTGTTGATCTTGTCAACAGCCAGCTGACCACTAAGCCAAACCGAGATTATGCTCCGTTGACGGATGAGCAGAAAGCAGATATGACAGAAAGTCAGATTAAGGCTTGGGAGGACAAAGCAAAGACAGGTCTTCTTTTCAACGACAGTGATTTGAGAACTCTTTCCGACAGCCTGCGTTTCATTATAAACAGTGGCTCGGCAGATAAAAAGACTCTGGAATCTTATGGAATCACAATAAGTAGCAGTTATGGAGACAATGGAAAGCTTGTATTTGATGAGTCGAAATTCCGGGCTGCTCTTGAAGCGGATCCGGAAACCTTGAAAAAGGTATTTACCAGGACTTCAAACAGCGCGACAGGAGAAAGCGATGGGATTATGGCCAAAATGAAAGCGGTCACGGACAAGTATGCCTCCACCAGCGGCGCTGTAAAAGGTATACTGATTGAAAAAGCCGGTTCCACGTATTCGCCCACCAGTATCCTTTCCAACAGCCTTCAAAAATCCATGGACAGCCTTGATGATTACATAAAAACTCTTCAGGATAAGCTGTCTACTGAAACAGACCGATACATTTCACAATTTACCAATTTGGAAACTTTAATATCACAGATGAATTCCCAGAGCAGTTATCTTAGCTCTCTAAGCTCGTAAGGAATGGTGAGGTAAACGATGGCTTCATACGGATATCAGCATTATAAAGAACAGACGATTAATACGATGACCCCTGGAGAGATGCTTAATCTTCTCTATGATGAGCTATTAAAGCGGTTGACCAGAGCGGAGCTTGCTCTGGAAAAAAAGGACTATGCGCTTTTTGATCAGTCCGTGCAGCGGTCCACAGAAATCGTCGTTTATTTAAAAAATACTTTGAATTATGAATATGAGATCAGTGCCGAATTAAAACGGATGTATGATTTTTTTCTGTATGAATTCAGCCGGATCAAGGCCGGAAGAAAAGCGGAGGTCATAGCAGAGGTCAGACCTTTGATTATAGAACTCAGAGACGCTTTTCGTGAGGCGCAGCGATTAAGCAGCTAAAAATAAGGCTGGAGGGTAGATATTCTCTCCAGCCATTTTCAGATTATGAAAGTGAGTATATCGGGAGGTACAGATATGGAAGATCCAATGTTGATTGAGATTCTGAAAGAAATGCAGAAGAAATATCAATGTATCGTAGAAATTGAGCGCATAACCCGGGAAATGGGAGATTCTCTGTCACGGAATGACAGAACCTCCGTCCAGATCCTTTTGGGTATGCGCCAGGAAGAAATGGATAAAACAGAGGTTTGCAACAGAAATCTTCATTGTCTGATATCGGCCCTGCCGCCTGAGGAAGGAAATCAGGTAAGGGAGTGGATGAAAGGAGGGGAGCCGCAAAATGCGGACAATCCCCTGGTTGGAAAGCTTATGGAAAAAGGAAACAGCCTTGGGCTTATTCTGAAACGGACCATAGAGATAGACCGTCATATCAGCACACGCCTTGCAGGAAAGGATTCCTTTTATAAATAATTGTCCGGCTGCTTATTGAGAGGAAATAGGAGGAGCAATCATCCACAGAGGACCTCCGTTTGAAGCCCGGTGATTTAACTCCTGGAGGATAATGGAAGGATCCCAGTCATACTTTGTATTGTCATAGTTATTGGAGTCCGCAAGCCTCAGCTCGCCGTCTTCTGTAACCTTTGTTATGATAATAAAATGACCTTGCTGGGTAAAATGCCCCCTGTTCATCAGAGCGACTACCAGGTATCCCGAGTTCAACGCATTCTGAATTCCCTGAAACGTATAATCTTTAAGCGGTGCGGCCCTTAATCCATAAGCCAGTGCACTGTCCATAATAATCCGGTGATAGGAGCCTTCTCTGGGACACCAGCTCCCATTGGAGGCGGCCCAGTCGGCGACTTCTGTAGGAAGAATCTGATTGCCGGTAAAGCTGGTAATCAGCAT
The DNA here is from genome assembly GCA_023437715.1 of Bacillota bacterium. Lineage (GTDB taxonomy): Bacteria > Bacillota > Clostridia > Lachnospirales > Lachnospiraceae > Lacrimispora. The sequence goes on along the minus strand of JAEZFK010000035.1, from coordinate 21,855 downwards.
GGCCATGACCGTGGGACCACAGCCGTAAGTAGAAAGAGGATCCATTCCCCCATAAAGATAATTGCCCCATCTGGCATCAGACTGATTGTAATAGGTCAGAGGACCGCATACACTGTCAAGCATGATGTCGTATATGCCATCCTGAGGGGCATCAGCTGTTTCTGAAGGTATTTCAGCTGCTGTGGAGGGCATTCCGACCGCTGCGGTAACATAGGAAACAGCCGTGGCTCCTCTTTCCATTGGGGAATTAAAAGAAGAAGTCATGGCAAAGGGGGCAGCAGCCAAGAACAGAGTTTTAAAAATAATAATGGAAATGCTGTTCACTTTACTCACCTTTTCTATGCGAAAAATTTCATTTTATGTCTACAATATTTATCGTACATATTTCCACTAAAGTTAAGATTTTTATAAAAAAACCGATATATAAATATAGAGAAAGTTAAAGACGATGCTTTTTACCACACCAGAAAGGGGGAAAAAGTTATGGCAATCGGAGGAGTCGGTTCAACCGGCAATTCGTATTATCGTTATCAGCTTTCCTTAAGTCAGCTTAAGGCTGCCAGGAATATACAGTCCAGGTACATAGAAAACCAGCAGGCGGTACAGCCTGTCAGCCGTGTCAGCCGTTTAAACCGGGTGGAGACAACGGATGGAAGTTCCAGTATGAGCTTTTTAAAAAGCTACAGCTCAACTATGGCGGATTTGGTGCAAAGTTCCAATGCGCTGAGGCAGAGCAACCGGACAGGGGTTGTGAATGACCTGGAGGTAAAGAGCTCAGATGATTCCGTTGCAGAGGCTTCAGAGCGTTATAAGGCCCGCAGCAGCAAAGAGATTGATCTGCAGGTGACTCAGCTGGCATCTGCTCAGGTCAATACCAGTGATCCGGTTACAAGCTCTGCTCAGGCTGGGGCGGATATGTCATTTTCCATATCCAACAGTCAGGGGAAGTCTGTTGAGGTTAAAGTCAGCCAGTACAGGGAAGACGGAGCCTCAAAAACCAATGACCTGATGCTGAAAGAAGCCGCAGCCCAGATCAACAGCCAATCAGATGTTGACGTGAAAGCTTATGTGGAAGAAAAAGACGGGGCAAGCTCCCTCCGCCTGGAAAGCGTAAAAACCGGTAAAAATAGCGGCTTCCAGGTATCCGGTGATACCGGCGTGGCCGATAGCCTGGAAAGGGTAACAAAAGCCGCTCAGAACGCTATTTATTCCGTTACAGATAAAGGCGTTACGACCACCAGGGAATCCTCTGTAAATGAGGCTGCTATTGATAATGGAAGAATCGGGATTACGTTTCATGACACGGGAAAAGCAACCATATCCTCTCAGGTCAGTGACGAAAAGATTGTCTCAGCTGTGAAAGACTTCACAAAGAATTATAACAAGGCTTTGGATCTTCTTCAGGATAACACAGACCGGGGAGCCTCTGTTCCGAAGCAGCTGGAGGCTCTGACGGGCCGGCTGGCATCGAAGCAATCATTGGAGCAGCTGGGAATTACTACAAAGGAAGACGGGTCTCTGGTGCTCGATGAGGAGACCTTAAAGAAGAACTTGAAGAAGTCCCCGGATTTGACGAAAGAACTTCTGTCAGGCAGCAATGGCATTGGCCAGAAAGGCTTTCAGGTAGCTTCTGAGGCAATGAAAGCCAACGCTTATGGCCTGATCGGTAATGATTTGGAAGATATGCAGAAGAATCTGCTCAATGATTCCTATAACTTTATGAACGTATATTCCCAAACAGGAGCTTATAATATGAGCAATTATAATGCTTTGGGGCTTATGATTAATTATCTGGTATGATGATATGATCATTTTGATGTGATTTGCCGGCGGTACATCTACCGCCGGTTGCTTAAGGATGGAAAATGAATGAGTAAAGGATATGAAGAGCGGTATTTGATAACATTATTGTCAGCAGTAATGAATCAGAAAGCGCCGCCGGAGCCAATGCGCCAGCTGAGCTGGGAGAAGATGTTCCGTCTGGCTGATTATCATCATATAGCCCATGTGGTTTATTATGGGATCATGGGACTACCTGGAAATATTCCGCAGAACGTGAGACAGCGCTTTTTTGATAAATATCTGGAAGCGGTTTACCGGCCGGAGCGTCTGCGGGAAGGCGAGAAGCAGGTGCGTGCGCTTATGGAAATAAAGGGGATTAACTGCTTTATCATGAATTATCATGATATTGTCAGATGTTATCCCATTGAAGAGATGTGCTGTTGTGAATCCATAGAGATAGGCGCAGCTAAAAAGCAGGAACGCTCCATTAAAGAAACTCTTAAGAGTGTGGATTTTGAAGAGCGTCAAACGGAAGAGCGCGGACATTTATACTACCGTATTCCGGGAATACGAGTTTTACATTACGATCAGAGCATGTTTTTTAGTAAACTCATGCGTAAATATTATAGAAGCCTGCTGAAAGCCTTACCCAACAGGAAAGGCTTTCGATATGTCCGGGAAATGTCCCCGGATGACAAATATCTGTTTCTTATGTGCCGTCTGACAGATTGCTATGCCAGAGGAGATATCAGTTTGAATCAGATCGTCGATTTCTGGGTGTTTTATAAAAAGAATGCCCAGTTATTTTCATGGCCTTATATTTATGAAAAATTAGAAAAGTTTAAGATTGCGGAATTCGCAGAGCGGTTGGAATACCTTACCCTCCGATGGTTTGGACCTGGCGCAGGGATTGAAAATGTAGAAGTTTATGATGCCATGGAATCTTATATCCTTACCAAAGGAACAGAGGGGCGGGAGATCAGTTCTCAATTTCTCCCTTTGATCAAGACGGTTGCCGATTGTTATGACAGAGACAGGAAAGCCGAGAATTTAAGAAAGATAATCAGATGGCTGTTTCCTGATGAAGAATATATGGAAACCATTTATCCGATATTGGAAACAAAAGAATTTCTGCTGCCGGCTTTCTGGGCTATGCGCCTTGGACGGTATGGAGTAAGGTTTGTTTATAAGGGAATAGAAGAGAAAGTGATTCGAAAGGCAGTGGAAGCCTGGAGGAAAGCAGTCCAAAAAGCGACGGGAGCACAACAGAAAGCAGTTGGGAAGTTTCTGGTAAAAAGGATCCGGAACTGGAAAGCATTTCAAGAGGAAGAATCAGTCAGGGAAGAGCTACGGAAAGAACTGTTTAAAGAAGAAGCCCCTGATGAGGATATATATAAAGAGGAATCACAAAAGGACGAATTACAAAAAGAGAAAGGATTGCAAAGAGAAAAATTACATAAGGAAAATTCAAGTGAAGAAGAAACAGCGAAGATACCAAAGTAAACTCAGGTATCTCCGCTGTTTTTATGTTCATTGATCAGATCACTGATTCTGGAAATCGAACCGACATTTAAGGTGACGGAAACGGCCTCCTGATTTGCTGATGCTGCTTCGATTAACTCAGTACGCAGAATGGAGACATCTCTTGGCGCATCAATGGCCAATTTCACCCAGTCATTTCCAATATCAATGACAGTTATGCAGATATTATCTCCAATCGTAAGCGACTGTTCCTTTTTTCGTTGAAGAATAAGCATATTAATCCCCCTTTTTTACAAAATCTTTAATCGGGTGACGGAATTTGTAAAGAGGATTATCCAGAATCACCTGCCGGGCTTCCCGGTTTTCTGTGTTCACGGCAATCGGACATTTTAAATTAACCGTACTGTCATCCATGGAATCGTGAATGACACAGATCACATAATAGGAGATAGAGTCTTCCCTGGGGGAAGCGTTTAAAAGCCTTTTATCCTCCCCGGGCAATTCCGGAGAATAGTTCTCGTAGAGAAGAAACGGATTCATCACAATAAATGAGATGTCAAAATCTTCGACGGATTGAAGACAGATCAGGGCATCGCTGTTGTCCTGAAAAGCCAGAGGAACGTAATCTTTTAAGTGAGGAAAACCAAACAGCCCATCGGAAAAGTGTATGAGTTCTTCTTCCGAACAGGAGATTGTACCAAAATACTGTGTTTTAATTTCCATGAATACCTCCAAAGTATTGGATTATGCGCGTACATCCACCGAAGTATGGTTGAACATATCAGCGGCGCTGGGCGGAACATAAATAGGACCCCCAATGTATTCAATCTGTACATCGGGCATTTGGGTGATTGACAATTCCACATTACCCGGAGTGAACTCAAAATCTCCCTTTGCAACCTTTAAATCAAAGTTCAGCTTATCCATCTGATACTGCATGGTTAAATCAGGATCGGACCATTCAATGTCAGGTCCGGTGGTGGGAAGAAATTTTAGGCCAAACTCTCCGGTAGGCGCTTGAGCCCGTTGACTGATGATCTGGTCAAGGGGATTTGAAACATTAGGATTTAACAATAGTGCACCCTCCTTTGCGGTTGCTGCCGTGATGTCGCTTGCGGTGGCCTTCCCTTTGTCTGCAGATTGACGTATACTCTCCATCGTAGTAGGGCAAACGGAATTGCGGGCATCATAACTGTCAATATGCAGTTTTGTGGGTTGGCTTTTAATGTACATTTCACCTTTATCTCTGTTGATCTCCAACGCGGGTTGCGGATTTTTGTACTCTAATTTAGCATTTTGAATTTTTAATTCATATTCCATAGGTATGGTTGTTATTTTAAGCAATGATTCCATATAAATCACCTCCGTTTAGGATTACTTCATGAAATCAATAAAAGATGCCGATAAAATACTAGTTCCTACCTTTAAAGCCGCATTATACGCGTATTGATTCCATGAATAGTCGGTAAGCGCCTCTGCCATATCAATTCCTTCTGTCTTTTGCAGCTGTTCCTGGAGAGAAATGTCTGTATTCTCAAGACGGTCCTGGGTAGTGTTAAGAAATTGTGTTTTAACTCCTAATTCCGTTACCTGACTTAAAACATCCGAGCTGGTAGTTTTAAATTTATCCATAAGCTTTCCGTAAGCGTTGGAATCGAATGGTTCCTGTTCTAAAGCGTCCGCCAACTGGCCTGCCAGAATGATGGCGTTATTGCTCATTCCGTCATTGTCTATTCCGTAGCCTACTGCTTTAATTCCTGGAAGAGAACGGTCAAAAGCGCTGGAAGAGACCACACTTCCCGTATCATCCAGAGAAAAGCCCATACCTACATCAACATAAACATTTTCTTTTGCCATAGTTTCCAGTTTTTGATAGTCCGGATTCGATTTGGCAATGTTCACATCAATGCCCCTGTATGTGAGGGTAGTACCATCGTCAGACAGGACGAAAGGTGAATTTTTCCCATCATTACCGGCAAATAAAAAGGTATCCTCACTGGTGGAGTTTAAGCTTGATACCATGGACTTCTGATACTGACGGATGGCATCTGCAAAGCTTTTACGTGTTTCAGGGGTTTGATTGGTAGCGTTCATTGCCTCTACATTATAGGTTTCGGCAATATTGGATATGGTTTGGGAAACCTGCATGAGAGCATCTTCCTGGCTGTCCTGAAAGGACTGTGTGTCTTTCAGCATATCTAAATTATCCTGATTTCTGTAATATTTGCGCCAGAGCTGAGAGGCGCGGGCCGCAGAAGCGGGGTCCTCTGCAACGCTGTTAAAGCTGCGGTTCGTCATAACATGGGTTCTTGATGTATTTAAATTGGAAATTGCTGCGCCCAGATTACTTTTATAGCTGCGCAGAATCGCGTTTGTTGTAATTCTCATTTTATTTTTCCTCCTATCTGCCGACTACCCCGGTATTGTTAATTAATACATCCAGGGCTTCGTCAAGCGTTGTCATAAGACGTGCGGCAGCTGTATAAGACCGCTGATACTGCAAAAGGTTGATTCCTTCCTCATCTAAAGAAACTCCGGATACGGAATCCCGGTTATTGGCAGTTTCCTGAAGAACGGATACATGGTTTTGCAGGATTGCATTATTGGCAGAACTGTCAATACCCTGCGTATTCTCCAGATTGCAGTAGCACTGAGCGAAACTTCCCTTATAGAAGTCAATGCTGCCTGTCTGAGGAGTGCCGCTGCTGTCAACATATGTATATTGATATTTAAAGGTCTGCTCTTCCGATAAGGCATTGAACATCCTTGAAATGTTGTCATTGGCCGTTGAGCCCGGATTTTCTTCCTGGGAAGCAATAATGTGGATACTTTTATTCATCCAGTCATCGGAAATCTTAATGTTGCTGGCCGTAAAAACACTGCTGTTGTCAGAGGTTTTAAAGAGGTCGTAATTTTTTACGTTAGTCTTATTTGCCGAGTATTCGAGTGAGAAATCTATGCTGCTGACGGTATCGCTGGCTGATAAAGTGTCATTTCCGGTCCAGGTAAGTCTCCCGGTTCCGTCGTTATAATCCCAATGGCCGGAAGTTGCAGTTGCTGACCCATTTACTTTCAGGGAATTACTTGACGGATTGCTATTTTCTCCGTTTAATGCTTTAGCTAGGTTTTCCAAGCTTCCTTTGAGATCAGCACCGATTTCAATCGTACCCGGAGTACCGTCACCAAAGGTATATATATTTCCGTTAACAGTTATCGTTTCTCCCTTTAAGAAATTTCCTGTAACATTTGACAAATTTAAAGTGTACTGAGCATGATCGTTGCCGCTGCCATCTGTCGTTTTACCCGCAGTCCCGTTTGCAGGAAGAGAAGAAGCTCCGGTATATGGAATCGTATTGGTATTGAGCTTATTAAATGTTTCCGCAAAGGTCTGCACAAAAGCGTCAAAGGTTTTCTCATAATATCCAATTCCTCTGTAATCCGTAGGCGGATTATCAAGCTCGCCTGATTTATTCAGCATATCCACGGAGCCCTTTATGCTCCCTTCCTTAAGGTAATCGGTAATAGGCGTCTTTAATACCGAAACATCTGCATAAGAGGGATAATCGCTGGCAGGAATGAGATTAATGGAAACAGATCCGTTTTCCTTGCCGTCAGCGCCCTTATTCCGGTCCACGGAAAGAGAAGCGACATTTTCTCCGTGTTCGCCTGCCGTAAGATTATAGGTCATTCCCTCGGAACCAGTAAATTTGACCACCGGATATTCAAACTTTGCACCGTTAGAGATGTTCACATCCTTATAAGTCACGCTGATAGGGAGATAGCTGGCTAATTCATCCAGCTTACTGTTACGCTGATCTTGAAGCTCAAGAGCCGGATTGCCCTGTAGTTGGCTCTTCCAGATGGAGTCGTTCAGCTCTCCAATATCAGATAGCAGGCTGTTGACCTTGGGAATGTCTGTTTTTTCCAGTGAATCTACAGCGTCCTGGCGTACGCTACTGAGCTCGTCGGATTTTTGATGGATATAATTTAAAATCACCTGGAATCTGGAACGCACGATGCTGTCAAATTCGTTGTCGTTGGCTTTAGGAGACATCGCCTTCAAACTGCTCTCCAAGTTGCTTAAGGCTGTTTTAAGAGCGTCAGAGCCTGTCTCATCAAAGATATCAGCTAACTGGTCCAATGTACCCTGGTGCGCATCAGCGGTTCCTACCTTGGCGATCTGATTCCGATACTGAACATCAAGAAATGGATCACGAATCTGTGAAATCCCTGTGATTTCAACGCCATATCCAATTTTGGAACTGGGACTTGTAGAATAGGCGTTACCGCCCTTTAAATTTAAGCTGACAAGATCTACCTGCTGTCTGGTATAGCCTGCCGTATTGATGTTGCTTATGTTCTGTCCGGTTACTTCAAGGGCCCGCTGGCTGGCATTCATACCCAGCTGGGCAATGGTGAAGCCGGAGAAAGTAGACCGTGTCATAATAATCCCTCCCATTTGGCTTTGCCTGCAACCGTTCCATTCTGGGAATTGTTGATGGCTTTGTTAATCATGTGAAGATTTATCTCAATCATAGAGCGGGCGCTCTCATTGGTATCCTGAAACTGCCGGACCTGACGGGAGAGAGTATCAAAAAGCTTTCTCAACCGGTCCTGGTCCTCGCCTGTGGTTTCGGAAAGAATCTGCTGAAAGGTATACCCCTTAAAACCCAGCTTCTCCTGAACGGTTTCCCGTCTTTTTTCAAGTCCCCGAAGCCTTAAGATGGCAGCCTGCTCCTTGTTCATGCAGTCCTCTACATAAGTAACCCGGTTCTTGCTTGCGGCCTCCAGCTTTGTCTCTTCAATCTGGATCAGATCCTTAAATAACAGGATAAAATCCTCAATCACGGATATAAAATCATTCATTGGACTCTGCTCCTTTGTATAAAAGAATCCGCTCAGCGATTCTGTTGGCATCCACCTGATAGGTTCCGTCAGCAATCCTCTGCTTTAAGGTATCAAGCTTTTCTTCTGATGCCGGCTGCTTTACCTCTTTTATAACAAGATTTTTCATGGTAGAAGCAAACTTGGAATCCATTTCTTCCTGTGAGGCGGAGCGGATGGTAATTGCATCATAATTTGTCTTCCCGCTTTCAGAAGCGGTAACACCCGTCGAATCCTGATTCTGTCTGATTTGGGATGTATTATACAGCGTATTAAAATAATTCGATGAGATACGCATAGAATTACTCCTTTCTGCGGGGTTAAAATAGTGCTGTTTTAATGCTACATTTATAATATCGTCAGTTTGATTAAAATAATAACTTTAAAAAGTGCAATTTCTCAAAATTATAGAGAATATAAGTGCTTTAAAAGCACATTGGAAATATTGGAACAGGGGACCTGGGTGGTGACGGCCCCGATGTTGTAGGCTACCATGGGCATACCGTAGACAACGCAGCTTTCCGCATCCTGTCCGATGGTAAAGGCCCCCTTTTTCCTCATATTTAAAAGCCCTTCGGCCCCGTCCCGTCCCATGCCTGTCATAATGATTCCCACGGAGGAAGCTCCGGCCGTGTCGGCCACGGACTGGAATAGCACATCCACGGAAGGCCGGTGCCCGCTGACCTTATCTCCGCAATAGCAGTTGACGGAGTAGCGGCTTCCTATGCGCACCACCTTCATCTGGAAATCACCGGGAGCGATAAGGACCTGCCCTCGTTCAATGGGATCTCCGTTCCTGGCTTCCTTTACGCTCATATGGCATAAGGTATTTAAGCGGTCTGCGTACATCTTTGTGAATCCCTCCGGCATATGCTGGGTGACTACGATCCCTGGTGTGTCCGCAGGAAGATCTCTTAATACCTGGAGTGTGGCCTCGGTTCCGCCCGTGGAAGCGCCGATGGCGATCACTGTATTGCAGGCATTGAGGCTGAATGACCCGTGGCTTAATATCTGTTTCTGGGGAACAACGGGAGAAGAAGCTGCGCCGGGCACCCGGATCTTTGCCCGTGAAGCGATAAATATTTTACTGTTTAATGTGTTGAGAAAGGTGCTGGCAGTATTGCGCTCGGACATGTCCGGCTTTCTGACAAAATCCACGGCGCCTGCAGACAGGGCCTCAAATACGTTTAAATCAAGGGAAGAAACTAAAATCACTGGTACCGGATATTTGGGCAGAAGCTTTTTTACAAATTCAATGCCGTTCATCCGCGGCATTTCCACATCCACAGTTACCACATCAGGCTTAAGGACAGGGATCTTACGCTCTGCGTCAAAGGCGTCAATGGCATAACCGACTACCTCTATATTTGGATTCTTAGAGAGATGATCGATTAATACCTTACGGAAAAGCATGGAATCATCTACTATAAAAACTCGGATTTTTTCGTTCATAAATTCATTCACTCCATTCTGAGAGTCGGTTTATTTCCAATATCCGTGTAATATAAAATCCATTTACCGGTTGTTAAATGGTAAATAGATTTTATATTAGGCAGATTATTCTTTTCGGTATGTTGCCGGCATCAGATACTTATAAGGAGTTTTTTCCTTATTAATGGTTTCCGAATGGCCGATCAGCAGATAGCCCCCGGGGGCAGTCGCATCATAGAATCGCTGGATCAGGCCGTCCTTTGTATTCTGATCGAAATATATCATAACATTTCTGCAAAAGATAACATCGAATTTTAACCGGAACCGGATAGGGTCCATAAGGTTAAAGGTTTGGAAAATCACGTTTGATTTAATTGCCGGCGCTACGGAATATACGCCCTCCTGGGCTGTTTTTACAAAGTATTTGGACTTCCAGGCAGAGGATAAATTTTTCAGGGAATCCTCGTCATAAACGGCCTCCTTTGCAGCCCTTAAGGCGTTCTGGGAAATGTCCGTGGCCAGGACCCTGGTATCCCAGAGGGCGGCCTGCGCCCCCAGGGTTTCCTTAATGATCATGGATATGGTATAGGGCTCTTCGCCGGAAGAGCAGCCTGCGCTCCATATGCTTAAAACCTTGTTCTTTTTCGTACTTAACAAATAAGGGAGAATGGTATCCCGGAAAAAGTTAAAGTGGGCTTCTTCCCTCATAAAATAAGTGTAGTTTGTCGTTAGCTTGTTTAACATTACCTCCAGGTCCGCCGGATTTTTTGACGAGAGGATATGGTCAATGTAATCCGTAAAGGAAGTGTATCCCATGGAAATGATGGTGTTTGATAATCTTCCCATGATCAGCTGCATCTTTTTTGACAAGTCAATTCCGTAATTTTTTTTGACGAACTGGACCAGACGCAGGAAGTCCTGCTGTGAAAGTGTTAACATAGTGAAGCCGTCCTTTATGAGTTATTGACCAGGGTTTCACAATCCAGAAGCAGTACCACGTGATTATCCGGCAGGGATATCATGCCGCTTACCAGCTCCTCGCGGTTGCTGGAAGGAACCGGAGAAATTCTGGAATAATCGATATCCAGAACCTGATCTACGGCATCCACGATGATTCCGATAAAAACAGAATCCACATTTATGACAATAACGCAGCTGGCATTGGTATATTCAATGGCCGGCTTGCCAAGCTTTGCCCGGATGTCGATGATGGGTACGATCTGTCCCCTTAAATTGATAATGCCTTTTACATAATTGGGCATCATGGGGATGGATGTGATCACATGGTTGGTGATGATTTCTATAATGTAGTTGGTGCTCACGCCGAAGATCAGATTATCGGTGTGAAAGGTTAAATAGCGCTCCATGGCCTCTGATCCGGTAAGAGCCAGATCATCCATGATATTATCTGCATCAGTCATAGCTGCCTGCGTATTCTCTGCTGACATATGTACTCCTCCAATTCCTGAATTTATTGTTAATTATGTGCTGCAGCATACAGATTCAAAACATCTAATATGATGCTGATATTGCCGTCGCCTAAAATGGTGCAGCCGCTGATTCCCGAATCCTTGATGTTGAAGTTGTTTAAGTATACAGGAAGCGGTTTTACAACTACCTGCTGTTCTCCTAAAAGGTCGTCGACGAACAGGCAGTAGGACTTGTCTCCGGATTCCACCCAGACCAGAATTCCGTCTTCAATGCTGGTGATCTCCGTCTCAATGTTATAGAGCCTGTGAATGCGGATGATCGGATAGAACTGGTTCATGCATTTGATGATCTCATTTCCTTCCGTATCGTAAATCACATCTTCGTTCTTCACCTTAAAGGACTGGCGGATATTGGCAATAGGAATGGTGAAGACGGATTTTCCAACGGAAATCTCCATGCCATCCACGATGGCCATGGTCAGCGGGATTTTTAAGGTGGTGCACATTCCCTTGCCCTGTTCACTGGTAATGGTTACAGTGCCTCCGATAGCTTCCACATTTTTCTTTACCACGTCCATGCCCACGCCCCGGCCGGAGAATTCGGTGACCACCTCGTTGGTGGAGAAGCCGGGAGCCAGAAGAAGCGCCAGGATCTCTTTCTGGGAGTATTCACTTTCCGGCTTTGTGAGAATTCCGTTTCTCTTTGCCTTTGCAAGAACTCCTGCCGGATTCACACCGTTTCCGTCGTCCCGGATGGAAATGATAACCTCATTGGTGGTGTGGGTGGCAGAAAGAATGATCTCTCCCTGAGGATTCTTGCCTGCTGCGATACGCTGCTCGGCCGTCTCCTCAATGCCATGGTCCATGGAATTGCGGACAATATGCATAATAGGATCGCCGATGCTGTCCACGATGGACTTGTCCACCTCTGTGTTCTCTCCGATGATGGTCAGGCGCACATCCTTTTTCAGCTTCTGTTTCATGTCCCGGACGATACGGTTCATCTTCTGGAATACGCCGGAAACAGGCACCATGCGCAGGGACATGACGATATCCTGAAGATCGTCGGTCAGCTTGCGGAGCTGTCTGGTTGCCTTTAAAAAGCTGTCCAGATTCTTTAAATTCTGGATCTCAGGAGATGAGGTAACCATGGACTCTGTAATGACGATCTCACCCACCAGGGCCACAAGATTGTCAAGCTTTGCCAGATTGACGCTGATCAGGTTCTGCTTGTTAGGCGTCTGATGGCCGCCGTTGGCAGCAGGAGCGCCGGCAGGGCCCTGGCCTTTTGGCGAAGCGGAAAGAGAAGCTGCGGACACCTGTGTTTTTTCTTCGGAGGCCGCGGATTTTCCCCGCACATTTTCAATGAGCTCATAGGAGCGGATATTGTTTAGGGTGTTGATCTGGGAAATGGCTGCATCCGCTTCTTCCCGGGAATTTAAGGTCAGGAAAAAGCCCTTTTCTATAATGAAATTGCTGCTCTGGCTGTTGGTCTCCACATCAGCCGGATAAGAGTTGAATTCCAGGCCGGATTCCTTTAATGCGGTAATCAGCATGAAAGCCCGGAGGTTTTCCATTCCGCAGCCCTCGTCAAAGAAAATTCTTAAGAAGAAAGGAGCCGGATCATCAGGGCATTCTGCCAGATCCATGCGGATTTCATTTATATGAACAGCGGGTGTGACAGGAGCGGCAGCCGGGGCAGGAGCCGCTTCTTTTTGTTCGGCGGTTTTTCCACTTTTTGCCTCTTTGCCCACAGGGACATTATCCTTATTGATTTTTTTCAGGAAGCTATTAATTTCCAGGGTCAGATTGTCGACATTATCACTAAGCGGCTCATTATTTTCTACCTTTGAAACCTCTGTGCGCAGCATGTCGGTGGAACGGAACATCAGGTCAAAAAGAGTGCTTTTGTGAGAACTGTCGAGAGAGTCCAGTCCGTTCTCTCTGATGAAAAAGAATAAGTCTTCAATATGGTGCGCTATCTGCATCAGGGATGAAAATTCCATCATAGCGGAAGATCCTTTGATGGTGTGCATGATACGGAAAATTTCGTTCACGTCATCCACCGTAAAATCTCCTGCTTTTTCTGCTTCAATCAGGAGTTCGTCCAATTGCTCCAAAAGGGAATTGGTTTCAAATAGATACATATCAAGCATATTATCCATGCCGTTATCCATAATATTTACACCGCCTTATCTAGTAGTTTAGTATATATTTATTTATCGGTATGTAATGATCAAAAAATAATAGCAAATTGGATATCCGTCCGAAAAAATATAAGATACCAGTTTAATGGAGGCACATCATGGCAGACATATTAAAAGTTACGACCCCGCTTTCGGGTTATGATAATTCAACCATCAAAAATAATCCTCAGGCCGGTCAGGGCCCCCAAATCCAGAACCCCGTTGATCCGTCAAGAGTTATGCGGGGAGATAACCGGACGGATTCCGGCGGAAACGGAGAACAGCAGCTGGCGTTCCAGTACGGGTCCAATTTCGGCACCTTCCTTAACATGGTAAAAAACATTCCGGACCTTTCCCGGATTTTTACAGATATCTTTTTTCAGGGAGAAGAGGCCCTCACAGGCGGTGTGATGGGAGAGGAAGCGGCCCGGAAGATCGCCGCCTTTTTTGAGGCGTCCCAGATGCAGGATGGAGACATGGTTCCGTTTTTAAAAGAACAGGCCGAATCCGCGGTCCGTTTCAGCGGCGGCATCTTCGAACAGCTCAGGAAGGTTATGTCGGAAACAAATTCTGTGGATTTAAAGGCCGACGTATTAAATTTTATAAAAAAATTCAACGATATGTCTTCCGGAAAGCACATCCTTCATGATATATTTAATACCATAAAGGATACGGAGAAATACGTCTTTAAGCAGACCAGAGAGCAGATCGAAGCCCTGCTCAAGGAACTGGATATGGCGGCGCCGGAAGGAAGCACCGCAAAGAACGGTGCTCTCCTAAAGGAGAAGATCCTTCCCTTTTTCGGCCGTTATATAGCAGCCAATCATGACATGGGCACTATCCGGGACAAGGTATCCCTTTTGTCGGTTCTGATCGCAAAGTATGAAAACGGCGACAGAGAGGAAGTTCTCCAGGCTTTTTCCAGGCTTACAGGCTATCAGGGATTCCGCAAGTTCTTCGGAACCATGACCGCCGATCAGTTTGATGAGGTTCTGGGCCAGGTGGATATGGAAAAAGCGGCCGGGAAAAATGAATGGGCCGATAAATTTGTGGATTTCTTAAAGGCCGGAGTCAGCGGAGGCGCCGGGCTTGAAAATAAACAGGTATTCCAGAACATGCTGCAGTCCCTTGTCATGAATGAAAGCGTCTACATGCCCCTTCTTCACTTGGTATTTCCGCTGAATATAGACGGGAAAAAGATGTTTACCGAGATGTGGATCGACCCGGACGAAGAAGGAAACAGCACCCAGTCGGAGATGGGACATACGGTCAGGCTTTTTGTCAAGTTCGATATCAAGGAGCTGGGTCAGTTTAAGCTTCTGCTTCTTTATGGAAATAACACAGCCTCCTTGCAGCTCTATTATCCGGAGAGAATGCAGAAGTCAGAGGCAGCCATCCAAAAAGGAATAAAGGGCATTCTGGAACAGCACCATTTCCGGGCAGAAAATATTTACCTGCAGGCCGGAGGAGGGCCGACTTCTCCTGTTGAGGTATTTCCGAAAATCCAGGAAAGGAAAAATTCAGTCGATGTCAGAATTTAAAAGTACGTTAAATAAAAAAGCGGTCGCATTAAAATACGATGAAACCAAAAATTCCGCACCGGTCATCGTGGCTTCGGGCATGGGATATATGGCGGAAAAGATCGTGGAAACAGCCAATGAGAACGGCGTGCCCGTGTATGAGGACGATTCTCTGGCCACCATACTGACACAGCTGGAACTGGGAAGCCAGGTGCCGGAAGAGCTGTACAAGGCTGTGGTGGACATCTACCTATACTTCCTTAGTTATGTACCCCAGGAGGTGGAGGCGGTTAAGCCTGAAGAGACTGAAGAACCGGAGGAGCCGGAGGAAGTAACGGAAGAAGAAACGGAGGAATAAAAAGATGTTTGTGGATTGTAAAAAAGCTTGTATTTGCTCTTTTGCCGGCATTCCTCTTGCAGAGGCGGAAGTGGTTGATTCCGGTAAGGAGCCCATGGGGCTTATCATCCGGGAAGAAGATATGCGTAAAATAAGCGCTGAAATGATCATTGTATTCTATGATGACGTACGGGGGCTTGTCACCTGCAAATGCCGTCTGGATGAAAAGGTGAGAGTGGAAGAAAGGCCTTTTTACAAGCTTTCCTGCCGTGTCCTGGAGCGGATGGAAGAATTGGAGAGACGCCGTGATACGAAAGTCAGGATTTGTTTTCCGGCGTCCATGGATGTATCCGACACGGAAGAAAATATACTGCACGTCAAAGCCGAGGTGAAAAATATAAGCGCAGGAGGCGTGGGCTTTGAGTCGAGAGAAGAACTGAGGGAGGGAGCCACGTTTTCTTTCCTTATGGATATCAAATCCGCCTGTATCCGTCTGAAAGGCACCATTCTCTGGAAGAAAAAGGTTCTTGACGGAGAAAAAGGCCACTATTACAGATACGGCGGCCGCTTCCTTGAAATGACCTCCCATCAGGAGACCGTATTGGGAAAGCTTTTGCTGCAGGAGCAGATAAAAGGGAGAAAAATCTAGTATTTGCTTATGTTTCATTAAAAACCTGACGATAGAATCTAATAGACTGTAAAATGAATTTGTATCTGTTAAAAAGGAGAGATAGCATGAAACAACAAAAAAGGAGACTGGCGATAGCCATTCTTGCAGCTTTGTGTGTGTGCGGCATCCCTGGAAAAGCCATGGCTACGGAATCCATTGATTCGGTCAGCATAAAAGTAGGACTTAAGATTGAGGCCGGGGACCGTCTGCCGGACATCCAGATCAATAATACAAGTGCAGATGCCTACGTGACGTCAGGTGATAAAAAGTACACTGTAAAGGAAGCCGAGTGGGTCACATCCAGCACAAAGGATATGACCATAGGAGAGGAGCCGAAGATGAATGTGACCCTTACCCCCTCGGATGAGTATGACGCCTATTTCAAATCCTCCTATGAAGCTACCAAGATTAAGGTCACCGGAGGCTCTTATGTCAGCGCCAAACGGAGCGGCAGCGATTTAATCGTGACCTTGCGGACAAAAGCGGTTAAGGGACTGTATGCGGAGCCTGAGGATGTGGGCTGGAAAGATACAAGACTGGGTCAGGCTGTCTGGTCCAAGGGAGATAATACCTCCGGCGCATATGAGGTATGGCTGTATAAAGGAAAGTCCATTATTTTAAAGAAAGAACAGATAAAAGCGACTACATACAATTTTTATCCCTATATGACAGAGGAAGGCACCTATTCCTATAAGATCCGTTCTGTTCCTTTTAAACAGGAAGAATTAAAAAACGGAACAAAGAGCGGCTGGGTGGAATCGGATGAGCTGGTCATCAGGGACCGGGATGTGTCCGATGGTACCGGTAAGGAATCGGATACCGTTCAGGGAACAGGAACCGGGACTGTAAGCCAGGGCTGGGATCAGCAGTCCGGAGTGTGGTATTACCGGTATCCAGACGGAACCATGCAGGCAAATTCCTGGCTGGTGTTAGATGATGTCTGGTACCGCTTCGATCAGGATGGAAAGATGATAACCGGCTGGAATCTGGTGGATTCGGATCTCTATTACATGGATTCCCAGGGAGCCATGGTGACCGGCTGGAATAAGATCGGGAATATCTGGTATTATTTTTATCCGGACAGCGGCCATGAGGCCCCTATGGGAGCCGCCGCCACCAACTGGCAGGTCATTGACGGCTATTATTTCTATTTTACGCCTCAGGGAGCCATGCAGACCGGCTGGCTCAATCAGGCAGGCAGATGGTACTATTTAAACACCATTCAGGGGAATCTGGAGGGGGCCATGTTAAAAGGCTGGATCACCAGGAACGGCCAAACCTATTTCACAGGAGAAGACGGAGCCATGGTGACGGGCTGGCAGCGGATTGATGGGCTGTGGCGCTATTTCAATGCGGATGGTACTCTGGCAGTCAATACGGTCATCGGCGGGTATCCGGTCAATGAGGATGGAGTGTGGGTACAATGAGGAGCATGAGAAAAAACAGACGGAGCTTCCTGTGCCTTGCCGCCTTTCTGGCAGTGCTGGCATTTTTCCTGCCTGCAAAGGTTTACGGTGCTGATTCCATCGTCATACGGAGCGTGAATCTTAAGTTCACCAGCCAGTACGGGGATGAGGAAATTCTGATGCCGGAGATATCTACCACCACTTCCGGCGTGTCAGTGAAAGAAGCGGTCTGGAAACAGGATGTTGATAAATGGAAAGCGGCAAAAAATGAACGGGTCAGCGTGATTCTCACATCAGATACCATGATATTTGCCGATTCCTATAACCGTTCGGAATGCAAGATCACAGGAGCTAAATTCGTATCAGCCAAGGCCCTTGACAATTATACTCTGGAAGTAAAGGTGGATTATGTTCCCGTAGTACATCTGGGAAAGACTGCCAAAGCGGGCTGGAGCGATAAAAATATGACAAAGGCGGTCTGGGACAAAGTTCAGTTTGCGACCGGTTATCAGGTGGTTTTGTATGCGGATGACAAGGTGAAGCAAAGAGTTTCCGTAAATACCAATACGGTGGACCTTTCCCAATATATGAATAAGGACGCGGTTTATTATTATGAAGTCCGGGCCATTGGCTATACGGCCGAAGACCGCAAATCTATGAAAGAAGGGGACTATGTCACGTCAGAGGATACTATCATGGAGTATGACGGTGACACCACAGGAACCTGGAGCGGCAATACTTACAAGCAGGAAGACGGCGGAGTTCCCACCAACAGCTGGAAGCAGATTTTAAATGACTGGTATTATTTTGACGGCAACGGAATCCGTCAGATCGGCTGGCTGCAGTCAGGCCAGAGATGGTATTATCTAAACCCCGTTGACGGAAAGCTGCTGACCGGCTGGCAGTTTGTAAATGGAAAATGGTATTATTTAAATCCCGGCGGCGGCGAGATGCTGACCGGGTGGATACAGCCCCAACCCGGCGTCTGGTATTATCTCTATTCAGACGGAAGCATGGCCAGCAGCACCTCTGTAAACGGCTATTGGGTAGATGCCTCAGGCAAATGGGTTCCGTAACAGGCAGGAATTGTTAAAAACAGGAGGATTGGATTTTGGCAACGATAGACCAGTTGAATTTGTCCGCTCTTTTAAAAACGAATACAGGGCGGACCGCAAATACGGCGGCAGGGGCAGGCAAAGGAAATTTTAAACAGGCTTTAAACTCAGTATTAAAGGTTCCCCAAAGTCTTGATGAGATGTTTTCGGAAGCTTCAAAAAAATACGGGGTATCAGAAAAGCTGCTGAAGGCGGTGGCGAAAGCAGAATCAAATTTTAACCCTTCGGCTACCTCAAACAAGGGGGCAGCAGGAATCATGCAGTTAATGCCCGCTACGGCCAGATCCTTGGGTGTAGCTGATCCCTATGACGCCAAAAGCAATATCATGGGCGGAGCCAAATATTTAAGAGAAAACCTGGAGAAATATCAGGGAAATGTAGAACTTACGCTGGCGGCATATAATGCAGGCAGCAACAATGTGAGCAAATACGGCGGGATTCCTCCTTTTAAAGAAACTCAGGAATATGTTCGAAAGGTAATGGGATACATGGGAGAAGACCAGACGGCAGGGAGCAAGTCCTCCTATTATGCCTCAGGCTCCGGGAGTGCGGGCAGCTATGTCAATCCGTCTTCACCGGATTATAGTCCCTATCTTTCCCAGGGAGATTACAGCGCATCGGACTTATTGGAAGCTCTTGAAAACCTGGCGGACCAGTCTTCGGGATCAGAAAGCGGGAGCCTTGTATCCAATAAATCAGATTTCCTTTATTTGATCGAATTGATGAAAATGCGGATGCAGGTGGCGTCCAGCAGCATTTCCGGACAGCTTGACAGCGATGATTCGGGAATAATATAGGATTTGTATTGTGTATGATAAAAGCCTGGCGGAAATGCTTGTGATTCGCATTTCCGCCAGGCTTTTTATTCATCCTATGTATTATCTATGGTATTCAAGGATCAACCGTTTCCAACGATGATTTCTCCCTCTTTATTTTGGTAAACGAGAGCGTTGGAACGTTCTTCCTGAACTGACAGGCAGGCAGATCCGATGCGGATACGGGCTATGGGAAATATCTGGCGACACCTTATGAATCCGGTCTGTGTTTTCGTATTTGCAGTTATTTCTGTTAAACGGCTTGTAATTTCCTGCTCTCTTATGCTTAAACTTTCTTGCGCCTGATAAAATTTTTCCAGCAATTCCTCTTTGTCTTTCCGCTGTGAAGTTTCCAGATATATGAGATTTTTCTTCATCTCGGATTTCTGGCGTTTAAGCTGTTCCATTTCCTTGGTGAGGCTGTTGGCTTCTTCCACATATTTGGGGACATCGGCGATGGTCAGTTCGGTTGTAATACAATTTAACTTGGACCCGATGACGTGCGCCCGGATAGTGCCTGCGGCCAAAAGGGAGCCGCCCACGATTATTCCAGTACCGGAAGTGACCACAATGTCCTGGTCGCTCTCAACCTTCGAGTTAATGATGCTGTTCGCATACACGTTTCCTCCGGCCGCTACGGTGCAATGCTCCAGATAACCGCATTTAATATGGGAACCAGAGGTTAAAACCCCCTGTCCATTTCCCAGTACGCCATTGGAAATCGTAATAGGGCCTTTTGCCGTGATCCTGGCGCTTTCCACAGAGCCGCGGATTTCAATACTTCCTGAAGCTTTCACAGAGAAGCCGCTTTTCACATCTCCGCTGATGAGAATGTTCCCGTCATAATCCAGATTTCCTATATTTCCATCGATATTCCCATCAATTTTGAGGACAGGATCCACCTGGAATCTGTCGTTTACATAGGTGACATGTCCTGTTTTCTGAGAAATGAGCAGTGTGCGGTCTTTATTAAGCGTTGTATTGTGTCCGGCAGGTACTTTCGCATCAGTCCCCTTGACTTTGTAAGGGTAAGGCTGCCCCGTAACCGTCATTCCGTTTTCTCCCGGAACCGCCGGAGTGATTTCACAAATGGTGTCCCCTTCCTTGACGGACTGGACCATGTTTAAGTTCCTGAAGTCAATGGTTCCTTTTTCATCCTCTTTAAAATCAGGCTTAAGAATGCGCTCATAATGATCTTTTATGGTACCGTCAACTCCGTTGCGCGCCAAAATCCCTTTCGCAACCAGTACCGCCCTGCAATAAACAGGTCCTTCAACGAGTTCTTTCAAAGCGTCATCCAGGATTCCGGTTGTTACACGCTCTTGTGCCAGAACTGCTTTTAATCCAATCTCATTGATATCCTGCCCGCCGTTAAGAGGTGGGATAACATACAACCATGCCGCCATCCGGTCCTTTGAGATATAGAGCTGGGGTTGTGCATCCTTTGGCTGTGGGTTCGGATCAAAGGAGAGAGAGTTTTTCCTGCTGAAAACCTCATATAATGAGTTCATCTTTTCGACAAACTGCATGTATTCATTATACAGCACTTCTTCATCAATCCTTACAAGAAGCGGATCGTCGGACGGTTCCCAGACAGAAAAGCATGAAAGAGGTGCGGCATCCGTGTCGTCGCTGCTTTGTACAGAATCGCCGGAATCGGAAGCCGCGCTTTCCGCAGCTCCATTCTCCTCAATTTCTGTAATAGGGGTGGAAAATGGAAGGGGTTCATCTGAAGCTTCTGGGAAGTTCTTGATTTTTTGAAAAAAACCAAATAATCCTTTTTTGTTTTTCTCTTTCATTTTTTTCTCTCCTGAAATTAAAGAATACCTGCTGTATCTTTTCGCGTACAGATCGCAGGTTCATTATGTATCGCCTCTATTTCATATCATCTGCCTGAAAGGGAGTAGCAAACTTCCGAAGAGATGATATTAGTGCATTTTTCGTTCAGAGAAAAGCTTTTTCGGCGCTTGTCTCTTCTCTGTAAATTTTATATAAATTTATGTGGTTTATAAATTATGTGGTTTATAATGTAGTTTATAAATTTATGTGGTTTATATTTATATGATTTATACGACTTGTTATTTTCTATTGTACACGACCTTTTCAGATATCCTGGCCTCTTTGAAAGATCTTTGAAATTGGGCTGATTGGATTGGCCGCGAACCGTAGTGTCCCTATCTGAAAATTCCAATATCTCAGCATTGGTCTCCGTCCGCTCTGGCTACAGACTTATGCCTGATCCAGTCTCAATCCGTTTTTTCACGGTTGTATTCACCTCTAAAGGTGGCGATGAAAGGAATCTGCGATCAGGGATGATAATCCTTAAACAGTTGTTTCGTTTAGAATTCGTGCATTTTAGTTACATTTTAATTCAATTCTCCCCTGTATATCGGTAAAATGTATCTAAATTATAACATAAGAATCATCTTTTGGGTACTTTTTTTGAAATTAATTATATTTATTTTAGGAAAGCGGTCTTAGACATTATATAAGGCCTAAAAATATATTCAAAGTCAGTTAATATGGCTGAAAGAAAGGGAAAAGCGGGAATATCTGCGTGGCAGAATTCTGCATATAAAATAGGAAAGATAAAATTCACGTTTACCATCTGTAATTGCATTTTATAGACCATTCTTTTACGAATAAAATTTATGTATAAAAAATGTAAAATAAGTGTTGACATTTGTCGCCTGTCTTGGTATGATATAACTCGCCGCTGAAAACGGCGGCAAAATTTCTCTCAAAACACATCGATGATCGATGAAAAAGTTTTGAAGAAAATGAAAAAAGTGGTTGA
>JAEZFK010000046.1 GCA_023437715.1 Bacillota bacterium | reverse complement strand
ATTTATATACCAGCCAGAATATCTTTCTTATTATATACAATAAACCACGTCATTTCTACAATATATTTATACGCTTTCGAAAATTAAGTAAAAAAGCATTTTCAGTAGATATCCATGCCAAGATTTTTTAGCTTCGTTAAGTCACTACATCCATCAACTATCTGGAGGATTTTGGGGAGAATGCTATCAATATAAGAACTATCCATTGATTACAGTTTCTAAAGTCTGCCGCTCCTGGACATAAATAACCCCAGGAAATTGTTGACAATCCATGCATATGCTGTATGATTGAGTCAATAGTTGCATGGTTATATGTTTATTTACGTTTATGGAGGTTAAAATGAAGAGAATCTGTATATTTTTAATTATTAATTTAATGTTTATATTGGTTGGATGTGCATCCAGCGAATCTATTGATAAGTCCTCCTTCTCTGAGGTGGAAACTGATACTTCAAAGGAAAACACGATTAATAACAATGAAGAAATTTTAGATTTACCAAAAGAATTGTATCGAATTGA
Organism: Bacillota bacterium; assembly: GCA_023437715.1. Lineage (GTDB taxonomy): Bacteria > Bacillota > Clostridia > Lachnospirales > Lachnospiraceae > Lacrimispora. The sequence goes on along the minus strand of JAEZFK010000046.1, from coordinate 3,088 downwards.
AAACTCTGCATATGCTCAACCACTACGTTATGATTTTGTAGTTGCGGATGATACCGAATTCACTATTACCGTATCAAGGGAATCTGGAGACTTCAAGCTTGGAATAAAAGATCGGGACACAAAAGACTTTGTGTACCCAATGAAAGAATATCAATCTGGCTCCGATACCGTGACACTCACAAAAGGGAATTATAGCATTATAATAACAGAACGCAATTTCACTGGTAGTTATCATATAATAGGCACTATTGTAGAATAGGACTCGCCTATCGATACGGAATTTTTTCTGTGACCTTTTCAATTTAAACAGATATGTTTTTAGGTATAGGAGGAGTATGCGTTTGTAATTTCAGGCAAATAAACAATGTTATCTTTCTCTATCTGACTCTTGGAATTTTTCAAATCATTCATGGATAGTAGCATCTGAAACATCCAGTGTATTGTCCAAATTCTTCTCCTTCAAATGTCTGATAAACGAGAGTTTTATTTACACAAATAAGAGAATCTTTTATTTGGGGATATCTTTATTACCTCTATATTCCATAATATCACCGGGTTGGCAATCCAAAGCTATACATATTGCCTCTAAAGTTGAAAACCTAATAGCTTTTGCCTTTCCATTTTTTAAAATAGACAGATTTGCCATCGTTATTCCAACCTTCTCTGTAAGTTCTGTTACACTCATCTTTCTTTTAGCCAACATTACGTCAATATTAATAATAATTGCCATGATATTCTCCTCACACCGTTAAATCATTTTCCATTTTAATATTAATAGCATCTTGTAAAAGTCTTTGAAGAACTGCCACAAAGAAAACAATCACCATTGATGCAAAGATAAAAACCATTCCACAGATTATGAGGCCTGGGGCATCGTCCTTATCAGCTAAGAGATAAACAAATGGCATTATTATCAAATATAAAAGACTTATTATAGTTACACAATATTTAATAAATATTAATGTATTAACAGAAGATTGAGAGAAAGCTTCATTCTTGTCAATATAACATAATAGTTTATACGCCTTAAATAATGCAAAATAAAACGGTATTGTTGATACATACATGCCTATTACAATGGGATATAATATAAGAACATAATCCGGATTTACTGGGTTATGTGCTAACCAGGAAAATCCATAAATGCATAAAGCAAGCACAGGCATTCCAATAATAATAACAGATATCTTTAAAAATATTGTTGAACATTGTTTCATAAAATACACCTCACTTATATTTATTTGTATAGAATAACATAAATTTTATCGATTATCAATAAATATTTATTATTTTTCGTTGTATAATATATGTTGGTACATTTTTTATAATCGAAATAACTTAATTGTAGAGCGAGACGCAGTTTTGTAAAGCGAGATGCAACTTTGTAAATTGACAAGCAAATATTTGTAAGCGAAACGCAGTTTTTGTAACCCAAATGCCACCTTTGTAATCGAGGTGCAGTTTTTGTAAGCGAAATGCAACCTGTTCAAATCTCTTTTTTCGGTGTATGATATAAAAACAGACAGGCCAAAGGGAGGTCAACTCCCTCTCGTTTAAATTTGTAAACGGAGAATCCACCCCTGATATGTGGTGTATTAGGTAAAGATGTTGGCGGCACTGTCGTTTATCTTATTTTTTGAGAAGAGCTGGCTTTAACATGATGTCTTTGGCGGCAACCGGTCGACGTCCAAGTGCTCCCAGCACATCTTCTCCATGAAGAAAGCTGAATGTTTCGTATGGACTACGATTGTTCAGTTTTTTTCTTTTATAAGAATTGACATGATTCATCATTAAAAAGATATCTTGCTGCGTAAGATTATCCATGTTGGTCTCTTTAGGAATAACTCTTCTGATCAGTTCATGATTCACTTCACAGGCACCCTTCTGATAAGGGCATCCTGCATCACAATAAAAGATATTTGTTCGATGCATTGTTCCACCTGTTTTTACATAATCACGATACTCAATGGCTTTTGGATTAGAAAACTCGCTCCCGTTGTCGGTCAATATGTATGGGAAGACCTCGTCAAATGAATCCATCTGAACCTCCGCAAGATCAGGATTCTTTTCCTTAAACTTTTGGTATTCCTGATAATTGCGGCCTATACGGCACCCCTTATCAACCTTGAATTCAGGTTTCTTATAGCGCTCACGAAATTTCACCTTGCGAGGAAGGTCGTTGTTTCTTACATCAAAGAGACAGGCATCGATGTAGTTGTAAATGGTCTTTTCACTACACATCAGTTTATTCTCATGATTGATGTAAATCTGATGGATTGACTGCCCCTGATTTACCAATGGGCTGATGACGGCATTTAACCTGGCAATCTCTTCCTCAGAAACACAAAGTCCGCTCCTGGATTCAGAGATTACATTATGAGCTTTGAAGTGAGCGTGCTCTGCATCATAAATAGTCTTCATCAAAGAGCACTTTCCAATGGTATCACAACTATTACAGACATAAGGTGGTCTAAAACGAGCTATACAGATTTCTTGAACAAACTCGGGGCAATGCTCATTACAACCAGGACAAATCTTACAATAAAGAGCAGACTTACGAGTGCATTCCTTACCACAGATATTCTTTTTTCTGCAGTTAAATCTGTTTTTGCATTCGTTAAATGGGTAGCCGGGATAACCAGTAGCCACCTCAGAGGAATATTTCTTTATTTCACGAGATACAGTAGTTGGATTCTTATTAAGGGATGCTGCTATCGCTTTAATTGAAAGACTATCCTTCAGCCCCTTTTGAAGATGAAGTCTGTTTTCATAAGTAAAAAATTTAGACATGGCGTCCTCCTTATCCGCCGCCAACATAAAGAGGATAACATTAAACAAGAAAAAAAGGCTATTACCTTTGAATAGGTAACAGTCTTTGTAAGCCAGGATGCAACCTCCTGGTGAATATATAAATTTCAATAAAACAATAAGGAGCGTAGATCGATCTGGTTGCATTTCGATTTACAATTTAGGTTTATAATCGAAATTACTTAATTGTACTTAATTGCAGAGCGAGACGCAGTTTTGTAAATCGAGATGCAACTTTAATCTCTTTTTTCGGTGTATGATATAAAAACAGACAGGCCAA
>JAEZFK010000011.1 GCA_023437715.1 Bacillota bacterium | reverse complement strand
TATACCAATATCGATAGATTTTGAAAAAGCACCCTAAGGGAGCTCTATTAAAGTTACCCTTTTTTACCATTGATACAAAAAAGAATTTCTTGCTAATTTATGCTTGACTTTTCATAGCTGGTCTCCTGTCTTTTTAACATTATATTAATAATAGTCGTAAAAGAAAACACCTATCAGTAAAAATCTGACAGGCATCTTAAAAAATAGAAAGTCTGGAATCAATCGGGCTCAGTACCCATTCAGTCATGATATCAAAACCGCCCTTGACACCTGCACACACTTTGAATTTGCAGATGTAAAGTCAGACAGGCCAGAAGCCTGTTACAGTGCAGTCAAAGGACTGTCAAATGAAAAAGCAATCTCCCTCAAACACGCATAAACAGGAGGTTTCGTAAGAATAATTTAATTTATTACGATTTAACAGATAATCTTGTAAGAAGCATGATTTTCTGATATGCTTAAAGGCGAAAATACACCAGGAGGAAAGTTTATCAGTATGAACCAGTATAACAATCAATCCAGATCAAACCGTGGGAAATCAGGTTCCCCGTACCGGCGGGATTCGGGAAAGAGCGGCTTCCTGACGGTCATTCTGTTTTATGTGCTTCCTTTCCTCGTTGTCAACGGCCTGATCTTCTTTTTGGTCACAGCAAAGCCAAAGGGCGAGATCATCATCGGAGAAAGCAGCGATTATATTTCCACCACAGCAGAGCTGAAAATCAAGTCCCTTCTCCCTCTTAAGGGCATGGAACTGACTCTTGACGGAACTCCCGTTGAATTCACGAAAACAGGTTCAAGAACCTATACTGCCGTGCTTACCAGCAACGGATCGCTGGAAGCCAGACTCACCAACTTCAACCAGATGAAAACCGTTCTGAATGAACAGGTGGATGTCCTGGACGACACTCCCCCGGCGTACAAGGACAATGTGTTTGAAGACGGCGTCCTGTCTTTCCGCCTGGAAGACAGCCAGTCCGGAGTGGATTTTTCCTCTATTACCGCGTCCGACGAGAACGACCCTCAGATCCTTCCTCTTTCCATCGACCGCAGTACAGGCCTTGTTACCTTTGAAATGAATAAGGAAAACATAGTTGTCATCGCCAAGGATATGATCGGCAATGAGCTTCACGTCACTTTCACCCCGGAGGGAGAAAGCATTGAGGACGCGGAGACGGATGAAGCAGCAGCGGGAAGCGATGATGCAGAAAGCGGAGATGCGGAAAGCAGCGATTTGGAAAGCAGTGATTTGGAAAACAGTGATTCAGTAGATAGTGATTCGGAAAGCGACGCTTCCAAGAGCAGTGATTCCGGAAGCAATGCTTCTAAGAGCAGCACTTCCGGAAACAGCACTTCTAAGAGCAGCGATTCCGGAAGCAGCACTTCTAAGAGCAGCACTTCCAAAAGCAGCACTTCTAAGAGCCAGAACTAGGACAAGGCCCCCCGGAAACAGGGAAAATCTGTTCTGGAAAAATTTTTAAGGGCGCCCCAAAGGTTAAACTTCAATCAAATTCAGATGAAATTTAACCTTTGGGGCACCCTTTTATTCCGTTATTTTCCTGGTAGAATCCCCTTCCACCAGCTCTGCCTTAAACACCTTCTTCTGATGCTGTGCCTGGTTCTTAATGACATCAAACAATATCTTAATGGTTGACTTGGCCATCTCCTCCACCGGCTGGCGTATGGTGGTAATGGTGGGATTATAATAATGAGCGATGTCCAGCCCGTCGTAGCCTGCCACAGAATAATCCTCCGGTATCCTCTTTCCGTTGTCAAACACAGCCTTGCTGGCGCCGATGGCAATGCTGTCTGAAATCGCATAGACCGCGGTGAAATCCCGGTTCTCCTGCAGTGCCCGGGTCATCATCCGGTAGCCGTTGTCCATGGTATAGCACTCCTCACATTCCTCTGAATACACCACCAGAGACGGATCAAAGGCGATCCCGTTATCCTCAAGCCCCTTCTTATATCCCTCCAGACGCAGCCGTCCGATGCTTTCGTCATCCGGGGCCGCGGTCAGAATCAGGATTTTCTTATGTCCCAGACTGCAAAGGTAATCCGTCATCTTACGGCTTTCTGCAAAGTCATCCACGGATACGCAGGAAAAGGCGGGAAGGTCCTCCTGGGATTCCATCATTCCGATGGTGCTCAATACAAAAGGAACGGAAAGCTGGGAAAGCTCCTCCTTGCTGTGGGAAAAATATCCCCCCAGAAAGACGATTCCCCTCGGTTTTTTTTCCTTTATCAGCTCCAGAGCCACATCCACCTCATCCGCTTTCTCATCCACTCTCTGCATGATAAATGAGTATTTCTTTCTCTGGATCTCCTCTTCAAAAACGCGGATCATTTTGCTGAAAAATGGGTTTCCGATTCCCTTAATCAGTACCGCGATAGCCTTGGAATCCGTGCGTTTTAAATTCCTGGCGCTGTTATTGGGGATGTAGTTATTCTCCTTAATCACATCCATAATCATGCTCTTTGTCTCCGGGTTAATATCCGGATGATTATTAATGGCCCGGGATACGGTGCTCACGCCTACCCCACAGATTCTGGCTATATCTTTAATATTCACAGACTCCATCAGAAATACTCATCTCCTTTCCCATGCTCGCCGGGTATTCCATCATACCCTTCCGTAAAGCCTTGCCATGGTTTTGCATCTCTCTAAAACCTCATCGGTCAGTTCTCCCGAAAGCATCCGCCATCTCCAGTTTTTCCCCAGAGTGGAAGGCTCATTGATCCTGGCCTCAACTCCCAGTCCTAAGTAATCCTGAACCGGAATGACCGCCAGCTTCGCCACGCTTGCCAGAGCCAGGCGGATAAAGTCCCAATGGATCTCCTCCCTGGGGGTTCCTGCATTGTTCATGTAATTAACGGAAAGCTGCCTATCCTCCGGCGACAGCTCCTCATACCAGCCTCTTATGGTATTGTTGTCATGGGTTCCTGTATACACAATACAATTGGGCGTATAATTGTGAGGCAGATAGTCGCTCTCTTCCCTGGAATCAAAGGCAAATTCCAGCACCTTCATCCCCGGGAATCCCGTATCCTTAACAAGCTTTAAAACAGTGGGAGTCAAAAAGCCCAAGTCCTCCGCAATAATATCCAGCTTTCCGAACCTTTCCTCCATCCGTTTGAAAATGCCGATGCCGGGGCCCTTTTCCCAGGTTCCGTGAACGGCGTTTTCACTTCCGGCAGGAATGGAATAATACTCGTCAAAGCCCCGGAAATGGTCCACCCGCACCACATCATAGAGGCGGAAGCTGTATTCCATCCGCTTCATCCACCATTCATAACCCGTTTCCTCATGATATCTCCAACGGTAAAGAGGATTTCCCCACAGCTGTCCCGTAGCGGAAAATCCATCCGGCGGGCATCCGGCAACCGCAACCGGCTGGCTGTTTTCATCAAACTGAAACAGCTCCGGGTGAAACCAGGAATCTGCGCTGTCAAAGGCCACGTAAATGGGAATATCGCCGATGATGCGGATGCCCCGGCTGTTGGCATAGGCCTTTAACCTGCCCCACTGCTCTTCAAACTTCATCTGAAGGAAGCCGTAAAAGCCAATATCATCCGAAAGCTCTTCTTCATAGCGGGCCATCGCCTCCGGCTCTCTAAGACGGATATCTTCATTCCAGAAGATCCAGCTCTTTCCCTCAAAGTGATCCTTAACCGCCATGTAAAAACAGTACAGGGCTGTTTCACCGTTCAGGGATTCTTTCGCCTCCCTGGGGGAATGACCCTTCTCTTTCCATCTGCCATAGGCCTTCCTCAGCAGAGGAAAACGGTTCTCATAGATCTTTCCGTAATCAATATCTCTTGGGTTTCCCCCAAAATCCATTGCCTCACATTCAGCTTCTGTCAGCAGGCCTTCCTCTGCCAGCACATCCAGATCAATAAAATAAGGGTTTCCCGCAAATGCGGAAAATGACTGGTAAGGAGAATCTCCATAGCCCGTAGGTCCCAAGGGAAGTATCTGCCAGTAATGCTGTCCTGCTTTTTTTAATAAATCAATAAATTCGTATGCCTCTTTGGAAAATGCTCCGATCCCGTACTTTGACGGCAGGCTTGCAACCGGAAGCAACATGCCACATTCCCGCATAACCAGTCTCCTCGCTTTCGATTTTTTCTAACCCTTCACCGCACCTGCTGCCACGCCCTTGATAATATACTTCTGGCAGCTCAAATAAAATACAATGATGGGGAAGATAGCCAGAACCAGCATAGCCATCATGGCTCCCATGTCGATGGAGCCGTAGCCGCCCTTGAGATTCTGAATAACCATTGGTATTGTACCTTTTTCCTGAGGAAGAATCAAGCTCGGAAGAAGATAATCGTTCCAAATCCACATGGCATTTAGAATTGCCACCGTCACAGCCGTAGGCCTCAGCATGGGGAATACCACGCGGAAATATGTCTGAATGGGGGAGCAGCCGTCAATCATAGCCGCCTCCTCGATCTCAAGGGGTATGGCCTTTACAAAGCCGCAGAATAAAAATACCGCCTGCCCGGCGCCAAAGCCCAGATAAAGGAGCACCAGACCGTACATGGAATTTAAGTAAAGATCATTGGCCGTTTTTGACATGGTGAACATGACCATCTGGAAAGGCACGATCATGGCAAAAACGAATACATAATACAGGAGACTGGTAAAATGGGACTTCACCCTGGTTATGAACCAGGCCGTCATGGATGTAAACAGAATGATGACGGCAACAGAAACCACCGTAATAAACAGGGACCTCCCAAATGCAGGGAAGAATCCCGTTTTCCTTATGCCCTCCACATAATTGGCAAGCCCCACATAGGTGCCGGTCTTTGGAAACTGGAAAGGTGCGTCGCTGATGAACAGCTTGCTCTTAAAGGAATTCATGAGCACCAGTACAATAGGAAACAAAAATGCCAGGGAAAGCACGGTCAGAACCGCTGTCATAAGGATTCCCCCAGATTGTTTGGAAACGACCTTCTTTTCATCCATCAGCTTTCCACCTCCTTACGCCTTGTCAGATAAAGCTGGGTCAGGGAAATGACGGCGACCATGAGAAAGAATACCGTGGCCTTTGCCTGGCCCACCCCTTCCCAGCCCACCCTTCCATAAAAGGTGCTGTAAATATCAAGGGCCAGCATGCTGGTCTGACGCCCCGGCCCTCCTGCTGTTAAAGCCAGGTTCTGGTCAAAGAGCTTAAAGGAATTTGTCAGGGTCAGAAACAGACAGATGGTAAAGGACGGCATGACCATGGGGATCATAATGCGTTTCAAGGTCTGGAATCCCGTGGCTCCGTCAATCTTTGCCGCCTCGATAATCTCTCCGGGAACATTTTGAAGCCCTGCAATATAAATGATCATCATGTATCCGATCAGCTGCCAGTTCATCAGAATCACCAGACCCCAGAAGCCGTATTTCGCATCAAAGGAAAGAGTGACGCCGAACCTGGCCAGAATGCCGTTTAACAGAAGCTGCCAGATGTATCCCAGAACAATGCCTCCGATTAGGTTAGGCATAAAAAACACGGTACGGAAAAGATTGGTTCCCTTAATCCCTCTGGTGAGCACATATGCCAGCAGAAATCCCAGCACATTGATGGATACCACGGAAACAATGGTAAACTTTACGGTAAATACCAGCGCATTCACAAAATTCTGATCCATAAAAATCTTCTTATAATTTGAAATTCCCACCCATGTGGCATCCTTTACCGTGGTAAACTCCGTAAAGGATAAGTAAATGCCTATAATAAAAGGGTACAGGAATGCAATGATGAATGCAGCCAGCGTAGGCAGAACAAAAATCGGAAAATACCGCTTCATTGATTTCTGCATAACAGGCCCTCCTTTTTCTTTGTCTGTTTCATGGATTGAAAATGGGTGAGGCATCTCCCCCGCGCTCACCCATTTCCGTTACCAAGTATCTTATTTTGTCATGGCTTTTTCATTGGCCCAGTCAGCCTTCATATCATTTACAACCGCTGTCCAGTCCTTGCCGCCCTGAGCATACTGTAAAAGGGAAGCGCCGAAGTTATCCTTAAAGGTCTGGCTCGGGAATGAAGTGAAGTTCCATGCCACAGAATATAAATCGCTGTTGTTCATGTACCGGTCAATCTCCTTAGCCAGAGGATCGGTTGGCTTTTCCGCATCTGTAAAGGTATCAAAGGGAGCGATAAAGCCCAGCTTGTTTGTCACATAATCTTTTCCTGTATCAGAGGTGAAGAGCCACTCCATGAAGTCGATGGAAGCTTTCTGGTCCTCAGGCTTTGCCTGGCTGTTAATGGAGAAGAAGTTTTCTGTACCGATGCAGAGACCCTGCTTTTCTTCGCCGCTCACTCCGGTGTAAATCGGAAGGAACTTCACATCCTCAGCCTTAACCGTATTGCCTTCCACGCCGGAAATCTGTCCCCAGCCCCAGTTGCCGTTCTGAACCATTGCAACCTTGCCTAAAGCAAATTCAGCCATGGAATCCTCTACGGTCTTTGCACCGATCATCTTCGGATCTGTGCAGGAATTGTTGATGTATAAATCAAAAATATTCTTGAAGTTATCGGCATATTTAAAATCAATGGCGTCCTTATCCGATACCTTGTCATCCTTATATTCATAATAGATCGGAAGGTTTGCTAAATGGGTCTGCCATCTCCAGTCCTCACCGGGAGCAAAGGAAGTGGAAGCAAATACGCCTTCAATTCCAAGATCTGCTTTCCTGGCCTGCATATCCTCTGCAACAGCCTTCAAGGTATCGAAATTCTTGATCTCATCCATGGATTTGGCCTTTGCGCCGTCAAGAGCGAAGTACTTTTTCATGATGGCATCGTTGTAAATAATACCGTAGCCCTCTACCACGTATGGAATTCCGTAAACGCTGTCTCCGTCCTTCACAGCCATATCCTTATCTACCAGATGGCTGTAAATCGCTGTATCCTTTAAATCCAGGCAGTATTTTGCCCAGGCCTTATAGCCGATAGGCCCGTTGATCTGGAACAATGTGGGGGGCTCTTTCTTTGCAACCTCGGATTTTAAGGTCTGCTCATAGGTGCCAGCCGCTGCCGTCTGAACCTTCATGGGAACTCCGGTTTCCTCTGTATACTTTTTCGCAAGCTCTACCCAGACATCCGCCACCTCAGGCTTGAAATTCAAGTAGTAAATCTGTCCTTTGGCTTCTGCTCCGGCGGCTGTGGTATCCTCTGCCTTTGCTGCCGTGGTTTCCCCTGCCGTGGTCTGCTGCTCCGCAGCCGTAGTAGCCTCTGATTTTCCGGAAGAACAGCCTGCAAGAATTCCTGCCGCCATTGCCGCCGCCATCGTAAGTACTGCCAGTTTTTTCAGTTTCATAATATCCTCCTTCCGTGCCCTTGCACATTCCGGTTGAGAGATGATCCCGCAACCCAACCCCTTTCTGCATGCCATCCATGCAGAAATTTATCCCGCCTGCCCATAGCACAGGCCGTCTTTCTTTTTTGGCTATTTGGAAATTTCCCTTGAAAGCTTCTCTTAAATTATCTCCGGAAAATCCCGGGGATACACCGGAAGCTATTCCTGACGCTGTACCGGAAGCTTTCTGGTAACCATACCGGTAACGTTTCCAATAACCTTGTGGCTTTACAATAGCACAAGCCGCAAAGAAATGCAATAGATTCCAATGCACTTTCATTTTTTCGTTAAAATCATATATTTTCTTTCTAATTTTTGTATATATTGCACAAATATTCTTTTCTGATTTTTGTTTTCCCCCTTTTTTCTGTCCGCTTCCCGTCTCTTTTATCCGGTCAGATTTTCGTAAACAAAACCTATGAAATTTGACCCGGAATGTTAAGAGAAAAGAAATACATCTTCCTGTTTTTTCCTGTACAATATAAAATATGAAAAGGAGGAAATATCTATGAAAAAAATGAATAAACCCCTGGCAGTCGCCCTCATTGCTGCCGCAGCCCTTGGTGTTACCGCTTGCGCCCAGACAGGAACCGCTTCCGTTCCCGGCGTCAATGTCACCGCCGTAGATAAAACATCAGGAAGCACCATACAGGTCCAGAGCAAAGAAGAAATAAAGGTTGTTCCCGACATGGCCCAGATCAGCTTTGCAGTTTCCACCCAGGCCGCTGATCCTAAGGAATGCCAGGAAAAAAATAACGAAGATTTAAATAAGGTCATCACATTTTTAAAAAATACGGGGATCGATGAGAAGTCCATACAGACCTCCAACTACGGCTTAGAGCCCATATATGACTGGAACAACGGGCAGACCATTACCGGATACCAGATGCGCACAAGCATCATCGTCTCCGACCTGCCTATGGATCAGGTGGGAACCCTGCTTTCCTCTTCCGTAGAGGCGGGTGTCAACAACATCGACAACGTAAGCTATCTTTCCAGCAAATACGATGAAACCTACCAGGAGGCCCTTAAAAAGGCCATCGCTTCTTCAAAGGTAAAGGCGGAAGCCATGGCAGAGGCAAGCGGCAGCAAGCTGGGAGACATTTCAAACATCGAAGAAATCGGCAATTACGGCCAGCCCGTTTATACCGGTTATTCTGCTTCAGGCACCGCACAGATGGATGCCAAATCCATGACAGTGGAGCCCGGACAGATCAGCGTGGAGGCACAGGTAACTGTAACCTATAAAATACAGTAATCGTGTGAAAACAGTAAAAAGCGGAGGCATCACAGGAATATTTGTGATACCTCCGCTTTTTACCATCAGGAATGGGAATCACTTACATATACTTCCATCCGGCTTTTTGGAACCTTAATCCCCGCCTCTTCAAAGGAAAGCTTAATCTGTTCCATGATCTCACATCTGGCCATCCAGTAATCTCCCGTGGATGCCCAGCCCCGCCCTCCGATGGAAACGGTGCTCTGAGCCAGATCATTTACAAAAATCTCGACAGGCTCCTCTTTCAAGATGGCTCCGTGGCTCCGGAAGATATTTTCCATGATTTCCTTTGCTTTCTTTAAATCTGAATCGTATCCGATTCCCACCATGACATCCACTCTTCGCTTATCCATGGCCGTCACATTGGTCAGGGCGGAATTGGAAAGAGTTCCGTTTGGTATGACCACCTGCTTATTATCCGGGGTGGTAAGGACCGTATAGACCAGCCCTATGGTGTGAACCGTGCCCTCCCCATCCTTTGAGATAATATAATCCCCTACACGGAATGGCTTCATCAACAGGATCAGCACCCCTCCGGCAAAGTTCGCCAGGCTTCCCTGGATGGCCAGGCCCACAGCAATACTGGCCGAGCCCAGCAGGGCCACAATGGAAGCGGAATTGACTCCGATCTGTCCGGCGATTATAAATACCAGCAGACAATATAAAACCGCATTTAAAACGGACAGCAGAAATTTCCTTACGCTGACCTCCATATCCACTCTCTTAAAGGAACGGTACAGCATATGGTGGATAAGCTTAATGATCCGGGAACCGATGAAAAATATCACCAGGGCGATCAAAAGCTTTATTCCAAAGGAAATCAGATCAGGAAGCCATCCCCTTATGGTTTCCAGCATAACATTGGGGCGCAGCTGGTCTAAGTTTTCCTGCACCTCTTTGGATATTGCCGCCAGAGACTCCTCCGGCAATGCGCTGGAAGCAGAATAAAACATCATTACTTTTTATCTCCCTCCTGTTTTGGTTTTCTGGTCCGCTTCTTAGCCGCGGCCGGCTTTTCTCCTGCTGGTGTCTTCTTTGCAGACTTTTTCTCTACAGGTTTTTCTTTGGTAGATTCTAAGGCTTTGAGTTCTTCTGATACGGTATTTTCCGCCTCAGTCTTTTTCCCTGTTGTCTTTTTCCCTGCAGCCTTTACCGCCGCGGTCTTTTTCCCTGCCGGCTTTTCCTCCTCAGGCGTGCAGGAAAATACTATGATGCTTAAAGGGGCCACCTTAATTTCAATGGAGTCCTGTCTTTCATCCGCTTCTTTCTTTTTTGAAGTCTTCGCCCGGGAGTTAATCCGTCCCTCTCCGCCGAAAGCCAGATTGTCGCTGTTTAAAATCTCCTTATATTTCCCCGCAAAGGGAACGCCCACCAAAAACTTCTCATGGAACATGGTATCAAAGTTGCAGATGAATAAAAGAGTTTCCTCTTTCTTCTTTGTTTTTCTCAAAAATCCCACAATGCTGTCTTTGGAGTCGGTGCACTCCACCCATTCAAAGCCGTCGGGATCGTAATCATACTGGTAAAGGGCCGGCTGGCTCCTGTAGAGGTGATTTAAAGCCTTTACATAATCCTTAGTCATGCTGTGAAGCGGGTAGTCCAGAATTTCCCAGTCAAGGCTCTTATTTTCATCCCATTCATGAAGCTGTCCGAATTCCTGGCCCATGAACAGAAGCTTCTTGCCGGGGTGGCCCATCATAAAGCCATAAGCCGCCCGCAAATTGGCAGCCTTTGCCTCCAGCGTCTCTCCCGGCATCTTGCCCAGCATGGACCCTTTTCCGTGAACCACCTCGTCATGGGAAAATACCAGGACAAAATCCTCGCTGTAAGCGTACAGCATGCTGAAAGTCAGCTCTCCGTAATGGTGCTTTCTGAAATAGGGATCGTAATGGATATAGCCGATGAAATCATTCATCCAGCCCATATTCCATTTATAATCAAAGCCCAGGCCATCCTCTTTCACATCAGCCGTGACCTTTGGCCAGGCCGTGGACTCTTCCGCAATCACTACGGCCCCGTCCTTCCGCCCCTTGAATACGGAGTTTAAATGCTTTAAGAAATCCATTGCCTCCAGATTTTCATGTCCGCCGTAAATATTGGGAATCCACTCTCCCGGCTCTTTTCCGTAATCCAGATACAGCATGGACGCCACCGCATCCATCCGGATTCCATCCACATGGTATTTCTCCACCCAGAAAAGAGCGTTGGCGATGAGGAAATTCCGCACTCCCGGCCGCCCATAATTATAGATTAAGGTTCCCCAATGAGGATGAGCCCCCTGCCTGGGGTCCTTATGCTCATAAACGCAGGTCCCGTCAAAGTCCGCAAGTCCAAAGCTGTCTCTGGGGAAATGGGCCGGAACCCAGTCCAAAATGACCCCAATCTCCTGACTGTGCATGTAATCCATAAAGAACATAAAATCATCCGGCGTTCCATAACGGCTGGTAGGCGCATAATATCCCGTCACCTGATACCCCCAGGAACCGTCAAAGGGATGCTCCATAACCGGAAGCAGCTCTATATGAGTATAGCCCATGTCCTTGACATATTCCGCCAGCTTTACGGCAATTTCACGGTAATTATAAAATTCGGAGCCATTTACGGCTGCCCCGTTTTCATCAAGCTCCGCTTCCTTTCGCATCCAGGAGCCCAAATGAACCTCATAGATGGATACCGGCTGTTCCTTGGAATTTGTTTTGGCCCTCTTTTCCAGCCATTCCTGGTCGCTCCACGGAAACTGGCTGATATCCCATACAACAGAGGCATTATTGGGTCGAAGCTCGCAGTAATTGCCATAGGGATCGCTCTTTAACATGGGATCTCCGTTGCTGTTCTTTATCTCATACTTGTAAATGATTCCTGCCTTTAAGCCGGGAATAAACAATTCAAAAATACCGGAATCCCCAAGGCGTCTCATCTGGTGGCGTCTGCCATCCCAAAGGTTAAAGTCCCCTACCACGCTGACGCGCATGGCACAGGGCGCCCACACGGAAAAATATACTCCTTCCGCATCGCCAACCGTCATGGGATGAGCCCCCATTTTTTCAAAGATGCCGTAGTGAATCCCGGATTCAAATTTTTTTATGTCCCCATCCGTATAGCAGGGCCCAAAGGAATAAGGGTCCAAAAGTTCTTCTGACGTACCGTTGTCATAGGTTACCAGCAAAGAATAGGATGCCATGGTCTTACTGGGAATGAGCACTGCAAAGAAACCGGCTTCATCCATAAGCTCCATAGGATATTCTTTTCCGCTCCGTTTCAGCCTGACCGCAAGCTTTTCCGCTGTTGGAATATACGCCTGGATCAGCAGGCCGCTTTCCGTGAGGTGAGGGCCCAAAAGCCCGTGTGGGTTTGCTGCTTCTGAATAAACAATTTCCTCAATACCGGCCCAATCCATCAAGTCATATAAATTCTTTTC
Source organism: Bacillota bacterium (assembly GCA_023437715.1). Lineage (GTDB taxonomy): Bacteria > Bacillota > Clostridia > Lachnospirales > Lachnospiraceae > Lacrimispora. Next base: position 99,854 of record JAEZFK010000011.1, on the reverse strand, counting down.
CATATTTAACTCCTCCTGGTCCCTCTTTATGGAAATATTTTACCATTCACGTCCTCAATTTTCAATACTTTATCTGTATTGGAGTGATCTCTCCCTTTCATAAGCCAGCATCAGGTCCACCATTCTGCCGTAGCTGTTCACGCCGTCGGTCTGGCTGTTCATTTTTAAGTATGTATCATTCAGCTTGTTGGAAACCTCGGCTGCCTTTCCCTCATATTTTCCCCAGAATTCATTGTTGCGCCGGAGGTCGTCCCAGGCCCTCTCATCCAGCTTCATGCCGATTTCAGCATAAGCCTCCCGGTCAATCTTTGCCAGGGCATTTGTGGCATAGACCCAGCCGGTTAAGTAGCCGCTGTACTGGAAATCCTCATCCTCAGAGCCGATACAGGCCAGATATCCGATGAAATTGGCCTCGTCCTCCCTCATAAATCCACGCAGATGGGACAGCTCATGGCAGACCGTATGGGGAATGTTATAATCCGGCATGGACCGGTTATAAGTGGCTTCCACCGTAAACGGGGAATACTGGCCGCAAAGCTGCTGGACCGAAAAGAAATAGGACCAGAAAAACGGCTTGGGCTGCGGATAAAAGCCCGACAGCTCCGGGTAGGTTTCCCCCAGCTTTTCCATGGCTTTCACGCTTTCTCTCTTGCTTCTTTCTACATCCACCTCTCCCGTTACCCCCTCTTTTCGCATATAGTTCAAGGTATCCGTAAGCTGCAGGCAGAGACTTTTCAGCTCCTCCACCGATGACTTTTTTACCTCCAGCCCCGAATAGCTGGAAAATGGCTTACGGTAGTAATTGATCCCGCAGTTGACCGTAAACAAAAAAAACAGGGCAGCAACGAGAAACAGAATCCTTACGAAAAAACTTCTCTTTTCCCGGGAATGCCTCACAACATAGAACACGCTGAAAACGAAAAGCAAATAGAAACCGGTCTCTACCAGGGCAAAGGGAAAGATTCCCGATATTCTTCCAAAGATCCCGACAATGACCGGATAAACCCGCTCCGCATACCATTCCCCAAAACCGGGAACCTTTCTTGCCAGAATCTGAAGCAGGAAAGAAAGCGCAAGAAGAACCGCCGAGACAGAGATAAGTTTCCTGTCTCCGGCAAGCATCTTATTTACGCCAACCTTTTTATTTCCATCGAGCTCCCTACTTCCATCAAACTCATTATTCCCACCGAGTTCTTTACTTCCACCAAGCTCTTCATTTCCACCGAGCCCTTTATTTCCACCAAACCCTTCATTTCCAATAAATCTTATATTCCCCTTACGCCTTCCCTCTCCCATAATCAGGTTCCCCCAGGTATCAAATTTAATGGTACTTTCATGATATCTTATTGATGTTTTATGGTAACACAATTATATGGACATTTCATGGAATGTTTATGAAATTTTTTTGAATGAAAAATTTGGTAATGGAATAATATTCCATTGATTCGTGAAGTAGTTGTGAATATTTTCTTACCTTTTTGTGAAACCCCTTGCGTTATGTACCAATCTCATTTAAACTCTGTTATGGAACGGTTAAATGCCCGGCAGAAAACTACGGGGTATTTGGCCCCGCAAACAACCGCCATGGATAAGCTTGCTTACCCCTGATTCGTTGCTTTCGCGAGAAATAAGAAAGAAAAGAAGAGAGCTCATATGAAAAGAGACGAAAACATGCCAAAGGAACGGGAACCGTTCAGCTGGAAAGAAGAGATCATCAGTTGGATCAAGATCATCATTACGGCCGCTGTCATTGCATTTCTGCTCAACAATTTTATCATAGCAAACAGCAGAGTGCCCAGCGGGTCCATGGAAAAGACCATTATGACAGGGGACAGGGTCATTGGCTCCAGGTTGTCCTATTATTTTGATGATCCGCAGCGTGGGGATGTGGTCATTTTTCATTTTCCCGATGATCCCACGGGAAAGACTTATTATGTGAAGCGTGTCATCGGTCTGCCCGGCGACATCATCGACATACGGGACGGTAAGGTTTATATAAATAATTCCGACACTCCTCTCGATGAGCCCTATCTGCCGGAACCCATGGAGCCGGAGCCGGACGCCCATTTCGAGGTGCCGGATAATTGCTACTTCATGCTGGGAGACAACCGAAACTTCTCCGCAGACGCCAGAAGATGGAAAAATAAGTACGTGGAAAAGGATAAGATCATCGCCAAGGTGCTGTTCCGTTATTTCCCCTCTATTAAAAAAATCCAATAAGAAGTCGCAGGCCCAAAGCTTTGCTTGGCCTGCGACTTTTGTAATTTACGAAAACACATCACCTCTCATAATACTTAATAAGCGCCTGTGTCCCCTCATCTCCATGGCCGGAGGTCTCCATATCCTCATACATGGACAGGACATAATCCAGCACTCCAAGCTCAATGCCGGCGTCAGCCGCCCCTTCAACCGCCAGACGCATATCCTTGATAAAATGCTTGATAAAAAATCCCGGTGCAAAATCCCTTTCAAGAATCTTTGGAGCCTGGGCGTTTAACTGGGCGCTTCCCGCTGCTCCGGTGGCAATGGAGTCCACCATGGTTTTTACATCCAGACCATTGGCCTTTGCATAGGCCATAGCCTCGCAGACCCCGGAAATAGCTCCTGCAATAGCGATCTGGTTGCACATCTTGGTATGCTGACCGTTTCCGGCCCGTCCCTCATACTGGATAGCCTTTCCCATGGCTTCAAAAACCGGAAGGCAGAGCTTATAGGTTTCCTGGTCCCCGCCCACCAGAATGGTGAGGGTTCCTTCCCTGGCCCCCTTATCTCCTCCTGTAACCGGAGCGTCCAGAGCCTTTAAGCCGGATTTTTTTGCTTCCTCGTAGATCCGGACCGCAAGCTTGGGGCTGGTGGTGGTCATATCGATCACACAGGTGCCTGGGTCAGCCCATGAAAGAATTCCTTTTTCTCCAAAATAAACCTCTTCCACGTCCTTAGGATATCCTACAATGGTGATGACCGCGTCCCGGCCCTTGGCGCAGGTTTTCACATCCTCACACCAGATGGCCCCTTCCGAGATCACATCCTCCGCCTTTGCTCTCGTTCTCGTATAGATTGCCACCTCAAAGCCGGCTTTCATCAAATTGCGCACCATGGATTTTCCCATGATTCCGATGCCGATAAATCCGATTTTCTTCATGTTTACCATTCTCCTTTCCTCTTTGGGGAACTGAAAAAGCAGACTGCCCGTATCACCCTTTCCTCTGATTGTAACACCAGTTTCCAGGGTTGTATAGGCAAATCTGCTATTTTCCGGAAGCTACTTCTTTCCGCTTATTCCATGTAGCCGCCCTTCATGGGAGAGACCGCATGCTGGGAAAAGAATTTTAATACTCCGGATTTATATTTTGGTTCTCCGGGCTTCCAGGCCTTTTTCCGTTCCGCAAGGATTTCATCGATCTCCTCCAGGCTCTTTCTTTCCCCTTTCACTCCGATGATGCGCAGCACTCTCGCCGGGATGTCGATTTCGATTAAATCGTCCTCTTCCACCAGGGCAATGGGGCCGCCCTCCGCCGCTTCCGGTGAAATATGGCCGATAGCCGGTCCCTTGGAAGCGCCTGAAAATCTGCCGTCTGTTAAGAGGGCGATGGATTTTGACAGCACCGGATCAGAGGAAATGGCTTCCGTCGTATAGAACATCTCCGGCATTCCGCTGCCCTTCGGTCCTTCATACCGTATGATGACCGCCTCACCGGGATGAATTTTTCCATGAAGAACTGCTGCAATGGCTTCTTCCTCGCTGTTAAAGGGCTTTGCCTTTAAAACAGCCTGGTGCATCTCTTTGGCAACAGCGCTGTGCTTGACCACTGCCCCATCAGGCGCTAAATTCCCTTTTAAAATGGCAACCGTACCGTTTTTGCCGATGGGCTCTTCAAAGGTGCGGATGACATCCGTCCGCTTGATTCCAATCTGCTTTAAATAATCGTCGCATTTTTCATAAAAGCCGTTTTTCTTTACATCCTCAAGGTTTTCACCTAAGGTCTTTCCGGTTACCGTCATTGCGTCCAAATGGAGCACGGACTTGATTTCCTCCATGATTCTGGGAACCCCGCCTGCATAGTAGAAATACTGAGCCGGCCATTTTCCCGCAGGACGGATGTCCAGAAGATAGTGGGCATTTTTATGGATGCGGTCAAAGGTTTCCGCATCAACCTCTAAGCCCAGCTCATGGGCAATGGACGGAATGTGAAGCAGGGAATTGGTGGAGCCGGAAATAGCGGCATGAACCATAATGGCATTTTCAAAGGAATCCATGGTGATCATGTCCTTGGGCTTTAAGCCGTTCTTTGCCAGCCAGACTGCCTGCTCTCCCGCTTTCTTTGCAACCACCCGAAGATCTTTGGAGGTCGCAGGCATGAGGGCGCTGCCGGGGAGCATAAGGCCTAAGGATTCTGCCATGACCTGCATGGTGGATGCAGTTCCCATAAAGGAGCAGGCTCCGCAGGAGGGACAGGCGTGGTGCTTATACCAGGTCAGCTTTTCCTCTGTGATCTCTCCTCTTTCACGCATGGCGCTGTACATGCCGATCTGTTCCAGGGTCAGAAGATCCGGGCCTGCATCCATCACTCCGCCGGTGATGATGATGGAAGGGGTGTTGATTCTTCCAACGCCCATTAAATGGGCCGGAACTGCCTTATCGCAGCTGGAAACGAAAACTACCGCATCGAAAGGGGTGGCATTATTATGAATCTCTATCATGTTGCAGATCATATCCCTGGAGACAAGGGAATAATTTCCGCCGTCATGGCCCTGGCTCATTCCGTCACATGTATCCGTAGTAAAAAAACGGGCGCCCTTTCCGCCGGCCTCGTTAATTCCCTCTACCGCCTGGTTCACCAGCTCCAAAAGATGGGCGCTGCCCGGATGGCTTTCTCCAAATGTGCTTTCTATCATGATCTGGGGCTTTTTCAAATCTTCCACAGACCAGCCCATGCCCATCTTTAAGGGGTCCATTTCAGGGGCTATTGTTCTTACCTTCTGACTTATTAATTCCATGATCTCCTCTTTTCTGCCCATGCTTTTGGGGCAAAGTCCGCCCTGCTTTATCGGGCGTAATGATACACCTGCGGAGTGCTTTCTCTTGCCTGCCTTTATCTGACGTGAAAGTATGTCCGCAGGGTATTTTCTCCGTTCCGCACATGATTCTCAGCACAAAGAAGCACAGGAAAATGCTTTTCTTCCACCCATGAACCCTGTTTGCTTTATAATCATAATACGTATGACGTCTCTAAGATTTAAAATATCATTCTCCTGGGAAAAAGTCAAGTGGATTATATAGGATAAAAGACCGGAAAACCGGATGAAAAAGTGAAATGGAGAACATACAGAAAGCCAGGAATTACAAGGATCATATATATTCAGGTCCCTAAATTTTGCAGCAGCCGAAAAGCCGAATAAAGTTGGATAATGATTGGATAATGAAATGATTGAAAAGCAATAAGCAAAAAAATACGACCCGGGGCCGTTTATTAAAATCTGCAAGGCAGCTTTAAGAGCCCTGCAAAACAAGGTTACCGTATACCTTTGAAAGCTTACAGCAACCTTTAATAACAAGATGACTTTTTAAATTTTCTTTGACATCTATACTACTTTTTCCATGCAACTATTTTTTCCATGCACAAAGAATCTTTCATGCCGGCATACTGGCCGTAATTTTCTATGACCCGGTATCCCTGGCTTTTGTATAAATGGGTGGCTCCCGTAAACGAAACCCCTGTTTCCAGGATCAGCCTGTCATAGCCCTTATCCTTTGCAAGGGCCTCCAGAGCTTCTATTATTTTCCGTCCGGTTCCGTTTCTCCGGTATTCTTCCCTCACGTAGACCCGTTTGATTTCTCCAGTGCGGCTGCCATACTCTTTCAAGCTGCCGCAGCCTGCCGGTATGCCATCTTCCAATGCCAGCACTACATCATGAATGCCGGCAAGGGAATTGTATTGGTCATAAACATTTTTCTACTTTTCTTTCCCATTCATACAGAATAAAAATTCATCCAGCTTCCCGCACAGCATGACAAACCGTTCATCTGTTCCGTCTGTTTTTATGATTTCCATAAGATTTACCCCGTCTGTCAGCGGCTTTCAGAACTCCGCTCCAGAGATTTTATCATTTTCCTGTTATAGGTTAGGTGCATGCTCATGGCGCATTTAGCCCCTTCAGGATCTCTCCGGCTGATGCAGTCCACGATTTCCCTGTGGGTTTCTATTGTTTCTTTTCCAAGACGGGAGCTTGTGATATCCACAAACAGGGCAATGGAGGAATTGATGATAGGGACCAGCTTTTCCACCACCGCATTGCCGCTGCAGGAAGCGATCTGCTTGTGAAAGAGAATATCCTCTTTCGTATGGTTCTCTCCCCGGCTGATAAAATCCTCCACCCTGTCCCTCTGCTTTTTCAGTTCTTCGATCTGTTCCGGAGAAGCGTTCTGGGCGGCCATGGCGGCGATCTCCGGCTCCAGCATCATGCGGACAGCCAGAAGGTCCAGGGCCAGATGGGTCTTATCCTTTAAAAAGGCAAGCCCCAGGGGATCATCCACCATTCCCTGGCGCTCCGACACAAAGGTTCCTGCTCCGCGGCGGATTTCCACCACCTGTCTGGAAGCAAGAATCTTGATGGCCTCCCTGATGGTTCCCCTGCCCACGCCGATGGCCTGGGCCAGTTCGAACTCATTGGGGATTTTTGTTCCGGCCTCCAGACCGTTTTCAATAATCCCTGTCATGATATGCTCCGCCACCTGCTCTGCCAGAGGCTTCTTATTATAGGACTCCAGCTCTGAAAGCATGAGAACCTGTTTTTCTTCCATAGCCTCTCCTTTAATGCCTTACATTCTGTTTTCGATGTCCGTAATCATATCCACACGGCGCTGATGTCTTCCGCCTTCATATTCGGCATCCAGCCATTCCTCTGTGATCATCTTTGCCATTTCGTCGCCGACGACACGGGCTCCGAAGCAGAGCACGTTGGAATTGTTGTGCATTCTGGAAAGCTTTGATGTGTAGGGCTCGCTGCAGACGCAGGCACGGATTCCCTTTACCTTATTGCAGGCCAGGGAGATACCCACTCCGGTTCCGCAGATGGCGATTCCTAAGTCCGCCTCTCCGTCCGCCACAGCACGGGCCACTCTCTCCCCGTAGGCCGGGTAATCGCAGCTTTCCGTGGAATTGGTTCCGAAATCTATTACCTGATATCCCTTGCTCTCAACAAATTCTTTAATAGTATTTTTCATATCTATGGCCGTATGGTCATTTCCCATTGCAATTTTCATAATCTCCTCTTTCCTCTGCATGATTCCTATTTATTTTCCTGTTCTTATTAATGTTCTTATATAATGCTCTTATAAATGCTCTCATATAAATCCCGCATTAATGTATCATAAATGCAGAATTTAATCAAGGGACCGTCCGTAGAACGAGGCGATCCGGTCAAGCCTGGCCCCCATATTCACCAGAAGTAAGTCCGCGGTGGTCAGGGCAGCCATGGCCTCCACCACCACTACGGCCCGGGGCACAACAATGGGATCATGACGCCCCTTAATCTCTATTTCCGTTTCCTCACCCTGGCGGGTTATGGTTCTTTGGGGCTGTGCGATGGACGGAGTCGGCTTAAATGCGGCCCGGAAAACCACCTGGGAGCCGTCGCTGATGCCGCCCAGAATTCCTCCCGCATGGTTTGTTATTTTTTTCACACTTCCGTCTTCACCCTTGCAGAACCCGTCGTTATTATGAGAGCCCAGGGCCTTTGAGGCACCGAAGCCGTCTCCGATTTCAAAGCCCTTCACCGCCCCGATGGACATGACGGCCTTAGCCAGGGCTCCGTCGTATTTTTCAAACACAGGCTCACCGATGCCGGCAGGCACGCCGTCGATGAAGCATTCCACCACGCCGCCTACGGAGTCCAGCTTTCCCATCATCTCTTCCAAGTAGCTTTCCGCAAGAGCCGCCGTCTCCTTATCCGGCATGTAAAGACGGTTTTTGTCCCGTTCTTCCATATTAAACTGCTCCGGTTTTACCTCAAAGGGCCCTATGGCCTTTGCATAAGCCGTTACGGTGATTCCCAGGCTTTTTAAAAAGCAGGCCGCAATGGCTCCTGCCGCCACCCGTCCGATGGTCTCTCTTGCGGAGGAGCGTCCGCCTCCCCGGTAATCCCGGATGCCGTATTTCTCATCAAAGGTGAAATCCGCATGGCCCGGCCGGTAAACCTCCATAATGCTGCCGTAATCCTTGGAGCGCTGGTCCTTATTCCAGACCATGAGGGAAATGGGAGTTCCCGTGGTTTTGCCCTCGAAAACACCGGATAATATCTCCACCTCGTCAGATTCCTGGCGCTTAGTCGTAAATTTACTCTGCCCCGGTTTTCTCCGGTCAAGATACTCCTGGATATCCTTTTCTTCTATTTTAAGTCCTGCCGGACAACCGTCTACCACCACGCCGATGGCTTTCCCGTGGGATTCTCCCCAGGTGGTTATCTTCCATGCTGTACCCAGTGTTGATCCTGCCATGTATGTTTCTCCTTTCTTCTTGCCTGCCCTCAGACTATTATCTTCCTACCTTTACAATCACGCAGCTGTTGGGCTCATTGACCTTGATTTCCTTACCGTTCATAATAAGAAGCTTCTTCTCATAGTCCACCGTAAAAAACGTAATGCTGCCGTTTTCATGATTGATGGAGGCAATATGATGGTCATCAGGGAACACGCAGATATCCTTGGGATAGCTTCCGCTGATGGGCAGGCAGCATAAGTACTCCAAAAGCCCGGTCTTTGGGTCCCGGTCATAAACTGTAACCGTATTATCTCCCGCATTTCCGCAGAACATGTGTGTTTCGTCATTGGAAAACCGCATGGAGCAGGCAGCCGTCAGCTGGGTGAGAGGCTGGGGCCCTGTGGTGGAAATGGTCTGAATCTTCTCGATCTTCGGCTGGCGTTCTCCGGTCTCATATGTAAAGACGTCGATCACATTCTTCAATTCATGAAGCAGATAGAAGTACTTTCCGTCAGAGCTGAACCGGAAGCATTTGGGCGCGGACTCCAGCTCACTGCGCAGGGAGTCCACCAGGACCATTTCCTCATCCTTTTCATCAAAGCGGTAGATTTTAACCTGGTCAATCCCTAAATCAGCCACCATGATGAACTTATTGTCCGGTGTTCTTCTGCTGCAGCTCACATGAGGGCGGAAATTTCTTTCAGCCACGCTTCCAAGGCCCTTATGAAATACGCTTGATACGATCTCTCCCACAGAACCGTCCTCATTTAAACGCAGTACCGTGGATTTCCCGTCGTGATAGCCAGATACGAAGATGTATTTGTCATCCTTGTCCGTAGATAAATGACAGCCTCTCATTCCCTTTATGTTGGCTGCATTAAGCCTCGTGATTGCCCCGTTTTCATGAATGCGGAAAGAAACGACCCCTTCATCTGCAATGGAATAAAGGGTCTTCCCGTCGCTGGAGGCAATGAGATAAGAAGAATTATCAACCTCCACCTCGCACCGTTTCACAAAACGGCCCTTTTCCGCCTCTACATCATACACGGTAATGCCCTTGGCTTGTCCGTTGTAGGAATAGGAACCTACATAAGCCATATACTTGCCTTTCATTCTACATTTCCTCCTCACATCGTCCTTGTGTAAACTAAAAATATCATACCATAAATCTGAGTATTTGTTAAGGAAAAACGTTAAGGAAAAACTTGAAGAAAAGCTATTGACATACTGGAAAAAAACAGTATAATGTAACTTGCTGCCTGTTTATTATTACTAAACTTTTTAGTTATATTTATCATCAGTTAGTATAAGTAAACTTTCGGCTCATTACTGTGAAAGAGGAGGAGCAAATGGATATCGGTGAAAAGTTAAAAGAGCTGCGCATCTTAAAGGGTCTTACCCAGGAAGACTTAGCGGGCCGGGCGGAGCTGTCAAAGGGGTTCATATCCCAGCTGGAAAGGAACTTGACCTCTCCATCCATCGCAACTCTCATGGATATTTTACAGTGTCTGGGAACCTCCATCGGAGAGTTTTTTTACGAAAGCCCGGAGGAGCAGATCGTATTCGGCAAGGCCGATTATTTTGAAAAGCACGACGGGGAACTGGGCAATGTGATCCAGTGGATCATTCCGAACGCCCAGAAAAACATGATGGAACCCATTCTTCTCACCCTGGAAGCCGGAGGCGAGACCTATCCCGACAATCCCCATGAAGGGGAGGAGTTCGGCTACGTACTGCAGGGAAATATTTCCATCCATATTGGGAATAAAACATATAAAGCCAAAAAAGGGGAATCCTTTTATTTTGTATCAGACAAGAAACATTACTTAAGCAGCAAGGCCGGGGCTTCACTTATCTGGGTCAGCTCCCCGCCCAGCTTTTGACAGGAGGATAAAAGGTCATGGGTCAGCCACTCATTGATTTACGGAATATCACAAAAAGTTTTGACGGTACCATGGTACTGGATGATTTAAATCTCGCTGTTAAGGAGAACGCCTTTGTCACCTTATTAGGCCCCAGCGGCTGCGGCAAAACCACGACCCTGCGCATCATCGGCGGTTTTGAAAATCCCGACCAGGGACAGGTGATTTTTGACGGACAGGACATCACAAGCCTGCCTCCCAACAAACGGCAGCTAAATACGGTTTTCCAGAAATACGCCTTATTTACCCATATGTCCATTGCGGAAAACATCGCCTTTGGCTTAAAAATCAAAAATAAACCTAAGACTTATATTCAGGATAAAATCAAATACGCTTTAAAGCTTGTAAACTTAGACGGCTATGAGAACCGCACCGTGGATTCCTTAAGCGGCGGCCAGCAGCAGAGAATCGCCATTGCCAGGGCCATCGTAAATGAGCCCAGGGTTCTGCTTTTGGATGAGCCTCTGGGAGCCTTAGACTTAAAGCTCCGCCAGGATATGCAGTATGAGCTGATCCGGCTGAAAAATGAGCTGGGCATCACTTTCATCTACGTCACCCACGACCAGGAGGAGGCCCTTACCATGTCCGACACCATCGTGGTCATGAACCAGGGCTACATCCAGCAGATGGGCTCCCCGGAAAACATTTACAATGAGCCGGAAAATGCCTTTGTGGCGGATTTCATCGGAGAAAGCAACATTGTGCCGGGAATCATGCTGCGGGATGAGCTGGTGGAGATCTTTAACGCCAAGTTTGTCTGCGTGGACAAGGGCTTCGGTTCCAATGCCCCGGTGGACGTGGTCATCCGGCCGGAGGACATTGACCTGGTTCCTCCGGGAGAAGGTTCTCTTTCCGGTGTTGTGACCCATCTGATCTTTAAGGGCGTTCACTATGAAATGGAAGTGACCACCCCCGACGGCTTTGAATGGCTGGTCCACAGCACAGACATGTTCCCTGTGGGACAGAAGGTGGATATTCATGTGGACCCCTTTGACATCCAGATCATGAACAAGCCGGCTTCAGAGGATGAGGAGGCTGTGGGAATCAATGAGTAAGAAATTATTATCCGGGCCTTACATCATGTGGATGATCGGCTTTATCGTCATTCCCCTGGCCCTCATCGTATTTTACGGGCTGACGGATAGGTCCGGGGCCTTCACCATGGCCAATGTCCTTTCCATCTCCTCCCCGGAGCATGCAAAGGCCTTATGGCTCTCCCTGTGGCTTTCCCTCATCAGCACGGTTCTCTGCCTGATTCTGGCCTATCCCTTAGCGCTGATCCTGCGCACCCGGGGGATGGGACAGGGAAGCTTTGTGGTTTTTATCTTCATCCTGCCCATGTGGATGAACTTTCTTCTGCGTACCCTGGCCTGGCAGACCCTGCTTGAGAAAAACGGAGTCATCAACGGAATTTTATCCACCCTTCATCTTCCGACCCAGGGCCTTATTAACACCCCGGGAGCCATTATTCTGGGTATGGTTTACAACTTCCTTCCCTTTATGGTCCTTCCGATTTATAATGTGCTGACAAAGATCGATGACAATGTCATAAACGCCGCCCGGGATTTGGGAGCCAACAGCTTTCAGGTTCTGTTCCGCATCCTTTTTCCCTTAAGTGTTCCGGGAATCGTAAGCGGCATCACCATGGTTTTCGTTCCTGCCCTCACCACCTTCGTCATTTCAAACCTTTTGGGCGGAAGCAAGATCCTGCTCATCGGAAATGTCATTGAAGAGGAGTTCACCAAGGGCAGCAACTGGAATTTAGGCTCAGGCCTTTCCCTGGTCCTCATGATATTCATTCTCATCAGCATGGCGCTCATCGCCAAATACGATAAGAACGGGGAGGGAACAGCATTCTAATGAACAGAAAAGCTATCAAACGTTTCATCCAGGATTTTTATCTGGTGATCATCATGATATTTTTGTATGCGCCCATTGTCACCATGGGAGTCCTGTCCTTTAACAGCTCCAAGTCCCGGACCCAATGGGGGGGCTTTACCATCCGCTGGTACGGAGAGCTGTTTTCCAGCAGCACCATCATGGACGCCCTTTACAATACCCTGCTGATCGCATTTTTATCTTCTTTAATTGCGGCAATCATCGGAACAGCGGCGGCCATTGCCATTAACAGCATGAGGCGGGTTCCCCGTTCCATCCTCATGGGAATCACCAACATTCCCATGCTCAATGCGGATATTGTCACAGGTATTTCGCTTATGCTGGCATTTATCGCTTTTGGGATTTCCCTTGGCTTTCAGACCATTCTGATCTCCCATATTACCTTTAACATTCCTTATGTTATATTAAGCGTCATGCCCAAGCTGAAGCAGACGGATAAGAGCACTTATGAAGCTGCCATGGATTTGGGAGCCTCTCCGGTTTCCGCATTTTTCAAGGTCGTGTTCCCGGATATTTTCCCCGGGGTGCTTTCCGGATTTTTGCTGGCCTTTACCATGTCTCTGGATGATTTCATCATCACCCATTTTACAAGAGGAGCCGGCATCAACACTCTTTCCACTTTAATATACAGCGAGGTCCGTCGCGGAATTAAGCCTTCCATGTACGCGCTGTCCACCATCATCTTTCTGGCGGTGCTGGTGCTGCTTTTCATCACCAACTTTGCACCAAAGCGGAAAAAATAACAGGAGAACATAAAATGAAAAAAAGATTATCAACCATCATGGCTGTCAGCGCCCTGGCCCTGGTTTCAGCCTCACTTTTAGGCGGCTGCGGAAAGCCAAAGGACGAGGCTAAAGCCGGAAGCGCCGGGGAAGTCTACGTTTACAACTGGGGGGAATACATCGACGAATCCGTCATCGATCAGTTTGAAAAGGAAACGGGCATTAAGGTGGTTTACGATTTATTTGAAACCAATGAGGAGATGTATCCGGTCATTGAAGCCGGCGGCGTAAAATACGACGCAGTATGCCCCTCTGATTACATGATTCAGAAAATGATCGAAAACAACCTGCTGGCAGAAATCAATTTTGACAACGTGCCAAACATCAAGGAAATCGACTCCAGGTACATGGACATGTCCAAAAGCTTTGACCCGGAAAACAAGTTTTCCGTTCCCTACTGCTGGGGAACCGTAGGCATTCTCTACAATACCAGCATGGTTAAACCGGAGGACGCTCCTACCAAATGGTCCGACCTCTGGGATGAGAAATTCAAGGACAACATCCTGATGCAGGACAGCGTCCGGGACGCCTTTATGGTGGCCTTAAAATCCCTGGGCTATTCCGCCAACACCACGGACGAAGCCCAGATCAACGAGGCAAAGGAGCTGTTAATCAAGCAGAAGCCTCTTGTCCAGGCCTATGTCATTGACCAGGTCCGGGATAAGATGATCGGCGGCGAGGCTGCCGTAGGCGTTATCTATTCAGGAGAAATGCTCTACATCCAGAATGAAATCAAGGACTTAGGCCTTGACTACTCCCTGGAATATGTGCTTCCCGAGGAAGGCACCAACTTATGGCTGGATTCCTGGGTGATTCCCGCCAACGCCCCCAACAAGGAAAATGCGGAGAAATGGATCAATTTCCTGTGCAGACCGGACATCGCCAAGAAGAACTTTGAATACATCACCTATCCTACGCCCAATAAGGGGGCATTCGACCTCCTGGATCCGGAAATCCGCGACAACAAAGCCGTTTTCCCGGATGCGGACGCTTTAAAGAACAGCGAGGTATATAAATACCTTGGCGACCAGGTGGATTCCCTTTACAACGAGGCCTGGAAAGAAGTAAAATCCGATTAAGTAAAAAATCAGCAAAAAAAGATTCCCGGAAATCTCCGCGGAATCTTTTTTTATGGATCAACCACTGGGTGGCTTAATGATCAGCTTAATAATTGGTAATCAGCACTTCTGCCGTGGCCGCCTGCCGGTCCTTAACCTGGTAGCTGCAGTTGGAATAGGTTTTATCAATGGAATGAACCTGATACCGCCTGCTCCACTGAATCAAAAGATCATTGGATCTTCCCCTGTGATACAGCACATTGGATAAGGCGAACCTGATGTTTTTGTCATTCAGCCGGTCCAGAAGGCCTAATAGCTCCTGTTCCTCCTTCTGCCTCCAATCCTTAAATCCACGTTTCCCATCGTTATAACTTCCCGTGGAAATCAGATAAGGGGGATCGCAGTAAACCAGATCCCTTGCATCCAGCCCTTCATAATTCAGTTCCAGAAAATCCAGGTTTGAAAACTCAATATTCTTTGTCTTCAGGGCCCGGCAGAAAAGAACCAGATTCCTTTCAATGCTGCGGTTATAGGCGCTTCTGTTCCTTCCGAAGGGGGAGTTGAATTCATAATGGCCATTAAAGCGCAGCTGATGATTAAAGGCATAGCAGGCCAGAACAAAAAGCTCCGTCACATCCCCGGTTTCATTATAATGGGACCGGAGTGCATAGTAGCCTTCCCTGTTCTTTCTCGTCAGCTCATACTCCCGGATCAGGCTTTTTATCCGCTCTAGAATCACAGAAGTATCCGTAGACCGGAACATCTCAAGCATCCGGATGAGACAGGTGATCTGGTCATTGCAGATGATCCGCTCCGCTTCCGCATTGACGCCCACATTAAAGCCTCCGGCAAAGACATCCACAAAGATGCGGATATCCGGCGGGAAAGCCTGAAAAATGGACTCCAGAATCTTGTATTTTCCTCCGGTATAGTTTAAAGGACTTTTTATATACATGGGGATGCCTGCTTTTCTATATAGGCCAGAAAGCAGGGAATTTCATAAACCTGAAAATCTCCTGCTTTCTGTATTTTTACATGGCTTTTTCATCAATTACCTGCTTAATCCGATCCGGAAGCAATGCCCTGTGCCCCGTTTTTCAGCTTCTTGCGGCGTCTCTTGAAACGGTACATCCGCTCATCCGCCAGATTCAAAACCATATCCGGCGTCAGATTCTGTCCCGGTTCCACATAAAATACCCCGTAGCTGATGGACATGGGATAATCGGCATGAATATCCGACATCTTTTTATCAATCATTTTCAGCTTATTTCTGGCAGTCTGGGCCTTATAGCTGCGGAACAGGACCACGAACTCATCACCGCCAAAGCGGTAGGCGAAATCCGAATCCCGGACAATTTCCTTAATGGCCTGCGAAACATTTCTTATATATTCATCTCCGTACATGTGGCCGAACTGGTCATTGACATTTTTCAGCTCATCCATATCGATCATGCAGACGGAAAACGGCGTGTCCTCCCGCATGAAAGAGGCTATGGTGTCCAGGCAGCGCCTTCTGTTATTTAAACCTGTCAGCTCATCCTTATAAGCCATGGCTTCCAGAAATGCTTCATTTTCTTTCTGATATGTAATATCGGTAATGAGGTGGACCACTGCTTTTTCATCCTTCCAAAGAGTCGGATAGGATTTTATCTGAAAATATCTGCTGTTAGGGCATTGAAATTCATACATCAGCTCATACTCCAGGCTGTTATGGGACATGAGCTCCTTTAAAAGAGGACATGTGTCTCCGCAGCAGAAAACCTCGGGACGGAACTCAAAGAACCGCTTTCTGGCCAGCTCATTGGTATACAGGATCTCTCCGGACCCATCTTCCGTGACCACGACCCATTCTTTCACGCTGTCCAGAACAGACACCAAAAGGGTGTTAAACTGTTCATTTTTTTTCGCCTGGTTCTTCAGCTCGCTTTCTCTTTTTTCCAGCTGAATTACCATTTCATTAAACGCCCGGGAAAACTCTCCCATGAAATTGACCCGCTGCTTATAATCTCCTTTAAGCACCTGACCGGTCTGCCATGTCAAATGCTTTAAGGCTGCATGGAGCTGCTTTAGCTCCCCTGCAAGAAAATTGTGACGGTCTGGCAGAGGAACATCTAAGTTTCCTTCCGCCAGGTTCTTAAGGAGCTGATTGGATTCCATCAGACACTGGGAAAGATAAGAGACTGCCTTCTGTATGTCCATGACCACCCCAAAGTTCTCCTCCATCTCCCATTCCACCGGTTTATTCAAAATAACATTGCAAATCTGCTCCAAAAGAACATGGGTATCTTTCTCTGTCATCTGCCGCCCCTTTATTTAATGACTAATGTTTGCCTGAAACCTGCACACCCGTGCGCCGTTACCCCAGCAGTCGATTTCGGTTACCACGTATTCTTTCCCTGTATATTCGCTGAAAACGCCTGCCAGAAAGCCTTCATCATAATTGCAGACCGTATTTCCGGTTACGGGAAGCCCGGAGCAGTCCAAATCTTCCCCAACGGTCAAAACAGCCTCCCCGGTCTGGGCGTCAAACTTTTCAATTCTTAAAATACCTATTTTCTGCTCCTCCAGAATATTCTGCAGGGATGCGAGAAATTCATTGAGAGGCAAAGTCAAATCCAGCAGGTGAGCTGCAAACTCTCTCCCAGCCATGGCACCGGCAGATCGGAAAACCTCTCTCACCGTTTCCTCTCCCATACGCTGTGTCAGCTCGCTTCGCAGCGTATACTGAAACAGCCGGTACACCAGCACGGGCATATTATCTCCCAGGTTCTTCCGTCCTTCTGCGATATTTCCAATGGAATCCCAGGAAAAGCGGCTGTCATCTCCTGTGTTAAATATGTTGAGCATATAAAACTCTTACTCCCTCCTGCCTGTAAAATGGTAAAATCAACCATAATATATTATAAACAAAACCCCAGCAGATTTCAACAGCAAAATAGTGAATACGCCGGAGTCGATTTCTTGTAATTTATAATGAGAGGGATTATAATAATCTCATTGACGAGAGCTATGGGATTGGCATGATCCAGAAAATGGAAGATGGGCCTCAATCGAAAAGTATGGAAAACACAGTGCTATTCCTGCTATCGCGTCATTTTATCAGCTTTCATGCGGAATGATTGTTCAGCAAGGCTTGAAAACTCCAGCCTTTCTGTGTTAAAATAAAAGGAGTTCTTATTTTTAGATCTGAAAGAAGGTGACGATACGAAAATACAGGAATCTGCCGAAAATTATCTGGAATCTATTTTGGTTCTGCAAAAGAGGGGCGGCCATGTGCGCTCCATTGATATTGCCGGGGAACTGGATTTTTCCAAACCCAGCGTCAGTGTTGCCATGAAGAACCTGCGGGAAAACGGGTACATTGAAATGGATGGCAACGGATACATCACTCTCCTTGAAAAAGGGCGGGAAATTGCGGAAAGGATTTATGAACGCCATACCCTGCTTTCCAACTGGCTCACCGCTCTTGGCGTTACCCCCAGCGTGGCCCAGGAGGACGCCTGCCGGATCGAACACGTTATCAGTGCGGAAAGCTTTGCGGCCATTAAAGACCATGTAATCCGCAATCATGAATTATAATCCTATGGGGCGGGGAATTCCCGGGGGATCGCACTGCGGCGGTAAGGCTGGATGTCGCAGAAGCGACCCAACCCAGGCGGAGAATCCCGCACGCGGGATTCTTTCTTGTGTCTTTTATTTCCTGCTATCCATGCCCATCGGGCGTTTCCATTTTAAAAGAAATGCGGAGTTGGTAATAACAAACACTGACCCGGCGTTATGCAGCAGCGCTCCTGCCACCGGATTTAAAATGCCGGTCATGGCCAGCAGGATGGCGGCAAAATTTAAGGTCATGGAAAAGGCAAGGTTGTATTTAATGGTTTTCATCATCCGCTTTGCAAGGCTGAAAAGATGGGGGATTTCTTTAATATCGTCATTTACCAGGGCGATATCCGCAGCATCCACCGCAATATCGCTTCCGATGCCCCCCATGGCAATTCCCACGTGGGCTCTTTTCAAGGCAGGGGCATCGTTGACCCCGTCGCCGATCATGCAGACTTTCTTCTGCTGTTTTTCACAGCCATCAATCCAGTTCAGCTTATCCTCCGGCAGACACTCCCCGTGGACCTCTTCTATATGAAGCTGCCCGGCAATGTGCTTTGCCGCATTTTCATGATCTCCCGTCAGAAGCACCGGAGAAATACCGGCTGACCGGATATTTAGGACCACGGAAGCGGCATCCTTGCGCAGGGTGTCGGCAAGGGCCAGAAAGCCTGCGGCTTTTCCGTCCACGGACAGGTAAATGACCGTACAGCCCTCTTTCCGGCAGGCTTCCGCTTCCCTCCTCTGCTCCTCCTCCGGAAAAATGCCTTTCTCTGCCAGAAGCTCCAGGTTTCCCGCCATAATCTCCTTTTCTAAAACAACCGCACCCACGCCCCGTCCAGGCAGCATCTCAAACTCCGATGCCTGGGGAAAGTCTTTCTTTACATCCTCCCGGTAGCAGCGGACCACCGCCTTTCCCAAGGGATGCTCGGAACGGGATTCAGCTGCCGCCCCGTAGCTATAGATTTCATCGTCGGAAAAATCCTTGAGAAAGCTGTGTGCAGCTGTCACTTTCGGCGTTCCGCAGGTCAGGGTCCCGGTTTTGTCAAAGGTGACCTTCTCCACCTCGGAAAGCCGCTCCAGAGCGTCCCCCTCCCTTACGAGAAAGCCATGCTTTGCGGCATTTCCTATGGCTGCCATGATGGCGGTAGGCGTAGCCAGCACCAGGGCACAGGGACAGAATACCACCAGAATGGTAACGGCCCGGATGGGCTCTCCGGTAATCAGTCCGGTGAGGGCCGCCGCAGTCAGGGCAATCACTACAATCCAGGTTGCCCAGCGGTCTGCGATTCCCACAATTTTTGCTTTCCCCGCATCCGCAGATTTAACCAGGCGGATCATTCTCTGTATGGAGCTGTCTTCTCCCACCTTGGCCGCCTCCATATCAAAGGAACCGAACTGGTTGACCGTGCCGCTGGATACGGAATCGCCCGGACTTTTGTCCACAGGCAGGGATTCGCCTGTCATGACCGACTGGTCAATAGAGGTCTGGCCTGTTTTGATGATACCGTCTACGGGAACGGACTCTCCCGGAAGCACCCGTATGAGGTCGCCCACCTTTACCAGCTCTGCCGGTATAATCTCTTCTTTCCCATCCGTAATCCTTCTGGCCGTGCGGGGCGTTAAGTGGACCAGCCTTTCGATTCCTGCCCTGGCTTTCCGGACCGTCAAGTCCTCCAGCAGGGCGCCAAGCTGCATGATGACCGCAATCTCTCCGGCAGCAAAGTCTTCCCCGATGATGACGGAAGCAATGAGCGCAATGGAGACTAAAACATCCGCCTTGATATCAAACTGCGTAACCAGGCCCATAACCGCTTCCAGGATGATGGGAAGGCCGCAGAGAAGAATGGCGGCCCATGCCGCGTCAAAGGGAAGGGGTAATAGGTCAAAAAGGCTGATAATAAGAGCAGCAGCGGAAATAATCAGAAAAGCAATATCCTTTTTTGTTCCGCCCCATTCCAGAAAATCCTCTAAATATTTCATGGTTTCCTCCTCGTTTTATACCCATAGGGGTATATGTATATCTTAAATATACCAATAGGGGTATGGGTTGTCAAGAGGAAATAAGGAGAGAGACGCGAAAAGAAGCCGGTAAAAAACTGCGAACCGGCTTCCATAATGGTGAAATGATATTAATTCATGTTGGCAAAGCGTTCTACCGCTTTTGTAAAGCTTTCAATGGTCTTATCCGCATCCCCGTGCTCAATCCCATCACGGACACAGTGATTGATGTGCCCTTCCAAAACGACCTGCCCCACCCTGTGGAGCGCAGACTTTGCAGCATTGATCTGTGCAAGGACATCTTCACAGGGAACATCTTCCTCTACCATGCGGTCAATTGCCTGCACCTGACCGATGATCTTTTTTAACCGCCGATGCAGGTTCTCGGCATCCATACACTGTTTCATCTTAAACCTCCGTGTATCCCATATACCATAGGGAGTATATGTATATTATGGGACAAAACTTGGGGATTGTCAACAGCTCCGGGCTGTGGGGACTTTCCTTGTTTTTTATATGAACCGGGAATAGATTCTTTTTCTTTTATATGCTAATATATATATTACTATTTCACAGGCAGGGCCGGCATCATGAGCGAATCAGTCCAATATCCGGCCGGCTGCCATGGCATATTATAAAGACGTGAGGAAATTACTTATGAAAAAAGCATTGTTTCTGGGGATTGCAGGTTCTTTCTTTTTTGCATTCACCTTTATCTTAAACCGGAGCATGAACTTATCCGGAGGGCACTGGATCTGGAGCGCCGCTCTCCGGTATCTTTTCACCCTTCCCCTTATGGCGGTCATTGTCAGGAAAAGATACGGATTTGAGGGCATTCACAGCGCCCTTAAAAAGGATTATAAAGGCTGGCTACTGTGGAGCACCATAGGCTTCGGCCTGTTTTACGCTCCTCTTTCCTTTGCCGGAAATCACGGAGAATCCTGGCTGGTGGCCTCCTGCTGGCAGATAACCATTGTGGCCGGCATATTTTTGTCCCCTCTCTTTGGGAAAAAGATTCCGGTCCGGAACCTTCTTGCAGCCGCAGTCATTCTGGCGGGCATATTTTTGCTGGAATTCAAGCATGTAAAAGAGATGGATTTAAGTCTCATCTCCCGTTTGCTTTTCCCCATACTCATTGCGGCCGTTTCCTACCCCCTTGGAAACAGGAAAATGATGGAGCTTTGCGGCAGGGAAATATCCACCGTGGAACGGGTTTATGGAATGACACTTTTCAGCATTCCTTTCTGGCTGGCCCTTTCTCTCTATGGGCTGGTTAAGGCGGGGCCCCCATCCGTCAGCCAGACCGTTCAGTCCTTCTGCACCGCGCTGTTTTCCGGCGTAATCGCCACTCTGCTGTTTTTCCGCGCAACGGATTTAGTCAAAAGCAATCCAAAGCAGCTCGCCGTGGTGGAATCTACCCAATCGGGAGAGGTTATCTTCACGTTGATCGGGGGCATCCTGCTGCTGGGGGACGGAATGCCTGATCCTGCAGGCTTTATGGGAATCTTTCTCATCATCTTTGGAATGATTTTAAACAGTGTTCTGTCAGCCGGGCAGGAATGAGGATTTCAAAAGAAATCCTCTGCATTCCCGGGTGTGAAGCCATAGGTCATACACGCCGTCATAATCGTCTATGGTCATTTTCCGAAAGCTTATTTCCTTGCTGTTTTCCATATATAAACCTCTTTTCTTCCCCATAAACCACATCAGGGCCGTTTTCTTATAAAATAATCCACATACTTCTGGCCTTTATGCCCAACCAGCACCTCTTTTGCGGCTTCAAACCCGGCTTTTTCCAGAACCTTTCTCCGCTCCCCTGCCAGGGGCGGAGCCTTCGTCGCCATGCGGTCACAGGCAAAATCCTCCCAGGCATTTTCCAGAATCAGGAGCAGCAAAGGAAGCAGTACCTCTTCCTTCTCACGGTCGCTTCGGATGTCCATGCGCAGGATCATGGTATTGTGAAAGGCATCCTTAGGCTTTCCGGTTGCCTGGTCCATGGCATTCCTGAGAAAGTTTTCAACCGTGCCGATGACTTCTTTCGTCCGTTTCTCCACAACAGACCACCGGACAAATTCCCTGCTGCCGTACGCTCTCCGGTAATATTCCAGCTCCTGCTCCATCTGGTCCAAGGTATCAAAGAAACAGGGGACCGGAAAGTTGTCAATATTAAACAGCTTCCGTGCTTTCTCGTCGCTGTAAACCTTTAGAAGCTCCTGTGCATCCTCTGTCCTGACGGGACGGAGGAGAAATTCCTCATTTTCGTAGCTTCTCCAGTCCTCATAAATGCTGGTTTTGGTTCCGTTCCTGCCGGATGGGGCTTCATGCCGGGATTCTTTCAATTCTGTCATATTCCTATCTCCTTCCTTGCCGTTTGCTTTTCCTAAACTATAGCACAGAATCGGGGACAGCCGTATGTCATGTTTCCTCATAGCTTTTTCTGATCTCTTCCAGCAGCCCCAGGAATTCCTCCCGGTACTCCGCCGGTTCCAGAATCCTCGCATACCGGCAGAAGCCCAGGAGCCAGCAAAACAGGGATTCCTTATCGCCCCAGCGGATTTCCTTTTTAAGTGTTCCGTCTTCCAGCTCTTCATAGCCTCCGGGGCCGAATTCTTCTATGAGCCTCCATTTCATCCTTCCGTCAAAAGCCACCGTTGCCCGGGCTTCCTCCGGCTGGGATCTCCATTCAGAATGTATGGTGAATTCAGGAACCTCTCTTTCCTCCCGCATTTCCGGCCTGCATTTTAACCGGTCCATCCGGTTCAGCTTAAATAAGCGGAAATCCTTCCGCAGCCGGCAGTAACCCCAGACATACCAGGAGGACCACTGGAATACCAGAAGATAGGGCTCCACTTCCCGGACTCTTTCCCCTGAGGGAGAATAATAGAGAAATTCAATCCGCCGTTTTCCGTCGATAGCATCCTGGATCAACTCGATCTTGGGGGTGAGGGACGCCTTGTACCAGGAGGATAAGTTAATGAGCACATGCTGGTTGGATGCAAGAATATCCGGACTTCCCACGGAAAGCTTGTCCATGAGAAGCTGGTACCGGTTGCTGCCGGATACGCTGTCTAAGCTTCGTAAGCCCGACAGAATGGCCTGCATTTCCGAGGAGGTCAAAAGGGTTTTATCCACCCTGTAGCCTTCCATGATGGAGATTCCCCCATTCCTGCCCTGCTCCGTTACAATGGGAATCCCGGCCCTGCACAGCCCCTCGATATCCCTGTTAATGGTCCGCCGGGATACTTCAAACCGCTCCGCCAGATACGGGGCTGTGACCTTCTCCCGCTGGAGCAGGATGGAAAGAATGCCTATGTGCCTGTCTATTTTCACGTTTTTCGCCTCCTCTTTTTCGTTTATTATACCACGGAAAACATGCCATGCATATGTCGTGTTTGGCAAAAAGAGACGCAAAAAATCACCCGAATGCCCGAAAGCATTGGGTGATTTTTGCGCAAATATACGGTTGATTACATCCATTCCTTATAGCGCCGCATATACACGGCTTTCAGCAGCTGCACGCACACCAGATAGCCTGCCAGGATCAAAATCAGCCACGGAATGAACTGCAGGGGGAGACGGTGCATATCCAGACCAACGGAAAGATCCGTAAATCCGGTAAACAGGGCCACCGCCGCAACGATAAACGTGGATAAAAAGAGAGGCATGGAGGACTGGCTCTGGGCAAAGGGCAGCTTTGCGGTACGGATCATATGGATGACCAGCACCTGTGACACGGTTCCGAACACAAACCAGCCGCATTGGAACAGGGGGGACAGCTCTGTCCGGTTGGCTCCGATGGCCCACCACATGACTGCATAGCACAGGATATCAAAAACAGAGCTTAAAGGGCCGAAGAAAGCCATAAAGGACTTTATGGACCCTGTCTCCCATTTGCGGGGTTTCTTTAAATACTCCTTATCCACGCTGTCAAAGGGAATTCCCATCTGGGAGAAATCACAGAGCAGGTTCTGGGTCAATATCTGGACCGGCAGCATGGGAAGGAACGGCAGGAAAATGCTGGCAGCGATAACGGATATCATGTTTCCGAAATTGCCGCTGGCAGCCATCTTGATATATTTAATGATGTTTCCGAATGTCCGGCGGCCTTCGATTACCCCTTCCTCCAGCACCATCAAATCCTTTTCCAGAAGAATGATGTCGGCGGTTTCCTTTGCAATATCCACGGCGCTGTCAATGGAAATTCCCACATCGGCCTGATGAAGGGGCGGCGCGTCATTGATGCCGTCGCCCATGTAGCCTACGGTATGGCCTGCCGTCTGAAATGCCTTTACCACCCGCTCTTTCTGGGACGGTGATAATTTTGCAAAAAGATTGCAGGCAGCCACGGCCTCTAAAAGCGCCTTGTCATCCATCTGCTCCACATCCCGGCCCGTAAGCAGCACCGAAGCATCCACGCCCACCTTTCTGCAGACCTTTGCAGCCACGCCTTCGCTGTCTCCGGTGAGGACAACCGTCCTCACCCCATGGTCCCGGAGGGCGGCAATGGCGGCGCCCGCGCTCTCTTTCGGCGGATCGAGAAATCCCACAAAGCCGATCAAAACCATATCCTGCTCATCTGCCACGTTAAAGGAGCCTATGCCGGAGACTTCGTTCTTCTGTGCCACCGCAATCATGCGCAGGCCGTCGTCATTATATTTTTCATAAGTCGCCATGGCAATGCGCCGGGTTTCCTCATCTATGGGAAGAACCTTTCCGTTCATTTCAACGAAGGAGGATATGGCGAGAATCTCTTCGACCGCTCCTTTTGTAATGAGCTGAAGCTTGCCGTTCTGGTCGGATAAAACCACACTCATCCTGCGTCGGGTGAAATCAAAGGGAATCTCATCCACACGGCTGTAGGCATTTACGAAGCTTTCAAGGCCGTTCTGGACGGCCCGGTTTATGATGGCCAGGTCAATGAGATTTTTAAGACCTGTTTGAAAATAGCTGTTTAAATAGGCGTGGCGCAGAATCCTGGTATCATCCTCGCCCTTTAGATTCATGTACTTTTCCAGCACCACCTTATCTTCGGTGAGGGTTCCCGTCTTATCCGTGCAGAGCACATCCATTTCCCCAAAGGTCTGGATCGCTCCCAGGGTGCGAACGATTACCTTATGCCTGGACATGGAAACCGCTCCCTTGGCCAGGGTGGAGGTCATAATCATGGGAAGCATTTCCGGGGTAAGGCCTACCGCAATGCTGATGGCAAATAAGAGAGCCCCTGCCCAGTCGCCCTTGGACAAGCCATTTATGAGGAAAACCACGGGAACCATGATAAACATCATCCGGACCAGAAGACCGCTGACAGAGTCCACGCCCCGCTCAAAGCTGGTTTTGGCCCTGTCTCCCGAAAGAGATTTTGCCATAGAGCCGAAATAGGTATTGTTGCCTGTTGCCAGGACTACGGCTGTGGCGCTTCCGCTTACAACGTTGGAGCCCATGAAGCCGATTCTTCCAAGATCCGTCAGCGCATCGCCGGGCTCATTGGCGGCATCGAAGAATTTCTCCACCGGAGCGGATTCTCCGGTCAGGGCGGCCTGAGCCACGAAAGTATCCTTTGTGGCCAGGAAGCGCACATCCGCCGGAAGCATGTGGCCTGCGGAAAGCTTTACCATATCCCCGGGAACCACTTCGTCCATGGGGATTTCCGTCAGCTTCCCGTCCCGCCAGACGTCGGCCTTGTTGGAGATCATCTCCGACAGCCTTTCCGCCGCCGCATTGGAGCGCTGGTTCTGGACAAATGCCACAAGGCTGGATAAAAGCACCAGAGAGACAATGATGCCTACCGTAAGATAATCAGGCCTTGACGAGGAGATTACATCCGTAAAATAGGTTACCACAGCAATAATGAGCAGGATAACGTTAAAGGGGTTGATGACCGCCTCCCGGAGCCGGTGAAGCACCGTGTCTCTTTTCCCGACGGTAATGACATTTGCTCCGTATTCCTCCTGGCGCTCCTCAGCTTCTTCGCTTGTAAGGCCCGCCGCTGTGACGGCCAGGTCATCAAGCAACTGCTTCTCCGTCCAGAAGGCATAGGTTCTGAGTTTTTCTTCCGTATTCTGTTTGTTTTTCTGAATCTGGGCGTAAATGGGTTTCTTTCTCATGAAATTCATTGGAATCATTCCTTTCTTTATTAGGATTCCCCAATGAAAATAAAAAAAGCCGTCCCAATAGACGGCGTTATGAGCACAGACTAAGAAAGCCCACCTGTATTGATACAAAATGGACAACTGCCAGTAAAAGCGCCGGTATATTGGGTTATATTTTCATGTTTGGGGTTAAAGCCGCGTATCGGGCTTTCAGGGCTTGCGTCCATTGTTTCACTTCCTTTTTTCTTAAATTTCGAATTGCATGTTTAGTGTAACGGATAAGCAGGGAAATGTCAAACCCAAGTTATATTTTTTTTCTGTCTCTTTCCTGCCGATTTCTCCTTAAATTTGTTATCCGGCAGGATTGTAATTTAAAATTAAAAGACATATAATGTGACCATCAGTACCACAATAAAAGAAATGACTTATGAGAGAAAAGAGGGATCAATACGTCCAGTGAAATATTAGAAGTGCAGGGAAAAAAAGATAACCTGTCCAAACTGTCCGTAGAGGAGGTTTATAAGCAGCTTGGCTCAGGTGCAAGAGGCCTTTCAAGCGGACAGGCGGCGGAATATCAGAAAAAACAAGGGAAAAATCTGATTGAAGAGAAAAAGAAAGAATCGGTTATCTTAATCTTCTTAGGAAACTTTACCCATTTGATGGCGATTTTGCTGTGGATCGGAGGCGCGGTGGCATTTTTCGCCGGAATGCCCCAGCTTGGAATTGCCATCTGGCTGGTTAATGTGATTAACGGCGTATTCAGCTTTATGCAGGAATACCGTGCGGGAAAGGCCACAGAAGCGCTTAAAAATATGCTTCCTTCCTACGCAAGGGTAATCCGGGACGGACAGGAAATTAAAATCCTGGCGGAAGATCTGGTAATCGGGGACATTATGCTCCTGGAGGAAGGAGATAAAATTTCTGCCGATGCAAGGCTGATCGAATGCAGCGATCTTCAGGTAAACCAATCCACCCTAACAGGGGAATCCAATCCCGTCAGAAAAACTGCCGATCCGATTTTCCGGGAGGACTTAACAAAAGCGGAAATACCCAACCTTATTTTTGCCGGTACCAATGTATCGGAAGGAAACGGAAAAGCCATTGTTACGCAAATCGGAATGAAAACAGAATTCGGCAAAATAGCACACCTTACTCAGAGCATGGAAGCCGACGAAAGCCCTTTGCAAAAAGAACTTAACCGTCTTACCAGACAGATATCCATTATTGCCGTAAGCTTCGGCGCTTTCTTTTTTGCAGCGGCGATCCTCTTTGTAAAGGAAAAGGTGGCTGCCTCCTTTATCTTTGCACTTGGCATGATTGTAGCCTTTATTCCGGAGGGACTTCTGCCCACCGTAACTCTGGCCCTTGCCATGGCGGTACAGCGAATGTCTAAGCGGAATGCCCTGGTAAAAAAGCTTTCCTCCGTGGAAACCCTGGGAAGCACCTCTGTGATCTGTACGGATAAAACAGGAACTCTGACCCAGAATGAAATGACGGTCAGCCATTTATGGCTTGCAGAGCAGGAATACCGGGTGACAGGCGTAGGCTACGGGCCTGAAGGGGAGATTCTTGCGGATAACAAAAAGATAACCGCAGGAAAAAATAAAGACGTCACGCTTCTTCTGACAGCGGCGGCCCTTTGCAGCAATGCAAGACTTCTTCCGCCCAACAGCGAAAATCCGAAGTATACGGTACTGGGAGATCCTACGGAAGCCTGCCTCGGCGTTGCTGCAAAAAAAGCCGGAATTGATATGGGAGCGGTGGCTGCAAAAACTCCAAGGCTGAGGGAGCTGCCCTTTGAATCCAGGCGAAAGCGGATGACTACCATTCACCAGCTGGATAAGCCCATAGAGGGCACTGTGAGAATTGCCTACACAAAGGGCGCTCCCAAGGAAGTCATGAAGTTAAGCCAGTGGATACGCATAGGCGGTGAGGCAAAGCCCATGACCGAAGAAATGCGCACCCGCATTATGGATGCCAATGACAAATATGCCAGGGATGGGCTCAGGGTTTTAGCAGTGGCGTACCGTCTTCTTCACAGGGAGGATGATATCCCAAAAGCCATGAGTTCCTACACCCCGGAAATCATTGAACAGAACCTGGTTTTTGTAGGGCTTGTGGTAATGGCTGATCCGCCAAGGCCGGAGGTATCCTCCGCAGTGGAAGAATGCCGGAAAGCAGGAATCCGGATCATCATGATTACCGGTGATTACGGCCTCACTGCCGAAAGCATTGCAAAACGGATCGGTATTGTTACAAAAGCCAGCCCCAGAGTGGTATCGGGCCTTGAGCTGGAGGCACTTTCCGATGATACTCTAAAAGAATATTTAAAGGACGAGATCATATTTGCCAGAGTTGCGCCGGAGCAGAAGCTCAGGGTTGTGTCAAACCTTCAGGAAATGGGGGAAATCGTAGCGGTTACCGGAGACGGAGTCAATGATTCACCGGCCCTTAAAAAGGCAGATATCGGGGTTGCCATGGGAATTGCAGGCACCGATGTGGCGAAGGAAGCTGCGGATATGATACTTACGGATGATAACTTTGCTTCCATTGTTCACGCCATTGAAGAAGGACGGGCCGTATACAGCAACATCAGGAAATTCCTTCTGTATATTTTAAACTCCAATATGCCGGAGGCAGTCCCCTCAGCCCTGTTTTTGTTTTCAAGAGGAGCAATCCCCCTGCCTCTGACAGTAATGCAGATTTTAACCATTGATCTGGGAACAGACATGCTTCCCGCCCTGGGCCTGGGAACAGAGAGCCCGGAACAGGGTGTCATGGATAATCCTCCAAGGAATTTGAAAGAACCCCTGTTAAGCCGGAAGCTGCTGATAAAGGGATTTTTATGGTACGGCCTGCTGGCTTCCCTGGCATCTGCAGCCTCATATCTGTTTGTCAATATGCAGAATGGCTGGCCCGGTATTCCCCTGGCAGGAGAGGACAGCCAAATCTATATTAAGGCTACGACCATGACCCTTGCCGCCATCGTATTTTGCCAGATAGGAGCAGTTTTTAACTGCCGGACGGAGAAGCAATCGGTATTTAAAATCGGCTTGTTCAGCAATAAACGGATTAATATAGGAATTGTGGTGGAAGTTATACTCATTTTTCTTCTTGTATATTTACCGCCGCTCCAGAGAGTATTCCATACGGCTCCTTTAAATGCTGCCGACTGGTTATTCCTTTGTATCTGGCCGCCTGTGATCCTCTTCATAGAGGAGTGCAGAAAAGTATTTCTCCGTAAAAAATAGTAAGAGAGGTGAAGAACATGAAGGTTATTGTTGTAGGACTTGGACGGATGGGTATGGGACTGACTGTAAACCTGATAAAAAAAGGGCATACCGTTACCGCAATCGATTCGGATCCGGAAGTGTTTGAAGAATTAGGGAAGAATTTCAGCGGAAAGAAAGTCGTAGGAATTGGATTTGACAAGAATGTGCTGGAAAAAGCCGGGATCAGTAAAGTGGATGCCGTGGTGTCCTGTACCGCCAGCGATGAGGCAAATGCGGTAATTGCCAGAATTGCAAAAAATATTTATCATGTACCCAGGGTGGTGGCAAGGCTTTACGATGCCAGAAAAGCGGAAATCTATCACAGAATCGGCATTCAGACCATATCCACCACAACCTGGGGAATTGAGCGCGCGACGGAATTTATCACTTACAATCATTTGGACAGTGTATATGAGATGGGCAACGGAAGCGTGAATATAGTTCGCATTGAGGCGCCGGCGCTTTTAATCGGCCATCAGGTAAAAGAAATCTCAGCTCTCGGAGAAATACAGGTGGTTTCCATTAACCGGGGAAGCAGGACCTTTATCCCGACTCTGGGAACAAAACTGGAAGCCGAGGATATTTTGTATCTTTCCATAATAAGCTCCGCCACCAGTAAACTAAAGTCAATGCTTGGAATTGACTGAAAGGAGGAAACGGTATGAAGATTATAGTAATCGGAGGCGGACAGGTAGGCTCTTATCTTGCCAGCCTGTTAATTTCCAACGGCCATGAGGTAAAGATTGTTGAACACAGGGAAAAGGTCTTTGCCAAGCTGGAAAAGGAATTCCCAAAGGAAATGCTTTTATTCGGTAACGGCTCTGACCCGGCTGTTCTGGAAAAAGCGGGAATTAATGACGTCCATGCAGCAGCGGCCGTCACAGGAGCCGATGAGGTCAACCTGGTGGTTTCCACCCTTGCCAAAATGGAATTTGCCGTACCGAGAGTGATCGCAAGGGTCAATAATCCTAAAAATAAATGGCTTTTCAACCCAACCATGGGAGTTGATGTGGGTATTAACCAGGCGGATATTATGGGACATTTCGTTATGGAAGAAATGGATTTAAAGAGCATGTTCACCCTCTTTAAGTTAAACCGGGGCGATTATTCCATTGTCCAGATCAATGTATCGGAGAATGCCCCGGCAGAGGAAAAGCTGGTTAAGAATCTGGCGATTCCCCAAAAAACGGTGCTGATAGCCATCAACAGGCAAAGTGAAACCATCATTCCTAAAGGAGATACCAAGATTATGGCAGGGGATGAAATACTCCTTTTAACCGATGACGACAGCCGGAAAGTATTAAATGACATGTTCGGGTAACAGGCCTTATATTCCTTTTCTGAATATTTTGATCAAAAAAGCTTCATAATATTTCTAAAAGGAATCGAGGTGATCTATATGCCAAAAAGAAATGTAATTCCGGAAGCAAAGGCTGCTCTCGACCGGTTTAAATACGAAATCGCCGAGGAAACCGGCTTCCCAATACAGAACAATGACTACAGCGGGATGAAATCTTCTCAGTACGGACATATGGTAAAAAAAATGATTGAAGAGCAGGAAAAGCAGATAATCCAAAAATATCAGTAAGAAAGTCAGATCAAAAGAGGTTTAAATATGGAGAAATACACCAGCGGTGCAGAATTGCCCATAGGCTTTGGTTTAGCCCTTGAAGAATATAAGGTCATGGATTACTTTTTTTCCCTGCCGGCCCAGTCCCAGCAGCAGATGATCGACCATGCCCATACGCTGAATTCCATGGAGGAAATGCTGGCTTATGTCCAGTCTTTCGCATCATCAGGGAAGGTGCATTGATTTTACCAGCCGGACAGTTCTGATAAAAGCACAGGAGAGTGCCGCAAAATGCAAGATTTCAGCAGGATATAGTTCTTTCCTGTATGAAAAATTCATTTTACGGCACTCTCTTTCTTAAATCCTTTCAAAGCTCATCAAAGTTCAAAGCTCACCGATATCTGTTTTACCTAAGCTCATCTCTCCAGAAAGCCACTTTCTTTTCATTAATTTCCTTTATCTTCTCCGGCTCTACCTTGAAATTCCGCCTGATATCCATCAGCCCGTTAACCTCCTGCTGCACATCCGTCACCTGGGTATAGCAGTAGCCGCATACATAGGGGAGCTCCTTGATGGCTGTGGTAATCTCCTCGAACCGTTTTAAAAAGTCTTCCTTTGTATTGACCTTGTTTCCATATCCCCAGCCTGCTTCGTCGCCGTCAAAGGCGATGCCGCCGAATTCGCTGATAATGACCGGCTGGCCCCTGTAGGAGAAGCCGTCGGCAAGGGCTGATTTGGAGGTGGAGTGGTAAACCTCTCCTCTTAAAATCTCATCCTTAAACTCCGTATAGCGCTTCTTAAGGACCTCACCCTTTTCCTCATAGTCGTGAAGGGTGATGATATCTGAAACCGTATGCTCCCAGCCGTCATTTACGATTACCGGACGGAAAGGATCAATGCTTTTTGTCAGGTGGTAGATCCCCTCGGAAAAATGCTGCTGCTGCCTGTTGGTCTTCACCTGTGGAATTCCCCAGGATTCATTTAAGGGAGTCCATGTGATAATGGAAGGATGGTTGTAATTCTGCTTCACCATATCCAGCCATTCTCTCGTAAAGAACTCCACCGCCCGGTCGGAATAGACATAGGCCGCAGGAGCCTCGCTCCAGACCAGCATCCCTTTCACATCACACCAGTAAAGGAATCTCTCATCCTCTGTCTTCTGATGCTTTCTCAGCCCATTGTAGCCAAGGGCATGGATCTTATCGATATCCTCGATGAGGGCTTCCTCATCAGGCGGGGTTAAATGGGAATCCTCCCAATAGCCCTGATCCAGGATCAGCCTCTGGTACAGGGGCGCTCCATTGAGCAGAATGTTGGACCCGTCAATCCGGATCTCCCTCATTCCAAAGTAGGAGCCTACCTCATCCTGAACAGCTCCCTCGTATATGATGCGGAAGCTGATGTCATAAAGCCGGGGCTCCGCCGGAGTCCAGACATGGATACCCCAGGGATTATCCTCCTCCGCAGCCTCCAGATCAATAAAGGCTCTTGTGGGATTTTTCCTGACAGCCGTCACGGTCTTTGTAATAAACTTTCCGCCAAAGCTTACAACTGCTTCAACCTCTAAGCCGCCTCTGTCAAGCCCTTTGGAGCAATCCACATCATATTCAAGCTCCAGCCTGCCCTTTGGTAAATCAGGGGTCATTTTCACGGATTTTAAGCTGATCTCCGGCACATATTCCATCCATACGGTCTTCCAGATTCCCGTGGTCTGGACGTACCAGCAGCCGAAATTATCGGAAATCCACCGCTGCTTTCCTCTGGGCTGCTGAGGGTCTAAGCTGTCCTCGGCCTTTACCACCACAAGGTTTTCCCCGTCCTTTACAAGGCCGGTGATATCAAAGGAGAAACGGGAATATCCCCCCTCGTGCATGCCTGCAAACTGTCCGTTGATCCAGACCTTTGTGAGAAAATCACTTCCTTCAAAATGCAGAAGCAGCTTATTTCCCGGTAACTTCTCTTTCTCCGCCTGGAAAGTGCGGCCATACCACACAAAATTGTGCACCCTTTCGTCTTGGATGCCGCTTTTCTTTGTTTCATAAGTAAAGGGCACGTAGATTTCCTTTTCCGTGTGTAAGCCCTCATACCAGCTTTCAATTTCTCCTCTGTTGTCATCATCGAAATCGAAATCCCAGGTACCGTTTAAATTGATCCAGTCCCTGCGGACAAACTGAGGTCTTGGATAGTCCTTTTGATAGCACAACATGTAATAGTTCTCCTTTCCTCTTCCCTGCCTGCATTATCGCAGGGCCGCCCCTTTATTGGGCGTTAAGGTAATCTGCAAGATGTTAGTTTTTCTGTTTTAAATCAGCCCTTGACGCCGGACATGGTGATTCCCTGAACAATCTGTTTTTCAAATATGAAATAAATGATAATAGCAGGTATGGATGCGATCATATTAGCCGTCATGGGCTTTACGTAATCCACCGTATAGGTTCCTGCAAAAATGGGAATGCCCACAGGCAATGTGAACTTGCTGCTGTCCATGGCACAGAGCAGAGGCCATAGGTAATTATTCCAGCTTCCGATAAATGCGAAAATGCTGATAGTGGAAATCACCGCCTTTGACAAAGGCATCATAATCCGGGCAAATATGACAAGTTCTCCCGCGCCGTCAATCCTGGCGGCTTCAATGAGGGAATCCGGGATGCCCTTGAAAAATGTGACCATGATGATCAGATTCATGGATACCGCCACAGACGGCAGAAGCAGACCTGCATAGGAATCGATGAGGTGCAGCCCGTTGGCTGTGATAAACAGGGGAACAATGGTAGCTTCCCCCGGAACCATAAGGCCCAGCAAAAAGTAAAAGTACAGCTTGTTTCTTCCCACAAATTTAATCTTTGCCAGGGCATAGGCAGCCATGGAGGAAAAAATAATTGTTAAAACCGTAACGATTACTGCAACCAGAACGGAGTTAAACAGCCACTTGGCCACATCGGAGCCGATGATTAAATCCGGGTAATTCCGAAACGTGTAAGGAGGGGAAAACCAGCTGAGCACGCCCGTGATCTGCTTTCCCTCATGCTGAAGGGATACGAAAAAGGCCCATACCAGGGGCGCCAGAAAAATGACGGCCAGCGCAGCGGACAGAACCGTTAAAACAATACTTCCTGCCTTTACTTTCTTATGCTTCATCTCTCTTCTCCCCTTTCCTCTGAATTGCGTTCTGGACCATGGTGCACACCACCAGAATGATAAACAGCACATAGGACATGGCCGCAGCATAGCCCATATTGTTCTTTGTAAATCCTGTCTCATAAATATACTGGATCATAGGCTTTGTGCTTCCTGCCGGCCCTCCGCCTGTAATCAGCTGAATCTGTCCGAAAACCTTAAAGCTGGCGATGACCTGCAGCATGACAATTAAATAGGTGGTGGGCTTTAACAGCGGCAGGACGATGGAAAACAGCTGCTGCCATTTTGCCGCCCCGTCGATTTCGGCGGCTTCGTAAATTTCCGGGGAAATGTCCTGGAGCGCCGACAAATACAAAAGCATGGAAAACCCTACGGTCCACCATACAGTCATGACGGTAACTACCGCCCATGCGTGATTTGTATCAATTAACCACTGGATCTCCGACCCCGGACTTAAAATCCCGGTTAAATGAAGAATTCCGTTTACAAAGCCCACATAGGGCGCGAACATGTATTTTGCAATAAAGGACGCAACAGAAACGGATATGATGCTGGGCAGATAATATGCAATCCTTAATCCCCGCTTGATCTTCACCGGCCTGTTGGCAAATAAAGCCAGAATCAGAGCCATGATCACCAGAAACGGCACGGAAAGAATGACAAAGATAACGGTATGTTCCAATGCTTCAACAAATTTCTGATCTGATAAAAACTTCATGTAATTATCCAGACCTACGAATTTCACCTTACCCATCAGGGACCACTTATGCAGGCTCACATACAGTCCCTGAATAACCGGCCATATGGTGAAAACCGTATACAGGGCCAAAAAAGGAAAGCACAATCCCAGGCCCGTAGCCATATCTCTTAATTTTCTGTTTCTGCTCAAATTACTTCCCTCCCCAACCATAGAATCCTTTTGTAAAGAGGGGAGAAAGCTTCCCCCCTCTGTTTTGTTAAAAGTTACGGAAGGTTCGATTCAAGCTCATCATAGAGCGCATCAATACCGGAGGCCGCATCTCCCTTTCCGGTCCAGATGGTATCCAGGCTGTCGATCATGCCCTTCTTCATTCCGTTGAACGTAGATACCTTTGCCGGAAGAACTGCTTTCTCTACCTCTGACATATAGCTGCTTCTGTATGGAAGAGCCTTATAGGCATCGCTTGCAAGAACTTCCTTGCATGCCGGAATCTGGCCGGAGCCTGCCCAGGTTGCGCCCTCTTTCATGGAAGCCGCTACCATGAATTCCACGGCTGCCTTGCTGTCCGCTTCGCTTCTGGACTTCTTGGTAGGAAGAATAAAGGTATGGGAATCAGCCCAGCAGTTATCCGTATCAAAAAGCTTGGGGAATGCCATTGGTACAAAGTGTAAGTTATCGGTCTGTTCAAAAGCGCCTACCGCCCAGGTTCCGCCGATGCAGATTCCTGCTTTTCCGCCCTGGAAGAACTTCTGGTGGTCGTCAATGCCTTGTGCAATATAGCCCTTGTCATACAGTCCCTTTACAAACTCCGCTGCCTTTACTGCCTTTTCCTTGTCAAGGGTTACGGTCTTGCCGTCGTCGCTGACAATAGGGGTTCCTCCCATCTGGAAGTAGGTTGCCCACCACAGACGGTAAGGATCGTCTCCGTTATTGGTGATGGCAATGGTAGAGCCGTCTGCCGGGATAACAGCCTTGATCTTATCGCAGACAGCATAGAAATCATCCACGCTCTTAATGTCAACCGCTCCGTCAGCATTTAAGGAAACGCCGGCCTTTTCCAATATATCCGTATTGAAATACATGATCTCTGCATGAGTGTCTAAAGGCACTGCATAGACCTCTCCGTCAAAGGTCACGGCATCAATGGAAGCCTGTGAATAATGATCGCTTAACTTGATTCCCAGCTCATCCAGATAGGGAGTAATAGGCTGTACCACACCGTCTTCCACTAACTGGGGCAGAGAGGACGCATGGGAAATGCCGATATCCGGCCCCTTGCCTGCAGCAACACCTGTCTGAAGCTTCGTGTAGTAATCCGCCCATACCAGCATAATGGACTGTACCTGCTTGGTTGGATTGGTGCCGTTATAATTTTCGATCATCTGATTCATGAAACCGCCGTCACCGCCGCTGAATAAGGACCACATCACCAGCTTGTTGGCATCCACCGCCACCTGGTCCGGGTTGTTGACCGTTCCGTCGTCATTTACATTCTTCGTTTCTTCTGTGGCTGCCGCCGATGTTTCCCCGGCGGAAGTCTCCTTGGCTTCCTCAGTTTTCTGCTCTGCCTGGGTTGCTGCAGTTGTCTGTGCTGTCTGGCTTCCTCCGCATCCTGTCAGCCCTGCCATTACCAGTGCCGCTGCTCCTAAAGCCGCCATCCATTTCTTACCTTTTCTCATAACTTACCTCCTTGTTTTATTTTTTTATTCCCACGTGAGCTATAAAGCAGCTATCTCCTGTCGATTTTTGAAAAACCCTTTAATAACAGTAATACTGCTTTAATAACTCCACAATACACCTTTTTGTTGTGTAAGTCAATATATTATTTGGTATATATTATGATTATTTGTTTATTTTTATTGTTTATGACAATACTACTGTTATATTATTCTCTTCTTTCAAGTCCTGAAATGTTATTTTTGTTGTAATCCGAGCTCCTTGCCTTTCAGCCCCAGGCAAACGAAAAAACAACTGCCGGGAGAGAATCCATGTTCTCCCGACAGTTGTCTATCTTTCGTCATATATGGTCAATATTCGATTTCCATGATGATATCCTGGGCGTAGTCGCCGAAGGTCTTTCCAAAGAGATTAAAGCCGCCTTCGTATTTTGCATTCTTTTTATTGCCGATGGTCATTGACACAAAGGGATTCTTGGGAATGCCGATATCCGCGATCCTCACCCTGGAAGCAGGCTCTCCGTTTATATAGCAGCCGTCTCCCTTGATCTCCCATTTGACCAGAAGACCGTATTGGGTGGAGCCGTTGGGCCATGTGGGCGGGGTGAGCCGTCCTCTTCTGGAGCCAAAGTCTCCCGGACAGCACCAGGTAGCACACTCCACGCCGTTTACCCACATGGTAATGTCGGATTTCCAGTCCTCTGCATACCCCGGCGCTTCCGCGCATATTTCCATGCTGAAGGATAAGCGCACCGGCTGCTTTCCCGCAGGGAGCTGGTTGGGAAACCGGTACTCCACGTGCCCCTTGGAGGTCCACAAAAGGCCGGCCTCCATCCGCTCCGGTAAGTAAAAGCTGTATTCCTTATCCTCCATGCCCACCACTCCTTCCGGGGTGCAGAGGCCGCAGGTGGGGAAAATACTGCAGTCAATAAATGCCCCCACAGGCATTTCCTCGGTCAGCACCTCATTGGTCTGGCCGTTCCTTAAGAGAAAGCAGAGATTTGCGTAATCCTGCTTCCGGCTGCATACCTTCATAGTCCCGTGGCTCCCAGGCTGTTCCTCCATGCGGATCAGTCCCGCTGTTTCCAGCAGCTTTAAGTGAAAGGCGGCGCTGGACTGGGGAAGGCTCAAGGCCTCGGCGATCTGGCTTATGGAATAATTGTTCTGATACAAAAGCTTAATGATTTCCAGACGGACGGGGGATGAGATCGCCTTGCCGAACTCACAGATTTCTTCAATGTTTTCCAATGTAAATTCTTTTATCTTTGCCATGGCAGACCACTCCTTTCGCTTTTCCCCTGGGGAAATCAGGAATAGTATAACACAAACCCCGGAAATGCGCCATAAATCACAGAATATTCTTCGCAAAATACTCATAGTATAAACAGAATACTATGCAGCTCAGAGGTCTTTTATGAACGGTTCCAGACTCACATGCAGCAGCGTCATGCACGTTGACAGCGCTCTGGTTGAGGATGTTTTTACCGAAAACAGCCGGACCGGCCACATCCTGATTTCCTATGCAGTACCCGGTGAAAATGATATGATCTTTATCGAACTTCTCCAATTGAACGTAGGCTGGGAAACGATTTTAATGAATCAGCTGGGAGAATCCATAAGCCTGTGCCTCATCAGAAAGGGGACACTGGTCAATGCCGAGTTCTCTTCGGTGATGACAGCCAGCATCCCGCCCCAGACAAATGCCTACCGCATCATCGCGCTGATACCGGAGCGTTCCACAATCATGACCACGGACCGTATTCTGGAGGTAGATCTGGAAAATGGCTTTCTCTACACCGGCGATCCCAACAATATGGCCGATCAGATAAGATTTGTCATCAACAGCTCCACCACCATCCAGGACCAGAGCGGCAGCCCCATCTGCTTAAATGCCCTTCAGTCCGGCCAGATGGTAACTGTGGAACACTCTTCCGTTCAGGCTCCAAGCATTCCTCCCCAGACCACCGCTTTCCGCATTCAATTGGCTTGAACCACAAAAGGCCGCTCATCTTTCCCTGTCAGCACTTTTTTCAAAGCAGGAAAAAATAAGCGGTCTTTTAAAATTTTCTGAGGCTATTGAAGTCCCATTTTTTGTCTTTTCTTAAGGATGTGATTTTCAATCGCCTTTGCGACCTGTACCGGATCATCTCCCAGGGCTACCTTTCCGCCCGTAAGCCCCTCCACATCCTCGGTTAAAAGCTTTACAAGCCTTGGCGCGCCGGTGATAAAGGGAGTGGGGGAAAGATGGGTATAGGCGCCGTAAGCTACGGCAAATATGCCGTCTATGGTGGCTTTCTGTTCCATCCATTCGGGAGCCGTCACCGCAATAGGCAGATCAGGAATATCCGCATCCAGATGATCGGCCAGGGCGGTCACAAGCATGGAGACCCTTCCGGTATCCGTACAGGTTCCAAAGCTCAGCACCGGAGGTATTCCCAGGGCCCTGCAAACGCCCTGAAGTCCCTCTCCCGCCTGGCTGACGGCGTCTAAATTACACATGCCGGCCACTTCCAGCCCGTGGTTTCCGCAGCCTCCTGCAACAACCAGAATATCCCTCTTTATCAGCTCCTTGGTTAAATTCACTGTGTTCCAGTCCTGAGGGCCGTTTCTTAAGGTAGAACAGTTTGCCAGGGCAACGATTCCCTTGATCTGTCCCTTTACGATCACATCCACCAGGTTGTTCAAGTCATTTCCGATGGCATTTAATACGGCTTCCGTCGAGAAGCCGGCGATTGCCTTTTGCTTGTGCCTTGGAACCATGGGCTTGATCTGATTATGCCTTTTCTTAAAGTTCTCAATGGCAACATTTATACATTGGTCTGCCATTTCCTCCGCTTTCTGGGGATAATAGGGCAGCTCGTGGGCGGTTCCGGGCACGCCGATGATGGTGCTGACGCTGACTAAGGCCACCTGGTATTTCTCCGCATACTGGTCAATGTCAGGCGGCGAGCAGTTTTCTTCCATGACAAAAGCATCCACCGTACCCGTTGCCAAAAACGGCTCTATGGCAAGCCAGTTTCCCATAAGGCCTACAAATACGTCGTCCACCTCAAATCTTTGAAGCATCTCCTGCCCTGTCTCAATGGAACCTACAATGTGAATCCCCTTTGCCCCGGCCTTTTTGGCAAGCTCCTGGTATTCCGGCATTTTCGCTTTCTGCAAAGCAGCCACGCCGATCCAGGGCTGGTGTCCGTTAAAGGCGATATTTACATAATTCGGGTCCATGATCCCTAAGTCAACGTCCACCTCATGAGGCCTTGGGGTTCCGAATAAGATGTCCTGGGTCATCTCCAGGCCGATTTGCGCGGTATAAATAGTGGACAGTCCCAGGCGCAGGGCCTTTTTTGCCAGGGAGACATAGTCTCCGTCCACATTGGTAAGGCAGCTGGCAATGCTGTTTTCCACCTCATGGTATATTCCTGAAGGGTAAATGTGCAAGTCCTGCCAGATCTTTTTCCGCTTTTTCGGCGCAAATACCTCGGTCATGATGCTCTTTTCATCAGGACCGATCTTCATTTCCTCGTCAAGAAATTCAGCCAGGCATACGGCCATGGAGTTTGCATCCTGACTTGTATCAAGCCCTACCTTTTCACACATCCATTTTAATTTATTCACATCCGTAATTTTGAAAACCGTATTTCCTTTTCCGGTTTCCTTTAAGGTCCGGAATGCTTCGAATGCGTGATGGCCGTAGGTGGCTGCTCCCATGATGTTTCTCATGAGAAGGTTTCTCATGGCCATGGCGTCAGGACCGATTCCGCAGACCCCTTTTTCCGGCCCTTTCTCTGAGTTGATTCTGCAGGGGCCGTTGGTGCACAGCTGGCAGCTTAAGCCCTGCAGACAAAATTTACACCTTATTTTTTCCTGTTCATCCCACCGGGAAAATACGCTGGACAGACCGTCATCCCTGATTCTTATGAGCATCTCTTCCACGGAATCGTGGTAGCTTACACGGCCTTCCGGCTTTTCTAAAACCGACTCTGACATAATTACCTCCATAAAAAATTATTCACTGGTATTATGCCAAATTTTAGAAATACTATACTTTCCTGTCAGGGAACTTACTCCGCGTCAAAGCCACTTCCCATGATGGTTGCTGCTCCCTGCCAGTCGCCTCTCTTTTCCACCACCTGATAGCCAACGGAAGCGACGCGGTTTCTCAGGCAGACATTGCATTCCGCCGCTTCTTCTCCGGTGCATATTTTATTGTCGTATAAATCGTACTTTTTCCGGACACCGATGGGCGACAAATTGGGCATCAGTACATTGGAACCGGATAATATTCCCTTTTCCCTGCCCTTGGGGTCCATGGTTCCTAAGGCTGTTGTGGCCGGAATCAGCGCATTGGGCAGCATCAGCCGGATCAGCCCGATGAGAAACAGAGTTAAGTCCACGCTTCCTGCCGGAAAACCGGCAAACCGGGTATCCTTATGAGGAATAAAGGGCCCTATGCCCACCATATGGGGGGACAGCTCCTTAATGAACAGCAGATCCTCTGCCAGACATTCCGGGGTCTGGTAAGGAGAGCCTACCATAAAACCGGTTCCCACCTGGTAGCCGATCTTTTTTAAGTTTCTCAAGCATTCCTTTCTGTTTTCCAGGGACAGGGAATGGGGATGAAGCTTTGCATAGTGCTCCGGATTGGCTGTTTCATGGCGGAGGAGATAGCGGTTGGCTCCGGCCTGGTAATATTTTAAATACTGGTCATAGGTTTTTTCCCCGATGGAAAGGGTGATGGCGCAGTCCGGGTAGCCCTCACGGATGCTTCTTACGATATCCGTCATGACCTCATCGGTAAACGCAGGATCTTCTCCCCCCTGAAGCACAAAGGTCCGAAAGCCCAGCTCATATCCGTTCTCACAGCAGGAAAGGATTTCCTCCTTGGTGAGCCGGTAACGGCTGGCATTTTTATTGCCCTTTCTTATTCCGCAGTAATAGCAGTCATTTTTGCAGTAATTGGTAAATTCAATCAAACCTCTGATGTAAACCTCTTTATCAAAATGCTTTTCACTTAAAGACCTTGACAGTGTGAATAAGTATTCCGCAGTTTCCCTGTCGTAATTCTTTATCAGATCAACGAATTCTTCCTTTTCTAAGACATGGGTCTGATACAGCTTATCAATGAGTTCCCTCATATTTTATCTTCTCCTTATTTTGCGGTTATGGTTCCTGATTAAGCTTATTCTATCATCTTATGTCAAATAGTCAAAGAATTTTTTGTTACCAGGTTCTACATCACCCTCCACCTGCATTTTTCCATATCAATGGAGCCGTTTTTCAAAAAGACGACGCCCTCTTTCTCAAGCATGGCACGCTGAATCCTCTCTCCCCCGAAAACATGGTCCGGAGCCATTTTCCCCAGGCTGTTGACCACCCGGTGGAAAGGGAGCGCCAGGCCCGAGGGCGCATTGCTCACCACATATCCGACCACACGGGGCGCCCGGGGGATGCCGGCCATCCAGGCGATCTGTCCATAGGTTGCGACTGTGCCCTGAGGAATATTTGCAATGATATCGTAAATTTTCTGCTGCAGAATTAAGTTTCTCATGGTTTCTTCCTCTTCTTTAATCCCGGCGCTGCTTTAATGCTTCCACTACCGCCTCATAGCTTATCTTCACCCTTTCCGCCAGGGCTTCCACTTCTTCTGTCCGGTTATTGCGGAGCGCTTCCACAAGAGGCACCAGATGGGTATACAGCTCATCCATACTGAGGTTTCCTGAGACTCCCTTCAGCGTATGGGCGTGGCTGAATGCCTGGTCCCAGTCTCCTGCCTTTAAGGCCTTCTCCATATTTTCATAGCTTTCATCCCCGGGGAACTTGTTTAAAAATTTTTCATATAATTCCCTTTTCCCGCTGAATCTTTGCAATCCGGCCTCATAATTGATTCCGGCCTCCAATAGCTTCTGTTCATCCATAAATAAGTCCCTTTCCTGTCAGCCTTCTTATGTCCCTGTCTCCCGTCAATGACAACTGTCTCATGATGTAAACTGCTTTCTTGCATTGGCAACCCTCGTTTTCACCACCACCGGGTCAAAAGGCTTTGTAATTAAGTCAATGGCCCCCAGTTCCAGGGCTTCCATCTCGTTTTCTCCATAGGCGGTAACCATGAGTATGGGAATCTGGGCCATACGCTTGTCCGTCCGTACCTTTATGAGCACATCATAACCATTCATAACCGGCATTTCAATATCCAGCAGCACAACTGACAGGATGCTGCTGTACTTTCTCATATATTCCAGAGCCTGAATCCCATTCTCCGCCTGGAGAATTTCATATTCGCTCTCAAAGCAGCTGCAGAGAATGGCTCTGCTCACCTCGCTGTCATCCACCACCAGCATAAGGGATTTATCATTGCGGCTGGAATAATCCTCGGAATAAAATACATACCGGTTCCTCCCTTTCTGCTTCGCCGAATAAAGCGCCTGATCCGCGCGGAAGAACATGGTGTGGTATTCCAGCGGCTTATCTTTCGTGCTCAGGGAAATGCCGATACTGCAGGTAAACCGGGTGACTGTCAAATCGGAAAAGATATTCTGGATTTTCTCTTCAATCATTGATGCCTTTTTTGAAAGAATGGAAACATCCTTCACATCTTTCACCAGAACGAGGAATTCATCTCCTCCGATACGGCCAACCACATCATTTTCATAGAAGCTCTCTTTCAGCAATCGGCCTGTCTCGTTTAAAAACACATCTCCCTGCTTATGTCCGTAGGCATCATTGATGTATTTAAAGTTATCCAGGTCAATAATAAAAAGCGCGCAGTCATAAAGTCCCCGGGCGCTCTGCAAATATGCTTCGCAGAGATTTTCCGTACACTCCTTATTGAAAACCCCTGTGAGCCGGTCGGTTTCCGACTGGGTGCGGAAGATGATGGTCGCCTGCAGATACTGCAGATACATATTTCTGATATAGGTGGTAAATACTCCGCTGACAAAAAAACAGCAGACAGCAATGGCTATATCAGTCCCTGCCACCCCCGGGTCATCCGCCTTTGCCGCTGCCCCACAGAACAGGATGCAGGCAAAGGCAGACAGTATGACGGAATGAACCGGCTGCTCCACATATAAAAGCGGTAAAATCATTAACAGCACAAAAAATCCGACCGCAGGCCTGTCCGGGCTCATGACAGTTCCCCCAAAAATGGCGGGGATGAATACAGCCGCCGCAAACAGGTAATAAAGCACTCTGGCGCACCGGTACCGGTCCTTGAATACGGTCAGAATCAGCAGAGTCATCGCTGCCAGGAAAAACGTGGTCCCTGCATATAAGCCGAGAAAGCGCCTGCTGCCCTCCGCCGCAAAAGCATCGGCCAGCAGGCAGGTGTACAGCAGAGACGAAAAGATATAGGCCAGCCGGACTGTTGTAAAATTTATCTGCCTCAGCAGCTCACAATGGCATCGGTAAAAGTTCTTATTTACTTTTCCGTAGATTACATTGTGAACTGCCTGTCTGCAGTAATCTTTCTTCCCAAGTGTCATGCAAATTCCTCCGGCTTCCTACCTTGTACAGTGCTTTTCCAGCGTGCTGTACAAAATCTCATTATCTATAGGTTTGGCAATATAACCGTTCATGCCGGCTGCAAGAGCGGCAGAAACATCCTCTGTAAAGGCATTGGCTGTAATTGCATAAATCGGTATGGTCTTTGCTTCCGGATGACTTCCCTTACGTATGGTTCTGGCCGCTTCATGTCCGTCCATGACAGGCATCTGAATATCCAGCAGAACCACCCCGTAGGTCCCCGGTTCACTCGTTTCAAACATTTCCACCGCTTCTTTTCCATTCTGGGCCCGGTCCACCTTCATATTTACCATATCCAGAAGTTCCACGGCAA
Organism: Bacillota bacterium; assembly: GCA_023437715.1. GTDB lineage: Bacteria > Bacillota > Clostridia > Lachnospirales > Lachnospiraceae > Lacrimispora. Next base: position 55,833 of record JAEZFK010000011.1, on the reverse strand, counting down.
TTTCCATATTGATTTCATTGTCCTCCGCAAGGAGAACCCGAAAGCCTGTAAAATCGTAATCCTTTACCCTGGCCGTCATCTTCTTGTACTTCCCGCCGGAAAGGTTCATCAACACGTTAAATATGGTGGACTGGAATACAGGCTTTGTTATGAACATATTGGCACCGGCCCGCCGCGCCTCATCCCTCACCTCCGAAAGGTCATAAGCGGAGACAATGATAATGGTGGTATTCTCATTAAACAGCTCCCTGATCTTACGGGTTACGGCAATTCCGTCAACGCCTGACATGACCCAGTCTAAAAAGCATATGTCGTATCCCCGTCCCTTTTCATACTCCAGAGACAGCTTTTCAATGGCCTCCTGGCCGGAATTTGCCACATCATGATCAATACCGATACGCTTTAATATGGTTGAAATGTATTCCACAGTATCCGGGTCATCATCAACCACCAGGGCCCGGATACTTCTGAAGTTGTCTTCCTCAACGTTTATCCTCTCCTTTGATAAGCCAAAAGGAAGATCTACGGTAAAGGTGGTTCCCGCATTCTTCTGGCTGTCAACCTTGATCTTTCCCTGAAGCATGTCCACCAGGTTCTTGGTAATGGACAGTCCAAGGCCGGAGCCGCCATGCTCCACTGCTGTGTCCGTGCTTTCCTGTTCAAAGGGCTGGAACAGCCGTTCTTTCATCTCATCCGTCATTCCGCTGCCCGTGTCCATCACTTCAAAGCGCATATAAACGGTTTCACTCTGTATCATGGTCTGGGTAACCAGAAGCCGTATGGAGCCTCCGGCAGGCGTAAATTTAAAGGCATTGGACATGAGGTTTAGCAGGATCTGGTTTGTTCTGAGGGCATCCCCTACCAGGGTTTCCTCCGATACCCTGGACAGGGTTAAATCAAAATCAATGCCCTTTCCCCTGCACTGGGCATAGTATATGGAGGAAATTCCCATGAGCAGCTGCTTAAAATCAAAGGGCGCGTGGGCGATCTGCAGCTTCTCATTTTCAATGGCCGACATGTCCAGAACATCGTTGATAATATTCAGCAGTATTCTGGAGGAGGTTGTGATCTTGTCCAGGCATTCCTCCATCTTCTCCGCATTGTCCTTATGGCTTTGGGCAATGGTGGTCAGACCGATGATGGCGTTCATGGGCGTCCTTATTTCATGGCTCATGCGCGCAAGGAAAAGACTCTTGGCCCGGTTTGCCATATCCGCCTGCCTCACTGCCTCAGCCAGCTGCTTATTCTTGTCCTGAAGGCGGCTCAGGTTTTCATGCCTCATTGTCATAATTGCGGCAACGGCCGCGAGTACGGCGATCAGCAGTCCTCCCAGGCCGGAAAATATCATGCGGTACTCATACAGGGTGTCCATAAGGGTGGCATGATAGGGGTCGGCAATAGTTCTCGCGGTCACGATCTCAGACACCTGCTCCCGCGGAATCACGGCAAGCGTTTTGTTGATGATGGAAATAAGTCTGGGGTCTGCGCTGCTTAAAGCCGCAATGACGGACTTCTCCTCTATGAACTGGGTCGGCAGAATCTGTATGTCCGAGTACCGGGGATTCTGAAGGAGATAGGTCATCATGTAGCCATTCTGTATCATGGCATCAGCCTCTCCCCTTTCAACCGCCTTCACAACATCCGCCACCGTATCATAGGTGACGATGCGGAAATTAGGATAGGTTCCGGCTATGTATTCCTGCATTGTCTGAAAGGATTGGCTGAGGCCCATCACAACATTATTCTGAGGATTGTACTTATACCCTTTTCTTACGGCTATCACCAGATTGCTGGTCAGAAACGGATTCGAAATTGAAAGCTCCGGGTCCTTTTTGTAGGTATCTGAATAGAGAATCCCCGCCACCAGGTCAAACCGGCCCTGCTTCAAGACGTCAACCGGCCTTTCCAGCAATGGAAGGGCCTGATGGTCGAAGGTAAGGCCGCTGATCTCTGAAATCAGATTCATAATATCCTCATTAATGCCTTCCACTTTTCCGGTTTTTTCATTGAGCCAGGAAAGGGGATGACGGTCAGGCAGATTTCCCACCGTAATGACAGGCGCAGACCGGATATATTCCATTTCCTCCCGGGTGTAAAGCGCCTCTGTATTGGCGGCGCTTCTGCTGTAATATTTGGTATAAAGCTCTGTCTCAAAAACAGGATTTACCTTAATCTCGCTGAGAGCAAAATCCAGGGACTCCATATAGGGGCTGTTCTTATAGGATATCATGTAATAGGGGTCTGCCCCGAACTGGGCCACCAGCTTTAAGTTCTCATGATAGGCCAGGCGCTCTGTCGCAATGGATTCCACATCGCCGTCATTTAAAGCTTCCTCCATCTGCTTTTCACTGTTATACTGCACAAGCTCATACTCAAAGCCATACCTTTTTGCATACTTTTCCAGGAAGCTGTTGACGGCGCTGCCCTTTAAACCGCCTATTTTTGTGTGGTTTAAGGCCTCATAGTCCTGGTAATACATCCCCTCGTTATCCGGCAGGGTATATAAAAGACCCTGGGTATAGCCGATGGGATAGGAGGAAAAATCATATTCTTTCACGCGGGCTTCCGTCTTCTGGGCCGTGCAGAGAAAGTCGATTTCCCTGTTTTTCAGCATTTCCAGCAGATCCGCCCAGGTTCCAAACACGTATTCATACTGCCAGCCTGTGTATTTTGAAATCTCATTTAGGTAATCCACCCCGTATCCTTCGTAGGTTCCATCCTGGCCCTGCTGAATAAAACCCTGATAATCCATGTAGCCGATCCGCAGGGTTTTTGCCGGGGCTCCATGAGCCGTCCCCGGAAATGTCAATAGAAAAAGCATTACGGTACTCACTGCCAATGCAAAAAACTTTCTCATGCTTCCCTTCATATCTTGTACCTCTTTTGTCCTGATGGACTAAGTATATCGCACTTTTATCCGGAACTCAATAAATTTTCAGTCTGTTTCCCTTTAATTTTGGTTATTTCCCACAGGTTCTCAATCGCTTTTGTATTTTTTTGCATATGGACAGATTCCGCCCCTATCTTTACACAAAGGGCTGAAGCGCATCAAAAAACTTTTACAAAGAAAGGGCAAAAAAAATAAAATTTTGCTGGATTATGTCTAATTTTATGATAAAATGAAAAGGCTTTTCACCATAGGAAAAGCATATGGTGAGAGAATAATAAAGAAAGAATTCTATCGAAGAATAGAAGTGGTCAAATTATGGAACCGAAATTAGAAAAAAAATATGGTCTTTTCACAGCCATCGCAATGGTTGTAGGAATCGTCATCGGCAGCGGCGTATTTTTTAAAGCTGAAAAAATCCTGACCGCAACAGGCGGCAATTTAAAACTGGGCATCCTGGCATGGGTGATCGGCGGTATCATCATGATTTCCTGTGCCTACACCTTTTCTGTCATGGCTACCAAATATCAGTATGTCAACGGCATCGTAGATTACGCAGAAGCCACGGTGGGGAAAAAATATGCCTATTATGTGGGATGGTTTATGGCAGTCATTTACTATCCTACCATTACCTCTGTGCTGGCATGGGTCTCCGCACGGTATACCTGCGTCATCTTCGGCTTTTCCATTACAGGCGGGGAGTGCATGACCATTGCCTGCCTCTACCTGGTTTCAAGCTTTACAATCAATGCCTTATCTCCGGTTTTAGCCGGAAAGTTCCAGGTAAGCACCACGGTCATCAAGCTGATTCCCCTGTTTTTGATGGCGGTTGTGGGAACCTTTACCGGGCTCCGCAGCGGAATGACCGCCTACAACTTCACACATTACGTATCCCAGGGAACCTCCAACGGATTATTTACGGCGGTTGTGGCGGCGTGCTTTGCCTATGAGGGCTGGATTATCGCCACCTGCATTAACGCAGAATTGAAAAATGCAAAAAGAAATCTTCCCCTGGCCCTGATTACAGGTACCTTTATTACCATGTCAGCTTATATCCTGTATTATATCGGCCTGGCAGGAACCATTAAAAATGAGGTGATGATGGCGGGCGGAGAGGCCGGGGCCAAGCTGGCTTTCCAGACGGTTTTCACCTCGGCGGGAGGCTCCCTGCTGTTTGTATTTGTCATCATTTCCTGCCTGGGAACCTTAAACGGGCTGATGTTAGGCTGTACCCGGGGAATCTATTCCATTGCCGCAAGAGGCCTTGGTCCCAAGCCCAGGGTTTTCAGCCAGGTGGACCCATCCACCAACATGCCTGTCAACTCCGCAATCCTGGGACTGTTTCTCTGCGGCATCTGGCTGTTTTACTTTTACGGGGCCAATTTAACCGCTACCTGGTTCGGATTTTTCAGCTTTGATTCCTCCGAGCTGCCCATTGTTACGGTTTACGCCCTGTACATTCCTATTTTCATCAGATTCATGATAAAGGGGAAAGAGCTTAACTTTTTTAACCGGATATTCATGCCCTGCTTATCCCTTGCAGGCTCCCTGTTCATGATCGTCGCCGCCTGGTTTGCCCATGGAATGGCTGTAATTGCATTTCTCATCGTATTTTTCGTGGTCATGGGATTTGGCGCCCTGCTTTTGCGAAATGCAAAACCGCCGGTGAAAGAAATTTAATACAAGACATAAGAAAGTGCTGCTCCATAGAAGCTGATTCATCTATGGGACAGCACCTTTTTTAATATGTGACCAGGGGCTGAGCTTACATGCCGCTGAAATATTTTGCCATGATCTTCTCCGACGTCCTGGTTGCCAGAGCCTGATTGGTGAGGGTGGGATTTGGGCCGCCCAGTCCGTTGCAGAGGACGCTGTTGTCCGCAATGAACAGCCGTTTTACCTGCTTCGCCTCACAATCCGTATCCGTCACATATCCGATGCGCATGGTGCTCATAATATGGGCCCAGACATTGGGAGGCCAGTTTGCCCGGGTGACGGTTTTAGCCCCTGCTTTTCTCAATATTTCACTGGCATACCTGGCCAGCTGGTCTCTCTTTGCCACATCCCTTTCGCTCATCTGATAGGAAATGACCGGTATGTATCCATTTTCATCCTTTCGTTCCGGGTCCAGAGTGATGCCATTGTTCTGGCTTACCTCATCATCGGAGAAAATGACTATGCTCAATGTCCTGGTATAGTTCATCATGAATTCCTTCAGCAGCTCTCCCACAACCATGCCTTCTATATCCCAGGGCTCTTCTCCGTTTGTTTCGTTCTGGAAATAATACCCCTTTTGGCTGATTCCGTATATCATGGTGGAATAGACTCCCGGACTTACTCCAAAGGGCTCAAATGCTCCAAGGCCCGGATAATCGAATCTTGCTGCGGAATTCTGTCCCACATAGGGCTTCACATCGGACATTCCCAGGGCATTCATTAAATCTGCTTCATCAAAAATACCGGAAACGCAATCAATGAGGTGATTGGTCAGTCCCTTTCCGACCCATTCATTTTCCGGCAGGCCGGAATTGAGCCAGAGCCTTGGAGTTTCAATGGAGCCTCCGGACATGACAATGACCTTTGCCCTTAATTCGCTGATTTCTCCCGTCCAGGTATTCCTGCAGGTCACTCCGGAGGCATACAGCCCTTCTTCTCCCTCTTCCGTATGGACGCGGGTGACAAAGGTATTGGGCCTGATTTCCACATTTCCCGTACTGAGGGCAAGAGGTATATAGCTCACCAGAGTGGACCGCTTCGCCACCGAATCCACGGTCGGTCCAATGTTGCAGCCGTTTACGCAATGCCCCCTTAAGGTACATCCCACGGTATTGTTATTCTGTATATCAAAATCAGGATCATTAAGATGGGGATTTACCTGCAAAATGGCATTGGGCTGGGGGCGGTATCCCGGCTCGGTCATATCCTTGGTATCCATGAGCTGCCAGCCCATTTTCCTTGCGCCGTAGTAAAATAAATCTTCCTTTGACGTCCCTGTGGCCGTATGAACAGGCAATGTACTTTCCACCTTTTCATAATAGGGAATCATTTCCTCATAAGAAATCGGCCATTCTTCAAAGGCCTGAGGATAGGCGCGGGGGGAATTTGCAAAATAAGTGAGCGTGGTTCCGCCTACTCCCGCACTCTGCCAGACAAAGCCTCCCTCCCGGTTGATTCTGGGCCAGGGACTCTGGCTTCTGTCCCCGGGGCCCCAGCGGAATTTACCGGACACCATATCATTCATATCATCTTCCAGATCTGTAAAGCTTTTTTTCAACAGCCCGATGTCAAGATCATCGTGGCTGGAGCTGCTTTGGGCTCCGGGCCCGCCGTTTGGTTCCGGCCATTGTTTATTGCCGTACCAGGGTCCGGCCTCAAGCACCAGCACCTTAACTCCCTTTTCCCCAAGCTCTTTTGCAGCCACGGCCCCTCCGCCTCCGGCGCCGATTACAATTACATCCGCATCATACCCATTACTCATATCTTCCCCTCCAATCCATCGTTAATCACCGGTAATTAAGCATAGCTATAGGATCTTGCAACACGGTAACCCTTGGAGGGCCCCGGGTATCCGATCTGTTCCCAGCTGACAGGGAAATGCTCCAAGGTGCGCTGTCCGGGCGGATTAAGGCGTGTAGAGCCATATCCCGACCATTCCGAATAATACCCCATAAGAGTTAATCTGTTTAAGGACATGATGACGGGAAAAAGATCTTCCTGCCGTAACTGCGGCAGCACCGGGAAATATTGAAGACCGTCGGGCTGGATCAGCAAATTGACGGTCTGAAGCCGTCTCGAGGGCGAAAGTCTGGAAAAGAGGCTTATATCGGGAGAATCCAGATCTTCCGGCTTATCCTCATTTTTATAGAGAAACTGCTCTGCCGCCGCCTCTAAAACAATTGCCGCCGGAAGCGCCATGGGTATGGAAAGGCTGTCAAGCTCCATAATGAGATATTCATAGGTAAGCAAATCCAATGCGCCGTAATACTGCACTCCTCCGTATTCCTCCGCCAGCTCCGGCGATTGGGGGATGGAGGCGTCTGTAAAACCCTTAAAAATATCTTCCACATATTCATAGATTGTGTTTTCATCCCACGCGCTGTTGTCCGTAATATAATACGTCCTGTCCAATGATCCACCTGCTTTACTTTTCAGCTTTTATGCTATATTCATAAAATCATATGAAACTCCGGTGAAGTCTAGCACATCTATTTGCTCGTTACTGTTCATGGCATGGCTGAACAGTAACCTTTGTCCCGGCTTTCTCAGAAAATACCAGTATACTTCGTCCAATAACCGATGTAAAATATTTAAAAAGTAAAAAGGGGTACATATTATGCTGAATAACAAAAACAATTCATACCAGCACTACCTGGCTTTGGGGATCAGCCTGGGCTTAATATTCGGAGCCATAATAAACAATCTGGGGATAGGGCTGATTATGGGAATCGCCTTGAGCCTGCTGTTAGATAAAGGCTATTTCAGAAGCCGTTGATTTTACATATCGCTATTAAGCCCTGAACCGGCTGTCTGAAACATAGAAAGAGCATCTTCAAAGCTTACGCATTTTGCATACCGTCTGTTCCACATTTTCTCATTATAGTACCGGTAAGACTGTTCCCCGATGATTTTTCCGCCCATACCGCAAACTATTTTTACTGTGGCATCCCTTGCTTCCATGTTTTGTTTTATTGCAAACCTCCCCCAATGCACCTGACCCTTTTCTTTCCATGCGGCGACCGCTCCCACCATTGAGGTGCCTGTGAAAGCGCACCACCATTGGGGAGAGTTCTCATGGGGCAGGGGAATCATTGCAGAAGAAATCCTTTGTTCTCCTCCGAATACATCTGCTTGCAGCTGGAAAATATCAGCCCCATCTGCATCATCTGCTTTTCTCAATATAAGACCGTTCATTTACCTGCTCCTCTATTATTTGATTTGCCTGTTCTTTCTTCGGCAGCCTTCTGCTTAAATTGTCACCGCCAAACGTGCCGCCTCCTCAACTGCATCTACAATTCTTCTGGATTTTACCGCGTCTCCGATTACATGCAGGGATTTCACTTTCGATTTCAGCTTCTCTTCCAGAGGATTATAAGCCTTTGCTCCAATTGCGAGTATAATTGTGTCATATCCGGTTCGTTTGATTTCCCCCTCAGGCGTTGATGCTACAATACCGTCAGGGGTAAATCTTTCCACCTTCGTGTTAGTCAGCAGCTCTACCTCTCCCTTTTTTAAGGTTTCATAAATAAAATATTGAATGCTGGGATTAAGCCCTGCACCTGTCTGTTCCGTCATCTCAACTACGGCCGCTTTTTTATTTTGTGACAAAAGGTATTCTGCCGTCTCCAGTCCGACCATGCCGCCGCCGACAATCAGCGACCTGTCCCCTGCATAAACCTTGCCGTTTAAAACATCAACTGCCTGAACTACCGTGATTCCTTCATTTTCAATGTCAGGCAGAACCGGCACCGCTCCGGTTGCCAGAATGACCTCATCCGGATTCGCCTTAATAATGGTTTCCGCATCCGCTTCTGTTCCTAATTGAATATTCACGCCAAATTTTTCACACATTTTAATATAATATCTTAAGGCTCTGGCTAATTCATGCTTTGCGGGAGGAACATTTCCCGGTATTACCTGACCACCCGGTTTATTGTCTTTTTCATACAGGGTAACATCATTGCCTCTTGCAGCGCAAATCCATGCGGCTTCAAGTCCTGCGGGGCCGCCGCCTACCACAATGATTTTCCTGGGAGCGGAGGCCGGTTCGATCTTCATAAAGAGCTCATGTCCGGTAAAGGGATTAATCATGCAGGAAACTCCGTGATCGTCGGGATCAATTCCGGGAGCGCCGTTGCATCTGGTCAGACAGCCCACACAAGGAGAGATTTCATCCGCCCTGTCTTCCGCTATCTTTTTGGCAAATTCCGGGTCTGCCAGAGAGGCCCGGCCTAAAGCGATAAAATCTGCAATCCCTGATTCCACCACAAAGTCTGCCATGGCAGGATCATTAATTCTTCCTACTGCAATCACCGGGATGGTTACGGCCTTCTTTATGACTTCCGTATCCTCTAAGTTAAATCCGTTGGGAACATTGGCAGGCGCCACCATGTATCTCATGCTGGCATACACACCGGTTGAAACATGTATGGCATCTGCTCCTGCCAGCTCCAGATATTTTGCAATAATCGCCGTTTCTCCTGCCCTTCTTCCGCCCTCAACTCTTTCGTCACCGCTGATTCTAAAGCTTATTGGAAAATCGCTTCCGCATTTTTTCTTTATATCTTTAATAATTTCAACCGCAAATTTACATCTTCCCATGATATCTCCGCCATACTCATCCAGACGCTTATTGCTGTAGCTGGATAAAAACTGCGCCGGCAGGTATCCGTGAGCTCCATGGACTTCAACGCCGTCAAATCCCGCTTTTTTTGCCCTGACCGCGGCGTCACCGTACTTTTTAACAATCTGCCTGATTTCATCAATGGTTAATTCTCTGGGCAGCTCCTTATTGACGGGACAGGGAATGGGAGACGGTGCAACGGGCTGCATCCCGGTGAAATGGGAGACGGTCTGGCGGCCGGAATGCTGCAGCTGTAAAAATATCTTCCCATCTTCCTGATGAATCCTGTCCGTAAGCTGTTTAAATCCCTCAATACATTCATCCGTATCCGCCATCAGCTGACCCGGCAATGCCTTTCCGGACGGATCAACACAGGTAAATTCAACGATGATAAGCCCAAATCCGCCCCTGGCACGGGCCCCATAATATTCAATCAATTCTTCATTTACCCTGCCGTCATCAGTTCCGTGATGTGACCCCATTGCAGGCATAATCATTCTGTTTTTCAGTTCAACAGACCCAATATTACCCTTTTTAAGAATATTCTGAAACATCATAATACCTCCTATGAAATAGCTTATATTATTTTATCATATGTCATATTATACCTTCCTTTAAATAATACCAATACACTGCACAGCCACATTTCTGAATAATATCCTTTTACCTGCAAATAATAACTCCATAAAAATTAAGGAGAATGATTATGTCAAAAGACTCACAGCTTGATCCAAAATCAGTTCGCAAGAAAAAATCAAACGGCGGCCCTACCATGGCTGAAAGCGCATTAGACGGAGAAAGCCGAAACACCAAGAAGCAGTCTGCCAGCCGCCACAAACCCGGAAACGATAAATAGTAAACGTTTATGCAAAGGAGCAAATTATATGGATCGTGATAAACTCATCGCCCAGGTGAAAAACGAATATGCACGAATCGCTTCCTCCGAATCCCAGCAGCATTTCCACCAGACCACCACGGAGATAACACCGGAAGCTTATTATGAAGACCTGTTAAGCAGAGCCATTAACGAAATTAACAAGGGAACCTTTGATAATTTCAAATCCGGAGAGGAAATAGTGACTGCCATTGCAAATGACAAATCCTGGCTCTCCGGCTGGAAGTAATCTCAGTCACAGATATTAAGGAAAACCGCAGTCCTTTTTTACAAGGGATTGCGGTTTTATGATGCTTGATTTCAATCGGCATTATAATTCCAGTTCCAATCGCCGTGATAGATCATCCTTTTATTCATTCCTCCATCCACAGTGATGGTTTCTCCTGTAATAAAATCCTGTTTACATAAAAACATCACCATGTCCGATATATCCTTTGGCGTTCCTACTTTTCCTGCCGGAATTGCCAGACGGTCTTCACGGCTGAATTCCTGCTGCCCTGTTACATTGATCCACCCCGGCGCAATGCAGTTGACAAGAACATCAGGACCCAGTGATATTGCCAGAGCGTGGGTCAAGGCAACAATTCCGCCTTTGGCACTTGCATATGCTTCCGTATCCGGCTCCGACTGAAATGCCCGTGATGAAGCAATATTGATAATTCTCCCCCGGGTTTTAATCAGTTCATCCTTACATAAACGGCTTAATTCAAACGGAGCTTTCAATCCGACGGATAAGGTATAGTCATATTCTTCATAGGATAAGCCGGACAAAATCCCCTTATTTCCGCGGCAGGCATTATTGACCAGAACATCGATTCGTTTCATGTTTTCAAGGGAAAATTCAATAAACTGTTTTAATGCCAGCGGGTCTGCAACGTCTCCATGAAAGTAAAACAGATTTGGATTTCCTTCTGCAAACTCAGTTGAGTTCTTTTCATCTATATCAATAAAGCACACCTGATCGCCCGCTTCAATGAAATCCAGGCATATTTGTTTTCCTATTCCATGTCCGCCTCCGGTAACAACGATTCCTCTGTTCATGATATCCTCCTTAAGCACATCAAATATTATTCATTATGTTCATACAAAATAATGCTCTCAATGTAGTTTGTGAATTTCCTCAGTTCCTTTTCCTGGCCTGCGTTTATTTCACCGGCCTCATACATTCTGCGTATTTCAGAACGTTTTGCATCCAGCACCTTAAACCGCAATGTTTCCGTGTGCTCCCTGACAATGGAGTGGATGATTCCGGCGGCAACCACGGCAATGACCCCCGAAGCGTGCAGGATATCCTCCGTAAAAATATAGATGCCAAAGGGAGTCAGAATCTGGAACAGGGAATGAAACACCGGATCATTTATCCCGCTTTTGCGCAGCATGAAGCGGACGAAAATAATAAACAGACCCAGGAATATTCCGGAAACGGCTCCGATCAGAAATGTATAAGAAAAGTTTAAGACCGCATCCCGGAGTGAGAAGTATCCGGTAACAGAATCGCCGCAAGAGCCAGGGCTTCTGCAATCGGAATGCCGGGTATGAGCCAGTTAATTACAAAGCCGCAAAGTACGGTGGTCAGTATGACGAGAACGAAAGCATTGCCAAAGATCTGAAATCTCATCCCCCATAATTCCTCCCGGGAGAAATGCCGTCCGTCGTTATACAAAAGCGGGGCCACAAAGGGCCGCGATCCCCTTATCCCCGCAAATACCTGGCATTGTACGCCGCGTTTATCTCTGCGATTTCCATTTTCCCGTCCACATAATCCTGATACATCTCAAAGGGACTGCCTCCCCCAAGCCAGCAGGAGGAACAATTCTCGCATCCTCCGCCGCAGTCAAGTGACTCCCGGATAATTGCCTCCCGTTCTTCTTTTGTCGTATCCTTGATTAAAAAACTTTTCATTGTTCTCCTTTCTTCCATAAGCCTGCAGCAGTTCTTCCCACCCTGCACAGCACGCCGGTGTTTTACAAGGGTGGTTTTTCTATGCCCACTTCTGGAACTTTATGGAAAAACGCTGTTCACTGCTTACAATTATAAAATATAAAGGTAAGCAATGCAATAATGAACATACCAAAAGCCACAAGGTCTTTAGAATCAAAATTCATCATGCTTCATCTCCCATCTATGTATGATGGAAGGCTGACCCTCCATCTTTATGAATGGAAGGCCAGCGCCCTTGCTCTTTGCCGGCATATCTACACAATGACCCGGTGCTCTTTCCCGTCATCCTCCAGCAAAACCCTGTTCCCCTGAATGAGCCTGCCATCCACAGTGATTGCTTCCGTTGTCAGCATTCCCTTGCTTCTGCTTTCCACCCGGATCTCATAGAGGGACTTCCCATATTTATATTCAACAGAAAAATCCCCGAAGCCTGCCGGGGTGGCCGGATCAATGACCAGCTCCTTTCCTTCTTTCCGGATACCCAGAAACCAGCTTAGCAGCCCCTGATACATCCAGCCTGCGGAACCTGTATACCAGCTCCAGCCGCCTCTTCCGGTATAGGGCGGGCTGAGGGATATATCAGCCGTCATCACATAGGGTTCTTTCTCATACCGGAGCACATCCTTTCTGTTTTGCGTAATGTGAACCGGGTTAAGTATGGTAAACAGGGTCTGGGCCATGTGATAGTCCCGGAGCATGGAGGCGGCAATTGCCAGCCAGACTGCCGCATGGGTGTACTGGCCTCCGTTTTCCCGTATGCCGGGGATATAATTTTTGATATAACCCGGATTTTTACTCGTCTTATTAAAGGGGGGCGCCAATAGCAGGGAAAGAGCCTCCTCCTCCCTGACCAGATAACGGTATGCCGACTGCATTGCCGTTTTTGACCGTTCCTCTTTTCCTCCCTTTGATATTACGCTCCAGGACTGGCTGATGGAATCAATCCTGCACTCATCGTTTTCCTTTGAACCAAGCTTTGAGCCGTCGTCATAAAAAGCTCTGAGATACCATTCCCCATCCCAGGCGTGCTCTTCAATGCTTTGAAGCAGAGCTTCCCGTTTCTGCTCCAGCTCCCGTCCATAAGCCTTATCGCCTTCCTGGCTGCACAAAGGGATGAAGTCGCCTAACACAGTATAGAAAAACCAGGCCAGCCAGACACTCTCCCCTTTTCCCAGCATTCCCACCTCATTCATCCCGTCGTTCCAGTCGCCTCCACCCATAAGGGGAAGTCCGTGCTCTCCGAACCCGGTCCGGTCAATGGCTTTTTTGCAATGCTCATAAACACTTTCAGAACGGTCTGATACTTCCGGGGTGAACATCACATCCTGCTGATCCTCTTTAAGAACCGGCCCCTTGATGTAGGGCACAACCTCCTTTAAAATTGAGGCATCCCCGGTGCTCCGGATATAAGCGGCAGTGCAATAGGGCAGCCACAGCAGGTCATCGGTTATTCTGGTTCTCACTCCGATTCCCATGGGCGGATGCCACCAGTGCTGCACATCCCCCTCTTCAAACTGCCTGCTGCATGCAATCAGGATCTGCCTGCGCAGAATGTCCGGATCTGCAAGGAGAAGGGAAAGAGTATCCTGAAGCTGGTCCCGGTATCCATAGGCCCCTCCGCACTGGTAAAAGCCTGCCCTTGCCTGAATGCGGCAGGACACGGTCTGATAGAGCAGCCAGCCGTTAAGCAGAATATCCACCGCCCTGTCCTTGGTCTTTACTTTAACCGTCCCTAACAATCCGTCCCAATAGGCTTTCACCCGGTCAAGCTCCTTTTGTGCGGCATGGACCTCCCTGTACTTGTTTCTGATTTTATATATCTCCTGAAGGCTGCCGCTCTGCCCCAGCCCGAACAGCAGGATCCGGCTCTCCTGAGGCTGTATTGCCGCAGATACCTGAATTGCCCCGCAGGAATCATAGCATACCCCTGTGTTGCAGGACAGCTTGGTTTCCGCTCCCCGGGGCTCCCGGATGCTGCCTTTCTGCCCCAGAAACTCCTGCCTGTCTCCGGTATAGCCTACAATGGTTTCACTGGAAAACAGGTAGGAATAGGTGTTTTGAAAATCCATGGTATAGATGTTCTTTGTATACAGGCATTCATGTTCATTGTCATAGGCGGTGAGAATATAGGGATTGGTCTGCTCTCTCTGGGTGCCCATGACCCATTCCACATAATAGGTCAGGCTTAAATATTTCACTCTGTCAGAATGGTTTGTCAGCTTAAGGCTCCACAGCTTCAAGGATTCATCCAGAGGAGTAAAGACCGTCAGCTCCTGATCCACCTGTGCTTCCTCGTGAAGAAACCTGCTGTATCCAAAGCCGTGTCTTACCCGGTACGTGCCTTTATCAGACCTTCCAAGGGACATGGGAGTCATTACCTCGCCGGTTATTTCATCCAGAACATAGATTGCCTCGGAGGCGCTGTCACTTACAGGGTCATTGGACCAGGGCGTAAGCTTATTCTCCCGGCTGTTGACGCTCCAGGTAAAGCCCGCCCCGGATTCCGATATCTGAAATCCAAAGCTCTTATTTGAGACAACATTAATCCAGGGCGCCGGAGGCCGGTTATTGCCCTCCAGCAGGATTTCATACTCCTTTCCCTCACAGACAAACGCCCCGAAGCCGTTAAAAAATTCGTAACTTTCTCTTTCTTTCTCCTGTTCCAAAGCCCCTTCCTCCTTAAGGCTGAATAATAACTGCTCATTCATACAGTTCATACAGATTTTCTTTTCCGTTGGTAAAATAAATCCCTGTTTTCTCTGAAAATACAACCCGCGCCACCGTATACAGCAGATCCAGCTCCGCCGGCTTCATCTCATAGGTATGCAGGGTAAAAAAGCTGGGCTTCTCACTTCCCGAATCATAAATCCGAAGAGAGCTTGTCATATCCCGGATTAATTCATCCACTTCCTGATGATAGCCGTGTTTCGAATCAATTAAAATAACCAGATCCACCATAACACGGTTGATTCTTAAATATTCGTAAGCCTTTAATACATCCTTCACAATTCTTTCCGATTTCATGGACCGGACCATTAAAAGCAGAATGGGATTATCCCCTGATATGCCGAATTTCCATAAGAAGCTCTGGTTCATAAAGTTCCGCCTTATATTTTCATCGGACCCGCGGTAAATGTCCGCGGGATAGAAGACAGGGCTGATTAAATCCTGAAATGCGTTCAATTGGGTTCTGGTGATCTCCAGATACTTTAACTCCAGGTTGGTCTGAAGCCTGAATTTCTCCAGAATATCATCAATCCGGTAGCTTACACTCAGCTCCTCTCCGATTTTTATTGCTTCCTCCCTGCTTTCACAGACTCCGGTAATGAAAGAAATGCAGGCAGTTTCCCCCGCTCCTATGGTGATCTGCACCCGCAGGCTCATAATGGGATCATTGCAAAAGCCTGAGTTGTTGAAAAAAGCAATGCTGTTGACCACAGAGTCCGGGTTCTCCAGAGTGTTGTTTCTTCCGATAAAGCGCTTTCTGTCATTTTCGTATTCTAATTTTTTGCACAGCTTCGCTCCTGTTCTTGCCATGTGCATCACATAAGGGTGATCCGCCTCTTTCTTCCGCCGCCTTTTCGCCAGGAAAATTTCCTGCTCTTCCAGATACTCACTTTCCAGAAACAGCTTATTAAAGGCAGGATGGCTTATCTCTGCCAGATGGGTGTCATCCACCACCTCCAGATAGCTGGTCACCTCCAGCTGCTTTTCCTCATGGCTGTGATTGGTAAATGTGATCTTGCGTATCTCAAGGTTATGGTCCGCATCCGGGCTGACAATCATGTGTGATGAGATATCCCCGTCCCTGCGTTTAAATTCCGCCTGGTGGGGGCTGAAAATCACCTGGTAAGACTCAGGTTCTGTTTTAGTGGGATGATAGGCGGCGCTCCACACCTTTCCCTGCTTCATGTCTTTGATATAGATATAATTACCTGTATTCGCATAAATATCCGACCGCCAGCGGTAAAGCATCCGGTCCTCATATTTACTGAACCCGTCTCCGTCGGCCGTTATCATCAATGAATACTTCCCGTTTGACAAATAATTAACAATTGGTGGATTCACAGCTGTACGGTTGACATACCGGTTGCTGTAAACGTCTTCTTTAAAAAGAGGCTTTCCGATTTTTATTGTATATCCCTGCTTGGCAATGGAAACCAGATAGGACTGCCGTTTTTCTTCCAGCAGGACCTCGGAGGCCTTTATCATCATCTCCCCGTGAAATCTCTCCCGGAGAATGCCCTCATTTAAATAATTATTGATTGCGGCCAGATTCATCCCCTGATGATGGGCCATATAGGACTTCACAATACAGTAAGGCTTCAGCGTCACGGCGTTGGGCACGTTAAAATCAACGGATTCATAAAAGCCGTAAGTGCCGTAAGCGCCTAATTCTTTCAGCCGCCTTAAATTCTTCATACATTCCTCTTCCGCAACATCCAGGGCCAGCATGGTTGCATAAGGGGCCACCACCAGGGAATTTCTGCGGACCGGCTGAAGCCTTATCTTTGGAACACCGAATGCCTTGTACTGGTAATTTGAGTTTAAGTCAAAACGGTAATACTGGGATTCCGATATGCCCCAGGGAATCTCCGCCTCCCTGGCATACTTCATATGCTGAAGCACCGCCGCCCTGGAGGTCTCCGCGTAAACAGAGCCTTCATATTCCTTAAATACAAGGTTGGGCATCAGATATTCAAACATGGTGCCGCTCCAGGATACGAAGCAGGGTATTCCCTTAACCACAGTCAGCGGCCTTCCAAGCTTATACCAATGCTTTAACGGCACTTCTCCCAGGGAGATAGCAAGAAGGCTTGTAAGTGCCGATTCCGAGGCCATCAGGTCATAGCAGCCTTCATCCAGGGTGTGGGAGGATACATGATATCCGATATGAAACAGCATTCTCTTCTCGTTAAATAAAAAGCGGAAATCAGCATTTTCCAGCATGTGGTCAATTTTACCGCTCAGCGCCTTAATCCGGTCAATCATGGTGCTTGCAGGCTTATTGTCCTCTGTCCCGATATGGCAGAGGGCTGGATAAGAAGAAAAGCTTTCCTCTTTCAGCTTCAAGGTCCCGGCCTCATTTACAATGCTGTGCATAAGGCCCATCAGCCGTCTGGTATGGGGATAATCTGCCTGGGGCTTAAGCTCCCTTCCGTTTAGGTTTTCCCATATATCTGCGGCATCTTCCATCAGCTCGCCGATCTTTTGATACCTGTCCCTCAGCCCACTTCCGGCAGGGCTGCCTGTTCTTATCTGAATTTCCTCATTGCTCTTCTCAACCGCAAGCTTAAGCTCAGACAGAAAATTATCCGGATAAACCGGCTTGCATATCTGCTCTAAAAGGCCGTTTTTTAAGGCAATTAAATGTCCCAGGAAATTTCCGCTGTCTACGGTTGATATATAGGCAGGGTTTAATACCTCCAGGGTTTGAATGTGATACCAGTTATAGAGATGGCCTTTGAATTTCGTCATTTTCTCAACGGTTTCCATCAGGTTTTCCGCGGCTTCAACCGTAACGCTCAAGGTTTCAAACCCAAGATCCCTGGCCGAAAGAATTGCCAGAAACTGAAGCCCTATATTGGTGGGAGAGGTCTTATCGCTGACCTTCTCAACCACTGAAATCTGGTAATTATCCGGGCAGAGCCAGTTATTTTCCTTTGTGGAAAGCTCCTTAAAAAACTCCCAGGTTCTGCGCGCAGTATCTAAAAGTAAGTCCCTGTCCTCTGTCCGGTCCTTTGCGTGAAGCTCTTTTTCCGGCTGGCTGATCCCGTATGAGATGTTAAAGGCAAGGCTCCAGTCGACAATTACCATTGCTGCCAGAATCATTCCTGCCGGATTTAAATATCCCATAAACAGGACGATCACAAGCACAAGCGCCGGAAGAAGCGAGCTCCACATGGTAAGAAAATATCCTTTTCTGGTGTTGACAATGGAAGCATCCACTGCTTCCGCCGTATTCCAGCGGAGCAGGTTCTTCTTGCTGATGAGAATCCGGTACAGGGTCCTGACAATTGCATCCGATGCAACATAAGCCCGGTAAGGAGTGATCGTAAACTCCAGGAATGCCCGGTGAATCATGGCAGCCAGCTCCTTTAAGAAGCCTTTGTAAACAAGGGCCAGCTTGGGCCGGATCAGCTTCTGGGTCATTACCGCAAGCAGCAGGATCACCAGGGTAAATATATCATTAAAGAAAACAAAGGGCAGCCAAAGATAATATGCCTTTGGCATCCATGCCAGAGTCAGCACTACAAGGAGAGTCTTGCTTAAGGGAACCAGGCTTCTTCTTAAGTTATCAAAGATCTTCCATTTTGACAGCAGGCACAAGCTTTTCCCATCCGGGGTCTTTCTCATAAACAGCCATGGCACCAGCTGCCAGTCTCCCCGCAGCCACCGGTGTTCCCTTTTGGTAAAGGATAAAACGCTGTTTGGAAAATTGTCCATGATCTTGGCTGTGCTGGAAAAGGCTGTCCGGGCATAGCAGCTCTCAAAAAGGTCATGGCTGAGAATCCGGTTTTCCGGCACCTTACCCTGAAGTACCTTGTGGAAGGTTTTTATATCATAAATGCCTTTTCCGGTATAGATTCCCTCGTTAAAAATATCCTGGTAAATATCTGATATTACAGTTCCATAATGGGCGAGGCCCGACTCTCCCCCGAAGATTTTCGTAAACCGGCTGCCGTTCTTATCCACGATGTGGTTTCTTACAGAAGGCTGGATAATGGCATAGCCCTCTGTCACCCTTTGGCCTGAGGAATCCAGAACCGGCTGATTTAAAGGATGATCGATCAGTCCCACCAGCTTTGCCGCATTATCACGAAGCAGGTTGGTATCCGCATCCAGCGTAATCACATAGCGGAAAGTGGTAAGAAGCTTCTCGTCGCAGTAAATGGAGGAAAAGGTGGTATTTTCCTTTCCCGCTCCGCTTAAAAGGTTATTAAACTCCTCCAGCTTTCCCCTCTTACGCTCCCATCCCATATAGCAGTTTTCCGCCGGATTCCATTTCCGGTAGCGGAAGAACAGGGAAAACCGCTGGTGCTCCGATGGGTAGAGCTCATTCAGTTCCTTCATTCGCGCAGCAAGAGCGCTTTCGATCACCTGATCCTTGTCCATATACTGGTCCTGGGAATCCTCAAAATCCAGCAGCAATGCAAAGAAAAGGTTGGACTGACGGTTTGCCAGATAATGCTTCTGAAGGCGCTCCATATACCCAAGGCCCTGTTCCTTTGAGGATACGATAACCGGCATGACCACAAAGGTCCTCGCTTCCGGACCTATTTCCTCCAGATAATTCAGGGACGGAATCTTCCGGACCATAATTCTTCTGGTAAATATAAAATTTGTAATTTCCAGGGAAATCCCTGCCAGCAAGGGCAACGCCGCCAGAAGGGAGACCAGCCGGCTGACAGCCCGGAGCCCGCCAAGGTTTCGGAAAGCATAAACCAGGCATACACCCAGCCCCAAGGTAATAAGAAACAGGGTGAGGAAATAGAGGAAACCGCTTACATTCATTTTTTTCTTAATGCTTGCGGGAATCGGTTTCCCTAATGCCTTTGCTTTCAGAACCGGATAGCCTTTCCCCAAAAGATAGGCTCCCACATGATGAGAACAGTGTAAGTCCTCTCTTCCCTGAACCGCCAGTTCCAGGCAGTCCCTGGCTATCTTTTCCTCCGGCAGCCCATAACGAAGAGATAATTTAACAATGACGCCCCGGTACATGCCTCTGGATTCTAAATCCATCTTAGAGTAGACGCCATCCGGATCCTGGGACAGAATCTGTTCCAGACAGGAATATTCCTCAAAGAATTTCTCCTCGTCCACTTCATTGATATCCCTCAGGCTGACAATTAAGGTCCTTATATTTGTCTCCAGGAATGATTCAATCTTTCCCTCCTCTAAGAATATGCCTGAGGTCTTCACCTGTCTTTCATAGGACGCAAAATGATGTTCTAGGTATTTTTGAATGGAAGCCTCATTAAAGGACATATTTTTCAGCAGATGTATTACATGGGCATGGAACGAATAGTTCAGCCTCAAATCATCCTCAATTTTGCAGAGCAGGGCCCCGATGCCGGCCGTTCCTTTCTTATCCTCCAGCTTCTCCCGGAGGAATTCTTCCGCTTTCGATTTCACCTCAATCATATGAAGAATCTCATCTGCAATTACAATGATCTCTTCAAGAATGCAAAAGCCCAGCACCTCCGGCAGGACCCAGATTTCCTTGTCCGTAAGGGATATCTTCTGCTGGTAAGCCTTCAGCATCAGGGAAATATTTTCTTCGCTCAAGTGACCGCCGGAAAGAGCCACCATCTTTTTTGCCACAACATAAATACGGGGAAAGTTATGATATTCTTTCTCCTTTAAAACCGGCAATACGGCATAGCTGGTCCCAGAGGTCCGCACCTTTTTAATTTCCCGGTATAGCATCTGGAAATTGTCAAAGAGCCACCGTGCCGCCGGAATCAGGGAAATAATATCGGTGGATACGGCAGAAATGCTGTCTCTGATATTATTCAGTTTCTTATAGGCGGCCTGATTATAATCATTAAGAACAAAGCTGTGGCCCACCAGCCGGACCTGGCTGTGGCTTTCCGCCAGATCAAGCATCTGCCTCTCCCACTCACTGGTCCCCGGCTTATCCCCATCTTCCGGGAAACAGGCTGGAAATTTCACTTTCTTAAAAAAATAGTTAAACCGGTAATACAGTATTAATAAAACAAAACAGAACAATGCAATCAGTATCAATAAAATAACCAGCGGAAACGGGGAATTTATATAAAAGTTAATTCTTTCCAACAAGCTCTGCAATTGAAGCTCCTCCTTATTTTAAGAAATCCTTCAGACATGACGGAATCCTTTTACAGATAGTTTGTCTGTTTTTCCATAAAAAATAGCACAATATTATATTGTAGCATTTTTTATGTTTTTTATTAATTTCTTGTCGGATTTATAAAATATTTCTATAGGGCGGAACGCCCGACATGAATAGTAACCGTCATATAAGCTCCCGGTTTCTGAGGCCCATTTCAGAGGTAAAACAGTTATTAAGTGCTGATAACAACAGAAAGAGCATTCCCGGGCAATAAGGAATGCTCTTTCTGCTGTTTATTGATACTGTCTTTAAAGCGCCGCCCAATCCGTACTTCTGATCGGCAGATTTTTCCCTGTTTAAAATTGGCGCCGTCCATCCAGCACTTTCAAGGACAGACCGATACAGGCCCTATTTCCCAGATTCAACCGGAACAATGAACAATCCTTATTTGGAGAGAAATTTCCAAACAATTCAACTGCCTGCTTCATTTTATGAATGATATCCACACCAAACGGGCAGTTTTTCATGCATTGTCCACATTCTATACACTCCCCCGCATGCTGCTCCAATACCCCCCAGTCAATGTTTTTTTCATCCTGAACCCTGCCCGGTAAAATGGCTAGAACTTACTTGAAAGGTAATTCGTTACGGCATTTATATCCTCATTATTTCCTGAATCATTGATTTCCTGATCCAGCTTAAGGTCATTTAAGAATGATCCATCCTCCTTTTGAAAGTAAACGGTGGCTATGGTCCCTCCGGAAGAGCCCTCATAATTATCCGCAACAACAATGATGATATCCTTTAATCCATCCTTATCCACATCCTTAAATGAAACAGCCTTAACATCCACGCTGTAAGGAAGGACCGCATTGAAATTATAAAGAATATCCCCATCCTCATTGGTCAGATAAAATACTACGGGCACATGGCTGCCTGCTGTTAATTTCCCGGATGCGAATTTAACTTTACCCCATGAATTTAAATCCACCGGAAAGGTCTGATCCTCAATAGGGGCAAAGCCCTTTATATCTTTAAGATTATACGGAGTGAATTCAAACGTCCCTTCAGGAAGAGTCATTACAGTATCTTCTGATTTTTCAGTTATTGTAACCGTTGCCTCAAGAGCACCGTCAGGTTTAAATAAAAGCTCAACCGTTCCCTTATTTCCCCTGGAATCATTCACAAGCTGACACTGTGCAGTATCATCATCAACGGCTCCCTCAAACTCTGCGCTGTCCATGTTGTAAGCCGGAGCATTGCCCACCATACTGATATCTCCCTGAATTTTTCCATCCTCAATCCGGGAGATCAAAATGGATAAACCGCCATTGTCAGGAAAACCGGCATCCGTATTTCTTACCCAGGTCTTTTTAAGATATTGGCTGTAATCAATGGTACTTTCTGATGCTGTGGTTGAGGGGATAGTCTCCTCCGAAGATTTTACCGTTTCCAAAGACGGCTCCGTATTTTGCTGCAGGCGGTTGGTTGAATCAGCGTTGCCGCAGCCTGCAATAAGAAAAGAGACTGTGATGATTGTAAACAGAAATTTTTTATTCATTATTACCTCCGATGGTGGTTCTGGTAGATTTTGCTGACAGGCAGCATCTTATGTATATGCTGTGATTTATATTATACCACCATCTTCCCTGAATTTCACCTTTATGCTCTGAACGCTCAAAAATACCTGGCAAAGCCCATTGAACCATAAAGGCATTTACTTAATGTTCTCTGATTGCCATAAATGAGTTTCCAGCCAAATTGACAGTTTCCGCAATGACGCACCTGTAACCATTCCGGTTGGCAATATTAAACCTTTCGAGTAAATTAGCTGGCATTCCATTCAATCCTGCCAGAAACCACGCCTTTCTTATGCAAGCTACCCGTATTCGAATCATCGGCCTATAAACATCCGTAATAACGTTTTACAAAAAAGCATACTCTTTGTTCACAAATATAGCGTTCAGTTTCCACTTCATACCGTCGGTTGTCTCTAAACGGATTGCCATTTCTCCATCCTTTCTCTGAACAAAGGGAAGAAGCCTGCACTGATACCGCTCTGCCGGAACAGTCTCCCCTTTTATCCTGGTCCCCTGTTCCGGGATACTCACGGTAGTCAGAGAATCCTCCTCTTCATCCCCTGAGATGACCAGAAAATCATATTTCCCTTTCGGCAGCTCCAATAAAAATTCTGCCGGACCTCTGCCTTCCAGAAAGTCTCTTCTTAAATCATCCGGCCGCTTCCTGTCTTTCACGGTTATTCCTTCCGTATTCAAAAAACCGTATCCCAGGTCACCGCTGTACGCCTGGATTCCAATGGCTTTCGGCCCCGCTGCATAAAGCAGGGACCGTCCGGCTAAATAGGACTGTCTGTGGTAAACCGGATCATAATTTTTTACAATATCCCTTCTCCCAAAATCGAAAATATACGGTGCAGCCATATACCGGCTGTCATTGGCAAATCCGTAGGCAGCAGTAAACGAATCCACCGCCTTATAAAAGCCGGTATCTCCATTTTCACCGATGAAGATTCTCCTGTGAGTCCGCGCCGCCTCATGAACGAGTATATCCGGGGATGCCGAACGCATCAGCCCGGTTTTCTCCCCAAAGACAATCCTCTCTCCCGCTCCCATTTCTTTCTGCAGCAGATAAGGCTTTCCGGTCTCACTCAGTTCTTCCGTCACATTTAACCTCAGGCATCCTCCTCTGATACTTTCCACGCAGAGATAGTTCGTTCTTCCGTTTCCCATCTGAGCCGATACAGAAAATCCCCCGGGAGCCAGAAGCCCGGTAAATTCTGCGTCCTTCCACACCGGATAATCTCCATTTTCTTCCCCATCCTCTTCCCTGTACTGCACAATGCTTTCCATCAGCCCGTCATCCCCCCTTGGAATGGCCGGAAATACATGTATGGATTCCTCTGCCTGAAGAAGCATCAGATTCACCGTATTCACAATGCAGCCCGACACCTCGCTCATAGGAGGCAGATAATGAGGCGGCTTTGTAATATGGCAGTAATTGATGAACCGCTCCGACTCCTCATATCCCATGCCATTGGAGTGAAGTACATAGTCCAGCAGCTTTTCATATAAAATCCGCTGGGCCGATGTGCCTTTTTTCAAGCTGGCCGCAGCCATGGAAAGCCAGCCCGGGCCAAACGTCCCGATTTCCGTATGCTCCACCGCATATTTTAAAGTCTCTTCCGCCACCTTCCGGGCTGTCCCGTCACTTTCCCAGGTGACTTCACCGGCGGGAAACACAGGCATAAGCAGGGAGGGGTGCCGCAGAAACAAATCATCCCTCACCAGAGCCGAATCCTTCCATCTCTCCTGTCCCGAGGTCAGACTGTATTCCGGAAGGCTTGAAAGGAGCTCCTTCATCCCGCCCCTCTCGCTCTCCGGCCTTTTTAAGATATCGGCAGCCTCCACGGCCATGGAAAGCAGCTTCTTGACGCAGGCGATGGTAATTACAGTATCACCGCCGATGGTTCCCTGTTCCGGGCAGATATCCGGGGCAATGTGAAAGATTCCATTCCCATCCCTTTTCGCCAGCCATTCCAGAAAACGGATCTGCTCCCGGAAAACAGGATACGCCTTTTTTTCCAGAAACTCCATATCGCCGCTGTACCGGTAATACAGCCATAAAAACTGGGTACACCAGGGCTGTATGCAGTTGTACAGGGTATGGGGAAAATCAAGAGCCCAGCCATCGATTCCATAGACTTTCTTCGTATATTCCCGGATTTCCGTCTCATATGCCAAGTATCCGTCGCAGAAAACCTTTAACAGTTCCGGATGACCGGAAGAATAGGTCCCCCAGAAAGCGGTCTGGATATTGACATCCCAATACCACATGCTTCCCCACATATTAGGACGGCGGATATCCCAGAGGCCGCTTAGCCCGCATGCCTGTTCCGGATAAGCGCTGCCTCTTCCGCAGGAGCATTCCATCAGATAAACATGCAGGTACCACAGGGTTTCAAGGAAATAATCCGGCAGCGTTACAGAACTGGTCCAGAAGCATTTCCAGGCTTCGTCATGGAAACGCTCACATTCCCTCTGTCTGCGCTCTAAAGCTCTGACCTGCCCGGCCGCCCGGCCATTTCCCGGCATAAGAGCCGCAAAAGCCGTAAATTGCCTTTCTCCTTCCGGAAAACACAGGCAATCTGCCCTTTCCCCGCTTCTTACGGATTCCGGCAGATAAAAAGCCGCTTCCTGGACAAAGGGTGTGCTTTCTCCTGATTGGAAAGAGGTTTTAAAGCAAATCATCTGATCTGTGACCTCGGTATCCGTTTCATAAGCCCCCTGGCCCCGCTTTGAGGGAGCGGTGATGGCGGCCGCTTTCCAAAGACCATCCTCCGATTGCTTCATGCTTATGATAAGGCCATCTTCCGTCTTTGGCACATACAGCTTTGCTTCTACTGTTTTCCCGGCCTTTCCTGCGGAAAAGTATACATTTCCCTCTTCGATTGCCAGCTTTAAGCAGGAGCTTCTTATATCCACACTTTTATCAAGATACAGCACAATTTCACCTGCCAGAGGATAGCTGGAACCCTTGTAAGAGGGCCTGCTTTGGGCCTGTTCCGGATGAAGAATTTTCAGATAATGGGCTCTGCCGTAATCTTCTCCTTTTTCCGCCTCTGAAACCATCCGGCACAGCTCCTCATAGGTCCGGAGCATTCTGGCAGGATCATCAAAGGTCTGGGTGTCCCCCGTATGCTTTAAAATGCGGTAATAGCAATCATAGTGATTCAGCCCAATATGTAATTCCCGGTCCCGGAAAAAAATCATGGCGCCCATCCGGCCATTGCCCAGGGGCAGCGCATTGTGCCAGTCATTTGATACATTTTTAAATACTACCTGATGCACGGTACTCTCCCTTTCTTTTCCTACTCCTTAACAGCTCCGCCTGTAACTCCGGCAATAATTTTATTCGATAAAAATAAATACAGGATAAACGTAGGCAGGAATACAATTACAACCCCGGCAAATAATCCGGCCCAGTCTCCCGAATACTTCATGGACTGGACAATCGCCTGCAGTCCTGTGGAAACCGTACGGAGCTTTGTCTTATTGGCAAAGATCAGAGCCATAAAATATTCATTCCAGATATTGATAAAATTAAATATGGTCAATGTGACAATTCCCGGCTGTGCCAACGGGAACATGACTTTCCAGAATGCCTTATCCGGCGTACACCCGTCAATTTCTGCGGCTTCTTCCAGTGCCTTTGGCAGGGACACAAAAAATCCGGTGAGAAAGAAGACGCCAAAGGGCACATTGATGCAGATATACAGAACGATCAGCGTCCATCTGGACCCGATCAGCCCCACTGAGGTGGCCATCTTAAAAAGAGGAAGCACCAGCATAACCGTTGGAATTGACATAGCCGTAACGAAGAGACTGTTCACTCCTGACTTTCCCGGAAAACGGAATCTGCCCATAATGTATGCGGCAGGAGCGGCAATAAGGACAACGCCCGCACAGCCGCTTAAGCTGTAAATCAGGCTGTTTGCAAAGTAAACGCCCAGCTTATGCTTCTCCAGCACACGGGCATAATTTTCAAAATGAAGTCCGCTGTGTAACAGCGCATTGCTGAAAACCTCTTTTGTGGTGCTGAGAGACGCCAGAATAATCCAGCCGATCAGCACAACCGTAAACGCAAGCCACAACAAAAGAACCAGGTACCCGGGAGCCAGCTTAAGCTGCCGTTTCACCCCGGTGGTTCCGCTTTGAATCCTTTTCATTTTCTCGCCTCCTGTCTAATCCTGATCATCGGAACGGACCAGCTTATCCAATACCGTATTGACAACCACTACCAGAATCATAATAATCACGCCTACCGCAGCTCCCGCCCCTACATTCAGCTCTGAAGACGAGGCGCCGATGGCATTTCCAAATACCACCTCATACATATACACCATTGGAGTGACCGTAGCCATCTCCGTATTAAAGGAAAACAGGGTGGAATACACAAAAAATCCGATGGCGCCGGCAGAATATAAAACAATGCACCTCTTGATCATATCCTTTAAAAGCGGAACCGTAATGGATTTCCACTGCTGGAAGATGCCTGCCCCCTCAATTCTGGCCGCCTCGTAATAGTCCTCTGAAATTCCGTTAATCCCCGCCGCCAGAATCAGAACGTAAAAGCCCACACTTCCAAAGGCATAGGCAATCATCATGGACAGAAACAGATTCTCAGGAGCCGTCCACTGGAACGCCGTCAGGCCGTTTAAATGCAGTGCCTCAAATAAGACCTTGAAAAAGCCGTACTGGTTATTGAATACATATTGAAGCCACATTGTCGCCAGGGCCACCGCACTGATGACATGAGGCAGATAAACCACCGCTCTCCAGAAGTTCTTTCCTTTCACCCCTGATGTGATAATGACTGCCAGCAGCATGGCCAGGGCCAGGACAATCACTCCCTCCAGCAGCCAGATCATCAGCACATTCTCCATGGAACGCTTAAACAGGGGGCTTTCCATCAGTTTCACGTAATTTCCCATTCCTACAAACTGCCAGCTGTCCATGTTGTCTGTTACAAATCCCACCTTGAAGAAGCTCATGAGAAATGTCCGGATGGCAGGATACAAAAAAATGAACAAAAAGCAAAGCATGGCCGGCGTTAAAAACCGTATGATAAATAACCGTTTTCTCTTCATAATTCACTCTCTTCCTTTATAAATCAGGAAGAGGACCAATAAGCCCTCTTCCCGTCCACATTCAGCTGTTAATTTTTACTGTTTTGCAACTGACGCCATATTTTCCACAAACTGCTCTGCCGTAATCTGGCCTGCTGCCAGCTTAATAAAGTTTTCAGAAATAGAAGGAGTTAAGTCTGCATTGGCGCCGATATCGCCGCCTACGCTCACTACGCTTTCCGTGCTTTCAAATACCGGCTTTACAGCCTCAAGAGCTGCCGGCCACTGGGTACCGATGACTGTGGGAATCATGTTGGCGCGGTCAACCATTTTCTGGTTATTATCCTTGCTCAAAATGTATGCGATAAATTCCATAGCCAGTTCCGGGTCCTTTGTGTTCTTTCCGACGGAAAGCATACCGGAACCTGAAACCTCTTCCTTTCCTGCTTTTCCTGCACCGGCGGTCAGATCCGGGAAGCCGAAAGCGCCCCATTTGAAATCAGATCCCGTGACATCTGCAACCTCTGTGGGTAGTCCGGTTAAATTATAATACATTGCAACCTTTCCGCTGCCCACGTCCACCTGGCCGGCCGGCCATTTGTTGCCGCCTACGTTGCTGTCAAAATAACCCTTCTTTGCAAAATCCTCAAATGCTTTCGCCATATTGACAACCGCCTCGTCGTGCCACATCTCACCGGTTTTATCATTTACCAGATCTCTCACAAAATCCTGGCCCTTTTCTCTGGCCAGATACATGCCGGGTAACCATGTGGAATAAGCGTCATCAAAGGTAATGGGCGAGTAACCCGCTTCCTTGATCTTTTTACATGCTGCATCCAGTTCTTCCCATGTAGTCGGTGCCTTAACGCCTGCCTTGTCGAAAATTGACTGATTGTACATAAATAAGCACATCCACGGCTTATATCCCACCGCTACCAGCCGGTCGCTGATCTTCGTCTGCACCTTGGGCGTTACCATCATGCTGGGAAGGAGAGTGTCCTTTAACGGCTTTCCGTCGGTGGTCGGGTATGCCTTGTTCACATAGTCTGTCAGATCCAGGCAATAATCCCCTAATTCATTTTCAAGGGGATAATCAAAGACGTCTATGGTTTCCCCGCCGTCCAGAGCCGGTTTTAAGATCTTTTTGATATCGCGGCCGCACCACTGAACCTCAATGTCTACCTTTGGATGAAGCTTCATAAATCCGTCAATAATTTCCTGAAACACCTCACCCTGGGGCTCCGTATCATTCCACATGGACCAGAATACCAGCTTCCCTTCCAGCTCTTTTCCGGACTCTGCCGCAGCCGGGGCTTCCGCCTTATCCGCCTCTGCCTTTTCTGCTTCCGTAGTCTCTGTCTTTGTCCCTGCGCCTGTCTGCTGCGATTCAGCCGTCTTGCCCCCGCAGCCTCCCAGTACCATGGCCGTACATAATGCAAGTGCTGCTGCTTTTCCTGCTCTTCTCATGAACAACTGCTCCTCCGATTTTCATTTTATTTGTTTGCTTTCGTAGTTACATTATAATGAATCCGCTCTTTCTCTGAAATGGAGATTCATACACTGCAATGATGGAAAATCTTAAACATGATACTTCATCATGATGTCTCACCGGTATAACGGTCCGTACACGCTGCATGCCCGGTAATCCTGCCCCTCTAAGTCCATTCCAAAGGAGTTCCAGGCCGCAGGCCGGAATATCCGGCTGGATGGAATATTACTCATACTCACGGGGATGCGAAGCATGGAGCACATGGTAATTAAATCCCCTCCGATATGTCCGTAGCTGATGGCCCCGTGATTGGCCCCCCAATGATTCATAACCTCATAAGCCGAAGAAAACGGGCCTTCCTTACCGTTACAGCGGGGGACAAACCATGTACAGGGCCACGTATAGTCCGTCCTCTTCCAAAGGATGTCCGTAACCTCCTCCGGCAGCTTCACCGTCCAGCCCTCTGCAATCTGAAGTACAGGACCCAGGCCCTTCACCAGGTTTAAACGGATCATGGTACAGGGCATCTCGGCCTCCGTCACAAAGCGGGAAGAATATCCGCCGCCCCGGAAATAGCCATAATCCGCTTCATTCCACGTCACCGCCTCCATGATGGCTTTCCGGTCTTCCTCCGTTACCTCATACCAGGGCTTCATAACCGGCTCCCCAGCTTCATTCCTGGCCTGGCCGCAGGCATCTAAGCAGGCCGCTCCCGAATTGATCAAATGCAGAAAGCCTCCGGCCTCTGCCGCCTTTCCTTTCAGTTCATATCCGGTTGCTTTTTTTACGGCTTCGGCACTCCAATAGGTTCTCACATCGGCAAAGATCTGGGCCCGGTTTGTCAAAAGCTTCATAAACAGCATGCCTATACCATTTAACACATCATTTTCCGTAGCCAGAATATAAGGCTCTCTGGCTCCGTTCCAGTCAAAGGAAGTATTTAACATGGCCTCCGCGAAGTCACAGTTCGGGTAAAAATCCGTCCACTGTCTCTGCCCCTGGAAGCCTGCGGCAATGGCATTATGGCCGCCCCGCTCTTCCTCACAGCCTTCCGGCAAATTGGAATTTCCGTTCATAAGATCCTTGATGATACACATCATCTTAACCACAAATTCCAGGTCTTTCTCCTTTTCCTGGCTGGTCTTTCTGATAGCCTCCGGATTTTTATCAAATCCTTTCCGGCAGTTTTCCTTTACCCATGCCATTGCCTTTTCAAATTCTTTTTTATCATAAATATCCTTTGACATACGCCGTATAATTTCTACCTCGTCCACGGATTCCACCCGCATTCCCAGATATTCCTCCAGAAAACCGCTGTCAATTACAGAGCCTCCGATTCCCATACAGATGGAACCGATCTGGAGATAGGATTTTCCCCTCATGGTCTTTACGGCCACGGCCGCCCTGGCAAAGCAGAGAATCTTTTCCTTTACGTCTTCCGGGATCGATTTATCATCCGCATCCTGCACCTCATGACCGTAGATTCCAAAGGCCGGAAGCCCCTTCTGGGCATGAGTCGCCAAAACAGCGGCCAGATACACGGCTCCCGGACGCTCCGTACCGTTAAATCCCCACACGCCCTTGATGGTAAGCGGGTCCATATCCATGGTCTCTGACCCGTAGCACCAGCAGGGTGTCACCGTCAGGGTGATTTCCACCCCTTCCCTGCGAAACTGGTCGGCACAGGCCGCAGCTTCATTCACACGGCCGATGGTGGTGTCAGAAATCACTACCTTTACCGGCTCGCCGTTGGAATACCGGATATTCTCTGAAATCAATGCGGCAGCAGCCCTTGCCATTCCCATGGTCTGCTCCTCTAAGGATTCCCTTACCTTTAAATAGCCGCGCCTCGCATCAATGGTTGGCCGGATACCGATTACCGGATACTCTCCTATCATTCTGTTTTCCGCCATTTTCTCATCTTCTCCTTTTATAACTGCCTTTATTTTTGTCCTTATTTAATTGCCTTTATTAATTGCTCTTATCTAATTGCCTTTACTAATTGTTCTTATCTAATTGTCCTCATTTAATCACTTTTATAGAAAAGCTCTCCCTGACAGACGCCCTTGCATCCGCCAGGTCATTAAACTCCCCTTCCGCAATCCACTGTACCATCAGATTTCCGAGCGCCGTCCCCTCTGCCGGTCCCGCATAAACAGGAAGCCCTGTCCGTTTTGCCGTCAGCTCATTTAAATAAGCGGCCTGACTGCCCCCTCCGACAATATGCAGGCCGGTAAATTTTTTTCCGGTCAGCTCTTCCAGTTCCCGGATTTTCCTATCATAGCAGGAAGCCAATCCCCGGTATACCGCCGTAACCATCTCGCCCAATGTCTGGGGCACATATAATCCCTTTTCCCGACAGTAAGCGCGAATCTCACCGCTCATACTTGCAGGCGCAAAAAATCTTTCATCCTCTGCATCGACCTCTCCCTGAAATCCGGCGGATCTTCCGGCTATTTCCTCCATCTCTGCAAAGTCCATGTCCGGAGCTAATTCCTTCCTGATATTCTGAATCATCCACAGGCCCGCAATATTTTTTAAGTACCGGTAACGATGCGGGTAGCCTCCCTCATTGGTGAAATTAGCCTTTCTGCCTCCTTCCGTGATGACAGGCTCTCCATTTTCAATTCCGAGAAGGCTCCATGTCCCGCTGCTGATATAAACGCTTGTTTCATCCCCCGCCGGAACCGCCAAAAATGCACTGGCCGTATCATGGGAGGCAGGAAGAATAACCTTTGTCTGAAATCCCACCCTCCGGGCAGTACCGGAAGTCAACGGTCCCAGCACCTCTCCCGGTTCAGCCAGCTTTTCGTGAAACAGCCTCTGGGGCAGGCCCAGCCTTTCGATCAAGTCCCGGTCCCATTCCCTCCGCCCGGCATTTAAAAGTCCTGTGGTAGATGCATCGGTGTATTCCTGCCGCCTGATTCCCGTCAGTAAATAGTGAAAATAATCAGGCAGCATCAAAAGGTCCTCCGCCTCCTCAAACAGCTGGGGCTGATATTTTTTCAAAGCCATCAGCTGATAAATTGTATTATAGGACTGCTTTTGAATCCCGGTAATTTTGTAGAGCTCTTTATCGGAAATCAGCGCTTTTACTTCCTCCTCCATGCCTTTCGTCCAGCCATCCCGGTAAGAAACCGCCTCTCCCAGCCGTTTTCCCTCCTTGTCAAGAAGGACGAAATCCACTCCCCAGGTATCAATTCCAATGGAAACCGGTGAAATCCCCGGTTTCATTGATTTCCAGAATGCAGACCATCTGCTCCGGGTATTCCAGAATATTCTGGAAGTACTTTCCGCTGCCGGTTACCATGAAATACTCTCCCGCCAGGTTGGCTGCACAGGTGCCTATCGGACTCCATTGTTCCGGCTCATGGAAATCCTCACGGCACAGCTCCACCTCCTCTTTTTTCATGCGGTAGCTCATGTTGCCGCCATTTCTTTCATGCCAGCCCTGCTTCCATCCTTCGTGGCAGGTCCTTGCAAACCTCTTTAATAATTCCGTTTCTAACACTCTCATATGCGTTTCTCCTGTCCATATCCATTTGTCTACTGCCAGTAAGGCTCCCAGCCCGGATTCATCACCCGCATCAGAGCCTCTACATAAAAATAATCTCCCCACAGGCAGTATTCGTCGATTCCCTCTCCCAAAAGACGGCCATAGGTTGAATGCTTCAGAAGGCCGTTTCCATCATCCTCCGGAAGCGCCGCGTAATGATCAATCAGACTTTCCAGGATTTCCTCCGCTTTCTCTTTATAGCTTTCGTCACACATTCCCTGCCTGTATGCTTCCAGGATTCCGCAGACCGCGATTGCCGACGCAGAGATATCCCTTGGTTCGTCCCCGGACATGAAATAGAAATCCCAATAGGCCGCTGAATCCTCCGGCAGATGAGAAAGGAAGTAATCCGTCACTCCTTTCCACTGCGCCGCCATTTCCGGTTTTCTGCAATGAGGATAATTTAAGGCCAGGCCGTAAACTCCCCATGCCTGCCCCCTGGACCAGGCCGATTCATCGGAATACCCCTGCTTTGTGGCCCCATATGCAGGCTCTCCCGTCTCCGGGTCAAAAT
This sequence comes from Bacillota bacterium, assembly GCA_023437715.1. Lineage (GTDB taxonomy): Bacteria > Bacillota > Clostridia > Lachnospirales > Lachnospiraceae > Lacrimispora. The sequence goes on along the minus strand of JAEZFK010000011.1, from coordinate 22,750 downwards.
AATATGTATGATAGGTGGAATAATCGTCACGGATCAGCACCCTGCGCGCCGTTTCTAAATGCTCCAGGGCAGTTTTCTCATAGGACCCATCCCCTGTTTCCCGGGACGCCCAGCAGAGAAGAGGGAGGTTTAACAGGCAGTCAATAATCAGCCGGTATTCCCCGGCATCATTTAACTGTCCCCATGCCTGAATGAATTTTCCCTTTTCCTGAAACCTGGCCTTTAAGTTATCCGCAGCCAGAAGGGCTGTTTCTCTGGCAAAGGAATCCCGGGTCAGCTTCCAGGCCGCCGTACAGGAAGGCGTATAAATAAAGCCCATATCATGGTGATCCACCACAATCCCGTTCCTCAATCCGCTTTCGAAAGCTTTTGACCTGCCTTTCTGCCGCCTCCCGGAAGCCTTCATCCTTTCCCACCTCATAAAACATCCACATCAGCCCTGTATAAAAGCCCGCAGTCCAGTCATTATTTTCAATGACCGGATACCAGTTATGTTCACTGGCCGGGGCCGGAAATCCCTCCAGAAATTCGCCCTGATGCTTCCTTGTAATCTCCATGGCTCTCTGAAAAGCCCTTGCCGCCTTTTCTCTGTTCATATAAAATCCTTTCTGAAATTTGAAATTCCGTATCCGTTTTTTCCCCTACCATGCCAGAATTTCTCCGGTAATTACGTCTCTCTTTTCCTCCGTCCGGTCAAAAAGCACCGCTTTTCCATAGCCAAGGCAATTTTCATATTGGAAAATATCAGTAGGTGTGAGCACCTCCCTGTGGGTGAGAAATAAAACGTATTCCTTGTCCTTTTCCACAATCTTCAAGGCCTCCGCCGCTTTCCGGTCCAGTGTTTTTTCATGAATCACCGACCACAGTCCAAGGCTTTCCACCCGGACCGGCTCTGCCGTTTCCTTAGGACCTCCGTTTATCACGGCGATTCTGCCAAAGAAAGCCTCTGCTGTGCTGACCGCCCTGCAGGTTGTATTTCCGGACTTTTCATTGTAATGGCAGGACTGCTCTGTTTCATAAAGCTCCAGCTCATCCTCTTCCCGTACAAGCTGGAGAAACGCCTTTGTTTCCTTTCCCTCAAATATGACGCCATTCTCCCCCCGGCTCACCTCTCCATGCCTTGAAAAATGATACAGGCTTTCCATCCTGTGAGTTCCCGTGCCGTAAAAATCGTCCACAAGAATGTACAGCCCCGGCTTAATCCAAACGACCTTCCGGTTCACCACCACTCCGCGGTCAAGGTACCCTATATGGCTGCCCTCAATAAATGCCCCCAAACGTCCCTCATAATACTGCTGCTTAAAGCAGGTACCCAGCTTTTCATAAATCCAGGACGTTTCACACCGGCTGTAGGGTTCTCCGTCTACCAGAGACACGTTATGGGCTCCCGGCTCTTTAAAAGCAAACCGGTCCGGTCCGTCCACATAGGTATATCTTCCCGAATCTACCAGAATATCTTCACCGTTAATAACCAGATCCACATGAAGCTTATCCGCATGGCCGTGGCCGCCTCCTGTCTCTCCGCAATGAAAGTGGAGAAGATTGTCTTTCTCCTGCCAACCGCTTCGAAAATAATAATTTCCGCTGAAGGGCAGCTCCGCCGATGTGAAGGACGGGGATTCCTTCTTCATGGCTTCATACCCGTTACATTCCTCAAGCCCAAACTGCCAGGCGCTTTCATAATCCGCCTTTTCATAACCCCAGAATTTGAGCACCGGGTCCTTTAAGACAATGGCCCCCGCGGTAATCTGGTCTCTCAAATCCGAAGCATCACTGTCCCCCTGTGCAAACTGGGTGTGATCCGGCTTCTTCCAGATACCGTTGACATAGGCCATCTTCCTGACGGTTTCCCCGATTATCTCAGGCATCCGGATACCCCCGCGGATTCCATATAATACGTATTCAAAAAGCAGTGATAAACCTCGTTATGGTACATAGGGGACTGCTCCCACTGAGTGCCGTCTGCAAGAACCTGTATGGCCGCCGCCTGTTCCAGGCGCTTTAATGCCGTCTCTTCATATTCCTTTTTCTTTGCGCTGCCTTCCGGCATGACAAGGGAAATCAGAAGCAGCCCGCTGCTTTCCAGGACGCCCCAGTTACTGATGTACTTATGCTTTTGAAAGTGCTTCAGCAGACGCTCCCCGTGTTTTTCAAGACATTGCTCCACTTCTTCCATAAACTTCTCATCAGCGTATGGGCTTTCTCCTATCAAGGCCAGGGATCTAAGCCAGTTTTCCCCACGGATTCCTGTCTCCAGCGTGCGCCACGGCCCCAAATCAATGTTGTCCCCCGGTTCAGCTCTTTCGATCCAGTCCCTCATAAGCCTGACGTAATGAAAGGCATACTCTTCTTTCCCGGTGAGACGGTATGCCTGACCAAGGCAGAGAAGAAAACGGTGCCGGTTAAACTGCCACAAAAACTCCCTGTCCCCGGACGGAATCAGGCTCCAGTCAATTTTCTCCCCAAAGGCCGCCGGCTCATAGGTCCTTTCCATATCCCACGGAAAGTCAAATAAAAATATATTGCGGCACGCATCCTCAGCCGTTTTTATTACATGGGCCGTTTCCTCCGGCCAGTTTTCCCGGCAGTACGCCGCTGCCCTTTCCATGCCCTCTGTCCCAAACATGAGACGAATTCTGTAATAGAACGCTTCCTTTTTCCTGTTTTCCATGTAATGGCTCTCCTTTGCTTCTCATCAACCTCAGTATAGCGGAAAACAAAAAATTCAAAATGCAATATCCTGTACTGCTGCAATGTAAAATATTTCATCGGCCTCCGGGGAAAATCATTATACCCGCTGCCCCGCCGCCCGGACAAAATAAAAGATGCGGCAAGCATATGGCCTGCCGCACCTTTCCCCTGTACTCCGGGACATCTATTTGTTTTCCTTAAAATTCATCTGCTCCTCATAATCACGGTCCCATTCCTCCAGCACCTGCCTGGCCGTCATCCGTCCCGCCATCATCTCACGCTGGTTATTCCGGAATTCATTCATATTAATTCCGCTTAACTGCTCATCAATCTCAAGGACCGTTTTGTTCTTCGCAATGTAATTATCATATAAAAGCTGCTGCCAGCTGTTTAGAACCAGCTTCTGATCCTGAAATACCGGCATATGGCTCCAGCCCTTATTAAATACATCCATATGCTGCGGCGCGGAAAACCACTCCAAAAAACGCCTTGCCTCTTCAATATGCTCGGAATCCTTTGATACCGCAAACATTCCCGGTCCGCTGACAACCGTCAGAAGATCCCTGTTATCATATGGAACCGGCATCATCATAACCTCCCTCTCCGGATTCTTCTTCAGAACATCCTGGATGAAAAACTGGCCCGATACATACATGGCCGCCTTTCCCGACGCAAAGGCGTCCACCGCTCCATCATAAGTGGCATCCAGATAATCCGCGTTTGTATATCCATCCTCCCGAAGGGCCTTTATATCATAAAGCATGGTTTCAAACGCAGGAACATCCGACCATTTTATCTGATTGCCTGCCAGGCGTTCCCACAGATGGTTTTCCGTCAGCTGAACCGCCATACAGCAAAAAAACAGCGGTGTGGTCCAGGAATCCTTATCAGAAGCATACAGAGGAATGATCTCTTCCTTTTGAATGCTTTCACAGACCCCGCGAAACTCTTCCATATTATGGGGAATGGAAAGATTCAGCTGTTTGAAAATCTCAGGATTATAGATAACCCCCACGCTGCTGCCAGAGCCCACCGGCAGGCCATACAGACGGCCTCCGATTTCCTTATTCACTCTCTGCTCCTCAATAATCCGGCCGTACCATGATTCCTTTTCATCAAATTCCACAAAATGATCGGTACCGATTTCCTCCAGCAGGCCCCTGTCAATCCGTATCATATCCGGCATTTCCCCCACAGCCGCCTTTGATTTCACAAGGTCAATCCATTGATTATCCGGGATTCTCTGTACCTCGATCCGGCATCCGGGATTCTCTTTTTCATATTCCCGCAACAGTTCCTGTAAAAAGTCCTTATCATGAGACTGGGGCATCATAAATGTCAGCACCACCGGCTCATTTACAGTCCCATCCTTTGTTTCCGCCTTATTTACGCTCCCGCACCCGGTAAGTATCAGGCAGACCCCCAAACCCGCAAGAAGCCTCATTAACCCGTTTTTCATTTTTCTCCCCTCCCTCATAGCTTTAGTAACTATTATAATGCAATTATATACAGGGGGCAAAAGAAAATCGTAAACCGGATAATGTAATATTTTAAACTGCCCGGGAAAGGCCCGCCAAAACATTGCATTCTGACAGGCCTTATGCTACACTTTTCACAGATAAAGGCGGTGTTTTTATGAAAAAAGACCAAAACTATATAAAAAAGCTGTTTATGACCTACTCGGTAACACTATTGCTGATTCTGACCGTTTTTTTTGCGGTTTCCCTGCTCGTTCTCTATCGGGAACAGTACCATCGGAGCATTCAGATACAGGCCCAGCTTTCCTTAAAGGTTCAGGAACAGACCGACGCCTCCTTAAAGGAGATGGACCGCATCATCAACGGGCTGCTTTTCAATAAATCCTTTATGAAAATTATGGAGAACACCGATTCCTCTCCCGGCCGCGCAAACTACAGTGACCAGGTCATAGAAAACTTCGTGGCTCTTGACGCCCCCCTCTTTTCCACCTACCGGATCATTGCTTTCAATGACTCTGCCTATTATACCCTTGCAAAAACAGGTGAAAATCCTGATTTGATTAAGTCTGCCCTCGCTTCCTACCCATGGAAGGGGGAAATATTAAAGGCAAACGGAAAAAAAGTATTCATTCCTCCCCACCGCGATACCTTTGATGACGAGCATCAATTGGTGTATTCCGTGGCAAGGACCATAACCGATGGAAAACGGGATTACGGCTTCGTAGAAGTGCAGAATCTCTACTCCCAGCTGGAGGGGTACTGCAGGCTTACGGAAGCCTCCGGCTCTGTGCTCATCTTTTCTCCGGAAAGTTCTTTCATCTATCCGGCAGATTCCGGGAAGGACAATTCCAGGCTGAGCAGCATGTATCAGACCATATGCAGCAGCGGAAAGCAGTCAGGTTCCCTCCGCCTGGAACAGCAGCAGGTTTCTTATAATATTTCCAAATATTCAGGATGGACTACGGTTGTATACTGCCCTGTATCAGAATTTGTTCCTTACGGGCTTGAGATCATATTATTAACCGGAGGCATCTTCCTTTTGCTGGCGCTGCTGTCCCTGCTGACCATCCGGATTGTTACAAAGCGGCTGGCGGCCCCTCTCACCGATTTGAGCGAAGCAATGGGACATGTAACCCTAGACAACATGAATGTTACCCTTAATACCACCTCCAACATCGTGGAAATCAACAAAATAAACCAGGCGTTCCGCACCATGTTCGATCAGTTAAAGGAAGCCATTACTAAAAGCATTCAGTCCAGGGCAAATGAGGAACGTGCAGGCTATCTGGCCTTACAGGCACAAATGAACCCCCATACACTGTATAACACAATCTCCATGATTGAATCCGTAAGCTACATGAACGGGGATAAGGAGGTTTCCACTCTCTGCATCCGTTTCTCCCAGATGCTGCGCTACATTTCCGATTACACTAAGAGAGAGTATACCATTCAGGATGAGCTGGGGCATTTGGACAATTATGTGGCCCTGATAGAAAAAAGACATGAAGGAAAGCTGAAAATCCATATTCATGCAGAGCCTTCCCTGATGTCTGTTGTTCTTCCAAAATTTACAATTCAGCCTTTAGTGGAAAATGCGGTAAAGCATGGATTCCATTCTCAGATCCGTGAGCTGAAAATTCAGGTGGTGACCGAATCCATTCCGCACGGCTGGCGACTGACCGTAAAGGATAACGGCTGCGGTTTTTCGGAAGATTCCCTGCAGATGATCCGCCGTCAGTTCAGTGAATGCGACGACACCCTGACAGACCATGGAGATGTGGTCAACACAAAGATCGGAAATCTTGGCCTAACAAACATTTATATCCGTTTCCGCATTATGTACGGGGATTCCTTTTCTATTGATTTCGGAAATAACCCGGATTCTTCCGGGGGCTACCTTGAGCTTTCAGTCATTACGGAGGTATGACATGACCACAATCTTTCTTGTAGAGGATGAGGCTTATGCCCTTAAAGTTTTGCATCAGAAAATTCTCGATTTAAATGAAAACTATGAAATTGTGGGAACTGCGGACAACGGGCTTTCCGCACTGGAACAGCTTCCTGACGCCTCTCCCGATATCGTGATAACAGACATCCACATGCCGGATATGGACGGCCTGACTCTGATTGAGAAGCTAAAGGAAGCAGGCTGCTCTGCACTTCCCGTCATCATCAGCGGTTATCAGGAATTTGACTATGCAAAGCAGGCGGTACGTCTGGGAGTCGCAGATTATTTACTGAAGCCGGTAAATCCCGAGGAATTGAAAAGCTGCCTTGCCAGCTGCAAAAAACGGGTGAAAAAGCAGCGGAAAAATATCATTTCCTTTTTCATCGGAGACGATTCCCTGTCCTTTGAAGCAGCCAAGGGACAGGATACCTTTTTTGTGATTTATATCATTATTGCCAACCCTTTAAGCACTGTTGAAAATATGATCCATCCCAATGTAAGGTACATTCCCAACAATGAAATGGAGCGCCTCTTTCCCAAACGCCACTCAAAGCAATTCATTCACTGCTTTGACGGATTTTTCTCCAATGAAAAAGTAATGTTATTGAATTATTCGGATATCGAGGCCCAGATCCTGGAGGCCTCCCTGCAGCAGCTTGCTGAAAATCTCCGGGAGCTGTCTCACCAATACATTACAATCTTTCATACCGTAACGAAAAAACAGGCTCTGGCCGTCTCCGTGCGCCACTGCTACAACGGCGCAATTGCCAACATGGTTTTCGGCCATACCGGTGTATACTCAAGCCTTCCCCAGGGGAATATTTCCGGTGAGAATATAAACAGCATTGCAGACCTGTACGCCCTGCTCCTCCAGCAGAAGCAGCCGGACCTGCTTCGTTCCAATATCCGGCGGCTGTTTCTGTCCTGGTCCGAAAAACAGCGGCTCTATGTTGACGAAAAGAATGACCTGGTATTTCTCCTGAACTCTTTGAAGCAGAAATTTTTACTGAAAAAAGAATTTGATTTTAACAGCCACTATTTTCTTGAGAACATCATTTCTTTTTCCTCAAATCACGCAGAGTTTGCGGATAACTTCTGCCAGCTTCTGATTCAAATGTTTATGGTCAGCGAACCGGAAGTAAAAACCGGAGAGGACTTGGTTGAAACAATACTCGCTTACTTTAAAAATAATTTATCTTCAAATGTTACACTCCAGACCTTAGAGGAGGAAATGGGACTTTCAAAAGTATATTTGTGCAGAATTTTCAAAAAGTATAACGGCATCACTCCCATTGAATCCTTTACAAGATTAAAAATAGAAAAAGCCAAGGAACTGATCATTCAGTTCCCAGATTTGTCGTTACGAAAGATATCTGAATCCCTGGGATTTAACGACGTTTACTATTTTAGCAAGGTATTAAAAAAAATCACAGGAATTGCACCATCGGAAATGCGTTCTGTAAGATGTAAAGAGCATAGTATGGCTGGCAGCACTGATTCCTCGTGCAAAGCTGGATTATGAAGAAGAATTGAAAACGAAGTAATCTTTTTATGCATTACATTATCATTGTATCAATGGGACTTGTCTGAAGGCTGCGGGTTTTAAACTCCCGCAGCCTTTCTATAAAAAGACAGATACCATTGGATTCGGCCCTGGTTTCACGAAATCGACCGCTTTCTCTGCAAATATAACGTTCCATGCGCCTTTAACCTATATGCCATATCCATACACCTTTATTCATAAAATTTTTAGCATATTTACTATACCTCTGCATAGCAGTTATGTAATAACGCACAATAAATCATCACTTTATTTAGAAAATAATTGACAAATTGACATCTTTGTATTAATCTATAAACAGAGTTAATGAATTAACGCAAGAATGCTTGCTTCAAAACATGGGAAGAGGTCGGTCAACAAAAATGCGAGATACAATAGGCAGCAACAACAGCGATTTGACTGAGATGAACCGCTCCGCCGTTGTAAAGATATTACAGCAGCGGGAGGTATGCTCCAGGGCGGATATTGCCAAACAAATGGGGCTCACCCAGGCATCTATTACAAAAATAGTGGCGGCTCTGATGGAAATGGGTATCGTATCCGAGGTGGGCAGCATAAAGGGCAGCGGTAACCGCCGTTCCATTGGGCTGAAGCTGAATGCCGACAGGCATCAGATCATCGGCGTAAAATTTGCAAGGCACATATTTGCAGTCGGCGTATTCGATATCTCAGGTAAAATATACACTCAAACCGAAACAGAATATTCACTTGATCAGGACCAGAAGTCGGTGCTTTCTTCTATGAAAAAGCAGATACACGATATGCTGGAAAAGTATAAGAATGTGGTGGCTATCGGTCTTGCCGTACCCGGTCCTTACTTACAGGATGAGGGACGCATTGCAGTAGTAACCCAGATGCCTACCTGGCACAACATCAATTTTATTGAGGAATTCAAAGACGAGTTTAACAAGCCATTTTTCATGGTGCATGACGGCAACGCAGGGGCGCTGGCGGAATGGTGGTTTGGAGACCATCCACGTCCGCTGCACACACTGGCCTATTTCCTGGTGGGGGAAGGGGTGGGATCCGGTATTATCGAGCGGGGCAGCCTGCTGCTGGGCGTACAGGGCGCTGCCAGTGAAATCGGTCACATCAGCGTGGACGTCCACGGTCCTCACTGTGAATGCGGCAACTACGGCTGCCTGGAGTTATATTGTTCGGCGCCTGCCATGGTGGAGATGGCACGGCAGCGTGTGCCGGAATGTTTCTCCAACGGTCATCAGCAAAACTCTGACGCCTGCAATGCCGTTTTTGAAGCGGCCCGGGGCGGCAACCAGAAGGCGCTGGAGGTGGTACGGGAGGTAGCGGAATACATTGGCTACGGCTGTGTGACCCTGATCAATGCCTATAACCCGGATATTATTGTCATCGGCGACATTGTATCACAGGGAGGGGATTTGCTGATGCCCACGATTCAGGAGGTGGTGAAGCAGCGCTCTATTTCTGAACTGCGTTCCAGGGTGCAGATTAAAATATCCAGCCTCAAGGTTGATCCTACCCTGTACGGCGCAGCCGCCATAGCCACGGATAAGGTGCTGCAAATGCCCAGTGCATTTTTGGCGGTAAAAGAAGAGGTGGTGGGACCCGTTTGACCAGCCCGGAAACAATGCAGTATAAAATGGTCTTTTGCGATATTGACGGGACGCTTATAGATTCAAAGCATCAGATTTCCAAAGACACAGGGCAAAAAATACGGGAGCTTTCCCGTGCCGGCATTCCTTTTATCATGGTATCGGCGCGCATGCCCTCAGGAATTTTTCCTTTGCAGAACGAATTACAAATAAAGGCCCCCATTGTCTGCTACAGCGGCGCGCTGATTCTCGATGAGCATGGGGATTGCGCCAAAACTGTCGGAATCCGCCGGGAAGAGGCAGTTCTCATCGACGAATTTATCAAAAAGGAGTGGAAGCCAGTTTGCTGCAGCGCCTTTTCCCATGATCACTGGATCGTAGACAATGTTAATGACAAATGGGTGATACAGGAACAAGGTATCACGTCATCGGTGCCGGTAGAGGGGAAAATTGCTGATTTTATCCCCTCCGACGGCCATATACATAAGTTTCTGTGCATGGGAGAAGCCGGGCAGATTGCCGCTTTAAACAAGGCGATGAAAGAAAAATTCCCTCAGCTGTCCATTTACCGGTCCAAAGACACTTACCTTGAAATCATGGACGGCGCAGTCTCAAAATCCGGAGCAGTCAAGTACCTGTGCAGGAATTACGGCATTCCCACAGAGGCTACGGTGTCTTTCGGTGACAATTTCAACGATATGGATATGCTGCTTTCCACCGGCACCAGCTTTGCCATGGGCAATGCGCCGGAAGAGGTGAAAAGGCAGGCCCGGAATGTGACGTCAGACAACGACCACGAGGGCGTGCTGGCAGGGCTTCGGCAGCTGGATTTTGCAGTGGAACGCATATAGTATAATACTTGCCTGCCAGAGTGCAGGCATATAGGGAGGTAGGTTATGGAACATCCTTTAATCCTTCAAATGCAGGGCATCACCAAGGTCTTTCCGGGAGTGCGCGCACTGGATAACGTGACGCTGGAGGTGCGCCAGGGAGACATTCACGCAATTTGCGGAGAAAACGGCGCCGGAAAATCAACCTTGATGAAGGTTTTGTCCGGCGTTCACCCTTACGGTACCTATGAAGGCCGGATCATTTACATGGGCAGCGAAATGACTTTTAAGAATATCAAGGAATCGGAGAACGCCGGCATCGTAATCATTCACCAGGAGCTGACAATGATTCCGGAGCTGTCCATTACCGAAAACATTTTTATGGGAAACGAGGTGGTTAAGCACGGCCTGATTGACTGGGACACTGCCAGACACCGCACCGTGGATCTGCTTGCACGGGTGGGACTGACCATTGATCCCAGTACCTTAATCAAGCATCTGGGCGTAGGACAGCAGCAATTGGTGGAAATTGCCAAGGCCCTGTCCAAAAACGTCAAGCTGCTGATTCTCGACGAGCCCACCTCCGCTCTCAATGAGGCTGACTCTGCAAACCTGCTGAATCTCATGCGGGACTTAAAAACACGGGACATAACCTGTATCATGATATCCCACAAGCTCAACGAGATTGCGGCAATATCGGACGCTGTTACGGTAATCCGGGACGGCCGCACGGTAGACACCTACCCTGTGGAAGCAGGGCGTGTGGATGAGGACCGGATCATTCGTTCCATGGTGGGACGTTCCATCGAAAACCGCTATCCTGAACATGAATCACATCCCGGAGATGTTATTTTCGAAGTGTCCGACTGGTGTGTTGAGGATCCCTACATTGCGGGACGGATGGTGTGTAAAAACTCCAGCTTCTATGTCAGAGCTGGTGAGATCGTCGGCTTTGCCGGCCTCATGGGCGCAGGAAGAACAGAGCTCATGCGATCCATCTTCGGACGCAACTACGGCATCCATCTCGGCGGAACCATTAAAATCAGAGGTAAACAGGTTCGCGTCACCTCCGTTGCCTCCGCCATTAAACACGGCATCGCTTATGTGCCGGAGGACCGGAAGACCCTGGGCCTCAATCTGATTGACACCATCCGCATGACAATTGTGTCGGCAAACCTAAAGGCAATTGAACGGGGCCGGTTACTCGATTCCGATAAGGAGTTCCAGGCTGCCGAAAAATACCGCCATTCCTTAAACATTAAGGCTCCCAGCGTTGATATCGGCGTAAACACCTTGTCCGGAGGAAACCAGCAAAAGGTTGTTCTTGGCAAATGGATGTTTACGGAGCCGGAGGTCCTGATTCTCGACGAGCCCACACGAGGAATCGACGTCGGCGCCAAATATGAGATTTACCGCCTGATCCATGCCCTTGCAGATCAGGGGAAAGCGGTGGTGCTCATTTCCTCCGAGCTGCCGGAACTGCTTGGCATGGCGGACAGGATATACACCATTTTTGAGGGAACCATAACCGGCGAGTTGGATCGCAGTGAAGCCGATCAGGTAAGGCTCATGCGAATGATGACAGATACCTCTGCCGCAGAATCTGAATCAGGAAAGGACGGGAAAGCATCATGAAATACATAAAAAAAGTATTAGGCGGTGATCTTCGTCAGTACACAATGGTGATCGCCCTGGCGGCTCTTATCATTATCTTCAATATTACTTCAGGGGGAAGAATGGTTACTTCCTCTAACTTTCAGAACCTGCTGTCCGGCAACGCCTATGTATTAGTTCTGGCCATTGGAATGCTGATGGTTATCGTCATCGGACAGATTGATTTGTCCGTAGGCTCTGTGGCCGGATTCTCAGGGATGGTTATGGCTCTGGTAGCACGGGATCTCCACTTTCCCTGGTGGCTCGCAGTAATTGTCAGCCTTGCAATCGGCGTCGCAGCCGGAGCATGGCAGGGCTTCTGGCTTTCCAAGCTGGGCATCCCCGGCTTTATTACCACACTGGGCGGCATGATGATCTTCCGCGGAGGAGTCATCTGGATATCAAAGTCCATCTCCGTACCCGCACCGCCGGAACTCAAATGGTTCGGCGCCGGATACTTGCCGGAATGGGGCCCTGCCTTTACCGGAATGAACAATTCCACACTGCTGCTGGGAGTCATCGCAATCGCTGCTTTCGCCTATGCACAGCTGCGGCGGCGGACCCGCTCGTCCGGTCTCTCAGGGACAAACGAACCCCTTTGGCCGGTTGTGGTACGGATCGTTCTGGTTGGAGCCATCATTGCCTACTTTACCTGGCTTTTCGGTTCCGGACGTCCCGGTACATCATTCCCTGTGCCAGGTCTGATTCTGGTGATTTTGATCATCATTTACCACATAATCACCCAGCGCACCAAGTTTGGACGCCACATCTACGCAGTAGGGGGCAACAAGAGCGCAGCCGCTCTGTCCGGTGTAAATGTCCAGAAAACCTATTTTCTCACCATGCTTAACATGTCATTTCTTGCAGCTTTGGCAGGAATCATGTTCGTAGGCCGCTCAACTGCGGCAGGCCCTTCCGACGGCACCGGCTGGGAGCTGGACGCCATTGCATCGGTCTTTATCGGAGGCGCGGCTGTTTCAGGCGGTATTGGTACAGTTCTCAACACCATGGTAGGCGGCATGGTAATGGCTGTTCTCAACTCCGGACTCATGCTCATGGGAGTTGGAGCCGACCGTACCCAGGTCATTAAGGGCTTTGTATTGCTGGCTGCAGTTGCTTTCGATGTTTACAACAAGGCGCATGGACGCCGTTCCATCACAGGAACCTTATTCCCTGAAAAGGAAACCAAATCAAAGGAAGGCAAGCCTGCCGGCAGTGATTCCCAATAAACTGCGCGGCTGGGCCTTATATAGTCGAAGGACTTAAAAAAGGAGGTTAAAGAATGAAAAAAAATTTATCCCTACTTATGGCGGCAGCAGCATTTGCTGCGGCAGTGGCGATGACAGGTTGCGGCAGCGGACGTGAAGCCGCTGCAACGACTGCGGCAACAACAGCCGCTCAGGAGACGACTGCAAAGGAATCGGCTGCTCAGGAGACCACCGCAAAAGAGACGGCCGCCCAGGAATCGGCCAAAGGCTTTGAAGCAAATGCAACCATCGGTGTTTCCCTGCCATGGCTGGGCACCCAGAACTGGAAAGAGGCTGACGAAATGTTCAAGACCCAGTTAGAGGCTGCGGGCTTTAAGGCAATTGTTCAGGCCGCTGATAACAAGGTTCCTCAGCAGCAGCAGCAAATTGAATCCATGATTCAAAACGGCGCCAAGGTTATTGTTGTCGGTCCTGTTGACGGTTCACAGCTGGGATCGGTTCTGGAAGAAGCAGCTGCTGCCGGCATTACAATCATTGGTTATGACCGTCTCCTTGAGAACACCACCGGTGTTGACGGCGTGGTACAGTTCGGAAGCATTAAGACCGGTGAATTACAGGGCCAGGCACTGCTTGACGGATTGGCAAAGGAAAAAGGCGAACCTCCTTACAATATCGAGTTGTTCGGCGGCGGCCCTGCTGACCCCAACGCACCCAACTTCTTCAAAGGAGCTATGTCAGTTCTTCAGCCAAAAATTGATGACGGAACACTTGTAGTCGTATCCGGTCAGACTGATTTCACACAGTGCGCAACCCTTGACTGGGATAACTCCAAGGCACAGGCCCGTATGGATTCCCTGCTCTCCGGTTTCTACTCCGATAAGGAAATTGACGGCGTTCTGTCACCAAATGACGGCATTGCCCGCGCCATCATTACCGCATCCGAGCAGGCCGGACAGAAGATCCCCGTGGTTTCAGGTCTTGACGCTGAGAATGAATCCGTTCAGTGGGTTTGGTCCGGCAGACAGTATTCAACTGTGGCGAAGCCAACCGATGTTCTTGTAGGCAAAACAATTGATATCATCAAGTCCCTGCAGGCAGGCAACGGTATGCCGAAACCTGATACCAGCGTAAACAACGGCAAGAAGGACGTTGGCATTTATGAGCTTCCTCCGCTTGTTGTTACAAAAGATAACGCAAAAGAAGCATTTGCGAACGATCCTGGCCGCCTTGAGCTTCTGAAATAATTAATTAGCAGGAATACATACAAAGAGACGGCAGGGGATATATTCCTCTGCCGTTTCAGCTTATTTATGGAGATGATGTATACTTTATCCGTCTCCTATCTGCATAGCAGCCTTTGTGTCACAACATCAGAATATATCTCCATTCCACTGGTTTTCGCAATATGGATCACATCGGAAAACTGTTTGCTTTGGGGGAATAAGGAGGCCAGCATATTCTCCTCTTTAAGAATGCGGTCAGGATTAAATGCCACATCTTTATGCTCATCAAAAATGGCTACATAAAAAATACCCGCCTCAACTATATCCTGAAAGAAGTGGCTTCCATAGGATAGCTCCGGCATAAGTCCCGCTTTCCCTGATGAATACTCACAAATGACTTTCATGTTGCACAATTCCGTATAATGCACAGGTATACCTAAGGAGGGTGTTGTGCTTCCCCATCTGCCCGGACCTGCCAGCATGACATTTTTCCCTTTCATTTCTTTGTTTATCAGGCCAATCTGTCTGGCTGCCGCATATTTCCCCTGTTCGTTCAGCTCCAGGTATGTGTTCGCCGTAACAAATACAACAAAATCAATGGGCAGCCGTACACTTCCTCCCATAAAGTTTCCTTTTCCGGAGAAGAAGCAATCCCTATGATCCGTCAACTCCGGTATTTTTACTGTGTTACCTAAGCCTTTGGTTTGTAATGGACGGCATTGCAGGAGATTGATTTTGAAACGATTGTCTTTCTTTAAATTTGCTGTAAATTCAATATCAACAGGGTAGTCATATGCTTTAGACAGCAATTCCAGCATTTCTCTCATTACAGGAGCAATTCCCGTATCGGTGAACAATTTTTTGAAATCTAAAATATAGGGAATCTTCCTGTCCATATATCCCAGCTCACGCAAACGGGCCTCTGTTATGTAATCAGGGCTCATAAACAATCTCTTATCTGTCTTTAAATCCAGCAGCAGGACTTCATCCAAGTCTCTGCTTTCTAAGGCATTATCCGCAAAAGAAAGAACATCCAGCCGATGCTGGGAGAACTTATTCTGATCTTCATAATTCATTGGGGGAATCCGCAAAGGATCATCCAGGCTTACCACCTTCACATAATCGCCATCCGTCCTCTCAACCGCCCTTGTGCCAAGTCCAAATACCAGGCGGAGCATCCCCGAATTCGCATCAATGCTCTCATCCCAGACATAAAGATTGGAGGAATTTCCCACACCGGCAATATGGGGAAAAAAGTATTCTCCGTACTGGTCCCCGGAAACACGCTGGACCAATATGGCCATCTGTTCGTCCAGCTCAAAGAGTCCCCGGTTCATCCTGTAATCCAGCGCGTCCTCATTCATCGTACTTGCATAAACCGTACGGATGGCTTTCTCAAAAGCTTCATACCGGTCCTCAGGAGTCCCTTGATTTACACAGAAAACACTTTCATATTTCCCCGCAAATGCATTTCCAAAGTTATCCTCAAGGAGGGAGCTGGAACGTATAATGATGGGCGACTGACCGAAATATTCCAGTATTTGAACAAACTGCTCCTGAATATCCTTGGGAAATTCCCCGCGTAAAAGCTTGTCTTTGAGTTCAGGCGCATACTTATAATACCCCTCTTTCGTCTTTTGCTTTGCACGGAGTCTCCACCAACCGTTTTGTACAATATAGGTATAAAAAACATCCGACCCAATATAGAAAGAATCGTGAGGTTCCAATAATGGCGTAAAACGGTCTTTTCCTTCGATCTCCAGAATCTTTCTTGCCAAAAGCATGCCGACGCTCTTTCCGCCAATAAAGCCGGTACCCACTTCTCTGGATGCGATCATGAGAATATCCTTTAAAGTCAAGTACCGGTCACACAGCTCAAACATTCTGGAATCACTGCCTATCAGCATATACATTAAGCGCTTCTTCGCCGCTTCCTGCTGCTTCGGTGAAAAATTCAACACCTTTTTGGCCCGGTTAAAAGTGATATTCCAATAATCAAGCCGATTTTCACCGCGCTGAATGTTGGTGAGCAGCTCAGAGGCATCAGAACTGGACGTAATGCAGACAGCCTCCTGATCCTGAATCAAATGCGGAAAAAACATGGTAGGCGAATAGCGCTGCCATACCTTGAGAGGATGAATATATGTTTTATTATTTACCTGATATATATCAAGTAAAAGCTGAGTCGTTTCACGGATGCCTGCAATTGTGCTGTAGGTATGGAAGTTTCGTTTGATAGTGAAATATGCGATGGTATCCAGCTCATAGAGATAGGGACAGGTGGCCTTGAAAAAATTACCAATCATCAAATCCGAATGCCAGTATTTTAATAAATCAGTCAGGCAATCAAAAACATACAGGACCCTTTTCCCTTCTTTTTTTATCAGGTTATATATTTCCGTAGTAAAGCTTTCAAACCCTTTACTGGCGTCAATACGGTAAACCTTAATATCCTGGCTTTCATCCAGTATCTTTTCATGGTTACCAAAACGGATGTAAACCAGCCTCATATTATCCAGCTTGGCCCTTGCAACAAAATGATCCACCATTTTCTTATAATCTGAAACCGAATCCGCCTGCCAAACTACATTATCTCCAAATCGAAGGTTGTCAATTACCTGATCTAAACCGTTTAATCCAGTACTTACCTTGTCGTGTAAATTCATAGCCCGCCCCCATTCCGGCATTATCCGTATTTAATCATTTCCGTTTAAAATTTTCTCTGCAACAGACAGACACACTCCGCCCAGGCCGGAGTATTTAAGAGAATACTCAAAAACTATATCCGGACTGCCCTCTCCATCTTATTTTACGCGGCTATGAAATTGTGGAGTGTGTCTGATATTTGTAATCTGCTGATTTTACGCCCTATTCCCATCCTTGAACATGTGTTGAAAGATAACGATGAGGAAAGCCGCCAGCAGTGAATTAAGAAAGCCGCCCATGGTTATATTTGTTACAAAATAATCTGCAATCATGATGGTCCAGGCATTCACAATAAAGCCGAACAATCCTAAAGTCAGCAGGCTGACCGGCAATGTAATCAATAGCAGAACCGGCTTTAATATAAGGTTTACTGCTAACAGCACCACCCCCATAATAAGCAGTGACGGAATACTGCCAATATAAACCGTATGTAATACGAGTGACAGCAGATATATGGTTAAAATTATAGATATATATTTTGTGAACAGTTTCGTCATTTTACCTCCAATAAACATACCTTAACCGATTTTAATTAATACTTTAACCTTGTCAGTTGTAACATTAATAAGGTCATATGGTTCATCCTCGGCTAAAGAATCCAGCAGCTTTATAACCATGATAATGAGTTCCTTCACGGAATAGACAGTGATTGAGGCGGCTGAACCCGGATCAGGTGCTTTCGGTACAAAAAAACATGCGGCAGTCAGTAAGTCCAGACAACCGTCCAATAATTCCTGAAAGGTGTACAGGGGGATTGGAATGGGAATACCCAACCCCCTGCCCTCAATCTGGAGCTTGAGCCACAATAAACGGCAGCCCTTAATCGACATATACTCTCACCTTCACCATCGCCTTATGGCTTTCATCCCAGGCTTCCACATCAACAATATTGGGATCATCCAGGGTGCCATTTATAATATCCTCGATAATCCTTGCAAAATCAATGCTGGAAATATCAATACCTTTTGCCTCCATCTCCTTTCTGGCATCCGCAGGAACCATGGTGGTCATCTTATCAGCGATCTCACTGATTGTGGTAAGCAAACGTATGGGTATATTTACATTAACATTAACGGAATTGTTATCCGACATAACCTTTACCTTAAGGAATTTATAATTTCGTCTTGCAGTTGTTGCGGTTTCAACCGTTTGAATTGCTCCTGCTTCCTTAGTCCCATTCAGAGCCTCTAAAAGCTCCATGCCTTCGGCAGCGGTAATCTGCCCTTTTTCTATCATTTCCAGTATTTTTTGTTGTTCACTCATAGACTGACACTCCTATTAATTATAGATTCTTAATACGTTCCGTTGCTTCTTTTGGGGAGATTTCCCCCTTTGATAATCGGTCAAGAATTTCATTCCTGGCAGCCGTCTTATCTTCATTTTCCTTAATTAATTCTTTTGGTGATACTTCATATCCAAGACCTCTTATGACTAAATCCAGTTTACCGCGGACCGTGGGGTAAGAAATCCCCAGTTCTTTCTCAACATCCTTGATATTACCGCGGCATCTTATGAATACCTTGACAAACTCCAGATCTTCTTCTGGAAGGCGGCAGAATTCACAAGGCTGAAAATCCCCTTCAATGGCTGTGGAGCACTTGGGACAACTGAGCTTGGTTATGGAAAGCTTTTCACCGCATACGGGACATTTGCCCGGGGCTTTGTATTTCATTGTTTTCACCATCCTGATGTATTATTTAATTACAATATACTCCTATAAATTAAATATGTCAATCCAAAAATCAATATTTTTAATTTTAATATTAAAATATTCAATTTTAATATTAATTATATCAATCCAACTTTTAATAGTATTAATTTTGTCGAAAAATGCAGAAACCCGCCTCATCCTCTTTTTGTCATAAAATAAAACCTTCCGACTGAGTAATTTTATTCTACATCAGTTTGAAGGTTTACAAGAACTTTTGAATACTACCTGTTTTCCATACTTTTCAGCCTTTTATCTCCCCGGAGCTGGAAAGTATTAATCTCATAATACAAAAATGTCAACCAGGAAATTTGATCTCCTGGTTGACGGACGGTTAAAACCTATACCTGGCGCCTACGAACTCTTTTACAAACTTGTCAAAGGTTGATGCTATGATTCTTTGACCTGAAGTATTTGGATGTGTTCCATCCTCACAAAGCAAGTCTTTCACATTCCCGGCTTTCAAAAATGCTCCCCTTAAATCAATTAACGGAACCTGTGTTTCCAATGCGATTTTTTCAATTACTCTTGAGTAGCTTTCCTGATGAATGTAAATTTTACTGATATCACCCAGCCACATAAGAATATTCTTTTTATTTAAATTCCCGCAAAACCAGTCAAAAAACCTCTGTGGCTCTAATGGCGGAAGAGTTGTTAATATCGGTAAAATATTCTTTTTCTTCAATGTATCAATAACACCGCAATATATTTCATAAAAAAGTTCGATCGGTGTGTTAGGTACGTGATTGCCCGCCGGATTTTCCGAAATTGCTTTCCAATTATAGTCGCAGTCATTTCCGCCGTAATCCATGATAATCACATCGCATCCTATATTTTTTTCCAGCCTCTTTTTAAGCAAATCACTGCCTTTTTTTACAGTACATCCAAAGCTTGAATAGTTTTGTATTTGTATCGGGTATTTTTTGCTCAGGATTTCCGTATCAATATTATTGTTTACATAATACTTTTTGTTTACCGGATTAATCTGTATTCCCTTCAGTATGGAATCTCCAAACACTGCTACCTTAATCATTTGTTCCAGCATTCTCTTACCTTCTTTCAAATACGATATTACATAGTTATCATAACTATATGATAAATTATTGAAAGTCATTTGTCAACTGGTTTGTAATAGATACCGGAGAAATAGTGACATTCCGGGCCTTGGTGTGAGATAAAATGTATTTTAAGCTTTGATTATCCGGCAAACCCACTCCATATGCCTTGTTGCTGTAGTTTTAATGACTACGGCACCTGATCCCCCGCCTGGCATCACTTATCTCTCAAAACCCCTTTTACATAATTATTACAAGATTACCTGTTTCTCAACACTTTCTCCATCGGCTTACCTTTTGCCAGTTCGTCCACCAGCTTGTCTAACCAGCGTATCTTCTGTATAAGCGGGTCTTCGATTTCCTCGATGCGAACTCCGCAGATTACTCCGGTGATTTTGGAAGCGTTGGGATTGATTTGAGGAGCTTCAGCAAAGAACGTCTCGAAGTCCGTTTCTCCATTAATTTGAGACTGCAATCCCTGTTCATCGTAGCCGGTCAGCCATTGGATGACAGTATCCACTTCCTCTTTCGTGCGTCCTTTCCGCTCAGCCTTTTGAATATACATAGGGTAAACACTGGAGACCTTCATTCTGTATACACGTTCGTTATTCATTCTTTATCCCTCCAATTGTTTCGGCGCTTCTTCAGCGACAACATTCCAGTTCACACCGAACCTGTCTGTTACTGCGGCATGGAACACACTGTAGTAAGTCTCGGTCGGCGGAAGTGTCACCCCGCCGCCCACGCAAAGCGCGTCGAAGATAGCCGCCGCTTCCCTGCCTGTAGGTACCGTGGCAGTTAGCTTGATGCTATCGCCATTCTTGTGCGGTATAGCTTCATCGGCAAACCAGACGTTGGTACCGCAGACGACCATCTCGGCGTGCATAACCCAGGTACGGAGCAGTTCCGGCGGCGTCTTTGATCCCTCCGGCATATAGTCTCCATAGGGAAGGACCCTTGGCTCGCCGCATTGAAAGGCGGAGCGGTAGAAGTCCAGCGCATCTTTACAGTTGCCGTTGAATGTAAGGTAAGGTGTAATCATGGT
Organism: Bacillota bacterium; assembly: GCA_023437715.1. Taxonomy (GTDB): domain Bacteria; phylum Bacillota; class Clostridia; order Lachnospirales; family Lachnospiraceae; genus Lacrimispora. The sequence continues at coordinate 2,073 of JAEZFK010000011.1, read as the reverse complement.
TTCTTCTCCTTTGTTTTGTTTTTGGACTTAATCAGGCAGTAATTGCCCTGCATCTGCATGTTGAATTTTGTACAGCATAATATCTATCTGATACGCACCCGCCGGTGATTTATCAACAGTAAAACGACAAGCTCTGCGAAGACTTTTTCAATAACTTCCCGGAAAATCCATTTTATTATTATGAACGGTTACCCGGCTTTTTATGTTATTTCAGGAGAAACGCCCCGGGTTATGGTGGTCCGTTTTCCATTTCAGAAAAGCAGCTGGACAGTCATCCTGCATCAAGGTTTCTCATTGCTGTAGCAGCTTAAATTTAATCACCTGCACCACAGGCCGCAGGATCATCAGCTTCCCTATGTTCTCCAGCGAATTGGGGATCACGGATGCGGCCAACGATAATGATTGCCGCAACGAAAATAGTAAATGTAAACACAAATGGCAAACGGCGGTCAATGCTTGATAGCCATCCGGCAAAGTAGCCAAATGGAGAGGCAAAAGCAATGGTAAAGGACATAATCAAAGCATTAATGCGAGCCCGCTCCTTCGGATTAATATTCAACTGAAGCAAGGCATCTTTACGAGGCACTACAAGGGCGCTGGCCACTGCCGCAGCAAAGACATAAATAATAATAAACGGAATACCGCCAATCGGCGTCAGTATCAGAAGAATTGAACATGCGGCATACAATACCAGGCCGATCCACATAGGTATCCGAAATTTCACAGATTCCAGGCGGTGCTGTATTCCAATCATGAAAATCAGCATCACTGCCGCATTCAAAATAGGGAAAAAGGCCAGATAACGGTCCGCGATGCCCAGTCTTTGTGTTACATACAAGCTGAAGAAGTTGGTGCTGACAAGATTCGTTATATGTAATATCACAGAGATACTAAGCACTTTCATGATCTCTTTATTCATCAGCACTTTAGGGATCAGATCCTTGTACTCATATAGCATCTGTAAAACAGGGGTATCTTTCGTCTCGGCCATACGAATCTTTCCCTGCCGGGTTTCTTCACAATGCCGAAAAGTAACAAATACCTTAATCATCATATTCACAGCGAAAACCAAATATAAAACACGGACAACCGGAACCACGGTAAAGGAATTTATCAGCAATCCTGAAATCGGTGCAAAAAAGATTGCAACAAGACCGCCTATGTTCACCCAGGTATATATTCCTAATAAATCCTTGGAATCTGCATCTTCAATCAATAAGCAATACCATGCAGTCTGGTTAATCTGCTCAAAGCTGTTAAATAAAACTGCAATTAAAAAGAGCCAAAAGTTACCCGAAACAGCCCACACCAGGCAGGCAATACCCCAGCCAAAGAAATCACCCATCATGGTTGTAAATTTGCGCCCCAGCTTATCGGTGATTATACCGCCAAAGAAAGAAAAAAGTACCTGGACAAACATGGCAACCGACAGAATCAGTCCGATTTGAACGTCCGTTATTCCCTGGGTATACATATATAGGGTAGCAAAAGGTGCGATTAAGTTGTACGGAATACCCCAGAGAGGCTCCATGAAAATCAGAGTTCTTGGATTTCCCTTGTTGTGTTTTAATACTTCAATCAGCGGGTGCTTTCGCAGAGTTTTTATTTTTTGTGCTGTATTCACTGGTTTCTCCATTCTACGACTGTTTCTGTATTCACGACTGTTCAGGCAATTTCTAAGGAAGACGACGAGCAGGCAATATTGTACCAGCCATTTTTCTATGCCTGGATTCCGGGATGAACTCCCGTTGATCTGAGGTTTACACGCCATCCACAGTTATCTCCGCATTATGGCTCGCTTCACTTTTTCGAGTTAATAAAGCGCACATCTCAACATGCCCTGAACAGTCAAAAAAAGAGGCCGCCTGCGCCTGGCAGGGACTTGGCGGCAAAAGGACTATTAATGTACCCTTTAATAATGAAAAACTTAGGAATTTAAAATTATACTTGTATGATGTTTTTAGAAGCAAAACACCATAACTTCCTTTCTTTTTAATATCGTGGTTATAATACATTCAGATACTGTGGACTTTTGATTTTTCCCTGTAGCTTGACTACTTAACAGGAGTGTAT
>JAEZFK010000002.1 GCA_023437715.1 Bacillota bacterium | reverse complement strand
TGAAGAAGGTTAAGAACTATATGGGTGCGGGTGATTCTGAAACCTCAGGGTATGGATCAGACATATCAAATGCTTTGGAATATTTAACAGGTCAGTCATGGGAAGCGGAAACTGAGAGTCTTGTACCGGAAAAATCCGATTATCTCTATTTGATTGAATTGATGAAGCTTCGGATGCAGATGGCTTCCTACCGCATAGCCAGTCCGTTTGATTCCGAAGATTCAACGGCAGGTTCAATCTATAATGTATAAAAGAAAAGCCTAATGGAAAATTTGAATGAACAGATTTTCCATTAGGCTTTTAAAATATAATAATGAATAGCATGTCGATTTAGTTATGTATAGTACTTTTCTTTTGTACAGATTTTACTTTTTAGAAATCGCGTCACTCACTTTTACCAGAGCTTCAATAAAAAATGATTTTTTAATTGGCTTGAAAACAAAGGGAACAGAGGGACCCAATTCCTGCACCATCGTTAGTGTTTTATCATAGACAAGAGAACTGATAATGATAATTCCTGCTTCCGGATGATGCTTCAACAGGCGTTTGGAAGCTTCGATGCCATCGATTCCAGGCATTATGATATCCATGGTCACAATATCGGGCTTTTCTCTCTCAAAGGCTTCCAAAGCCTCTTCCCCGCTTCTGCACTGATAGATTACATCAAAATTTGTTCCTTTTAGTAATTGTTCTATCTCATTGCGCGTTACAATTGAATCATCGACAATCATAATTGTTTTTTTCATAGTAGCTTCCTCCTTCAGGTCTAATTACTTCCGATCGTAATTTCGCCTTCATTGTTTTTATAAATAATGCTTCTGGAGTACTCTTCCTGGACCAGCAGGCTGGAGGAGCCAATTTTAATGCGGACCACTGGAAGCAGCTGCTGACATTGAATGATTCCGGACTGTTCCCTGTCAGTTGCAGTTATTTCGTTTAAACGGTTTGTGATCTCCTGTTCCCGAAGGTTTAAATAAGCGGAAGCCTGCTTTAAGCTATCCAGCAGCAGTTGCTTATCCTGTCTTTGGGTGGTCTCTAGATAGGTGATATTCTTTCTTACCTCCGACATGTTATGGCGCAGCTGTTCCATTTCCCTGGTAAGACGAGAGGATTCTTCCACGTTCTTTGGAATATTTGCAATTATTAATTCGGTAATAAGCCGCCGTACTTTAGAACCAATAATACGGGCATTGATGCTGTTGGAAGCCAGTAGGGAGCCCCCTATAATGACGCCCATACCAGAGGTCACGATAATATCCTGACCGCTTTCTATTTTGGAATTGATAATGCTTTCCGCATACACATTGCCTTTGGCGCTGACTGTGCAGTGCTCTAAGTAACGGCATTTGATGTCAGAGTCAGAGGTTAAAACGCCGCGGCCGTTTCCCGACATGCCGCTGGCAATGGTGATGGCTCCTTGGGCCGTAATCTGGGCACCTTCTACGGAGCCGCGGATATCAATCCTTCCGGTAGCCTTTACTGAAAAACCGTTTCTCACGTCCCCTGTAATGAATATGTCCCCGTCATAATCTAAATTTCCTGTACTATTATCAATATTGCCGTTTATCTTAAGGAGGGGATCTACCTGAAATTTTCCATTGGCAAATGTTACATGGCCTGTTCTCCGGGAAATCAGCAGAGTCCGGTCTTCCGTAAGCGAGGTATTGCGGCCTGAAGGTATGGGAACATTAGTTCCCTTAATAACGCAGGGATAGGGGTGGCCGGTTATGGTCATGCCATTTTCTCCCGGAACAGCAAGGGTAATTGTGCTGATCACTTCCCCTTCCTTCACGGATTGGATGTTATTTAATTTTTTATAATCAACAGATCCGTTTTCATCTTCCTTAAATTCAAGATTAAGGGTGCGTTTAAAATGGTCCTTAATAGAACCGTCGATTCCGTTGCGTGCCAGAACTCCCTTTGCAATCAGCACGGACTGGTCATAAATCTGTTCTTCAACGATTGATTTCAGCGCATCCTCTATAATTCCTTTGGTTATCCGTTCTTGATTAAGAAGGGATTTCAAATCTTCTTCCTTTATCCCCTCACCGCCATTAAATGGAGGAATCACATAAATCCATGCGGCCATCCGGTCATGGGAGATATAAAGATGAGCCTGGGCTGCCTTTGGCTGAGGCTCAGGTTCCTGTGTGTTTTCGGCCGTCCGTTTAAAAACATTGGACAAGGAGTTCATTTTACTGGAGAACTGAGCGCATTCACTGTATAATGCTTCTTCATCGATCCGCACTATAAGCGGATCATCGGATTGCTCCCATATAGAAGAATGGGAGGGAGCTTTTTGTTCTGTTTCAGGAGGCGCGGTTACTGCAGCAGAGCCTTTTTGTTCGGTTGAATCGGAGGCTGCTTCTTTGAGATCTTCATTCTTGGATTCTTCAGGCGAAGCGGCAGCAGTTATAACGGATTTCTCCGAAGATTCCGCAGAACTTCTTGCATTTTGAAAAAAGCCAAAGAACCCTTTTTTAGTTTTTTCTTTCATTTTCTTCCCCTAACATTAAAAAATACCTGCTACTTTTTCCCTGTATGCAAGTAATTGGCTGATTTCCCGTGGTTTCTTTGGCTGTAGCCAACAGGCGTCAGGATATGACTCTGTTCAGTTTCCCAATCAAAGAAATGCTGGCTCCGGTTTCTGATCATTTCATTCCTATGTAAATACAATCAGGTATAATTAGTCTTGAGCCTTTATCAGTCAGATCCCCCGGACCGAGCCATGAAAATCTATTTCGCTGGATATCGGTTTTCGTTCTGCCCGTTCTTTTAGAGGCCATACTCTTTACATCATGCATTGCTGAAAATAATCTGTCATGCAAATTGTCAGGCATTAAATTACAGGATACCGGGATCTTTGCTCCAAGATGCGTCATAGGAACACCTCCTTCTCAATTACAAATCGGCTATATTTTTATATCGGCAAATCTTATCATAAATATAACATAATAGTTGGCCTTTTGGTTACTTAATTTAAAAAAAACATATTTGGTTACGTAAAATAGTTACTGGATAAAAAAGTTGTGAAACCATTTCGGGTTAATTGGACTTAGTAAGTCACTATTTTAAATGCGAAAAACATTAGGTGGAGTGCGGGTAATTGTGTCGGGTGGAGTGCGGGATCCACCTGATAAGCGGCGATAGCTGCTATTCGGCTATGAACGGTGAAGCGGGGGACGCTGTGAACAAGTAGCGGAGGGGAGTAGAAGAGGGGAGCTTGAGCCTTGGTCATTGTGAATGTCCGTTTGTCTTAAGGGGGGGGTTAAGGCGTGTTTTATATGTGTGTTTCTTTTTTTATAAAGGAGAATAGTTTCTTCTTTTGTTTTCTGATATTATAATGTAAGGGCTTTATGACAGGATAAAAGGCGTGGATATTAGAATTCAGCTTTTGTTTTAACTTTACCCGACTGAGTATTATCCATGGCTGATTCTTGTGTTTACATGCGATTGGTGTGTTTCATCAGAGGCTTTTTTTAAATTGAACAAATTATTGAAAATAATTCGAAATAATTGTTGACTTTTGTCGCCAGCTTTGATAAGATGTAACTCGCCGCTGAAAACGGGCGGCAAATTTTCTTCTAAAAACACATCGATGATCGATGAAAAAGCTTTGAAGAAAATGGAAAAAATGGTTGACAAAAACAGACAGCCATGATATCCTATAAAAGTTGCTGCTGCGACAGTAACAAACAAAATGCACTTTGAAAACAGAAGATTGAACAGTATGTAAAACCCTGAAAATTCTAATAAAACAAGCCATTGTTTGATGGCTTTGAATGAGAAAATTCAGAACGAATACAAGCAATAGTATACGAACCAAACAACAAGTAAAACGGGAAAAAAATTAGCTAGTTAGTTGATTTTGACCCCGGATTGAACCGAATGGCAGGTCCAGGCGGTATGCTCATGAAGCTTTGCTTCATTCGCTACCATT
>JAEZFK010000058.1 GCA_023437715.1 Bacillota bacterium | reverse complement strand
GCCGCAAATTTTCACTGATTTGTCAAGTGTTTTTTTTGAGTTATTACAAAAAAAGGGCAGTACATATATTTCTACATGTACTACCCTTAAATAAACGGATTGGAGAGCTTAACTTATTGACATTGGTTTTTCAACAGCCCCCATCGTGAAATCCTTTATTTTTTTGTTCTGTATTATCGATTTCTGCTCCCAGAGAATCCCGCAGTTCCTTAGCTTGTCCCTCTTCCCCGAAACGGATCAGCTGTGTGATGGATGCCAGCTGATTGTTAAAGTCGTGCCTTATTTTACTCAGTTTTTCACTTTGGGACTCAATCTCCTCATAATGTGCCTGAGCCAGTTCCATCATACGTCTGCTTTCCTGAAGCTGTTTTTCTACAGATACCCTTTTATCGTAGGAAAGAATACCAAAAAACAGTGCGATAGAAGAAATCAGGCCGGCAGCTGCGCCAAATACCGCCAGAATACGGTAGGACAGTTCCACATCTGATGAAAACATGCAGGCGATTCCCAAATACCAGTCTCCCATACCCGGGTAAAGCACATTGGACAAAGAATACCTCTGTCCCTCAGGCAGGAGAATAAACATCAGATAAAAAGGATGAAATTTCTCCATGGAAATCCTACGCCATATGCTGCCGGATAGAGAACCTATTATGAAAAAAAGGACAACATTGGCAGTCATATAAATCAGGTTCGGCAGCTCACCAGACTTGATAGCATTAATCAGTTCAGGCAATTTATCATGATAGCCCAGGGAATTATAATAGAGAAAGAAAGGCACAAAGGCCATATTCTCACACATGAAGCGAACAATTTCAAAATATTTATAGACGATAAACCGCTTCCAGAACCTGCCTTGAAAGACAAAGAAAAGAATGAAAAACGTAAACCCATTGATAAATACGTTCATCCACAGATGATAGTTTGTACCGTAAAGCTCCGGTTTTCTTAAGTTATACCATAATGCGTAAATAAATGCTGCAGCAAAAAGAGTGTACCGATTAAAACGGCTGGGCAGAAGCTTATACATAAAATAATAAAGAAGCAACTCGAAGAAAAAAGGACGGCAAAAAGAAGCCAGAAGTCCCACGATACCACTTTTATAAAAGTCCATCAGAACAGCTCCCATTTTCCTCACCCACCTTCCATGTTTTCTACCGCCAGCAGGGATACGACCGCAGTAAATATTCCATTAGAGTAATGGCTTTGAAAACTGCCCCCATACCGCTCCGCCAGATCCGACAGTATCCGAAAGCCGTATCCCCGGCCGGCTGCAGGTTTACGCCGCGGCTTCTTGGATGGATTAGTCACCTTAATAAAGAGATAATCTCCTGTCACCATAGAGCTTAATTGAATCGTCGGCGGTTCCTTATGCTCCACCTGTTTACAGGCTGTAATGGCATTATCTAAGAGATTGCCGAAAATACTGCACAGGTGCATCTGCTCTATCCAGGGAAGTTCCGGAATGTCAAGAGATGCTTGAAGACCGATTTCTGCCTGCAGGCATGCCTCCTCCTTTTCGGTCAAAATCGCATTGACGACAGGAATGCTACAATAAATATTTTCCCTGGTCCGGTTAATCTGGTCACTCATGGCGGCAATCATATCACGGGCAGAAGCATCCTTGCCGGCCTCCATTTTCATGACCAGATCCAGTCGGTTATGAAAATCCAGACGTATTTTCTCCAGCTGGTCCCTGCGTTTTTGAACTGCATCATAGTGGGATTTTTCCAGAGCTATTCTGTGCTCCACCTCTTTCAGTTCTTCCTCCGCAGCACTTTTTTTCTCCTGGAATATGGTATATCCTAAGAGCAGAACATCGGCCAGCATGTTTAAAATCAATCCTGACAGCCAGTAGACGGACCATGTTTCAAATCGAAAGCTATACAGCATGGAAATCTGCCCCACCGGTAAAATGAGAAACAGGAACATAAAGAGAGGAAAACGCCTCTTAAAAATCATACGCTGCAATATAAAACCGCCGGCCGCAGTCAAAAGGAGGACCAGGGCTGCCATCAGTATTGAAATTATTACAGACATAACATTTCTTCCTTCTTTCCATTCAGAGCATCTGGCTCATGTAAGTAAAATATGCTTCCTTGGTTTCTATCTGCCGGGCTCTGCTGACCGGAACAGCTTCCCCGTTTTTAAGCAGCACATCGGCAGACTGAAAACGGCGTATCTGATTCATATTTACGATGTAGCTTTTATGGCATCGGTGAAAGCCTGCAGGCAATGTATTGAAAAGATTTTCCAGCCGTCCGTAAACGGCTATTGTCTCACTAACCGTATGGATATGGACCGTATGTCCCTGACTTTCAATATAGAAAATCTCCCGTAGGGGAATGGACAGGGGAGCGCCCTGACGCCGCAGAACAAGAGTTGGCTGTTCCTGAAAAGGGATTTCATCCGCTACCTTTTTCAGATTCGCATACAGCAGCTCAAAGTCCACCGGCTTTGTAAGAAAACCGCTTAAATTAGCCTTATGTAAGAAAATACGCTGAGAGAAACGGTCACTGTTTCCAGTTACATAGATGATTTTTGAACCAGGGCTCAGCCTGTATAATTCCTCTGCGATATCCAGCCCCGTCCGCTCCCGTTCCCAATCAATATCCAGCAAAACAGCATCATACCGTCTTCCTTGATCGATAGAAAACAGGAAAGAATTGTAATCGGAAAATGAAAATATTGTATCAATCAGAGGGATATTCCGCAGCTCCTTTTCAAATCCCTCCAAAAACTGCCTGTTATCGTCACATACGGCAATCTCCATTCTGTCACCTCGCAAGTTTTGTCATCTGTTTTATCTGCATTATTTGCTTTTTATATTTCCATTATATTTACAAAAGCAGCATTAGTCAACTACATCACAACGGGGCAAAAAATGTTGCAAAAAAAGCACAAAAAAAGCGGTGGAAACCGGGCATCCGGAAATTAAATATCAGGAAAACATTTCCCTTTTTTCATAGGACAAACAAATATTTTCATAAATATAATATGACTAATCCGAAAGAGGGAGCGGATGAAAAAGAGCTATATTCAGAATATCATAATACATATGCCTGACAATATGGATTTTCATTTCCTCTCCGATAAAATAAATGAATTTCATGTAGAGATCATAGAACGTAAATTAAATAACTCTAATTTAACAGTCCAGGAAAAAATAGCCGTTATTGACAAAATACTGGAAAGCCTAAAATCACGGGAGCATGAGGGAATCATCAAATAAGTATTTGGAGAGGGTGTCGCAAAAATAGCTTATTTATAGTTATTGAGCGGCACCTTTCCTTTTGCAGATAAAATCAGGGTAAAAATCCTCTTGTTTGGATTCCTACCCTGATTTTTTCCATACTTTAATAAAACCTTTCTTTCTGGCTGTCTTTTTACGCCATTTCAATTCAAACAGATGATTTTTAGTCTTTTATTCTGGATTTTCCCATGTAGTTTATTGATGTTATAACCCATACACAGCAATAGAATCTCCAGTTTTACTTTGGTTTTCCCCCGCAATAGAAATCTTTGTAATTCATAATCGCTTTTCAACAATCTAAATGCGCCTTCTACCTGAATGGAACGATTCATTCGATAAAGAATTCCTCGCTCACTTGTGATGTTTTCATAGGATTTTTGGCGTTTCTCTATAAACTTCTTCGATACATACAGCCGCTTGTTTCCCTTGGTCTTTGTACATTTTTCTTTTTCCATCTTTCATAAATCTGTGGTTTGATATAATAAGTCTGATCATTCTCTTCTAAGAAGCAATGCGCTTCCTCGCTTTCGTATCCGGCATCTAATGTCACGCTCGGATATTTAAATTCCAGATTTTTCTCCATATATTTTAAGAATGGCATCAGGGTCCAGACATCGTTCCTCTCCTGAAAGATATCTGCCGCCACCACATATTCGCTGTCTACTGCGATCTGCACGTTATATCCCGGTTTTAGCTGGGCATTTCTCATATGATCATCTTTCATGTGCATGAACGTCGCATCAATATCTGTTTTAGAATAACTGTTTCTTCCATGCAATCCTGAGTTGCGCAGGTCATAAAGAAGCTGCCTGTCCAGAAAACGCCGGAATAACGTATGATACTTTTGATGACTGCTTTTGCGTTTTCCTCTTCCATATACAAACCGGATCCCCTGCTCATTGCAATAGGAGTCCGGGAAGTCAAACACCTTCTCTAAACCTTTGCCCCGGCTTTCTTTGTCAATGAAAAAGTCTTTTATGTATTAGCCTGAGTGATTTTGGCAAACATTTTTTCTTCCCATTTCCCTACGGATTTTTTCCAGACAAAGGTGTATTTGTTGGCACAGGCTTCAAGCTTTGTTCCATCAATAAATACCGTCTCTTTTCCCAGTTCCCCCATGGCAGCTAAGTTTCTGACCCTCTGATAGAATAGATCTTCACAGGCATCAGCGAGAAAACCGGTGCGGAATCTTGCAATGGTACTGTGATTGGGAGCTTTCTGACCGGCCAGAAGCCATGAAGTTTATGTCTCTTTTACAGGCTTTTTCTATTTTTCTGGAAGAATAAATGTTTTGGGAGTAGGCATAGGTTAATATCTTGAACATGGTCTTAGTGTTCACAGCTGGATTTCTGCCTTTGGCAGAGTAAGCCAGATACAACTTTGTGTAATCCAAATCCTCCAATTGGTGGCTCAGCAGTCGGACAGAATCATCTTCAGGAACAAAACCTTCCAAACTTAATGGCAAAACCAGTTGATAAGTTTGGCCAAATTCGGTACAGCGTGCCCCGCTTTATCGGGCATAATCTTTAGTGGTGTATTTATTTAGTTGCATAAATGAAAGGTAGGTTCTTCGGAATCTACCTTTTTCATTTTTAAACACAAAGAAAGAGCCATTGCTCCATAAGTGCTATTTCACTTATTTTGCAACGGCCCCTTGCTTGTTTTTGTTTCCCTTTATATGGTTGCGAGAAACGCCCGTTGCAGGGTACAAAGTTGTTGGTTATCATGGCGATCAGCCGCTCTCTTGGGGAGTCAATGATCCGGCAGCCCACAATCCCGGCCGCATTGCATCCAAAGCCCATGCACATGACAGTGGAAATTTATGCAGGAGCCGTTTTTCCGTTTCCCTCCGGGGATAACCGGTAATAGATGCGGATGGTCTGGAATTTATGGGGAGATCGGCCTTCCTCCTCAGTAACGCTCTGGCAGATTTCAATTCTTTCTATGAATCCGGCAAGCAGGTCTGCAGAAAGGAAATGATTCTGTTCTACCTCTTCTATCAGTCCGGCAAGCAGGCTTTCTCCGTCTCTTTCTTTGCTTTTGAGTAAAGCATTAGTTTTGAGTAAAGCATCAGGCTTCTGAAGAGCCGCAAGGCCTGCTGCAATTTCTTTCTGCTCCCTTTCATAAGCATCCAGCATTTTATAAAAACGCTCTTCCTGGATTTTGCCGTTTATCTGGTCCTCATAAAGCCGTAGGATAATGGTTTCAATCTCTCTTTCCCGTTTTCTCAGGGCTGATCCGGCCTTTTTCCCAAAAGCCGGCTCCCGGCTCCCGGAGTCCTCCCAAAGCGCCCGGAGAATTTCCTCTTTCTCCCTTTCTGTAAATGACAGCAGAATACACATTTCCTGAACCAGGATTTCATAAAGCAGATCATAGTCCATAAAGTGGTTGGTACATTCCCTGCTTCCATACAGCTTATAGCCCCCGCATACCAGCTTTCTCTTTTCCGTTTTCCCTCTGGCCCCTGTAATTGACATGTTCCGGCCGCAGTCGGCGCACACCGCGGTTCCTGAAAAAAGGTTGGAAAAACCGGAGACAGCCGGATTCCTCCGGGACACGCTGCGCTTTCTCACCCGGTCAAAGACCTCCTGGGAAATGATGGGCTCATGCCTGTTTTTGACCACCACCCACTCCTTCCGGGGCTTTTGCAGAGTGGCTGCGCTTTTAAAGGATGCCTTGGCTGTCTTTCCCTGGACCATATGTCCCAGGTATACCTGATTGGCCAGAATCTTACAGACAGCTCCCGAGGTCCATTCCTTTCTCCTGGAGTAATTATCCGCATTTAAATAAGGAAGTCTGGCGCACCGGTACATGGCCGGGGTCAGAACCTCCCTCTTGTTTAAGTCCCCTGCAATCCGGGACGGCGCCTCCCCCTTTTCCGCTTTTTCAAAAATCTCCCGCACAACAGAAGCTGCCGCAGGATCTATAAGCAAATGGTTTTTATCCGCCGGGTCCTTTTGGTATCCGTAAGGGGCAAAATTTCCGATAAAGGCCCCTTCCTTTATCTTTGTCTGCAGGCTGCTGCGGATTTTCCTTGAAGTGTCTCTGGCGTACATTTCGTTTACGATATTTTTAAAGGGAGCTATGTCGTTCCATTGGCTTTCGGAATCGTAGCCGTCATTTATGGCAATGTAACGGACGCCCTTCGCCGGAAAGTAAACCTCCGTAAACTGCCCTGTCATAATGTAGTTTCGGCCGAGACGGGATAAATCCTTTGTAATTACCAGATTCACATGCTTCGCCTCAATGTCTTCTAAGAGCCGGTTCCATGCCGGGCGGATAAAGCTGGTTCCGGAGTAGCCGTCATCCACGTACTCCGAATATATGCCGAAGCCATTTTCCTTGGCATAGGAGCGGAGGAGCTTTCGCTGGGCGCTGATGCTGGCGCTTTCAGCCGTTCCCTCGTCGTCCTTTGACAGGCGCATGTAAAGAGCTGCAGAGTACCCTAAGGACAGGCTTTCTCCGGCTCCCGGCCTCATGACTCCAAGCCTCCCCCGTCACGGCGTTTTTTCAGCAGCTCTAAAACCAGCTCCTTTGAAGTTTTTCCGCCTGTAAAAATGCGTTCAACTTTTACCGTGATATTCTTCCTTCCGTAGGTTGTCTGATCCGGTGTATTCATCGTATCCACCTCCTGAAAAAGCTTATTCAGGCAGGTTTGTACCATATGTTTAATCCCTTTACTTCATGCCGGTCATTTCCTCATTCAATTTAAATTTACCGACTTCTTCCCTCAGGGTGGCCGCCTGTGCCGACATTTCTTCACTGGCCGCAGAGTTTTCTTCCGCGGTAGCCGCATTGGTCTGAACAACCGCGGATACCTGATTCAGTCCCTGCATGATTTGATCAATTGCATGGGCCTGCTCCGCAGATGCCAGTTCAATTTTTGTGAAGCTTTCCGTTACCTTATGGGTGTTTGATCCCACCTCCTGCAGGATCTGAGCCATTTGCACAGCTAATTGTGTTCCTCTGGATGTGGTGGAAACAGAATTCCGGATCAGCGCCCCGGTCTGCCTGGCGGCTTCCGCAGATTTCGCGGCAAGGCTGCGGACCTCATCAGCCACAACAGCAAAGCCTTTTCCTGCGGTTCCACCGGCGCGGGCCGCCTCAATGGCTGCGTTCAATGCCAGAATATTGGTCTGGAAGGCGATATCCTCAATGACCTTTGTAATTCCGTCAATCTGGCTGGAAGCAGAGCTAACCTCTGTCATTGCTTCCGTAAGCTGGGCCATATGTATGTTTCCGTCATTCACGCCAGAAGCGGCCAGTTCCACAAACTGATTTGCGATCTTAACATTTTCGGAATTTTCCATAGCCTGTCTCGCGATCTCTGTAATAGAAGCGTTCAGCTCTTCCACAGAGGATGCCTGTTCCGTAGCGCCTGCGGCGAGGGCCTGGGTACCGCTCGCAACCTGAGAAGCTCCGGTATTCACCTGTTCGGCGGCAATATCGATTACCGACAATGTTTTGCTCAGGGATGACCGGATATTCTCCAATGAGACCTTCAGCTTCTCAAACTCGCCCACATAATGAAGCTGGAGATGATAGTCTAAATTTCCTCTGGAAATCTGATCCAGAATGCCGGAGATCTCATCAATATAATCAATATAGGCGTGCAGCCTGTCCGTTGTTTTCTTTACGGAGGCAAAGACAGCGCCAATCTCATTTTTCGTCCGGACGTCAATTTTGACGTCTAAGTCTCCGTCTGCAATCCGGCCGGTGACGCCCACAAGCTGCTTCAATGGACTGACCACCTTTCTCTGGACAGAGAAGATCAGCACTCCGCTGACAAGCAGGGCCAATACGGCACAAAGGATGATCAGGGTCTTTCCAAGGGTGTTCACCTCTCCAAACAGCTGGGCTTCCGTGCTTGAAATGGCAACAATCCATCCGGATTCCGGAATCTGCGTATACCATATCATATATTTCTGGCCGCCGTCCTCAAAGCTTCCGCTTCCCTGCTTATTTGCAAGGATCGCTTTTCCCAGCTCGGCCAGGGATTGATTGCTTTCCTGGGTGATATTCATTTTAAGCAGTTTAGCGCTGTCATCGTCCGCAATATAAGTTCCGCTGGGATCAATCAGAAAAGCCTTGTCGCCCTTATTCACCTGAAGATCAACAACCATTTTCTGCATCTCAGTCAGATCAATATCAGCGGTTGCGACTCCCATGAACTTCCCTGAGGCATCATAAAATGGAGAGGATGCCGTCACCATGGAAATTTTGGCATATTCATCATAGTACGGGGCGCTCCATACCGCACTCTGATCGGTATTCTTTACGCTGGTGTACCAATCCATATCGGTATAATAGACCCCTTCTCCCAGAGAATAATCGTCGAAGTAGGTCATCTTCCCATTTTCCAGCATACAGTACGGCGAAAAGTATTCCATCTGCGGGTCTTTGGCATATGGTTCAAACCAGATTCCGCCTCCGAAGGTCTCGGGGTTGGTCTCCAGCATTGACGGCATAAACTTCCGGTAATTCTCATCCTTCATCACGCCCGCATTGGCTTCTACGGTCTGTGCCAGGGCCTCCGCTATCTTGCGGTTTTTGGCAAGGGATTTTTCGATCTTTTCAACAGCCACTGAAAGGCTTAACTCCATCCGCCGTTCATTGCCGGCCTGGATCACCTGCCTGGAAGTGTAATACCCGATAAACGATAAAGCGATCATAGCCGCCAGCACAGTTGGAAGCAGCCTGAACAAAATTTCATACTTTAATGATTTGTTTCCCGGCCTGCCGCTTTTTCCGTTTGTTGTTCTTTCCACAGTCATTGCTTTCTTTTCCGATTTTTCCGCTGGAATATTCATTTGATCTTCTCCTTTTCATGTCCGCCGCCAGGCACGAATTTGCCGACTTCTCCCCGCATCGGAGTATTCTGTTCCGACATTCCTTTACCAGCCGCAGAGTTTTCTTTCTTCACCGTCAATCAACCCATCATTACATCCTTACTTTGTTTTACATTATCACAAATTTCGACAAGTTTCAACAAATAGCGACATTAAACAAAATTCTTTATGTCAAAGATAATGGCGGAATACTTCCGGCTTTCAAAGATAGATCAATGAAATAATTCCTATCAAATTCTATCGGTTAGACAGGAAAGAGGCTGCTGCAAAAAAATCTTGCAACAGCCCCTGCTTCTTTACTTCTATAGGTGCTTTCACCCTGGCTTCCATTACAGCGGGATACCTGGCAATCTGGCTGATCTGGAGCTAAGGGCGGCTCTTAAAGCCCGGCTCCCGGCCCTATAGTCTCCGGCGTATCCACGGCTTGACCATCTGTCTCCTGGGGCGCCTGAGGCTGGGTTTCCGTCCCAGGCTGGGTTTCTGCCGGAGGCACTGTGGTATTCCTTTCGATGATAACAGGCTTTCCTTTATATGTGCTGTTATGAAGCGCCTCTTCCTTTACCACCGTATCGCCCTTTTTATAAACCCGGTAGCTTTTATAAACACCGCCTGTAGAGCCCTTGTCGACTACCTTTTCCGTTCCATAGGGCAATGCCGGATTTTCCTCATAAACCGGCTCCGGCGGAGCCAGATCGCGGATCTTCTCAGAACGGATGGACACCTTCATTCCATCCTTCAGGACCGGAAGCCCCACCAGAGAGATTTTTAAGCTTCTTCCGTTAAGGGAGGCCCGGACCGCCATGGTGTGGCCGCTGGTGTTGACAAACTTTAAGTCAGGACCGTCATAGCCGTCAAAGCTGACCATGGCATCCTGTCCCTTTTCCACATAGGACGGCGCAAAGCTGTGGGAATTGCGCTCCGTGGTACTAAAGCCGCCTTCAATGATGGCATGGTATAGGGTGGTGGACACCTGGCATACGCCTCCGCCCGGTTCCTCGATCAGGACTCCGTTCCGGTAGGCGCCTGCAGGCTGATATCCCTTTTCCTTTGTGCGGTTTCCCGTTGCGTGGTTAAAGGAAAATTCCTGTCCCGGTTCCAAAATAAGCCCGTTGATGGAATCCACCGCCAGGCTGATATTCTGGTTCCTGTTTTTATTGTCCGTGGTGGTGGTGGAAAAGGTTCCGATGACCTCATATTGTTCTTTTGCCTGGGCCTGGGTTCTTTCCGGGAAAGTTTCTGTAAATCCGGCCATGATTTCAGCCTGGTAATTTTCTGCTTTTGCCGCTTCCATCAGCTGCTCCACCAGCTTTTCCTGATCCAGGGCCCGGCCGTTCTCTTCCTTTGTATACACATAGGCTCCGGTGGCCTTGTCAAAGGCTTCCAGCTCGGAGCTGACCGCGCTTTTATTCCACTTCTCTGCAAGGGCCTCTGCCTGGCCGGCAAAGGGCTCTCTCAATGCCTCATAATCAATTTCATACTGCTGGCTCTGGTCGGAAGGCGTCTCCTCCAGCTGTTTTTTAATGGCCTGAAGCTGAGGCTCCAGGAGATTATCCAGCAAAACCGAATCCTCCCCGTTACTGACCTCCAGCTCCCACCGGTAACGTTCTTCCAGGGTCTCTTCCGCCTCTTTCACCGTAAGCCCTGTCAAGTCTGTCTGGCCCACCCGGGCCTTAGAAAGGATTTCTGAGTCCGCGCTTTGGCCTGTCTCTGTCCCGGCCTGGACTTCGCCGCCCGCCTGACGCCTGTCCCAACCGGCTCTGGAATACAGATACCCGGCTGCCGACAGGGCTGCAATAAGCAGCACGCCGGCAGCTATATTTTTATTTCTCTTTATTTTCCGTCTTCTTTCCCTGTACTTGCCCATGGGCTCAGTTCCGCTCTCCTTTCATCGTCTGGTCAATAATACTTTTCATCGTATCTTCAGAAAGCTGCCCGCTTGCGTAGCCAAATACGTTTCCATCCCGGTCAATCATAAAGGTTGTCGGAAAAGAGTATATTCCGTAAGCGTCAAATAAATCCGCATTGGTATCCATCAGCACCGGATAGGTATATCCGTTTTCCTTCAGGAAGCTTTTGATTCCTTCCTCGTCCTTCTCATCTCCGTAATTGGGGGCTGCAACACCCAGAACGATCAGGGCATCGTCCCCTTCCGTACTGTAGGTCTCATATATCTTCTGGATATCCGGCATTTCCGCCCTGCACGGCGGGCACCAGGTAGCCCAGAAATTTAAAAATATGGTCTTTCCCTTATAATCAGAAAGGGAATGGGTGTTGCCGAACTGATCCGTCAGGGTGAAGTCAACGGCCGGAAGCAGCTGGTTTTCCGTATCAGACGCTTCACCGGACTCCTCCGTTTCTGCTTCTGTGGAAACCGGATTCTCTTCGGAGGTTTCAGGAACAGGGTCTTCTGCGGAAGTTTCAGCCTCCGTACTTTCCCTGGAAGCCGGGGATTCCGTCCTCGACGGATTGGAGATAGAGGATAAATATCCGGTCACCCCATTCATTTTCCCGGTAAACATCAGAAGTCCCATGAATATCATGAGAATTCCCCCTGCCTTTGCCGCATTCCTTGCCGCACCGCTGTGAGCCTTGAAAAACTCAAGCACTGAGGTTGTAAAAAATCCAACTGCCAGAAAGGGCAGAATAAAGCCTAAAGTATACACTCCGATAAGGCCAAATCCCAGGGCCTTTGTGGAAGCCGAGGCAGCCATAATCAGCACGCTTGCCAGAGCCGGTCCCACACAGGGAGTCCATGCAAAGCTGAAAGTAAAGCCCATGACCAGCGCGGTCCAGGGAGACATTGCCAGAGTGTCAAAGGAAAAAGGCAGCCTGCGCTCCTTTCCCAATATGGACGAAACGCCGAATATCCCAAGCTGGTATAAGCCGAACAGAATCACCAGAACGCCGCCCAGCCTTGCAAACAGAAGCTGATTGGATTTAAAGAAGCTTCCCAGAGCGGAAAAGCCCAGCCCTAACAGGAAAAACGTGAAGCTGATGCCCACCACGAAGCATACCGTATGAACCATAACCTTGCTGCGCTTGTAATAAATCCGCCCATCCTCTCCCCTTACTCCTGTTCCTCCCGATAAATACCCGATATAAAGGGGTATGAGAGGAAGCACACAGGGCGAAAAAAAGCTTAAGATTCCTTGAAGGAACACGGTCAGAACCGGAACGCTCATATCAATGGAAAAACCCAAATGCTGCACCTCCTTTGCAATGCGACGCTGTTTTTGTTTCTGTACTATTTTTAATTACAGTTTATAGCTGTAACTATATCATTTACAGTTCCATGTGTCAAGAGTTTTGGAAGCATAGATTTCCTCTGACACATGGTCAGCGCCTGTTTCCCGCAGGCCGCGCACCGCTTAAAACACCGGTCTAAGTTAAATGCAACCCTGGGAAGGTATCCAAAATCTTCCAGAAGCGTGAACAGCGGAAAAAAGATCGCCATAGGAGGCAGCATGACCGATACCACCCAGGCCAGAACCCGGTACACCCCATGGACCAGCAGATTTGCGAGAAAGTCCGGCACCCCAGCCCATGCGGCCGCTTCGCTTAACCAGCTTTCCACCCGGAACAGCACGTTGCTCAGCAATTCAGACGGATAATTTGCCCCTGTTATGGTGATCCAGAAAATGATCAGCAAAACCAGGAACATAATCGGAAATCCGGTGATCTTACTGGTAAAGAGCCGGTCCAGCTTCCGGTCTCTCCGGTTATAGGTCTGGTTTTCGTACAATACCACGTCCCTGCATAGATATTCCGCCTTTTTTATAAATACGGAGGCCATATCATCGCTCACCATTTCCTGGGTGATGCCGCTTTCTTCCCACCGGCTGCGGATTTCCTCCAGACAGGCGCCCACCTCTTCGGACCCGGCAACCGAGGGGAGATATTTTCTTACGGCTTCCATCAGGTTTTCATTGGCATCCAGCAGCCTGGCGCACATCCATCTGGGATCGGCCTTTCCCTCGCAGGCCTTGCTCACTGCGGGCATCAGGCAGGCGATTGCTTCCTCAATATATTGAGGGTATGGGACGAAAACAGGTTTTTCCGCTCTTTCTTTTTTTTCTTCCAGACAGCGCTTTAAGCCGCCGTAAATCTGGTCCAGTCCTTTCCTGCTTCTGGCCGCCGTCCCTGCCACGGGAACGCCCAGACGCTCTTCCAGAAGATCAAGACGTATCCTGATTTTCTTCTTTTTGGCTTCGTCCATAAGATTTACACAGACCACCACATTGGAAGAGGCCTCCATAATCTGCAGCACCAGATTTAAGTTACGTTCCAGGCAGGTGGCGTCACAGACCACCACCACGGCATCGGGATTTTCAAAGCAGATGAAGTCCCTGGCTACCTCCTCTTCCGTGGAATGGGCCATAAGGGAATAGCTCCCCGGAATATCCACCATCACATACCCCTGGTCCCCGTCATTACACCAGCCCTGGGCATTGGCTACGGTTTTACCGGGCCAGTTTCCGGTGGGCTCATGTGTTTAGCGGAAAAAAGAATGGCTCCCTGATTGACAAGGCAGGCTTTGAGGATTAAAGTATAAAAAAACACGCAACGGAGCAAAATAAAGATGAAAATTAAAAATTTACTTGATACAAAGGGCCATCATCCTTCCCTTGGACTGAAGGAACTGCTTGGATACATAGGGCCCGGGCTTTTAGTGACCGTAGGCTTTATCGATCCCGGAAACTGGGCGTCAAACATAGCCGCGGGCTCGGAATACGGATATGCACTTCTCTGGATGGTCACCCTGTCCACCCTCATGCTGATTCTGCTCCAGCACAATGCGGCCCATCTTGGCATCGTTACCGGAGACTGCCTGTCCGAGGCGGCGAGCCGCCATTTAAAGCCCTGGGTGTCCAAATCGGTCCTATCCACGGCCCTCATTGCCGCCATATCTACGGCAATGGCAGAGGTGCTGGGCGGAGCCATTGCTCTCAACCTTTTATTCCGGATTCCCATAAAGGTGGGAGCTGTCATCGTGCTTGGAGTAATTGTTGTTCTGCTCTTTACCAATACCTACAAAAAGCTGGAAAAGGTCATTATGGGATTTGTGTCCATTATCGGGATTTCTTTTCTTTATGAGCTCAGCATGGTGCATTTAAGCTGGGGCGAGGCAGTAAGAGGCTGGACCACGGTCCAGTTTCCCGCAGGCTCCATGCCCATTATCATGTCCGTGCTGGGAGCTGTGGTCATGCCTCACAACCTGTTTTTGCACTCAGAGGTCATACAGAGCAGGCAATGGAACTTGGAAGAGGATTCCGTCATCCGGCGGCAGCTGAAATATGAATTTTTAGATACCCTGCTTTCCATGATTATCGGCTGGGCCATCAACAGCGCCATGATTATATTGGCAGCCACCACCTTTTTCACACAGCATGTCAAGGTAGAAGAGCTTTCCCAGGCCCAGCAGATGCTGGTTCCCCTGGTAGGCAATTTTGCGGCGGTAGTATTCGGCGTAGCCCTGTTATTTGCAGGGATTTCTTCCACCATGACGGCAGGAATGGCGGGAGGCAGCATCTTTGCGGGGATGTTCGGAGAGCCTTACGACATTACGGACCGCCATACGAAGATCGGGGTCGTGGGCATCCTCACATTGGCTACCTTTACGATTTTTCTGATACAGGACCCCTTTCAGGGACTTGTATACAGTCAGATGCTTTTAAGTATCCAGCTTCCCATAACCGTCTTTTTACAGCTCTACCTCACCGCCTCGGAAAGGGTGATGGGGAAATACAAGAATTCCGTTCTGAATAATCTTGTGCTTGGGGGAATTGCGGCAATATTGACAGTGCTGAACCTGATGCTTTTTTTAAGCTATCTGAAGTAAGTTTTGTTTGTCCGTCCGGTGTGCGGCAGAAATCCTGCTGCCTGCCAGGCGGATTTTTCAGCTATTGGGGGAAAAGGCCGTTTTCTCTCTCTTTTCCCTCTTTCTTCTTGAGGCTTTTCAGGGCGATGTCCACGCCTTCCTTATCTCCGATGATTCTTGCCAGGGCTTCAAAAGCTTTTACCGGATCGGGAGAATTTACCGTGATGATGGTGTCGGACATGGTATCTTCCTTTCCACATGAATGTACGGTAAAATGTATGCGGTACGGTTTGTACGAATTTCCTTGCAGAGCTTCGGTAATTGTCTTTGATAAATAATTATAAAAGGAGATCTTGTAAAAATTATGGAGGATTGTATTTTTTGTAAATTAATAAACGGAGAGCTGCCAAGCTACACAATATTTGAAGATCAATACACCATGGCTTTCCTGGACATCGCAAAGGATGTGGACGGGCATACCATCGTCATTCCTAAAAAACATGCTGTTAATATTCTTGACTGCGATCAGGAAACCCTGGGACATGTTATTGATACCGTAAAGCTTATATCAAATCATTATGTAAACAATTGCGGCTATACGGGAATAAATCTGCTGAATGCCAGCGGAACAAGCGCCCAGCAGTCTGTGTCTCATTTCCACTTTCACATAATACCAAGAAAAAATGACGACGGCGTTGATGCATGGCCGAAGCTTGACAGGAGTGAGAAATCTCTGGGATATATGCACCGTATATTACAGGTGCCTTAAATTCTAACGCGTTAACATTTCAAAGAATGACTGTTATTTTTCTCCTCTCCCCCAAGTAAACTGTACCAGGAGATGATAGCATGAAAAAAACTCAGCCCCTCAGCAGACCGCTTCGCGTAGCCGTCTACATCCGCGTTTCCTCCGACGAGCAGGCCCAGCGGGGGGACTCCATCCGGGATCAGAAAGAGCGCGGCATAAAATATATCGAAGAACACAAAAATATGAGCCTGCAGGACATCTATTTGGACGACGGCGTATCCGGACAGAAGCTGGACCGGGATGATTTTACCCGCCTCATGAACAACGTAAGGGACGGGCTGGTTGACCTGATTATATTTACAAAATTAGACCGCTGGTTCCGAAGCCTGCGCCATTATCTCAACACTCAGGCCGTCCTTGAAAAATACAATGCGGCCTGGACCGCCATTGACCAGCCCTATTTCGATACCTCCACCCCCTACGGCAGGGCTTTTGTGGCCCAATCCATGACCTGGGCCGAATTGGAGGCCCAAAACGGGGGCCTGAGGGTAGCCGACGTGTTTCGGACAAAGGTAGAACACGGCGAGGTCATCACAGGAAAGGTTCCCCGGGGATATAAGATAGAAAACAAGCGGATGGTACTGTCGGAAGAAGCTCCGGCGATCCGAGACTGCATCCTGCACTTTCTCAAAAACCAGTCCATGAATAAAACCGTTTCCTATATGAAAGATCAGTACGGAATCGTCATGACGCCCCAGAACTTTAAGCAGACCCTTTTGAGAAATGAAAAGATCACAGGCCGTTACCGGGGAAACGACCATTACTGCCCCAGGCTCATTTCCGACGACTCTTTTCAGGATATCCAGCGCATTTTAAACCAAAACAGCAACATCAAATCAAATCAGAAATATCCTTACCTCTTTTCCGGAATCCTGATCTGCGGGGAATGCGGCTGCAAAATGAGCGGCTGCCACATGAATGCTCTTTCAAAACGCAGGGACGGCCGGAAGATCCGGTACAAATACCCTGCCTACGAATGCAAGCACCACCGGACTTCGAAAAAATGCCCCAATTCCGGGGAAATCAGAGAAGCCCGCATTGAGGAATATTTGCTGGAAAATATCCGGGAGCAGTTTTGCTCCTATACCGTTGATTTTGAAGCCAGCATCAGGCAGACCACCGACAGCCGGAAGAAAAAGAATCAGATCAATAAAAAGTTAGACCGTTTAAAGGATTTATACATCAACGGAGCCATTACCCTTGAAGAATTTAAAGCAGACCGGCTCCGTTTTGAAGCTCAGTTAGACCGGCTCCGCCGCGAAGTCCAATCAAACCAGCTCTGCCACGGTTCCCAACCAGCCGGCAGGCAGGAAAGCCTTTCACCGGTCCATAAACCGGAAGCTTTAAAAAACCTGCTTCACACGGATTTTAAAAGCATATACCGGAGCCTGGACAACGAGCAGAAACGCCTTTTCTGGCGGTCCGTCATCGGGGAGATCCGTGTCAGCAAAAGCGAGGGCCGCCGCCGGGAATACACGGTGACCTTTTTATAGCATATTTCCCTCTAACCACATCAGCCGGTGTGCTGGTTCATTCCTGTAAGCTGATTAAAGACCGTACTCTTCCCCACGTTGGGGTTTCCGGCCAGGGCGATGACCTTGTCATCGTCCTTTCGTTTTCGGATTTCCAGCCCGCAGTCCACGGACTTTATGCCCATTGAATCCCTGCTCAATCCCATAACTGCTCCTCCGCGGCGACGGCGGCGGCCGTCACTTCCTTCCTTGTCTGGTATTTCACTTTTTCCACATGCTCCGGCTGTACCAGCACATTTCCGGAATCCTCGCTTCTGAGAGCGATCACGGCCCCCCGGATCAGAAATGCCGTAGGATCTCCCAGTGGGCTCCTTCCCAGGCATTCCACCACAGTCCCTTCAATAAGTCCTATATCCTGTAAACGCCTTCTCATATCATCACGGGCAGAAAGCCTCTCAATAGTCCCTTTCTGCCCCATTTTTAAATCTGTTAAACGAACTCTTTCCAGCATAGATTTTACCTCCATTGTTTCCATATCCTAACATATGCAAATAGGAAATATCACGTTCATAGAAATATTCCGGCGGGAATATATATGAACATATCCACAGGAACAAAGGAGAACCTTCATGACCCAGGACGATAATTTCTACACCTTAAAAGGCTACTCCCTTTTGGAACACACAAGGATTACCTCCTCGATGGAAGATTATCTGGAAATGATATACCGGCTCCATCAGGAAGGACAGCCTGTCCGCATTAAGGAGCTGGCCGGACGCCTGCACGTAAAGCCTTCCTCCGCCTCCAAAATGGTGGGCAATTTAAAAAAGCAGGATCTGGTTGCTTTTGAAAAATACGGCACGGTTTCCCTCACGGAGAACGGCCTGAGGCTTGGAGAATATCTCTTATTCCGCCACCAGGTTCTTCACCGTTTCTTTTGTTATGTCAACCAAAGTGCTGACGAGCTGGAGCAGGTGGAAAAGGTGGAGCATTTCATGGAACCGAAAACCGTGTATAATATTCAGAAATGGCTGAATAAATTTACATAGACAGCTTGTGTGATTTTGTAATTCGTCGTATACTATAGCATAACACGAACATTTCTAAGGAGGATTAACACATGGAAAAGATTAAGATGACAACCCCCATTGTTGAAATGGATGGCGACGAAATGACCAGAATTCTCTGGCAGATGATCAAGGACAATCTTCTGCTGCCGTATATTGATTTAAAGACGGAATACTATGACCTGGGTCTGGAATACCGGGATAAAACCAATGATAAGGTAACCGTTGATTCCGCCAACGCCACAAAAAAATATAAAGTTGCTGTTAAATGCGCCACCATCACCCCCAATGCCGACCGTGTGAAGGAATACAGCTTAAAGGAAATGTGGAAGAGCCCCAACGGCACCATCCGCGCCATCCTGGATGGAACCGTATTCCGGGCTCCTATTGTTGTCAAGGGAATTGAACCTTGTGTTATAAACTGGAAAAAACCCATCACCATTGCAAGACATGCTTATGGCGACGTTTATAAGGGAACCGAAATGAAGGTGCCTGGCCCCGGAAAGGTGGAACTGGTCTACACTGCCAAGGACGGAAGCGAAACCAGGGAGCTGGTTCACAGCTTTGACGGCCCGGGAATCGTTCAGGGAATGCACAACTTAAACGGCTCCATTGAAAGCTTTGCAAGAAGCTGCTTTAATTACGCCCTGGATACAAAGCAGGATTTATGGTTTGCCACAAAGGACACCATTTCAAAAAAGTATGACCACACTTTCAAGGACATTTTCCAGGATATCTTTGAGGCAGATTATAAGGATAAATTCAAAGAAGCCGGAATCACCTATTTCTATACCTTAATCGACGATGCCGTAGCCCGTGTCATGAAATCAGAAGGCGGCTATATCTGGGCCTGCAAGAACTATGACGGCGATGTGATGAGCGACATGGTATCCTCCGCTTTCGGCTCTCTTGCCATGATGACCTCGGTTCTGGTTTCTCCTGATGGGGATTACGAATATGAAGCTGCTCACGGAACGGTTCAGAGACATTATTATAAGCATTTAAAGGGCGAAGAGACCTCCACAAACTCTGTGGCAACCATTTTTGCCTGGACCGGAGCCTTAAGAAAACGGGGAGAGCTGGATGGAAACAAGGAGCTGGCCGCCTTTGCGGACAAGCTGGAAAAGGCCACCATCGACACCATTGAAGCCGGTGAGATGACAAAGGATCTTGCCTTAATCACAACCATTCCAAATCCTACTGTATTAAACAGTGAAGACTTTATTAAGGCCATTGGAAAACGCCTTTAAGCAAAAAGAGCCGGAAGCCTGGCCTCCTTTACCCGCCGTTGCATGCAATGCGGCGGAAATAAAACTGTCAAAACTGTTTCATGGCTTTTTGAGAAGAACTGTAACGGAGAATTTTTCGACAATTTTTTTACAAAATCTCTGTTCATTCCATTATCAAAATGATATAATGAAGAATGTCATATGACATATTGGTAATGGAAGGAACGCTATCATGAACTTAAGACATCTCACAATCTTTAAAACGGTGTGTGAAGAAGGCAGCATTACGGGAGCGGCGAAAACGCTGTCCATGACCCAGCCCGCCATCTCACACGCCATCAATGAACTGGAAGAATCCGTTGGTTCCCCTCTGTTTGACCGGGTTTCCCGCCGGATCGTCATCAATGAGAACGGAAAATTTTATCTGTCTAAAGTCATCCCTCTTCTGGAATTGTACCAGGACCTGGAAAACTACTCCGGTCTCCTTCACCGCCAGGCCCCTCTGCGGGTAGGCTCCTGCGTGACCCTTGCCAGCTACCTGCTTCCAAAGGTAGTATCCCGCTTTGCCCTTACAAACCCTGATACCCAGTTAAAGGTCACTGTAAACAATTCCCAGGAGATTATAAATAAGCTTCTTAAAAATGAACTGGATATCGGCCTGGTTGAAGGCGTCATCCCTGATGAGCAGCTGGAGAAGATCCCCTTTTCCTCCTATCCCATGGCAGTGATCTGCGCTCCTGCCCATCCTTTTGCGGAACGTCTTGCCCAGCCGGTGGCACTGGACCGGCTCATCCAGGAACCTCTGCTGTTAAGAGAACAGGGCTGTACTCTGCGTGATACCTTTGACTGTGCCCTGGCCTTAAATAATTTGTCGGCCGAGCCTCTCTGGTCCAGCACCAACTCGGATGTGATCCTTCAAGCGGTAAAGGAAAATATCGGGATCGGCATTGTACCCAGGATCTTTGCTGATGAATCCATAAAAAAAGGGGAAATTATTGAAATAGAAGTCAAGAATCTGGATATCAGCTGCATGAATCATGTGGTATTCTATAAGGATAAATTCCAGACAGAATCGTTTCAGGCCTTTATTAACCTGGTGTTATTCGACTAGGGAAATTGAGACCCATGTATTCCTTTACAAAATCCAGAAATACTTCATCAGGAAGGGATAAAGGCTGATCCTTATGAAATACCGCATAGATCTTCCTGGTGAGGCTTATGGGTTCTTTGAGCTTTAACACCTTAATCACCCCGTATTTACGTTCTGTTTCAATTGCCAGAACAGACAATACGCCGATTCCCTTATTATCCACCACACATTTCTTTACCGCCTCAATATTGCCCATTGCCTGGATATTCTTCTTTGGAAAGTTTAAGCCTCCCGCCGATTCCAAATACTTCACAATGGATGAACGGTGATTGGTGGTCATTAAATTTTCTCCCACCAGATCTTCCAGCGTGACCTCACATTTCCGGCTTAAGGGGTTTTCCGCTGAAGCAAAAAAGACCAGCGGGTCATCCATCAGCTCCTCATACACAAGGCACTCTCTTTGAGGCGGAAAAGGCTGGCTGACAAATCCCAGGGGAAAAGTCCTGGATTCAATATCTTCAAAAACATTCTGAGTGTATTCCACATGGTTTACCACGGTCACAGAGGGATATTTGGCTGAAAATCCATGAATGATGGGCGGAAAGATATAGGTTCCGGGAGTACCGGAGCAGGCAAATCGTATTTCTTTGTTTTTTAAATTCTGGGAGGCATAAATCTCCTTTTCCGCTCCCCTCATGGTTTCCATGATGGTTCTCACATAAGGCAGCAGCAGCTTTCCTTCCTTTGTCAATCCAATCCGGTTGTTATCCCTTTCAAATAATTCAATCCCAAAATGCTTTTCCAGGCTTTTCATGCGTATGGAAACAGCCGCCTGGGAGCAGAACATCTCAGCGGCAGTCTGGGTAAAGCTATGATTTCCGGCGACTTTTAGAAATGTTTCCAAGGTTTCCAGGTTCATGATCATTCTCCTTTAAAGCTTTTGCATAAAATATATTTATGGAGATTATAGCAAATTCACAAATTCATGTCAATTTTTCTTTTCTTAATAAACATTATTCCTAATCTCATAAGATTAATTTATAAATTCATGGATTCCTCCCCTTAAAAGAAAATAATTATAAAAATCTATCGTTGTACTTTTCTTTATAAAAATTTTACACTTAGGCTACAAAAAGATATTGTAAGAAAGGAGATGTTGCCATGAATGAAGCAAAAGCAACATTGTCAACGAAGGAAATCAAGGTCAAAAAAGTCAAAAGCCCTTTTGAACTGAAAATGCAGTTTTTCGGGCTTCCGGCCGCATTAATCGTATTCGGCCTCTTCTATTCCACTCCAATCCCTGCAGGACTGTCCTACGCGGGAAAGATGGCCCTGGGAGTATTCTTAACCGCCCTTATCCTGTGGGTATCGGAAAGCATCCCCAATTATACGGTCTCCCTTCTGGTCATCGTAGCCCTTCCCCTTCTCGGTGTCTGGGAAGAGGAAAAGGCCATGGGCGTATTGGGCTATGAGGTCATCTGGCTGACCTTTGCAGCCTTTATCATAGCCTCGGGCATGGAAAAAAGCGGCCTTGCAAAACGCCTTGCCCTAAACCTCATAACCAGGTTCGGCAAAAGCGCAAACAGCATTCTGCTGCTTTTAATCGCTACCAACTTCCTCATCGCTTTCGTGGTGCCGTCCACCACAGCCCGGGCGGCCATGATGTTCCCCATCGTTCTTCTGGTGATCGAAGCTTTTGGAACCACCATGAATGACCCCAAAAATAACCTTGGAAAGCTTCTGGCCTTACAGGGGATCCAGTCCAACAACCTATCCACAGGAGCCATTGTAACCGCAACCAGCGCCCAGATCATGGCCATTGGCTTTATAAAGGATTTAACCGGCCAGAGCATTTCATGGACCTACTGGTTTATCGCCTCCGCCCCGGTCACCATACTGACGCTGCTGGCTTCTTTCTTCATTGGAAAAATACTGTTTAAAATCCCCTCTTCCAATGCAAAAGTTAATTTAAGCCTTTTGGAAGAAGAGCGCAAAGGCCTTGGCAAAATGAGTCTGGTGGAAAAGAAAGCCCTGGTCATCTTTGGAGTCACCATTGCCCTATGGGCCATTGATACCAGACAGATCCATTTATTCGGGTTCCAGCTCAGTCTTGTTATGGTAGCCATTTTATCAGCGGCATTATTCTTCATGCCCTACCTTGGCATATTGAAATGGAAAGAGGCCAAAATCTCCTGGAATCTGCTGATTTTCGCCTGCGGGGCTTATGCTGCCGGCGTAGCCTTAGATGAAACCGGCGTGGCGGCCTGGGGACTTAATGCCCTGTTTGCCCATTTAGGTATAGAGAGCATGAGCTTTACCGTAATATTCGCCGTCATCATGCTCATTGCCAGCTTCAGCCATTTTATTTTTACATCCAAAACAGTGCGGACCATTATACTCATTCCCACCATCATCGGAATTGCCAATGCAACCGGAATCAATCCCGTGGCCCTGGCTCTTCCGGCTGCATTCTGTATTTCCGATACCATCACTTTGCCTCCTCACAGCAAGGTCAACTTAATCTATTACAACACAGGCTTTTTCAATGTACTTGAGCAGATGCTTTACAGCACTCTGGTGCTGCTGGCCAAATGGATCCTGATGATCGCCGCTTCCCTGACCTGGTTCCGGTTCATCGGGCTTGTATAAGAAAGGAACAAACCATATGAAAGCAATAAAAAAAATCTCATATCTCTTATATGCATGCCTGTTTCTTGCATTGACTGGAGTCCAGACCTCCTATGCAGATGACACCGGCAGCGTAATTTCCATAGAAGACAGAATAACCCCTGACGGAGAAAATGGAATTATCACCCAGACTATCAGAGCCAAAACCAGTGGTTCCGGAGAAGTCATTTTTCCCATTTGGAAGGATGCTGCCATAGAATCTGTAAAAGCCGTTTCCGGAACTCTGGCAACAGAGGAGATCAGCGAAGAGTCAGACGGGGACCAGAGTTATTATGTGGCCCTATTTGACGAGAAAGAAAAAGAGGTTTCTTTCCAGGTGGTTTTACGGGGAGAAAGGCTTTATGACGGAGAAGATGCTGATTTAGGGGATACCTATCCGGGCAATGCCAGAGAGCTGTCCTTTAAGTCCAGGAACACCACTCCCGTCTCCATCGGCTCATACCAGATGAAAATCGCTGTCCCAAAGGGAAAAGAGCTTCTCAATATCGTGGACTATTCCGATGAAAAGCCTTTCACCATCACCAGCGAGGATGGGTATATCTTCGGAGGATTTGATTTCGGAAAGATCACCCCTGGGAAGGAATCAACCCTTGCCATTAACGTGTTCAGCAGAAAAAGCGGTTCCTCAGTGTTCCTGTGGATTATCATAGTCATCCTGTCAGCCGGGTTCATGTACCGCAATCTGGACCTGCTAAAAAAACCGGTTAAAGAATAAATTGAAAGAAAGATGAGTGATCATATGAGAAAAAAACAGGGAATATTGATTATTTCTGATGGGCTGGGAGACCGGCCGATCAAGGCGCTGGGCGGTTTGACTCCGCTGGAATACGCAAACACACCGAATCTGGACCGTCTGGCAAAGGAAGGTAGTACTGGGAACGTCTATCCCATTGCCCCGGGGATACCCGTCGGCACTGATGTGGGCCACATGGAAATCTTTGGCTGTGATTCCAATAAGTACTATCCCGGAAGAGGCCCTCTGGAAGCTTTAAGCGGAGGAATGGAACTGTTGGAAGGAGATGTGGCCTTTCGCGGGAATTTTGGAACCATTGACCAGGAGGACACAGTCATCGACCGGAGAGCCGGAAGAATCCATGAGGGAACCGGGGAACTGGCCAGAGCCTTATCCGGAATGCAGCTTAAGGACGGAACCATTGTTCTTGTAAAGGAGCTGACCCAGCACCGGGTCGCAGTGGTATTTCGGGGAAAGGGGCTGTCAGCAGCCATTGTTCCCACAGACGTAGGCACTGCCAACGAAGGGGCAAAGCTGGTGGTTCCTTACCCTGAAGACCCGGCCTGCAGGGACGCAGCGCAAACCGCAGAAAACCTGTGGGAATTCACCAGAAGAGCCATTGACATCTTAAAAAGCCATCCGGTGAACCAGGAACGGGTCAGGAAAGGACTTCTTCCTGCCAACGTGGTCATAACCAGAGGTCCGGGACAGTTAAGTGCAATTCCCAGTACAGCCAGGCAGGTAGGCATCCGGGGGATGTGCATTGCAGGAGACGTGACCGTGGGAGGAATTGCCCGGCTGGTTGGCTTTGATTATTACTTTCAGGACTCCTTTACCGGCGGTTTCACCACGGATATCATGGGAAAGGCCTGGAAAGCTGTAGAGTCCATAAAGGAAGGCTACGATTGGGTCATTGTCCATGTCAAAGGCACTGATCTGGCAGGCCATGACAATCAGCCCATGGAAAAAGTCCGGATCATTGAAGAGATTGATTCCATGGCCGGCTATTTTATGGAGCATATTGACAGGAATGCCTGTTACATCTCTTTCACGGCAGACCATTCCACCCCCTGTGAGGCCAGGGACCACACAGGAGACGGGGTGCCCACAATCATCTGGGGCAAGGATGTGAGACAGGATAAGGTAGAAAGGGCAGGGGAAACCTATTTTATGGAAGGCGCCCTGCAAAACTTAAGGGCAAGGGATATTTTTACCCTGCAGATGGACCTGATGGGCTTTTCCAAAAAGAGAGGCGCTTAGCCCGGAAAAATTAAAAAACGCTGAAAATGACCAAGCCAGGTCATTTTTCAGCGCTTCTTTTTTATTTATGATTCCTTTTGAGAAAGAATTTTGTCAATGCTGACCATCTTTACGCAAAGAGCAAATAATTCCATTGCCAGAATCAGATCGGATAAAGGCGGATAAGACGGCGCGATGCGGATGTTGCTGTCATGGGGATCCTTTCCGTAAGGATAGGTGGCGCCTGCTCCGGTCATCACAAGGCCGGATTTCTTGCACCTTGCCACAATTGCCTTTGCACAGCCGTCAAGGGAATCAAAGGAGATGAAATAGCCTCCCTTTGGACTGGTCCAGGAACCGATCCCGAGGCCGCCCAGCTCTCTTTCTAAAATCTCAATCACTGCCTCAAATTTCGGCCTCATAATATCCGCATGCTTTCTCATATGCTCCACCATGCCGTGGATATCACCGAAGTAGCGCACATGGCGCAGCTGGTTCACCTTATCATGACCAATGGTCTGAATCTTTAACTGGTTCTTGATATCCACCAGATTGTTCTGGCTGGCTGCAATGGCCGCGATCCCTGATCCTGGGAAGCTGACCTTGGAGGTAGAAGCAAATTTATAAACCATATCCGGGTTTCCGGCTCTCTTGCACTCTGCAAGAATCTCAATGAGATGATCCTGATCGTGATCGTATAAGTGATGGATGGTATAGGCATTATCCCAGTAAATGCGGAAGTCCTTTGCCGCCGGCTTTAACCGGGCAAAACGGCGCACTGTATCATCGGAGTAGGAAATTCCCTGAGGATTGGAGTACTTGGGCACGCACCAGATTCCCTTGATGGAATCATCCTTTGCAACCAGCTCCTCTACCATATCCATATCAGGGCCCGTAGGAGTCATGGGAACGTTGACCATTTCAATTCCAAAGTATTCCGTAATGGCAAAATGTCTGTCATACCCGGGCACAGGGCATAAAAATTTCACCTTATCCAGCTTGCACCAGGGAGTGCTTCCCATGACGCCATGGGTCATGGAGCGGGAAACCGTGTCATACATCACATTTAAGCTGGAATTTCCATAAATAATAATGTAGTCCGGTGCAACCTCCATCATGTCGGCAAGAAGCTCCTTGGCTTCCTTGATTCCGTCCAGAACTCCATAGTTGCGGCAGTCCGTGCCGTCCTCACAGGTTAAATCCACATCGCTGCTCAGCACATCCATCATTCCCATGGAAATGTCAAGCTGTTCTGTGCTGGGCTTTCCCCTGGACATGTCAAGCTTTAAATCCTTGCCCTGAAACTCTTTGTACTGTGCGGAAAGCTCTTTTCTCAGCTCCTGCAGCTCTTCCTTTGTCATCTCAACATACGGCTTCATAATTTTTTTCTTCCTCCTCATATTGACTCCTCTATTCCAACAGCTCTTTTAATATCCTGTTGACCATACCCGGATCAGCCTTTCCTTTCATGGCCCTCATGGCCCGGCCTACCAGAAAGCCCATGGCTTTCTCCTTTCCTCCCCGGTAGTCCTCCACTGACTGGGGATTTTCAGCCACAATTTCTTCAATGACCTGGCGAAGCTCTCCTTCGTCGCTTACGACTTTAAGGCCTTTTTCCTCCACATATCTTTCCGGATCAACATTTCTTGCGAAAATTTCCTCAAAAACTTCCTTTCCCACCGTGCGGTTAATAGTACCATTATCCACTAATTCAATTAATTTTGCAAGGTTTTCGGGGGAAAATGTCATATTTTCAGGTTCCAGCTCATGCTCCTTTAAAAGGCGCATCCCCTCTACCATAAGCCAGTTTGCCGCTTCCTTCGGCTTCTTGCAGATGGCGGTGACCTGTTCAAAAATATCCGCCATATGCTTGGAACCGGTAATGATGTCCGCGTCGTACTGGGAAAGCTTGAATTCCTCCTGGTAACGGGCCATCTTTTCCGTCCGAAGCTCCGGCTGTCTGGCCCTTATTTCCTCAATCCATTCATCGCTTATGACCACTGGCGTAAGGTCCGGGTCCGGGAAATACCGGTAATCCTTGGCATCCTCCTTGGAACGCATGGCATGGGAGGATTCCTTGTTGTCATCCCACCGCCTTGTCTCCTGGATGACCATTCTCCCTTCCTCAATCAGCTCGATCTGGCGCTTTCTCTCCCCTTCAATGGCCCGGGCAATGGCCTTAAAGGAGTTTAAGTTCTTCATTTCCGTTCTGGTTCCGAATTCGGCCGCCCCCGTCTCCCGGACGGACAGGTTCACATCGGCTCTCATGGAGCCCTCCTGAAGCTTGCAGTCTGAAGCCCCTAAATACTGGATGATCAGCCGCAGCTTCTCCAGATATGCCATGACCTCCTCTGCGCTCCGCATATCCGGCTCCGAAACAATTTCAATCAGAGGGACCCCGCTCCGGTTAAAGTCCACCAGGGAACAGTCCTCCCACTCATCATGGATCAGCTTTCCTGCATCCTCTTCCATATGGATCTCGTGAATGCCGATTTTCTTCTTTCCGGCCGCTGTTTCGATTTCCACAAAGCCGTCGTGGCAGATGGGAAGATAGAGCTGGGAAATCTGGTAGTTCTGGGGATTGTCGGGATAAAAATAATTCTTCCGGTCAAACTTGCAGTACTGGTTGATCTGGCAGTTTGCCGCCAGCCCTACCGCAAGGGCATATTCCACCACCTGCCGGTTAAGGACAGGAAGAGAACCGGGCATACCGGTGCAGACCGGGCAGGTATGGGTGTTGGGCGCTCCTCCGAATTCCGTGGAGCAGGAGCAGAAAATCTTCGTCCTGGTGGCAAGCTCCACATGAACCTCCAGACCGATGACTGTTTCATACTGTTTGCTCATTTACTCCTCCTCCTTTCCGGAAATAGCCTTTGCCGCCTGCTCAAAGGCAAAGCCGGCTCTGATGATATTCTTTTCCTTAAAACAGTCTCCGATAAACTGGACGCCGATTGGCAGCCCCTTTTTGTCTTTCCCGCCGGGAACCGTAAGGCCGGGAAGACCGGCAAGGTTTACGGAAATGGTATAAATATCTCCCAGGTACATTTTTAAGGGATCGCTTAAGCTCTCTCCCAGCTTCGGAGCTGTCTGGGGAGAAGCAGGTCCCAGGATCACATCGTATTTTGTGAAAGCTTCATCAAAGGCTTTTTTAATGAGAGCCTTTGTTTTTAAAGCCTTTAAATAATAAGCGTCATAATAACCGGAGCTGAGCACAAAGGAGCCCAGCATGATGCGTCTCTTTACCTCCGGCCCAAAGCCTTCGGAACGGCTCTTTTTGTACATTCCGTGAAGCCCTTCGTATTCTTTCGCCCGGTAGCCGTACTTTACGCCGTCAAACCGGGATAAATTGGAGCTGGCTTCCGCGGAGGCAATCACATAGTAGGCAGGAATGGCATATTCCACCATGCCCAGGTGAAAGCGTTCCACCACCGCTCCCTTTTCCTCTAAAATACTGGCGGCCCTTAAAACAGCTTCTTTCACCTCTGGGTCCAGGCCTTCTCCCAGGTAATCCTCCGGGATGCCGATTCTCATTCCCTTAACGTCTTCTGTCAGGGCCTCCGTAAAGCACAAATCCTCCCGCTTTGCGGAGGTGCTGTCCTTTTCGTCATGGGAAGCCAGAACCTCTAAAACCACGGCACAGTCCGTCACATCCTTTGCCACAGGGCCGATCTGGTCTAAGGAAGAACCATAGGCAATGAGGCCGTACCGTGAAACAGTCCCATAGGTAGGCTTTAGTCCGGTAACTCCGCAAAAGGAGGCGGGCTGCCTGATGGAGCCGCCCGTATCCGAGCCCAGGGCATAAAAGCATTCCTCTGCCGCAACCGCCGCGCAGGAGCCGCCGGAGGAACCGCCGGGGACGTGGTCCGGATTCCAGGGATTTCTCGTAACCCCGTAGGCTGAGGTTTCCGTGGTGCTTCCCATGGCAAACTCATCCATGTTGGTCTTTCCCAGAATCACTGCCCCTGCCTTTATTAAATTCTCCACGGCCTGGGCCGTATAGGTGGGAACAAAATCGGAAAGGATCTTCGAGCTGCAGGTAGTTCTCATCCCCTGTATGCAGATGTTATCTTTTATTGCCACAGGCACTCCGGCCAGGGGGCCTGTAAGCTCTCCGGCCTCTATGCGTTTTTGTACTTCCTCCGCCTGGGCCATGGCCTTTTCCTCTTCTATGGTCACATAGCTGTGAATCACAGGTTCCACAGCCTTTATCTGATCCAGGACCGCTCTTACGGCCTCAGGCGAGGTGACCTCCCCGCCCTTTATCTTTTCCCCAAGCTGCACCGCAGTGAGGGATAGTATTTCCTTTGCTGTCATCGCATCATCCCCCTATTCCACTGTCTTCGGCACCTTAAATGCCCCATCCTTGCGTTCGGGCGCATTTTTTAAGATGCTGTCTCTGTCGTCTCCGTTTTTTATCACATCTTCACGGAATACATTATACACGGGGAACACATGGGACATGGGCTCTACGCCGTCTGTGTCCAGTTCATTTAATTTATCAATATAATCCAGCATGCGGCCCATATCCTTTTTTGCCGCTTCCTTTTCCGCCTCGCCAAGCTCCAGCTTCGCCAGAATTCCTACGTATTCGATGGTTTCATCATCAATCTT
The DNA here is from genome assembly GCA_023437715.1 of Bacillota bacterium. GTDB lineage: Bacteria > Bacillota > Clostridia > Lachnospirales > Lachnospiraceae > Lacrimispora. The sequence continues at coordinate 68,678 of JAEZFK010000058.1, read as the reverse complement.
ATGCGCCATGATCTGCCTCTTTCTATGGTACCTGTCTATGGTTCCTGTCTATGGTTCCGGTTCCTGGTTTCAATCTATGGTTTCAATCTATGGTTCCAGTCTCGTCACGTCTCTTGGGAACATGGTGGTCTCCCTTACGTTGGATTCGTCCAGAAGCCGCATGGTAAGACGCTCCAGGCCGATTCCAAGGCCGCCGTGAGGGGGCATGCCGTATTTGAATATCATCAGATAGGAAGAAATGTCCTCCGGGTCCATGCCGCGGGTCTCCATCTTCTTAATGATGGTATCGTAATCATGAATTCTCTGGCCTCCGGTGGTGATTTCCAGTCCCTTAAACAGCAGGTCAAAGCTTAAGGTAAATCTGGGGTCCGCAGGATCATCCATTGCATAGAAAGGACGCTTCTTTGACGGATAATGGGTGACAAATACGAAATCGCTGCCATACTCTTCCTTGAAATAGCGGCCGATCAGCACCTCTTCCTCCGGTTCCAGATCATAGGGATTACGGATTTTCCGGTTATATTTTTCAGAAACCAGCTCCTTTGCCTTGTCAAAACGGACAGAGGGAATGGAGGATAGGCCGGGAAGCTCTAAGTTCAGCATCTGAAGCTCTTTCCCATATTCCTCGCAGAGCAGTCCGAAAGTGTACTGGAGCATGGCTGTTTCCATTTCCATGATCTCCTCAAAGCTGTCGATATATCCCATTTCAAAGTCCATGCTGGTATATTCGTTTAAATGTCTTGTTGTATTATGCTTTTCCGCACGGAAGACGGGAGCAACCTCAAACACCCGGTCGTACACGCCTACCATGGTCTGCTTGTAAAACTGGGGACTCTGGCCCAGCTCCGCCTTTTTATTAAAATAATCCAGCTTAAATACGTTGGATCCTCCCTCTGCACCCCGGGCCACGATCTTTGGCGTGCGGATCTCCGTAAAGCCCTGGGAATGAAGAAAATCCCGGAAGCCTCTTACAATGCCCTCCTGGATCTTAAACTTGGCCCGCTCCATGGGATTTCGCAGGGTGACGGGGCGCAGGGCCAGCTTTGTCTCAAGGGAGGTCTTCAGCTTCCACTTGCTGATTGCTATGGGCAGGGGCTCTGCCGGCTGGGACAGAACCTCAATGCTTAAAAGGCGCAGCTCAAAGCCCTGGGGAGCCCGTTCCTCCATGGACACGGTTCCCGTGACCCGGATGGCGGATTCTTCTTTTAAAAGGCTTAAGTCAAACTCCGTCTTTCCCTCCTCGTATACACACTGGACCAGTCCTTCCGCTTTCCTTAAAATCACGAAAGCCACCTCTCCCATATCCCGGATGGTGTGAACGCTGCCTTCCATTTTGACCGTTTCTCCTCCGCAGCCGCCGGATACAACTTCTTCAATGCTGATTGTTTCTTTCTCTCTTACTCCACTGATAAATTCCATATCTGCTCTCCTTACCTGAATGTAATTGTCTCGATTCCGGCTAAGGCTTTTTTTACAACGAGACGAAACAAGTTTCGCCTCGCTGCCGCGATGGTCGCCGACTGAACATGCGAGCATGTTCGTTCGGCTCGTCACCCGCGCAAATAAAATATCCCGCCCCGGAATACAGTTACATATTCCGGGACGGGACTTATGTGCTATAAGCTCCCGCGGTACCACCCGCATTGAGACACCCGCTTCTTCCTCCGTCCGCAGATATTCAAACGGATAAGCAAATATCCCCACTCAAACATTTAACGCATGTGTACGGATAAGCCTACTCATGACGCCCGGGATTTCCATCCTCACGGCCGCTTCGGCATATCGGCTCCGGAGTGTTCCCATAGCCAAGTCCCACGTGACGGCGCTCTCAGTCGGTGACGCCCTCTTCCTGTTGAGGTCCATAGGCCAGAGTCTCCTTCTCTGCCTTTGTCAGTATATCTTCTGAATCCCTGTATGCTCATGATTTCCTGTTCAGGCCTGTTTTATGACAGTTCATCACTTCACCACAATGAATTTCACTTATAATATCACAATCCGTTTTATCCTGCAATATTTATTTTTCACAAAATTTATCCGGTTATCATGTTTACTGCAAAATTTCAATTCTTTCCTTTTGGGCGACTGAGAGCACCATCTCCTCCGGAACCCCCAGCATTTTTACTGCATGGCTTACGTGATTGTCATTTTTCAAAAAGTTGGCAATTAACTGCTCCATTCCTTCTTCACGCCCCTTTTTCAATCCCCTTTCCAACCCTTCCTCCGCAATCGCCTCGCTTAAATTACACATAATGCTGATCCTCCTCTCCAAATCCGGCCCTACCGGAATTTTAAATTCTTCCGATAAAATATTTTTCTTTTCTCCCACCGATAAGCGGGAGGAAAACAAGGTTCCTAGCAGCCTGTGCAGCTTTGTTCCATCCGTCTCTTGTGCAAGCTCCTTTGGCAAGCCTATAATAATAACGCTGAGCAGATCATACCGTCCCAAATCTCCGGAGGCTCCCGCAATATTCCTTTTATTCATGTAAAATTCCGTAATCGTGTTGCTGACCCTTTTCGGCGAATTCATGCAAATCCACTTTCTTCCATTGTAAAACCTCCTGCTGAAAATATTTTCCGCAGAACATCATTTATGAGATCAAAATGGGATTTGAATTTCAACATTTGCGACCGTATGTTATACAGAAATTATAACATTTCAGAGGTCCGGCTGCAAGAATGGAATACAGAAATGATGCCTTGGGAATCAAATGCAGTTTGGAATTTTAAAACGATTTTGGAAAAAATCAGAATAAAAGAATAAAAGAAAAATTTTCTTATTTGTATTATAGATAAAGGGGCTGGAAATGTAAAGAAAAATCTTAAAAAGCAGTGGCTTCCATCAGAGGTAATCCCTGACGTTGACTTTTCCTGTCGAAAAGGGTACAATTAGGACAGGCTTACTATAAATCCGGGAGAGCTTTTTATGTTTAACAATGAAATTCCAAAAACGAGTTCCGACTATCTTCTGGTGGACGGCTACAACATCATTTTCGCCTGGCCCGAGCTTAAGGAGCTGGCAGATACCAATATGGATTCCGCCAGAGCCAGGCTCCAGGACATGCTCTGCAATTATCAGGGCTATAAAAAATGCAGCGTGATCCTGGTCTTTGACGGCTATAAGGTCAAGGGGAATCCGGGCACTGTCATGAAATACCACAACATCCACGTGATTTTCACCAAGGAAGCGGAAACCGCAGACCAGTACATTGAAAAGGTCTCCCAGCAGATTGGCAGACAGTACCGGGTGCGGGTGGCCACCTCGGATAAGCTGGAGCAGGTCATCATCCTTGGAAAGGGCTGTACCCGCCTTTCCGCCAGAGATTTGAAAAAGGAAATCGACGAAACAAACCAGGAAATAAAGAAGGAACATCTGGAGCGGATTCCATCAAAGAAAAACCGCCTGTTTGACAATGTGGACCCGGAGCTTTTCGAATATCTGGAAAAGATACGGCTGAATAAAAAAGATTAGAAAAAAGACTTATCCGTATGTTTTGCTGCACACAGATAAGTCTTTTTATTAAGGCGTAATCCTCTCCTTTTTTGCCGTATATACATATTGTATCTACCGTATGCGTACACTGAATTATGCACAGGAGGAATGCCGTATGTCTTTAATTGAACTGTTCATCATTGCTTTGGGATTGTCCATGGATGCCTTTGCCGCCGCCATATGCAAGGGACTGTGCATGCAAAAAATGAGCTGGAAAAATGCGGTCATCGCAGGGCTGTATTTCGGAGGCTTCCAGTCGGGAATGCCTCTCGCCGGCTATCTGCTGGGCTCACAGTTTAAATACGCCATCATCTTTTTTGATCACTGGATCGCCTTTATTCTCCTGGGAATCATCGGCATCAGTATGATCCGGGAATCCTTCCGCAAGGAAGAAGAGGAATGCGAGGAATTCTCCCTGGACCCGAAGAACATGGTTATTATTGCCCTTGCCACCAGCATCGACGCTCTGGCGGTAGGCGTTACCTTTGCCTTTCTGCAGGTCCATATCTTCCCTGCTGTATCCTTTATCGGGATCATAACTTTTGTCCTCTCCATCCTGGGAGTAAAAGCAGGAAACTTGCTGGGAGTCAAATTCAAATCAAAGGCTGAATTTTTCGGGGGCCTGATTCTCATCTTCATGGGAACGCATATCCTGGTGGAGCATACTCTTGGAATCGGCTGACAGTTACCCCTGATACAGCATAACTGCACCATAGGGTTCCAGCGCCAGTCTTTTCCCATGAACCGGCCTTTTTCCGTCATTGGAAAGCAGGACACTCCAGGCGTCCATGTTTTCTTTCCACTCCGCCGTCTGGCTCTGTCCGGTAAAGTTAGCGAACACCAGCAGCCTTTCCCCATGATAGGATCTTTCATAGGCAAAGATTCCCTTATTGTTCACATAAACCGGCTTATAGCTTCCGTCGCTTATGACCTGATACTGCTTTCTCAGCCGGATAAGCTCCTGATAACAGGCGAAAATAGAATCCGGATCTTCAAGGCTTTCTTTCACATTGATGTCCTTACAGTTTTCATTAACGCTGAGCCAGGGAATGCCCGTGGTAAATCCGGCCTGGTCTTCCCCGTCCCATTGCATGGGAGTTCTTGCGTTGTCCCTGGAACGCTCTCTTAGGATCTGATAAATATCCTCTTCCTTCTGTCCCTGGCTTTTTAAGATTTCAAAATAGTGAAGGCTTTCCACATCCCGGTACTGGGAAATATCCGTAAAATGGGCATTTGTCATGCCGATTTCCTCTCCCTGATAAATATAGGGGGTTCCCCGCATTCCATGGATGACCATGGCCAGCATTTTTGCGCTCTGCTTTCTGTAAATGCCGTCGTCTCCAAATCTGGACACAGCCCTGGGCTGGTCGTGATTGCACCAGAACACCGCATTCCATCCGTTCCCCTCAGCCATACTCTCCTGCCAGGTGTGGAAAATCTTTTTCAGCCGTTCAAAAGCAAAGGGCATGAGAGACCATTTGTCCCCGTCCTTATAATCCACCTTTAAATGGTGAAAATTAAAGCACATCTTAAGCTGCTTTTCCTCCGGGTTCGTGTACCGGATGCAGTGATCAATGGTGGTGGAAGACATCTCCCCCACAGTGACCACATCCTCTGCATCCAGACCCGTATCCTCTGAGATTTCCCTTAAATATTCATGAATCCGGGGGCCGTCCGTATAGAAACGGCGGCCATCCCCTTCCTCATCATCTTCCCAGGCTGAAGGCTTGGAAACCAGGTTGATGACATCGAACCGGAATCCCCGGATTCCTTTCTCTTTCCAGAACCGGATTACCTTTTTTATCTCTTCCCGTACCCGGGGATTCTCCCAGTTTAAGTCCGCCTGGGTAACATCATACAAATGAAGATAATATTTTCCCAAGTCTTCCACATACTCCCAGGCGCTTCCGCCGAACTTGGACTGCCAGTTGGTGGGCGGATTCCCCTTAATGCCATCCTGAAAGAAATAGTAATCCTGGTACTCCTTTTCACCGGCAAGGGCCTTTTGAAACCACTCATGGTTTGTAGAGGTGTGGTTAAAAACCATGTCAAGCATGAGCCTCATATCCCGCTCCCCTGCCCCTGCAATCAGCTGCTCTAAATCCTTCATTGTCCCAAACAGGGGATCGATCCGGCAGTAATCCTCAATATCATAGCCGTTATCATTTTGGGGCGAGAGGAAAAACGGAGTCAGCCAGAGGTAATCCACTCCCAGCAGCTTTAAATAATCCAGCTTTTCAATAACGCCCTTCAAGTCCCCGATTCCGTCCCCGTTTGTATCCATAAAGGATTTGGGATAAATCTGATATACACATGATTTCTTAAAGTTCTGCATTTACTGAATTCCTTTCTTCTTTCCTGCAATGACAGTCAGGGAAAAAGGCACCGCAATGGCGATTACCATGCACAGAGCGAAAGTTCCCATGTACTGAGGCTGAATGGACAAGATTCCGGGGATTCCGCCTACGCCGATGGAGTTTGCCATAACATTCATTCCTACGGAAACTGTAGCTGCAATGGCAGAGCCAATCATGGCGGAAAGGAATGGGAAGCCCCGTTTTAAGTTCACACCGAACATAGCCGGTTCCGTAACGCCCAGGTAACAGGAAATGCAGGCAGGAATGGAAATCTGCTTTGATTCCTCATCCTTTTTCTGCAAATAAATCATGCCAAGTACCGCAGAGCCCTGGGCAATGTTGGATAAGGCGATCATCGGCCACAGCATGGTTCCGCCGAATTCTGCCATGAGCTGTAAGTCAATGGCATTTGTCATGTGGTGAAGTCCGGTGATAACAAGAGGAGCATAAACAAAGCCGAATAAGGTGGCAAACAGCCAGCGGAAGCTGGAGGTAAGCCCTGCATAGACCACCTTGGAAATTGCAGAACCAATGGCCCAGCCGATAGGCCCTACCACTGCATGAGCCGCGATGACTGCCAGAAGCAGGGAGCAAAACGGAACTACAATCATGGAAATAGTCTGAGGGGTAATCTTCTTAAAGAATCTCTCTAAATAAACCAGTACAAAGCCTGCTAAAATAGCCGGAATGACCTGAGCCTGATAGCCTACCATCCTCATTTTTACAAAACCGAAATCCCAGACAGGAACTTCAACGCCCGGCGCCATGGCATAGGCGTTTAAAAGCTGGGGAGAAACCAGGGTTAATCCGAGAACAATGCCCAGAATCTGGGTGGTTCCCATCTTTCTCGTAACAGACCAGGTAATGCCTACCGGCAGGAAGTGGAAAATCGCTTCGCCTAAAAGCCAGAGGAAGCTGTATACGCCGGACCAGAACTGGGAAACCGCCACCAGAGTCTCTGTTCCGTCGTTCATGAACTTGATCTCTCCGATGACATTCCGAAAGCCCAGAATAAGACCTCCTACGATAATGGCCGGGATCAGGGGAGCAAATATTTCCGCAATATCAGCCACGATCCGCTGCAAGGGGTTCATGTTTCCCTTTGCTTCTTTCTTTACCTCGTCCTTTGACACCCCTTCAATTCCCGATATCTTGACGAAGTCATTATAAAACGTCTGTACATCATTGCCGATGATGACCTGAAACTGTCCGGCCTGTGTAAAGGTGCCCTTAACGCTTGGAAGAGCCTCAATTCCCTTGGTATCCGCCTTTGACGGATCTGACAGCACAAAACGCATTCTGGTTATACAGTGGGTGACAGCCCCTATATTCCCCTTTCCTCCTACGAGTTCCAGCAATTGCCTGGCATCGCTTTCATATTTCCCCATATCCATACTCCTTTTCCCATATGTTTTTAAATTTCTGGTAACATATATGTTCTTTTCGTATTTTTACTATAACATATACGTATATCTTTGTCAACACGCAGGGGAAATATTTTTTCGGCAGGAATATGGAAAAAACGCCGGAATCAGAGCTTCCGCCTGGCAAAATCAACGAATTTGAACTTATCCGGCCTGTGGCGGGATTCCGTATACTGGAACAGGGTAGAGTCCTCCAAATACGTATAACTTTTCACCACCACGATCATGTCATAGCTGCCCATATCCAAAAGACGGTAGTCCTCATCTGTAGCCATATGGACCGTAATCTCCTTCATGGCAAATCCGATCTTAAGCCCCAGCTCCTTTTCCAGATATTCATAGACAGAATCCTGGGCCGCCCGAAGGGGCAGGTTTTCCACGGTCTTTCTTGAAAAATAGTCCTTATCAATGATGATCTTCTCCCCTTCGATTTCCCGGACACGTTCCAGCACAAAGGCCTCATCCTCCGGGCCGATCTGCAATGCTGCCATGAGCTTGGGATCGTTTTTGACGATTTCTAAATTCTCCACAAAGGTCCTGGGCTTTAAGTCGGAAAAACGGTATATTTCCTTAAAGCTTGCAATTTCCGATACGGGAAAATTAAACTTGTTCTTGTCTAAAACCTCTGCAGCCTTTCCCCTGGCCTTGTGGATGTATCCGTCCTGGACCAAAAGCTCCAAAGCCTTGCGGACCGTATCCCGGGAAGCGCCGTAGACCTCCATCAGCTCTCCTTCCGCCGGAAGCTTGTCCCCCGGACGGTATTCCCGCCTGTCTATTTTATCAAGAAGCTGTTTATAGAGATGCCTGTATTTACTTTCCATAATTCTTTATCCTCCCATTCATCAGGCTTATTTATTAAATTCATATAAGTACTGGTTTTATTTTAACATGTACGTATATGATAGTCAAATAGATTGGGGGTTTATACCTATCATTTTAATCAAATTCCGGACAATACATGGCTGGCCGTCATTTCACGATGCAAATAAACAAGCTTCTGGTTTATCTTCAGCCGTTCCATATTCCGTGTGATGGAATCCCGTAAAAGCAGCGCCGCAATTTTGGGCCCCACCTTTTTTGCACCCTTGATGTTGTCCGCACTGTCACCTGTCAGGGATCTGAAATCCGCGTACTGCTCCGGAAAAATAATTTGCAGTAAATCTGAAACCCGTCATTTATACTGTCATATAATATCATAAACTATTTTTCTGGTACATTTATGAACGTTAGCATTGGCATGACAGCTCCTGATTTTACTGCCACGACAACATTCGGACCTATAAAGCTGTCCGATTACAAAGGATATTGGGTTATTCTGTTTTCTCATCCAGGGGACTTTACCCCTGTATGTACTACCGAATTTGTCGCTTTGGCACAAGCGAACGATCAGTTTGAATCGTTAAATACAAAATTAATCGGTCTCAGTATAGACAGTAACCCTTCTCATCTGGCATGGGTGAATCAAATTTATCTTTTAACAGGCATTCAAATTCCTTTTCCGGTTATTGCAGACCGTACGGCCCAGGTTGCAAATCTTTATGGCATGATTGCTCCCGATGCCTCTACCCAGGAAACTGTCCGAAATGTTTATTTCATTGACCCGAACCAGGTAATTCGTGCGATCCTGGTTTATCCCTTAACCAATGGAAGAAACGTTTGTGAAATACTGCGTCTGTTGACTGCCCTTCAAACAACGGATAAATGCGGTGTTGTTACCCCTGCAAACTGGGAGCCGGGCAATCCTGTAATGGTTCCGCCGCCCCGCACCTATGATCAATTATCAGAACGTGCCAATGAACCTGAAAAATCAGATTTAAATTGCATGGATTGGTTCTGGTGCTATAAAGATAAGCCTTGTTAATTATGTAACAAAAGTTCATAGCCGTGCTGGAATCTGTTCGTTCCGGCGCGGCTATGAACTTTTATCATTATTATCTTTATTTTTTCACTTACTGCTGTCTTCCGTCAAAATAAAATTGTACCGGAAACCGTCACATCAGCGGCCGTGATCCCGTCCCCGGCTCCACCGGTCATTCCGCCCATATCGGTTGATTTTTCTGCTTTCCCCTCTCTGAATATTTCCATTTAAATTCCATATGATGTGTTCAGCTTTTATATGTTCAGCAAGCTTCCGCCCGGTATTTCTGCCTTTTTCCCGTCAACGCTGATCCATACGCCGACTGCCGACGGATTATAAACCTGGTTTCCGTCAATGGTAAATTTCAGGTTTGAGGCCGCTTTCATGTAGTCCACAATCTCAATGTTAGCAGCATACCAGGTGTCATCCCTGCCGCCTGCCATGGAGCAGAACTCTTCCATTACCTCCCAATTATCATCCCTGGGAAATTCATAGCTGTGCCCCCACACATACATCATATAAAGATACTGTGTCTTTGAAAGCTCCGTAAAGCGTTTTCCGTTTTCCAGAAGGTTGTGGTTGTGGTGGCAGGTTGCTTTCCACTTTAAGAAGTTTTCCGGCATGGAAAAATCGTCCGTATTTCCCACCACCCTGCAGTATTCGATACCAAGGCCAGGAAGCATGTCCACAATTTCCTCCGTATAAGAGCCGTTGGGGTAGGACATTCCACGCACCGGATATCCAACCGCCCGTTCCAGAGCCCTGCGGTCCTCCAAAATCTGAAGGGCTACATGGGGAAGGGGGCACCGGGCAATCGTAGGGTGGAGAACCGTATGGCAGGAAACCTCATGTCCCTGGTATAGCTCCTTCCATTCCTCCGGCTTTATCCGGTTTTCATCTTCCGTAAGGCCTGAATTTACATGAAAGGTTCCCCTGATGCCATGGCGGTTAAATATCTCCACCAGCCTTCTGTCCTCCGCCTTTCCGTCATCATAGCTCATGGTGAGCACCTTATGCTTTCCTCCCGGAAAACAGGTATAAATATTTTTAAGCTTATCCATTATAATGCCCCATCTCCTGCAATTCTGTCATAGCACAGCACAGCGGCAAAGAACGCTAAAGCCATGCCCTGTCCCCAGCCCTGAATCCATTTTTTTGAAATATTCCGGTACCCATCCCGGTCTTTCATAACGGCGGTTCCGCCGGAAACGTCGGTTACTCTTCCGTCAGGGGCCACGTGGGCCAGCAGCCCTTCAATGGATTTTTCAATGTATTTGATGTGAAGGGGATTTCCCTTTAAGGTCATGGCTGCAGCGATTCCGGCGGAAGCAGAAACCTCCTCATAGGACTCCTCATCATCTAAAATGGTCCGCCACAGACCGTTTTCTGTCTGCAAAAGCTTTAGGGCGGACAGCTGCTCGTTTAAGCTTCCCACGATTTCCAAAAATTGGGGATAAAGATAGCATTCCGGCAGAATGCGCCCCACATTGCTCATGGTATAGGCTGCCCAGCAGTTGGCCCTGCCCCAGTAAAAGCCGGACATGTGGTCCTTTGTTATATTGTTATAGCCGTGATACCATAATCCCGTGTTCTCATCCTGAAGATACTGGATATGCCAATAATACTGATTTAAGGCATCGTCAATCAGCGCGTCGTCCTTTGTCATGACCCCCACCCTTAAAAGGAAAAATGCAGCCATAAACAGGGTGTCCGCCCAGCACTGCTCCGGGAAATCATTTCCGGCAGAAACCGTATGCTGCAGCACCCGGTCTCCAAAACGCAGGGCATCCTTTGTCAGATACTCTACCTTGGACTTAATGATATCCATGTACTTTTCTTCCCCCGTAGCTTCATACAGGGTGATAAGGCAGTGCCCCATGGCACAGGTGTTTACCGTCCACACGGGAAGCCCCAGCCCAATGAGTTCATCCACCCGTTCCTTTAAAAATTCCAGGTAGCTCTCCTTTTTCGTCGCTTCATAAGCCTCCGCAACGCCGTAATAGGCAACGCCGCAGGGCCAGTCCCAGGACATGTCCATCCGCTTGGTCCGCTCCACAATCCGGTCCATGGCTTCCTCAATCTTAGCTCTGTCGTACTGAATCTTACCCATTTCTCAATTCTCCGCCTTTCTCCGGCACCTGCCAGTTCATTTGTCATAATTCTTTTCTATTATAAACCGCTTTCCCTCATTTGCCAACAATTGTGCATAGCAATCTGCACCTTTTTCCACCAGATGTACAAGATCCTTCATATAAAGGGCCCTGGCACCTGCTTCCCCGGTTTTTTCGCAATACTCTGCGGTCAGGCGGTGCATATCCACAAAAAGGATTTTTTCTTTCTCTGCATATTCTTTCATCCTCCGGGCATATTCCGGAAGCAGCCCGGCAATTTCTCCCTTTTCTCCCTCTCCGGCTTCCCCTCCGGGACATGGGCAGATGGGAGATATTAAAACCGGTACGGCTTTCGCTTCCCTTGCTGTCTGCACATACTGTTTCAAATACAGGGGGAAGTCAGATAAAGGCACATAGCGTTCCTTTTTTCCGGCGGAAGCATCGTTGTGGCCGAACTGGACCAGAAGGAAATCCCCTTCCTTCAGCCTCCGCCTGATATCCTCAAGCCGTCCTTCCTCCAGAAATGTTTTGGAAGACCTGCCGGCCATGGCGCAGTTGTCCACCATCAGATGACGGCTTTCGTAGCACATTTCCTGGGGAAAGGGACTGTCTTTCCGGCGATAAACCTTAATACTATTTTCTTCATCCAGATGCTTTAAAAGCAGCTCTCCCATCCCTACCCTGGGCCGCTCTGCTTCCCCGGCTGTCTGGCTGATGGAATCTCCCGCCAGATACAGGACAGGCTTTCTCTTCATATAAGGAAGAACCCTGTCAAAATCCATGTCGGACCCATAGTAAAAACCGGTATAACAGGGCTGGTTGTAGCAGTTATTCTGCCAGGCGATCCCACAGCGGTATGTAATATCATGCATCAGAGTAAACAGCTTGTGATCCGTAATTTCCGTATTGGTGTAAATACGGATGGCCGAGCTGTCCCCAGTCCGCAAAAGAAGCTCTTCCCGGAAATCCCCGAAGATATCGGCAACCAGGCAGGGGTTGCCCTTTGTCCCGTTATTGGTCATGGTATTTTCCGGACGCAGCATGATGCCGTGAGTAAAATCATTGACCACTCCGGTGGCAGTCTGGTTTAAATAATCCCAGCCGTCCAGAATCTGGGTGGATAAATCTCCTGCCCATCGTATGGACATGTTGCTTCCCAGGGCTTCCTTCTGAAGGAAATTTCCCCGGCAATCGTATATCCCCACTCCGTTGACCCAGCACTGGAGGCCTCTTGCCTCCGGGACCACATCTCCGATCATGCAGCGGCCAAGATCAGACTCAGCATACCGGCCGAAAATGACCTCTCCGTTTTCCCCGTCCCGCAGGGCGTAGCCATAGGGAGCGTGATCCGCCCCTTCAAACACATTGAAGATTTCCATTCCTGGCCGGTCCGGGTCTATGTCCGCCACATGCATGGCGTCCCCATGGCCCAGCTTTACCTTTCTGCCGTCAGGCAGCTTATCCTTTGAGCTGTAGAGAAGCTCTCCGTTATGGTCAATGCAAGCTGCCCCGTAAATGATTTCCATAAAGCCATCCCCATCCACATCGGCAGCAGCCACCGAATGATTTCCCTGGCCCGCCAGCTCTCCATAAACCGGATCGCTTCCGCAAAGATCATGGGGCTGGTCACAGAATGGATTTTTCATGGGCACAAAGCCGCTGTCCACGGACCAGACCTTTTTAAAACGGTTTTGGAAGAATTCATAGGCCGCCAGGGCCGCCCTTGTATAATATCCCCGGCAGACCACCAGATAGGGCCTTTCTCCGTCCAGGTAGGCAACGGCAGATAAAAACCGGTCCACCCGGTTGCAGGGCTCGATGCGGTTCATGGCATAATCTCCCCATAAAAGGCCGTCGTCTACCCGATCAAAGGGAAAGGCAATGGTTTGAAGCTCCCGGCCGTCCCCTCCGAACATGGTTAAATACTCCGGCCCCTCAAAGATGAAGCCCTCAAATTCCCGGAGCCTGTTTTTAGGATTTCTGCCTGGAGCGTATTCATCCAGGAAATAATCAGCCAGACGCTCTGCATCCCTTTCCTGGATGCCAAAGCACTGCCCCGGTGTCTTTGGCCAGCGGCCCGCCCTCACCTCCGGATGGTCCTGCCAGGAGGAAAATACCTGGATCAGATGGCGGCGGTAATCCTCACTGCTGCACACATAGGAATCCTTATGGCTGCAGCCTCTGTCCAAGTCTTCCTGGGGCATGGTGATAAAAAACTCCTCCTCCGGTTCCCCCTCCGGTCCGTATAAGGTCATTCTGGTTCCCGGCGCCGTCTTTACCGCCATTTCCGCCCTTCCGTCTCCGTTGAAATCATAGCACATAAATTGGGTATAATGGGCTCCTGCCCGGATGTTTGGCCCCATGTCAAGCCGCCAGAGAAGCCTTCCGGAAAGCTTATAGCAGTCCAGATAGCAGCGGCCTGTATAGCCTTTGATGGAAACGTCGTGAGAATTGGAGGGATCCCATTTGACAATGTATTCGTATTCCCCGTCTCCGTCCACATCTGCCACAGACATGTCATTGGCGGAATAGGTGTAGGCCTCTCCCCCAGGTGTAACCCCTCCGGCAGGCTTTTTTATGGGAATATCCAGGTACGGTCTTTTCCATGGCTTTACAGGCGGGCAGGGGTCATATTCTATGCCGTTAAGAACGGGCGCCACCCGGTATTCTGACTCTTCATCCCCAAATAAATCCAAATAGTTTGTACTGTCTTTTATTTCAGCGGCTTTTTCTCCGTCCCGGTAGAGGATAAAATCCACCCCTGTCAGGCCCTTTTCTGAAAAGCCTGTGACCTCCGTAAGAAACAGCCGCCAGCTTACAAATACTCCGTTCTCTGTCAATACTGCCGTAAGCCCTCTGCCAAGAACCTCCAGCTGTTGTCTTAAAATGTGCCGGACCGGGGTGACATACATATCCCCGGCTTTCTCCTCCCGGCCTTCTTTTACGGCCCTGACCATGAGGCGGTGGGGAATATGGGTGGATTTTTTCAGGGTAAACCTCAATTCCTCCTCCGCCTTTATTTCTCTCATAAAGCGGTAGCTTTCCTGCTTCGTGTCACGGTCGGACCAGTAAACCCGGTATGCTTCGGCCCCCTTGACCCTGTCCCAGGTAAGAGTCACTTCTTGGTTAGAAATATGTTCTGTCCGAATCATGGATTCCTCCTTCTGATATTCATCCAGGCTCGTTTCTTTATGCCTTGCGGAATGCTTCTGCCGGCATGCCTTCTATCATTTTATCCGCTTCCCTTAAGGTTTTTGGAAGATAGCTGCGGATAAATTCAAGAACTTCGATAACATTTAAGCACCATTGGGCCGTGAAATTCGTAGTGATCCAGGGAATCTCCGTCAGCTGTTCCTGATTTCCCTGCCGGGAAAGGATAATTGGCTGAAGTCCGCTGTGATTCCCCTGGCTGATGGAGGCGTGAAGCAAATGGCTCCATGTCCGCTCTGCCAACACCTCATCCTTTAAATATTTTGCACCATAGGCCCCCATGGCTGCCGCCATAAAGGGGAGGCTGAATTCCCGGTCCCCGATCAGACCTCCGGACTCCTCAAGCTGTTGTTTTCTCGGCAGATAATAAAACCTTCCGTAATCCGCCATCATCCGTTTCCATTGCTCATCCTCCAGTAAATCCGCCATTTCCATCCATACCTGGGGTGCACCCATACAGATTTGGAGATGGGTTCCTCCTGCCGCCCGTTCACCGATGTAGCGCAGGCGGACATGAGAGGGGTCAAATTCAAAATCAGGGCCGGAAACCAGTTTTAAAGGGGCATTCTTAATATCATTTATGCCGGTGAGTATTTTATCCCTGTATTTTGTATCCTGAAACCTTTCCCAACGGGTCATCCAGTTGGCACAGAGGGAGGACCAGTCCGGACCGCTTCTGGCATGGCTTTTGTAGACCATCTCCTCCTTATGGTAAAAATCTTCCAAAGGATCCTTATTTAAAAATGCCTCTTCATTATCCTTTAATTCTTCAAATATATCCCCCAGCCGGCCGTCTCCGGTCAGATAATAATACACACGGTGATGGGCCGCCATGGCAATTCTGGCCTCCTTGCAGGGACACCCCCAGTGGCGGACATTGTGGCGGGAGCCCAGGCCTTTATATTTTCCCATGTGATATACATCCACCTCCGAGGTATGCCTTGACAACTTTTCCGCCAGAATGAAAACATCCTCCCTCCCGGTTCTTAAAAATTCATACCAAAGCCACAGGGTGGGGACAAGCTCTGTATTGTCCCAGGCATAGCCTCCCATATCATACCTCCACTGGTGGCGCTCCCTGTCATAGGTGTGCATGAAATCGCCGTAGTGAAACATTCCGTACCAGTTCCTCTGCTCTACCTCGTTTTTATAAAAGTCTACAGCCAGATCAAGCTGGTCCTCCAGCCAGTTCTCCATTTCGCTCTCCCGTTTCGGCAGGGACCAATAGCCAAAGGCCCTTCTTTCATGGTAATATTCCGGCTTTCCCACATACTGAACCGGGCGCTTTACGGCTCTGGTAAATTCCGTAAGCTCCTCATCCCCGGGGATCATTTTTCCGGAAACCTGAACAGAGCATTCACTGGTACAGGCGATTCCGTAGGGCGTAGCGCCTTTATAATCATAGCCCTCATAACAGACCTGGTTATAGCCCCTATTTGCATAGTGGCGGAAGTCCATGGCTTCTGCCCTTGGGGACCACAGCCAGATAACAGCCTCTGCCTCCTCCCCGTCCAGATTGCGGAAGGTGTAGCCGGAGGGATACTTTTCCCAGAAGTCTCTGATGGAAAATGAAACCGAGCCATGCTCCGAACCAAAGGCAGCGCCTCCATCCGTCCGTTTTCCATGAAGGCAGTCCAGATAGCAGCAGTTTTCATCCCTTATTTTCTTTCTGATGCCAAAGTGACTGACACTGTCCTGGCTAAGGTCATATTCGCTCCAGAAGGGCATGTCTTTTAAAACCTTGTTTACGGTCTCTTCATGGTCGCCAATAAGCTCCAGCTTTTCTCCCCGGATCTGGCTTGCATAAATTTCCTCCGGGATTCTGGGACGCCAGGAAAGAAGCTGGGCCATGGCTTCATGAAATACACCGTAATCTCCCACGAACTTTACGTGGCGGTTGTAAGCTTTTCCCTTTAAGGGAGAATGGAACCGAATGCCGATTCCCTTTAAAAAGTCCTTGTCTTCTTCACCGTCATATAAAAAGGTATGGACAAAATCAAGACGGGGGCTGTCAAGGCCGATCTTCATGCGGATAATAAATGGAAGCTTTTTATCTCCGTCGGCGGATTCATGACAACCGGCATATTTTATGACTGCCTGGAGAGGCCCTTTCTCTTCCAGGCATACCTCCTCCACTCTGGCTTCGTATCTTTTTTCTATTTTCACCGGATTTCCGTTCCAGACAGAAGGCTCTTCCAAAAGCAGGAGGGGCATGGCATCTGTTAAATATTTTTTTCCCTGGAAATAAACAGCGTCAAACAGACGTCTGCCGTCACGGCATATATTCACTTTCATTGCGCCTGCCCGGATCTCCAGGAGGCCATCCTGCTCTGCTGTACGGATTTCCCCCAAGCCCTTAGCTTCATGGGCCCAGCTGGTTTCCTCCGGCACTACCTCAATATCTTCCCCCAGCTTTCCCCCATCTGCCGTATGGGCCGTCCATTTTACGGAGCCGTCGGGCCACCAGGCCGTGATCCGGCTCTGCATAGGCACTTTTGCTTCTTTTCCGCTTTCCAGCCGGTATTTTGTCTCCTTTGTGCAGCGGCCTCTTTCCCACATACAGCCCCATGTGGTATATCCAGTCCTCACTCTGTCTCCCAGACTGTGCAATCTCATTTTAATTTACCTCCGGAAAATATTCCTGCTTTCTTATTTTGCCGTATCCTCCTGATAAAGCTTATTCACTTCCTCCACCAGGCGGTCTCCGCCTCTCTCCAGCCACTGGGTTGCAGCCGCCTCCAGGCCTGCATCATCGATCTGTCCGCAGATATATTGGGTTCTAGCATCGTCGATGATCTGCTCGATGTCAGCGCCCACCTCTGCATTTACCTCAGAGTTTGCCAGATATCCCAGAGCCGGATTAAGTACTGCAAACTGCTCATTATATTGATACGCCTCATCCTGCGCTTTCATGGAGTCTGTTTTTTCAAGCTGGGGCTTTATGGAAGCCAGATTGGGGATATAGCAGACGCTCTGGTTCAGCCCTGAAGCCGGAGAATACTGAGACTCCATTTCCTGTTTTTTCACCACATTCCCCGCATCATTTAAATCATAGGTCACGCCCTCCAGTCCGTAGTCGGCCAGCACAAGCATTTCATCATCGCACATCTTATCCAGAAAATGCAGGCAGTTCTTCACATCCTCTTCGGTCTTTGCCCCTGCCTTTGTGATCATATAATAGCCGTTAAAGCCGCTGGTCGCCAGGGTTTTCCCGTTGACCGGTCCTACCAGCGTCATGGTGGCGTTCTGGGACGGGTCTGTTACGGATTTCACATTGTTCATGGTGTAATAATCCCAGATCCTCTTTGCACCATCCATAACATCAATGAAAGCGCCTGCTTCCCCTTTCTTACAGCTGTCGGAAAAGGTTCCTGAATCAACGGTTGCCCAGTCTTTTCGGATAAGGCCATCCTCGTAGATTTTTCTTATCCATTTTAAAGCTTCCCTGTATTCCTCTGTCTGATGAACAGGAACCAGCTTCCCATCCTCTTCCACCCACTTGTTGCCGGTGCCGAACCAGGTCTGGATGATATCAATGGGCCCTGTATACTTTGTCATTTCCAGGCCATAGGTATCTTCAATTCCGTTGCCGTCAGGATCTTCATAGGTGAATTTATAAAGCATGTTGTATACGTCTTCAACGGTCTGTGGCTTTTCTGTGATTCCAACCGCCTCCGCCCAATCGGTCCGGTAGGAAAAGCCGTAGCGCCCGATGGCCCTCGCCCGGTAAAGGCCGATGATTTTTCCGTCTACGGTCAGCGCCTTTAATACGTCAGGGTTTGCCTTGGATAAATTGGGGTAGCTTTCCTTGTCCTGGAGATAGGGGGTTAAATCCCAGAAAGCTCCCTTTCTCGCCGCATCCACCACATTGGCCGTCAGGTCGCCGGAGGCCGTAAGAACCATAGGCATGTTGTCCTTATCCATAAGGGTGAGTCCAAGCTTTTCCTTGTAGGTATCATTGGATTCCCATTGCCAGTTTACATGAATGCCTGTGTAGTCCTCGTACCGTTTAATGACCTGGTCGGATTTGTCATTTTTTAAATCCGTTCCGTAAAAAGAGGGAGCCATAAAGGTAATACTTGGCTTTCCGTCTGCTGTTGTTCCTGCATCTGTCTTTGCAGAGCCGCCGCAGGCGGTCAGAGACAGCGCCATGGCTCCTGTCAGAGCTGCAGATAAGGCTTTTTTCCATGCTTTCTTCATAATACACTTCTCCTTTTATAATGAATAATTTTGTTGCTCATCCTTTTACAGAGCCTACCATTACGCCCTGTGTAAAATACTTCTGGATAAAGGGATATATCAGTAAAATAGGGACCGTAGCCACCACGGTGGTAGCCATCTTTACCGCTTTTTCCGGCGGCATGCCAAAGATCCCCCAGTCAAACCCGCTTTCCGTTGTTACAGAGGAGGTCATGAAAATGATTCTCCGCAGCACAATCTGGATCACCTCTTTATTCTTGTCGGAAATATATATCATGGCGTCAAAATAGGAATTCCAGTGTGTCACTGCATAAAACAGGGAAACACTTGCCAGCACAGGCTTGGAAAGGGGAAGCATGATCTTCACAAATATTTGCAGATCATTGCATCCGTCCATTCTGGCCGCCTCCTCCAGCTCCGAAGGAAGCCCCTGAAAATAGTTCTTTATGATGATCATATTAAATGGGTTGATTGCCGCCGGAAGCCATAGGGCCCAGAAAGTATTTCTCAAATGGAGTACATTGGAAACCAGCATATAGGTCGGGACCATTCCTCCGGAAAACAGCATGGTAACAATGACCATGTTTGTAAAGAAAAGCCTTCCCTTGAAATAGGGCCTGGAAAGGGGATAGGCCAGGGTGCAGGAAAAAAACATATTGATGGTCACGCCGATTGCGGTCACAAACAGGGAATTCAGCAGCCCCCGTATGGCATCTCCCGTTTTAAATATGTACTGGTAAGCATTAAAGGATATGGTGCGGGGAATGAGGAAAAAGGTCCGCTCCGTCAGCTCCCTTTCTGTTGCAAAGGAGCCTGCCACGATATACACAAAGGGAAGCAGGGTCACCAGGGCGAAAGCTCCCCAAAAAAGGTAAATGAGGATCTGGACCGCCTGATCGCCTGGGCTTCTTTTAATTTTCATATGGTTTGGCTTTGCCATTGCTTTCTTCTCCTTATCAATAAAATCCTGATTCGCCAAATACCTTTGCCAGCTTATTGGCTCCCAATACCATAATCATGCTGACCACCGATTTAAACATACCGGCCGCCGTTGCCAGGGAATAATTTCCGTTTACAACACCTTTCGTATAAATATAGGTGTCAAATACATCAGAAACCGACCGGTTCATGGAATTCTGCATCAGGAATATCTGCTCATATCCTGTATTTAAAATAGTGCCTACCCTTAAAATCAGCATGATAACAATGGTGGACCGGATGGATGGCAGGGTTATATGCCACATTTTCTGCCATCGGTTGGCCCCGTCTACCTCCGCCGCTTCGTAAAGCTGTACGTCAACGCCTGACAATGCTGCAAGAAAGATAATGGTACCGTAGCCTGTCTCTTTCCATAAATTCTGTCCTACAATCATGTGAACAAAAAGCTTTGGATTGGACATGATATCCGGTGCATTTGTCCGGCCGAAGAGCTTCACCAGTCCGTGGTACACCAGTCCGTCCGTGGTGCTGAAAAGCTGCGCGGTAAGGGCCGCCACAATTACCATAGAAATAAAGTGGGGGATGTAAATCATGGTCTGAGCCGTGCGCTTAAAGGCCGCATTCTTGATCTCATTAAGCAAAAGAGCCAGAATGATAGGGGCCGGAAAGTAAAAGATCAGACTGGCCAGGGAAATGGATAATGTATTCACAAGGAGCTGCAGAAAATCAGGCCCTGTAAAAAATTTCCTGAAAACAGAAAGGCCGGCAAAAGGGCTGTCAAAAAACGCTCCTATCATGGAACTGCCGTTATAGGGGCTGAAATCCTGAAAGGCCATGACCAGTCCTCCCATAGGAAGATATTTGAATACCGCCATGTAGACCACACCCGGGATGATCATAATGTACAGCCACTTATGTGCTGATACCGCATGTTTCCAGGTACCTGCCCTAGCTGTTGTTTTGCTTTGAATCTTTTCCATACTCTCTCCTTTTCCATTTCTTTTTCCATAATTCCGTCTATTGGCAATTATGATGGTTTTTCGTTTTTGTGCCGCAGCTTTGGTGAGCACATTTTATACACAAAGTCCGGAGTTTGTAAATAATCATTTTATGACCGGTTTTTTGGGAAAAAAAGCCTCATATCCCGCATAAGTAAGCGGTTTTATGAGGCTCTGAAAATAGAACAATCATTTTATTCCATTATTTCCTGTGCTCTTTACGAAAGGCCGCCGGTGTAAAACCAACATGGTTTTTAAAAAAACGTATAAAATTTTGTACATTATTGTACATCAGCTTTTCTGAAATCTCGGCAACGGAATATTCCGTTGTCAGAAGCATATATTTTGCCTGCTTCAGCTTCTCTTCATTTGCCATGTCCGTAAATGTGACACCCTTTTCCCTTTTTAAAACCTTGCTTAAATAATTGGGATGATAGGACAGTTGATCCGCACAGTTATTCAGGCTTAAGTTTCCCTTGCTTTCCTTAATCAGGGCTACCATCTGCTTTACCACCTCGGATTCCTCCCCTTTCTGCCTTTCCTTTGTCAGGGCGGCTATAATGGGGCAAATGATCTCCCCGATGACGGCTTTCATAATCTTTCTTTTATCATAGATCTGGGTGACTGAGTTCAGTACATTATACCGCTCGCTGTCAAATACATCGGAAAGGGGGATATTTTTCGAGACAGGAATATTTAATATGGCTGCCAACAGTCTGGTCCAATAAAAGTTCCGTTCAATGCCCACTACATTCTTTCTCTCCATCCGGTCTATGACCAGTTCGAAAAGGCAGGCGGATTCCTCCTCTTTGCAGCTTATAATCGCCTGGATCAGTTCATTTTCCAGAATCAGGTCATAAACATTTCCTGCCGGACTCTTAAGCAGGAAATCATCAAAGAGAACCAGAGAGGAATTACCCTTATCCGCCTGATTGGTCCTGTTATACAGGGCTTCCGAGCACTCACTGTAAGCCCGCTTCACATGGTGGAGCTTGTGAAAGGGCTGGCTGATGCCCGATGCAATGACAGTTCCATAGGTGCTTGCCATGTAATCCTTAAGCTCCTTGTAGAGAAGGGCTGTTTTCTGGTCCACCTCCATATCATTGTCTGCCCCCGCAATGAAAATCAGCTTATCCCGGTAATAAACAGGAGCAATGAAAATGTCATTCTTTAACTCCTCCGGAAGGTTTGAGAGGATCACCAATAATCCGGCTGGTCTGCTTTACAGTTTATGGCAATCATCCGGTATACCGTCCAGGGGACAACACCTGATTTTTTCAGCCCGTCCTCAATGCTTTTCACATTCAGTTCTCCTTCAATCAGGTTGGAAACCAGAAGCATTTTTATCTGCTGATCCTGATCGTCAACAAACTTTTCCAGGCTATGCAGCGGTTTGGCAAAGGCCACCGCCGTCAGCCGCACCGCAGCCAGAATCAGGGCAAAGCCCACCAGCACGGCGAAGGAGGCGAAGATGAAAGCAAAGGCATCTCTTTTTACCTCCTCCCCGTTATAGCCCACCAGATAGGTCAGTCCGCTGATATCCGCAGTCCGTACGCTGATATGGTACTTTTCACCGTTTTTCCCCTTGTAAACCGCCGGAGCCCGGTCTTTATCCTTTAAATACAGTTCCGTCATCACAGGGTTTGTATCCATCAGCACTTCTTCTCTGCTGATGATAGATAGGTCATAGCCCATTTTTTTATAGTTTTGTGACATTTCCTTCAGCCTGCTCTCATCAATTTTAACAGTAAGAAGCCAGGATATCCCGTCAATACCGCGCTCCTTTTTTACAATGAGGCGAAAGCCGGAGGTATCTACCGTATTGGTGATCCGCATGCTTCCGGACATGGGCGCAGAGGTATTCCTGCCATTCAGCCAGTAAACGGATAAAAGCATGTTTTCCTGTTCCTCCAAAAACCTTTGGGTCTCCTCCCGGTTTCTCATCTGGTCAAAGGAAAAGATTCCGTAATTATTAAATACCCATCCATAATTTACATTGATAAATTCATAATTGGAAATGTATTTCGCCATAAAATAATTGCCTTCCAGGATCCTCTGCGCTTTCTTTAAATTACTGAAAGAGGAAAAGGGCTCCTCCTCCTGCCGCACCAGCCAACGGATATCCTCCCCGCTGGCTGCCTCGATATAATATTCCTTTAAGGAGGACAGGATATTTTCATATTCCCGGGAAACCTCATCGCTGTAAGAGTTTAAAGCCATCTGGTTTTTGGCTGTCTCTCCCTTTATATAAATGTTAAACGATACGATCCCCATAACAATGAGCGGCAGCGTCACCAGCCCCAGCAGCCGGATAAACATCTGCTTTTCCCAGGTCAAGGATCTTATAATTTTTCTGATACGCATAAGCCCTATTCTTCCATTTCTTTTTTGGTTCTGATCTGCCGCTTTTTCCAGTAAAGGATGCCATTTCCCTTTCCTCCTTATATACATTTGCTCCCCCTCCGAATTCTTTTTTGGTATAAAAAAGAGGGCAAAAGCCGCGCAATTATCGAAACGCAGTTTTTGCGTTTTTCCCATGACAAAACAGCTTTTCACCCTTTTATATTTATCTGGATTATATCCTTTGGCCCTTTTCTTTGTAAACAATCATTTTCTATCCACTTTCCCTTTGACCGGCCCCTGTGGGAAAAGGGGTTCCCTGCATCCTTTTTTGCAATTATCAGTTTATGCCAGCCCATAAACCTTTCGATTCCTGTACCGGGCCGTCAGGAGAGCCCGCTGGCAAAATACGATCCCGTAGCAGTAATTTCATTATATCTCCCTCTGAATTTATTCTCAACTGATTTAATATGAAAGAATGTCCGGAAAGTCCGTGGACCCATAATTTCTTTTTCTTTCCATATCTGTTTTATTGTGGTAAACTTATCCCGGAGTTATTATTACAATTACAAAGGAGGAAACCTATATGCAGATGCAGTATACAAAAAGCATAGATAATAAAAGCATTCTGGGAATTATCCGCAGATTCTGCGGCTACATTGATCCGCGGCTTACGGAACACGGCGCCCATGTCGCCTACATTATTTTCCGCATGCTTCAATGTACTTCAGAATATACCGAACAGGAGTGCCGCGACATTTCCTATGTAGCCCAGTTCCACGATGTCGGAGCCTATAAGACAGAAGAGATGGCCCGGATCGTCAAATTCGAAACAGAAGATATTTGGGAACATTCCTTCTACGGTTACCTTTTCATACGTTATTTCTCTCCCCTAAAGGATCTGGCACCTGCAATCTTCCTGCACCACATCCGCTGGGAGCTTCTGGAAGATGAAGCGGCCCTCACCCCCAAGCTCAAGGATTTATCCCAGCTCATCAACGTTGCAGATACCATCGACGTTTCCATGACTTTAAGAAAATGGTCCTGGCAGGAAACTCTTGTCTACTTAAACGATGGAAGGGGAACTTATTACGCGCCTCACATCGTGGACCTGGCGGCCCAGCTGGATTTCAGTGAATCCGTGGACCTGGAATGGAAAAGGGACCTGGGGTATTTTGACTTTTTAACCCGCACACCGCTTTCCAACGAGGACATTACGGACTACTTGAAAATGCTGGTCTTCATCATTGATTTCAGAAGCCATCACACCGTAACCCACACCATGTCCACCATCAGCATCAGCTATGAGCTGGGAAAGCTGCTCAATTTAAATGAAGATCAATTAAACCACATCCTCTGCGGTTCCCTTCTTCACGATCTGGGAAAAATCGCCATTCCTGTAGAAATCCTGGAATACCCTGGAAAATTAAGCTATCAGGCCATGACCATCATGAAAACCCATGTGAATCTGACGGAAGAGATTTTCGGCGGCAGCATTGACGAAACCATTCAGCGCATTTCCCTCCGCCACCACGAAAAGCTGGATGGGTCCGGCTATCCGAGAGGCCTTACCGCCTATGATCTCACCACAGAAGAGAGGCTTGTGGCCATTGCGGACATCATCAGCGCCCTGACAGGAACCAGAAGCTATAAGGACTCTTTCCCTGAGGACCGGATCATTTCCATTCTGACCAAGATGAAAAAGGACTATCTTCTGGACCCGGTCATCATTGATATGGCCTGCGAAAACCTTACAAAAATCCTGGAGACCACCATCCAGCGGTGCCAGCCTGTTTTAAGCATTTACGAAAGGCTGAATACGGAATATGAACACCTGCTTGGGCTGGAGGAATTCACCGACAAGCTTCAGTTTGTCCTTTCCCTAAAAAAACAGGAAGATGCCTTTATATGGCCCTAAGCCAAAGAAAAGAGACAAAGAAACCGGGATAAATCCTGCTTTGCGGATTCATCCCGGTTTCTTTTTATTTCACAACAACTTTTACAAATTTCTTCTTTCCACGTTTTACCACAAGGCCTTCGCCGGAGAACTGCTCCCTGGTAAAGACAGCCTTTAAGTCGGAAACAGTCTCACCGTCCACCGTGACGCCTCCCTGTTCCACATTTCTTCTCGCCTCGGAACGGCTGGGAGCCAGACCTGATTTCTGGAGAATGGTCAGAATATCCACGGTGCCGTCAGTAAAGTCCCCTTCTTCCAGCTCACAGGAAGGCATGTTGGCCGCATTGCCGCCGGTGAAAAGCTCCCTGGCACTTTTCTGGGCTTTTTCCGCCTCTTCCTGGCCGTGAACCAGCTTGGTAAGCTCATAGGCCAGAATTTCCTTCGCCTGGTTTAACTGGCTTCCTTCCCAGTGATCCATTTCATCGATCTGCTCAATCGGAAGGAACGTCAGCATGCGAAGACATTTTAAGACATCCGCATCGGCGATATTTCTCCAGTACTGGTAGAAATCAAAGGGAGAAGTCTTTTCCGGGTCAAGCCATACGGCGCCGGACTGGGTCTTTCCCATCTTCTTTCCTTCGGAATTTAAAAGCAGGGTGATGGTCATGGCATGAGCATCCTTGCCCAGCTTGCGCCGGATCAGCTCGGTGCCGCCTAACATGTTGCTCCACTGGTCGTCGCCGCCGAACTGCATGTTGCAGCCGTAGCGCTTATAAAGCTCGTAGAAATCAAAGCTCTGCATGATCATATAGTTAAATTCCAGGAAGCTTAAGCCCTTTTCCATACGCTGCTTATAGCATTCCGCCGTCAGCATACGGTTCACGGAAAAGTGGGGGCCGATATCACGGATAAACTCAATATAATTCAGTCCCAGAAGCCAATCCGCATTGTTGACCATAAGGGCCTTTCCCTCGGAAAAATCAATAAAACGGCTCATCTGCTTTTTAAAGCAGTCACAGTTATGCTGGATTATCTCCGCCGTCATCATCTGGCGCATATCGCTGCGGCCGGACGGATCTCCGATCATGCCGGTTCCTCCGCCGATTAAGGCAATGGGCTTGTTGCCGGCCTCCTGGAGCCGCTTCATTAAGCACAGGGCCATGAAATGGCCTACATGCAGGCTGTCTGCCGTCGGGTCAAATCCGATATAGAATACGGCCTTTCCTTCATTGACCATTTTGCTGATTTCTTCTTCATTGGTCACCTGGGCGATTAAGCCCCTGGCTTTCAGTTCTTCATAGATCGTCATTGCAATTCTCCTTTCGTTTTTCCGCCCATGCTCTTCGGGCCTGGTACACACGCAAAATGTCCTTAAAAACAAATAAACCCCGTCCTATCAAAAGGACGAGGTTGAAGTCTCGTGTTACCACCTTAAGTTTATAAACAGCTCGCGCTGTTTACCTCTTCAAGTACCATTAGAATACTCTAGCACAATAACGGGTGCGGGAATCCGTCACAGCCTACTGGGCAAATGGCTCCAAAACCGGAAGCCGCCGTTGGGTGTGAAGCTCAAAGATGTATTCACAATCCGCTTTCCACGCGCCTCTCATCAGCCGGCTGCTTTCTGTGTGGTACTTCGAATTGCTACTTGTTCTTGTCTGCGCTTTTCTTTGATTATGAAATTATTAATTAGTATATGGGGTTTTATAATTTTTGTCAAGGCTAATTTTTCATACCCTTCCTTGGCCAGCTCGGAAATCGCCCCTATGGTTTCCTCCACAGGAATGGCCATATCAATCCCCCCTTTCCCTGCAAGACCCTGGAAGAGCTGGACGCATGGATTCAGTTATTTGAAAGGATGGGAGAAGAGAATACATTTTATTTCAAAAACTTCGCCCAATTATCCCAGATAAGCGAAAATGTGCGCAATATCCAGCAGGAAGGCTTTCCGGGCCAGCACCTGGCGTTTATCCGCAGCTTCTACTTCATGAAAATCTACTGGAGCGAGCAGTCTGCCATTGAAATAAAGCTGGGCGCAAGCCGGACAAGGTTCCGTTTCCGGGCATGGACGGCCATTTTTCCCATGCTCACGGAAAAGGGAAAGCAGATATTTGAAGAAAAAATCAGATTATAGCCCGTTTTGTAGTTGACAATTTTTATCAATATGTGGTACGATATTAAACACTTGTGAGGGAGTAGTTTGCGCAGATCCCTGCGTGTCAAGTCAACATACTGACCTTTTGGTCTGGCTTGTCTTAATAAACGAGACTCATGTATGGCGTATAGGCTGTACATGGTCTTTTTTTTGACTCGTGCATAGCCGTATATGCACGGGTCTTTTTTGGTATAGGTGAGTTCGTCCTGTACCATAAAAACCTCCGGAATTTCCATACAAACTTTTAAGGAGAAAAGAGCATTGAAAGAATTTCAGGAAAACACACACGAGTTACTGAACCGGCTCCATTCAGATGAGACAACCGGTCTGAAGACAGAACAAATCGAAATTCAAAGGAAGCAATACGGAAGCAACACCCTGACCAGGGAGAAACAGGAATCGCTGATTAAGCGCATTGCGGAAGCGGCCAGCGAGCCAATGATTCTGATGCTTATTATGGCGGGCGTCATTGCCCTTGTGGTCAATGTCATCCGGGCCTCCACCGGGTCAGAGGCAGACTTTTTAGAATGTGTGGGCATCTTTGCCGCCATTTCCCTGTCGGTCCTCATTACGGTCATTATGGAAGGAAAAAGCGCCAAGGCCTTTGAAGCCCTGTCAAAGATCAGCGATGATACGCTGATCAAGGTCCTGCGGGATGGGGATACTTCTCTGGTAAGCCAAAAGGAAATTGTGGTGGGAGATGTGGTGCTTCTTTCCACCGGGGACAAGATCCCGGCCGACGGACGGCTCCTGCAAAGCTCCGGCCTGGAAGCAGACGAATCCGCCCTGACCGGGGAAAGCGTTCCGGCAAAAAAAGACGCACAGCTCATTATCACTGACGAAAAAACACCCCTTGCAGAGCGGGCCAACATGGCCTATTCCGGCAATTATGTTACAAACGGATACGGGAAAATGGTGGTGACCGCAGTGGGCGACAATACGGAATTCGGCAATATTGCAAGGGAGCTGACCAAAACCGAACGGTCCTCCACCCCGCTTCAGGAAAAGCTGGCGAGGCTGGGGGCAACCATTACGGTCCTGGGCATTATCGCCGCCGCTATCGTCTTCGCCTCAGAGCTGATTTCCTTTGCTTTCAATGGCGGACTTCACTTAGAGAAGGTTTTAGATGCCTTTGTCACCAGCATCGTCCTCATTGTGGCCGCAGTTCCGGAAGGCCTTCCCACCATTGTGGCGGTATCCTTATCCATCAACATCATTAAGCTTTCCCAGCAAAATGCCCTGGTGAAAAAGATGATCGCCTCCGAAACCGTAGGCTGCATCAACGTCATCTGCTCCGATAAAACAGGAACCCTGACGGAAAATAAAATGAGGGTCTCCGCATTTTACGACGGCGCATGGAAGCAGAAAACCGGGGACTTAACCTCCAGCTGGCTGATCCACAATATCTGCCTCAATACCACAGCGGATATCTCCCCGGATGGCTCCTTTATCGGAAACCCTACGGAATGCGCCATGCTGAATTTTTATGAAAATTCAAAGGTCTGCAAGGAAACCGGCAAGTCATACAAGGACGAGCGTTCCGACCACGACGTGCTCCATGCCTTTCCTTTCTCCTCCGAATTAAAGCATATGACCACCATCAGCAAGGTGGACGGCAAGATCATATCCTACGTAAAGGGAAGCCCGGAATGCGTTTTTGTCATGTGCGCCCTTTCGGAACCGGAAAGAGCCGGAATTGAACAATACATTATGAAAGCCCAGGAAAAGGCCATGCGGGTCATCGCCTTTGCCCATAAAGAACTTGCGGAAATGAAGGACTATGAGGATGACGCCCAGCACAGCGCCATGGAAAAAGACATGGTCTTCGACGGCTTTGTGGCAATCTCCGATCCTCTCCGGGCGGATGTGTACGATGCCGTAAAAAACTGCCGCATGGCCGGCGTGGACTTGAAAATCCTTACGGGAGACAATATTATTACGGCTACATCCATTGCCAATGAGCTCCATATTTTAGATGAAAAACACGTTGCCGTTGAGGCAAAGGACATTGCAGATTTGACGGATCAGGAGCTGTCGGACCGGCTCCATGAAATCAGCGTAATCGCCCGCAGCACTCCTTCTATTAAAATGAGGGTGGTCAAGCTGTTAAAGGCCCAGAACAACGTGGTGGCGGTTACGGGAGACGGCATCAACGACGCCCCTGCCTTAAAGAATGCCGATGTGGGCATTGCCATGGGAATCTCGGGAACCGAGGTGTCAAAGGAAGCCAGCGACATCGTTCTCCTGGACGACTCCTTCTCCACCATTGTAAAGGCCATTGCCTGGGGACGGGGGATTTATGAGAACTTCAAGCGGTTCATCCAGTTCCAGCTTACGGTAAATGTCTCCTCTGTCATCGTTGTTTTCGTCTCCATTATTTTAGGGCTGAAAGCGCCCTTTACGGCATTGCAGCTTCTGTGGATCAACATCATCATGGACGGGCCGCCTGCCCTGACTCTGGGACTGGAGCCCATTTACGACGATCTCATGAGCCGTCCGCCTACAGGACGGGGGGACAACATCATTTCCCGCACCATGTTTATGAGAATCGGCTTCACCGGCCTGTATATCTCCTTTGTGTTCCTGTGCCAGTATGTGTTCAACTTCCTGGGGGCGGCAGAGGGGGAAATGACCACCGTGCTCTTCACCCTGTTTGCATTGTTCCAGCTGTTCAATGCCTTTAACTGCCGGGAGCTTCATTCCACCAGCATTTTTAAGCATCTGGTCAGCAACAGGATCATGCTTCTGGTCATATCCATCACCTTCCTGCTGCAAATACTCATTATCCAGTTTGCAGGCGCTTTCTTTGGAACCGTACCCCTGGGACTGGATATGTGGCTGAAAATATTCGGCCTTACCTTCACCGTGATTCTCCTGTCCGAACTGGTTAAGCTGGTTTACAGGCAGATAAGAGGTCAGTAAGAACTTTCCTATGAGATAAAAAATGAGGCTCCCAGCGGGCAAAGCCCGGTGCGGAACCTCAGGGGAAAATTCTTTTTCTACAGAAAGTCTTCAATGCCGGGGACCATGGGATAGGGCGCGCAGTCCTTAAAAGGCGCTGTAATGGTCCCCTTTACGGATGGGCTGAAAGCCGGACGGCGGAATCCATCCTTTGTCCTGTTTTTTATAAGCCGGTCATTTCTTCCAAGCTCTCCTATGTATTTCCCGTTCTGGTCATAAATCTCTTTCCCGTAAAATTTCCCAAGAATCGTTCCATCGCAGGCCACCAGATAATCTTTCTGTCTTACGCCGATATAGCTGCCTCCCCAATTCCAGTATTTTACCATCTCAAAAGCACCCTTCCTGATTTTCATTCTTTATAATAATACACTATTTTTTTAAAAAAAGGAACACTTATGCAACATATCGCCAAAATTTCAACGTGCACTGGATTTTTCAATCATTCTGTTATATAATCAACTGCAAACCAAAGAATTCAGCATACACAGGAGGATATTATGGGATTTCAGTATGTAAATAATCTGCCAAGCCCGGAGGAAATCAAGGAACGCTTCCCGCTTCCGGCAGAATTAAAAGCTCTTAAAGCAGAGCGGGATCAGGCTATCAGCGATGTTCTCACCGGAGCAAGCGATAAATTCCTTGTCATTATCGGACCCTGTTCTGCTGATAACGAAGATTCGGTATGCGATTACACCAGCCGCCTGATTAAGGTTCAGGAAAAGACAAAGGACCGTCTGATTCTGGTTCCCAGAATCTACACCAACAAGCCCAGAACCACAGGAGAAGGCTATAAGGGAATGCTTCACCAGCCCGACCCGGAGAAAAAGCCGGACATGCACGAAGGCATTATCGCCATCCGGAAAATACACATGCGAGTATTTTCAGAGACCGGCTTATCCACTGCCGACGAAATGCTTTACCCAGAAAACCTGGGATATCTTGACGATATCATGTCCTACATTGCCATCGGAGCCCGTTCTGTAGAAAACCAGCAGCACCGTCTCACCGCCAGCGGCTGCGACGTTGCCGTAGGAATGAAGAACCCTACCAGCGGTGATTTATCCGTCATGCTCAACTCCGTGGTGGCCGCACAGCAGAACCATGATTTCACCTACAGAGGCTGGGAGGTAAAGAGCCAGGGAAATCCGCTGGCCCATACCATTCTCCGCGGCGCGGTAAACAAGCACGGCCAGTGCATTCCAAATTATCATTTTGAAGATCTTTTCCTGCTTCACGAAATGTACAGCCGCCGCAATTTAAAAAATCCGGCCTGTATCGTGGATGTCAACCATTCCAATTCCAATAAGAAATATAAGGAGCAGATCCGTATTTCCAAGGAGGTTCTCCACAGCAGAAAGCATGCTCCGGAAATCCGCGCTCTGGTAAAGGGCTTAATGATCGAAAGCTATATCGAGCCCGGCGCTCAGAAGGTCAGCGACCACTGTTACGGAAAATCCATTACCGACCCATGCCTTGGCTGGGAGGATTCAGAGCGTCTGATCTACGAAATCGCTGAAAATGTTTAAATAATATACCGCTTCAGGAATTTTAAAGCCGTTTTTTGGACTTCCTGAGGCGGTATTCACTTTTTATGAATATTTTTCCATTTTCCCTCTATTCTATATGTAGAGAGCTTGATTGTTTTTTCAGGTACTTTTCACTTTTCTCTTGTATTTTCAAAAAATAATGGTAGAATATAGTTATAGTCAGCTATCTGACTATTCATCCTGTTGGTACCATTGAGAACCCTCACAGCTGCAAACACGTTCACCCGGGTTTGTCCGGACATCAGGAAAAGGAGGTATGGGTATGCGGACTATAAATGTCGATATCCAACTGCGTTATACCCCCATTCCGCTCGCGCTTTTAATCAACACCGCAAATGCCTTTGATTGTGATATCTACATTGATTACGGCTTAACAAAGGTAAATGTCAAGGACTACGACGAGATGAAGAAAGGGCTTAACACGCAGAACAGGAATTTACAATTTAATTTCGACGGCATCGATGAACTGGCCGCCGAGGGACGGATCGAGATGTTATTTCAGCCGTGATCCGCCGGAAAGGAAACTTTATGGACCATAATTTAAAAGAGAGTTGATTTTAGCTTACCGCTTAAAATCAACTCTCTTTTCATATTTTTCATATTTTCTGCCGAACGCTTTACAGACCCAGAATGGCTGAAACCGCGAAGTAGAACAGCACCACTGCGCCCAGAACAATTCTGTAATATCCAAAGAATTTAAAATCATGCTGTCTGATATATCCCATCAAAAACTTAATGGAATAAACGGAAACCCCAAAGGCCACGATCATGCCGAAAAGCAGATAGAAAATCTGGCTTCCGGTGAAATTCAGCCCGTATTTTACAATCTTTAATAAGCTGGCCCCAAACATGACTGGAATCCCCAGAAAGAAAGAAAACTCCGCTGAAGCCGCTCTGGAGCAGCCTAAGATCATGGCTCCTAAAATGGTAGCTCCGGACCGGGAGGTGCCGGGTATCAGGGACAGAAGCTGGAACAGGCCGATATAAAGGGCGGTCTGGTAGGAAATATCCCCCACCTTCTGCACCTCAAAGCTCTTATGCTGGTTCCTGTTTTCAATGACAAGGAACAGAACGCCATAAATGATCAGGGTTGCGGCTACCACATATCCGTTCATCAGATATTCGTCTAAAATATCATCCACCAGGAATCCGATCACAGCCGCCGGAATACAGGCCAGGATGATTTTGGACCACAAAACCAGGGTTGCCTGCTTTGCCGCTGTTTTTTTCCTTCTGGAAAATGGGTTCAGCTTTTCAAAATACAGAACCACCACCGCCAGAATGGCTCCCAGCTGGATTACCACCAGGAACATGTTTTTAAAATCAGCCGGCTGGTTTAGATGAATGATCTCATCCACCAGGATCATATGCCCGGTACTGCTGATGGGAAGCCATTCCGTAAAGCCTTCCACAATGCCCAGGACAATCACTTTTAAAATTTCAATTAAATTCATGCTGCTTCCTCTGTTTCATCAAATATTTTCAATCTGCCAGTCAATGGGACTCAATCCGTTGGCCTCCAAATAGGCATTAGTCTTGCTGAAATGCCTGCACCCGAAGAACCCACGGTAAGCGGAAAGCGGGCTGGGATGAGGCGCTTCCAGAATCAGATGCTTGGGATTTGTGAGCATGGATTTCTTATTCTGGGCCGGACGCCCCCATAAAAGAAATACCATGGGCCGGTCCTGTTCATTGAGAATGCGGATGGCCGCATCCGTAAACTGCTCCCAGCCAATGCCCTGATGGGAATTGGCCGCGTGAGCCCTTACCGTAAGGACCGTATTGAGAAGCATGACTCCCTGATCCGCCCATTTTTTCAAGAACCCGTTATTGGGTATTTCACATCCTAAATCATCCCGAAGCTCCTGATAGATATTCACAAGAGACGGCGGAACCTCCACGTCAGGCTTTACGGAAAAGCAGAGGCCGTGAGCCTGCCCGTAATTGTGATAAGGGTCCTGCCCCAGGATCACCACCTTCACCTTGGAAAGAGGCGTAAACTGAAAGGCATTAAAGATGTCGTCGGCAGCCGGAAAGACCTGCTTCGTCTCATATTCACTTTTCACCTTTTGATAAAGTTCCCTATAATATGGCTTTCTAAACTCCCCGCTTAAAGGTTCCAGCCAGTCGTTATCAATTGCTCCCATTATTTTTTCTCCTTTGACTTAAATCCTTACGGGAACTCCCGATTCCCTTAAATGCCGCTTTAAATCCATGATTTCCAGCTCCTTGTAATGGAACAGGGAAGCCGCAAGGGCCGCATCCGCCTTTCCTTCTACAAGGGCATGGCGGAAATGTTCCACGGTTCCGGCTCCTCCTGAGGCAATGACAGGAACGGAAACATGTTCCGCTATGATGCGGTTCAATTCATCATCATAGCCGGCCTTTGTTCCGTCACAGTCCATGCTGGTTAAAAGAATCTCTCCTGCTCCCAGGCGGTCCGCCACCATGGCCCAGGTCAGGGCATCTAATCCGGTATCAATACGTCCCCCGTTTTTAAACACGTTCCAGCCGCTTCCGTCGGCCCGCCTTCTGGCATCAATGGCAACTACCACGCACTGGCGGCCGAACTTATCCGCTGCGTCGGAAATCAGCCGGGGCGTATTAATGGCGGAGGAGTTGATGGATATCTTATCCGCCCCTTCCCTTAAGAGCAGCCGGAAGTCCTCCACAGTACGGATTCCGCCGCCAACGGTAAAGGGGATGAACACCTTTTCCGCTACCCGGCGCACCATATCCACCACCGTATTCCGGTTATCCGAGGATGCGGTAATATCAAGAAACACCAGTTCGTCCGCTCCGGCTTTATCATAGGCTGCCGCGATTTCCACCGGATCTCCGGCATCCTTTAAATCAACGAAATTTACGCCCTTTACCACCCTTCCGTCCTTGACATCCAGGCATGGAATAATTCTCTTTGTAAGCATCCGGCACCTCCTTAAGTGAGTTCAATGAAATTTTTCAGTATTTTAAGCCCGGTATCGCTGCTCTTTTCCGGATGGAACTGGCAGGCAAAGAGATTGCCCCGTTCCACGGACGCCGCAAATTTCACGCCGTATTCTGAGGATGCCGCCACATCGGATTCCACGTCTGTCTTTAAATAGTATGAATGGACAAAATATACATATGCCCCCTGATCAATCCCTTTAAAAAGTCTGGCCCCGGGCTTTATGTCCAGACAGTTCCAGCCCATATGGGGGACTTTAAGCCCCGGTGTATCCGGAAACCGGACGATCCTTCCGGGAAGCAGGGAAAGGCCTTCCACCCCTTTGCTTTCCTCGCTGCCTTCAAAGAAAAGCTGCAGCCCTACGCAGATTCCCAGAAAAGGCGTTCCCTTATCCGCCACCTGACGAATCACATCCACCAGCCCGTATTGGTGAAGCTTTCCCATGGCATCTCCAAAGGAACCTACACCGGGCAGGATTACCTTGTCCGCAGAGAGAATGGTTTTCTCATCTCTGCTCACCACCGGCTTTTCCCCTAATGCGGTCAGGGCTTTTTCCACACTTTTCAAGTTTCCAGCATCGTAATCAATAATCGCTATCATGGCAGCCACCTCTTTACGCCTTTTTCCAATATTTTAGCACAGGATTTCCCAATGTACAACGAAAAATATATTGTTCCGGGCCGCCGCTCCTACAGGCTGCGGAAAAGTTCTGCAGAATTCATGGCAATGGAATCCGCCTTCTCTCTCATACCTTCAGAAAGCTGTGCAAGCTCCCCGTGAACCCGGTACATATGGGCCTTGTTATTTATGGATACGGTTTTCTCGAAAGGCCACCGGATGACCGTGGGAGTTTTAAAGCCCACCCCCAGCTCCAGAATCAGAAGCTTTTTATTAAGGGTTCCCGAAAGCCACAGAGTATAAGCGTTCCACTGAGGCAGATAGCCCTCTTCTATGTAATCGTCCGCCTCTATGGTATTTCCCGTAAGAGGGGCTTTGCAATGGGGACAGATATCGTCCGGCACCTCCCCGGGCTCCCAGATATCCTTGGTACAGGCCTTGGAGCACTGTCTCCAGGTCACATTTCCGCAGGGGGCTGTTATCCGTTTCTGATCCAGGGAAGACTTAAATATTTCCCCGTCGGTTACGGTGGTGACGATAAAGTAATCCCTGTCCTTAAAAAGAACCGCCATTTTTTCATAAAGGCTTTGGACATCCGGAACCTTTTGGATATCCCATTCTTCGCCGATCCCTACCAGGAGCTTTTCGCAGGCCATGATTTCCTCTGCTATCTGTTTATTTAAAGCCATTTTCATCCACCTTCTTCTTTTAATCTTTGTCCATTATACACCAGGGCTGATTTTAAGAAAAGATGGAAATTCTGTCCTTGCGGCGCGCCATACATTTATGCTATACTAATCCGTGAATTCTAAAAACGAAAAAGGAAGCCGGCAGACCATGAATACACTTAAAAGGCTCTCTCCCTTTTTGGGGGCCTGCGCAGCTATCGCAGTCCTTGCACTGCTGTTAGTGATATATTCCCTGACCAGACCGGTCCCTATGGCGGGAACCAAAAATATTTCCATTGACGTGGTATACCAGAACGGCGCCAGGGACCATTACCAGATAACTACAGAAGCACAATTTCTCTCCGAGGCCATAAAGGCCATACCGGAGTTAAAAATCGACGGCACCACTTCCCAGGAATTCGGCCTTATGGTCACCACCATAAACGGCCAACAGGCGGATTACCAGAAGGACGGCGCCTACTGGGCCCTCCTCTGCGACGGAGACCCCTGCAGCTACGGAGTCAGCATGCAGGCCATCAAGGACGGGGAGCACTACACCTTCCAGTACACCCTGGCTGAGGATGAAAATAAAAAATCATGAAAAACCGTCCTGCTTTCACCCCAAGGGAGCTGGCTGCCGACGGGCTTCTTGCCGCTCTTTTATTCGTAAGCCAGGTCAGCCTTGCCTGGATCGCCAATGTGGAGCTGGTCTCCCTGCTGCTAATTTTATACGCTCTTGTATTCCGAAAACACGTATGGTTCATCCTATACGTGTTTGTTATGTTGGAAGGCCTGTTTTACGGCTTCGGCCCCTGGTGGTTTTCCTACCTTTATGTATGGGCCCTGCTGATTCTTGCCGTATTCCTCTTCTGGAAAAACAGGACCCCAAGGCCTTTCGGAATAGCTCTGCTTTCCGGCACCTTCGGAATGCTTTTCGGGTTGTTCTGCGCCATACCCTATCTCTTTGCAGGAGGTCCGGGGGCTGCTCTCGCCTGGTGGACCGCAGGAATTCCCTTTGACATCGTTCACGGGGCCGGCAATTTTTTTCTGGCCCTGATTTTATTCCAGCCGCTTTACCGGCTGCTCACCGCATTAAAACACATTCAATCTCAAGGATAAAGGAGTAAAACGCCTATGGAACCAGCAACCGTAAGGATCAAAAAAGGGGAAGGCCGCTCATTAAAAGCAGGCGGCATGTGGATTTACGACAATGAAATAGACAAGATCAACGGAGATTATGTCAACGGAGACCTTGTTGCTGTGGAAGACTTTGACGGGTATTTTCTGGGACAGGGCTTCATCAATACCAATTCCAAGCTGACCGTCCGGATGATGACCCGGAAAAAGGATACTCAGGTGAATGAGGATTTCATCGAAATGAGAGTAAGAAACGCCTGGGAATACCGCAAGGCCACGGTAGATACTTCAAGCTGCCGGATCATTTTCGGGGAAGCGGACTTTCTCCCCGGAATTGTGGTGGACAAGTTCTCCGACGTGCTGGTGGTGGAATCCCTGGCCTTAGGCATTGACCGGTTAAAGCCGGTGATTCTGGAAAAATTAAAGAAGGTCCTGGCAGAGGACGGCATGGAAATCCGGGGAATTTATGAACGCAGCGACGCCAAGGTCCGGCTGCAGGAAAGCATGGAGCGGTATAAGGGCTTCATCGGAGACCCTTTCGACACAAAGGTGGAAATTATTGAAAACGGTGTGAAATATCTGGTGGACGTTCAGGACGGCCAGAAAACCGGCTTCTTCCTGGACCAGAAATACAACCGCCTGGCCATCCAGCGCCTGTGTAAGGGAAAGAAAGTTTTAGACTGCTTCACCCACACCGGTTCCTTTGCCTTAAACGCAGGAATCGCAGGGGCAAGAGAAGTCCTGGGCGTGGATGCTTCGGAGCTGGGCGTGGCCCAGGCCATGGAAAACGCCAGGCTAAACGGCCTGTCTGACCGGGTGACCTTTCAGTGCGCCGATGTCTTTGAGCTTCTGCCTGAGCTGGAGAAAAAAGGGGAAAAGTTCGATGTAGTCATCCTGGACCCCCCTGCTTTCACCAAGTCCAGAAATTCCGTAAAAAATGCGGTAAAGGGCTACCGGGAAATCAACCTTCGGGGAATGAAGCTGGTAAAGGACGGAGGCTATCTGGCCACCTGCTCCTGCTCCCACTTCATGACACCGGAGCTCTTTACCAAGACCATCCGGGAAGCTGCCGGAAATGTCCATAAACGCCTCCGCCAGGTGGAATACAGAACCCAGGCGGCCGACCATCCGATTCTGTGGTCAGGGGAGGAGACTTCTTATTATTTGAAATTTTATATTTTCCAGGTTTGCGATGAAAGGTGATTTCAGGCAGTTGCTGCCTGATTAGAGCTGATCAGTAAACTTTTGTTTCCCGCTTACGGTATTCACTCGGTGTGATGTTATAATATTTTTTAAAAGTTTTACTAAAATATGGAACCGACTGGAAGCCACAGTACTGGGATATCTCCTGGCAGCTAAAATTAGTAGTAATCAGCATGTTAGCGGACTGCTGTATTCTTATATTAATAAGAGCCTGCCAGGGTGTTAAATTATACTCTTTTTTGAAACATCGAATCAAGTGCGTTGGATGGCAATTCCCTAATTTGGCCAGCTGCTCCAGCGTAATACCCTGACTGTAATTTGAATACAGATAATTCATAACAAAATGAGAGATTGAACTCGTATTTTTCTGATTCTGATTAATGCACAAAAGATTCATTATTTCGGTAAAATTGATTTGGGTTTGAAAAATATTCGTACTTAACGTATTCTGTTCTGATGTTTGAGAATATTTATTTATATGTAAGCTTTCCATATTCCTTAAAATTGAAAGTATATTATTATAGGTGTCCGGGACGAGTGATTGATAAGTCGGACATATGATTTTAGCACTGAAGTCGTCATAAGTAGATAACCCTTTCGTAAATAAAACAGAGTCCGGCATACCTTCTGAGAATGCATATGGTTCCTGTGTGTTAAAGTGCAGCCAATGAAAAAATGTCTTTGTTTTAGAAACCTTATATCCATAGTGGGTTCTGTGAGGGTGTATTATAAGCACATCATGCTTTTTCAGCTGGTACTGGTGATTCCCGTCATCAATGTATAAATCCCCATAATCAACGAAAATAATATCAAAGCAGCCAATGTCTTTTCTTTTTCTATGGCAGTCACCCGGACGGTACAGGGCGCTGCCTGACATAATGAAATAGGGAAATGGCGGTATATTGATTGTAATATATTCCATTATATATTATAAACCTCCATGACATTATTTTATGTAGAGTCTAATATTGTATAAATGCTAAAAGTTGAATATGTATTTAAGATACAGGAAAAAATCAATATTCCGTTCAAAATACTTCAGTAAAATATAATAATATTATACAACATACTGTAGCAAAATAATATAACCAATTGTTTATTTATTGAATTTAAACAACAAATCGTATGTGATATAATCCTTTTTAGTCAAACAATACAAGCCAAGCATGTATATCAGCTTTTTTATACTATGTATATGGCAAAGAAATCTAAGGAGGATTCAATCAATGAAAAAAAAGGTTTTGGCAACAGTTTTGTCACTGGCGGTAGTTTTAGGCAATCTGGCAGGTTGCAGTTCCAATCAGGAATCACCTTCCACACAATCAGGTAATAGCAGTGCAGCGGATACGGAGCAAACCTCTGGTCCAGCCGAACAAATATCACTTGAAGTGTGGGTAAGGGATTCTTATTATGACTTGTTATCTAAAGCCGCAGCACAATACATGGAGAAAACACCAAATGTAAAAATAGAGGTGGTACAGCCGGAAAATGTATCCGATCAGTTAGCCTTGGCTCTGTCATCCGGTGAGACTCCCGATATTGTATCCATGGACTGTGTGCTTGTCCCTTATTTTTCATCCATAGGTGCACTTGCCGATATGACGGATAAGGTTAATTCACTGCCATATAAAGAAGCTTTCAGCGGGGGGCTTATGGATCTTGCAAAATATCAGGATAAAACATATGCGGTTCCTTTTGCACCAGACGTTTCTGTTCTCCTTTATAACAAAGATCATTTT
Source organism: Bacillota bacterium (assembly GCA_023437715.1). Taxonomy (GTDB): domain Bacteria; phylum Bacillota; class Clostridia; order Lachnospirales; family Lachnospiraceae; genus Lacrimispora. The sequence continues at coordinate 28,879 of JAEZFK010000058.1, read as the reverse complement.
AAAGAAGCCGGACTCAATCCGGATCAGCCTCCAAAATCCTGGTCTGAACTTACCAGCTATGCTCAGAAATTAACGACAAACGATCATTATGGTTACGTATACGGTGCCGCTGACGCCGGTACCATGATGTTCACATTTGTCCCCTATATATGGAGCAACGGAGGCGATGTGCTTACCGAGGACGGACAGCAGTCAACCTTAAATCAGCCGAAAGCGGTGGAAGCATTACAATACATAAGCGATCTTGAGAGTAAGTATAAGGTCGTACCCCAAGGTATCACCTCTTATGGCTGGACGGAAGCGGAGGATGCTTTTAAAACACAGTCTGCAAGTATGATTGTTCTCGGAAGTGCTGCGGTTTATAGTATGGTATCAAACAGTGAAGTTGATTTTGGTGTTGGTACAGCCTTGATACCGGCTGCAGACGGCAAGAATTTCTCATCATTTTCAGGAGGAGACAGCCTTACCGTAATGAAAGATTGCAAAAACCAGGATGCCGCATGGAATTTTATACAATATCTTCTCTCCGAGGATGTTCAGGTAGAAGAGCTGGCTAAAAATGGTTCTCTGCCGGCACGTTCGGATCTCTTTGATAATGAATACTTTAACAATCACCCGGAATATGAGGTTATGAAAGAAGCTTTGATGGTTGGCAAAGCTCCCTACAGTTTACATTATAATGAAATGTATGCCCCGTTCCTTGACGGTGTTCAGGCTGCAATTAATAACACCATGCCTGCCAAGGAGGCCTTGGACAATGCAACTGCAAATATCAATTCCGTTCTTTCTCAATAAAATCAAGTAAATAAAAGCTGCCGCTTCCGGATCAAAAGGAAGTGGCAGTTTAAAAAAGAGGTGCAAAATATTGGTAAAATTCTTTTCTCCATCTAAAATTATTAAAGTAAAAAATATGGTGTTCATATTACCGGCAATGGCCATAAATCTCGTATTTTTTGTATTCCCTTTCTTTCAATCCATCTATATGTCATTCTTTAACTGGCAGTTATTGGGTGACAAAGTATTTATCGGCCTTGACAATTATCTGAAGGCCTTTTCAGATCAGAAATTTTTAAGTACTTTGATCTTTACCCTTAAATATGCAGTACTGGTAACGCCCTGCTTATTTATTCTGGCTTTTATACTCGCTTTGCTTGTCAATCATACCTTTAAAGGGGTTGGGATATTCAGGACAGTTTATTTTGCGCCTGTTGTTATATCACTTACCACGTGCAGTATGATCTGGATCTGGATATATAATGATTTGTACGGAATACTAAACTATATTTTAATCAATTTGGGACTCATTGAAAACAATATAGTCTGGATGGGAACGGCTAAGACCTCTCTTCCGGCAATTGTATATATGATTACATGGAAAATGGCCGGTTTTACAATGCTCATTCTTCTATCGGCTTTCCATTCCGTCGATGAGCAGATTTATGAAGCATCAGATATTGACGGGGCCAACGCGGTTCAGAAATTTTTCAGAATAACTTTGCCGCTTATTAAATCTTATGTGGGCCTTGCAATGGTAATTTCAGTAATCGGATCCGTCCTGGCTTTTGAGCAATTCAGCATAATGACAAAAGGCGGTCCTTCCTCTACAACAACAACCATCGTCCATTATATTTACAACACATCTTTTAAATACTTTAATTTTGGATATGGCTCATCTATGTCCATGTTACTTCTGATTCTTCTCGCCATTTTAAGCTGGTTTGAAGTTAAAGTATTAAAAGATCCTACAGAGTAGGAGGGGAAATGAAAAAATTTATAAAGAAAAAATCAACAGCAATAATCGTAACTCTTAATATAATCATGCTTATTTGGTATATAGCGCCGATGTATTGGGCTTTTATAACATCCATTAAAGAAAAATCGGAAATATATGTAACCCCGCCATCCCTTATTCCCAAAACTTTCACCTTAAGTAACTATTTAAAAATCTTTACGGTTAAAGATGGACAATATATGGGGTATTTTGCGAATTCGGTTGTAATAACTTTGTTTACGGTCTTTCTTGTGTGTGTCATAAGCACGTCCGCCGGTTTCGCTTTCAGCAAATTGGACCTTATAGCAAAGAAATTGTGGATGACACTAATCCTCATGGCAATTATGGTTCCCGGTCAGGCACTTATGATTCCGCTTTACAACACAATCTCCCAGTTTCATCTCCTTAATACGAAGCTTGCACTTATACTGATTTATTCAACATTTCAATCACCATTTTGCATTTATATGATGAAAAGTTCTTTTGATTCGGTACCAAGAGATCTGGCAGAGGCAGCATATATAGACGGAGCAAGCCGGCTGCAGACATTTTCAAAGATATATCTGCCGCTAACCCTCACAGGAGTGGTTACAATCGCAATATATGTTACATATAACACATGGAATGATTATGTAATGGCCTTGGTATTTGCCGGAAAAGCCACTAAGACATTTAATGTAGGCCTTGTGAATATGGCTATGGGCGAATATTCAACCGATTGGGGCCTGTTGACATCCGGCTCTTTCATCGGACTTTTACCGATTTTAATATTATTCCTATGCCTGCAGAAGTACTTTGTTAAAGGCATGATGAGTGGTGCATTAAAGTAAAAAAATGTGAGGTATATATGGAAAAGACAAGGAAGAAATATAGTAAATTAAATTTGACGGAAATTGAACCAGGGGGGTGGCTGCTTGACCAGTTAAACATTCAGATGAATGGCCTTACCGGAAAGCTTTATGATATTTGGGATAGTGTTGGCAGTTATTCCGGATGGCTTGGCGGCACAGGAGATGATTGGGAAAGAGCCTGCTATTATCTGGACGGATTAGTACCTCTTTCCTATTATCTCAACGACAAAGAGCATTGGTCAATCTGTATGAAATTTATTGAATGGATGCTAAACAGCCAGGACCATGACGGAAATTTTGGACCGGTAACCTCAAAATCTGATTATTGGTCCAGGTTTGTAGCATTAAAGGTAATGATTCAATATTATGAAATCAGCAAAGATACACGTGTATTACCATTTTTCAAAAAATACTTTTTGTACCTGGAAAACCAAATTGATTCAAGGCCAATGGACGGGTGGTCTCAGGCCAGAGTTCCGGATTTGCTTTTTGCGTTAAAATGGTTATATGAACAGACCGGAGAAGACAGCTGGATTCATTTATATGATAAGCTCGACAGACAATCCATTAACTGGACGGAATTATTTAAAGAATTTCCATTTGTAAAACCAACTGCATATTACTACAACTGGAATGAAATAAAAAGGTATTCCTATGAGGTAATCCCTGAGTTACTCCGTTATCATGAGACTCATATCGTAAATGTGACCATGGGAATCAAGCATCCGGCAATTCAATATTACTTTAAAGGAACCGGCGAAAATAAAGACTACTCAAAAGAATCAATTCAAACCCTTATAAAATATCACGGTGTTGCTTCAGGCGCAATAAACGGCGATGAACATTTAAGCGGAACCAATCCGACTCAGGGCGCAGAATTATGCTCCATTGTAGAGTACATGTTCAGTCTTCAGATCATGTTGGAAATACTGGGCGATACAGAGTATGCCGATATTATGGAACGGCTTGCCTACAATGCCCTTCCGGCAACCATAACCGAAGACTTTATGGGACACCAGTACCTGCAGCAGGCGAATCAGGTACTTGTTAACAAAGCAAAAAGAAACTGGTTTAATAATAATGATACGTCAAACATGTTTGGCCTGGAGCCTCATTTTGGCTGCTGTACGGCTAACATGCATCAGGGCTGGCCGAAATTTGTTGCCAGTCTGTGGTATGCGCAAAATGATGATACGCTTGTATCTATGGTATTTGCTCCATGCAGCATTGAAAAAAAGTTAAATAAAGGAACTGTGGCTATAGACTTAATCACTGAGTACCCATTTAAAAACAAACTAAAATATGTAATAAAATCAGCCCCGGAAGATGGCTTTACATTAAAGATCAGAATTCCGGCATGGTGTGACCGTCCGCAAATCAGCGATGATGATTTTATTGTTGATGAAACAGAAAGAATGCTTTATGCTACAAAGGTTTTTCATCCCGGAGAAACCATCCTCGTGGAATTCCCAATGAAAGAAACGTTCAACACCTGGTATAACAAGAGTATAGCCCTTGAAAGAGGCCCCTTAGTATACGCACTGAATATGAAAGAAGAATGGGTAACGGAGATGGAAAGAGGCGGAGTAAAAGATTATTCGGTATATCCCAAAAGCGATTGGAACTATGCCCTGTCAAAAGACGGAACTATTGAAATTGATGAAGAAGATGTTTCTGCCATTCCATTTTCCAAAGAAAAAGCGCCGGTAAGGGTAAGGATAAAAGCTAAAAAGCTTGAACAATGGACAATAAAAGATAATTCTGCGGGAGATGTTCCTTTTTCACCTGTAATAACAGATTCCCCGGAGGAATCGATCGAATTAATCCCCTACGGATGCACTAAGTTACGGGTAACACAATTCCCCTACTACGAATAAATGACGCTGCCGCACCGGGGACGTTCCTCCATCTAAGTTCTTCCGCCTGGGGCAAAGAAAGTGCCGTTATAGCCTGTAAGTACGGGCTATAGCGGCACTTAAATCTGGTTTTATGTATAGTTTTATGGATAAAAATGAAAGTACACTCCCCCCGGAACAGTCCCGCCCCGGAGCTGAGCCATCTCGCTGACTGTCACCAGCTGATATCCGGCTTCCGTAAGCCTGGGGATGATTTCAAGAGCTGCTGCCCCTGTCTGGGCATAGAGCTCGTGCATCAGCACAATGTCTCCGTCCCGGACCTGGCTCATCACCGCATTGACGGTTTTTTCCGTATTTCTGGTTTTCCAGTCCCTGGTATCGATGCTCCACATAATCAGAGGAGCATTGGCATATGCTGCTACCGTTCCGTTTTTATAGCCGCCCGGCGGTCGGACCAAAGCAGGCCTGACTCCGCTGGCAGCCTGTACCGCATCGCTGCAGAGATTGATCTGGCTCTGGATTTGGGCAGGACTCAATTGGGTAAGATACTTATGCTCATAGGTGTGGTTGCCCACCTCGTGCCCTTCTGCCACCATGCGCTGAACCTCCGCCTGATAGGAGGCCACCCGGTTCCCCACTACGAAAAAAGTGGCTTTCCCTCCGTACTGGGCCAGACAATCCATAATCTGATTCCCCACGGGAGCATAGGGTCCGTCATCAAAGGTCAGGGCCACCATAGGCCTTGCAGGATCGATCTGCCGTCCGGCAGCTGTCTGTGCTTCACTCTCTGCAGGAGCCGTTTCCTGGCCTGTACCTGCCTGGTTTCCTTCCTGTGTGCTTTCTTCTGTTCCTGCTTCCTGCCCCTGTTCTCCGGAGCTATTCTGCCCTGACTCGTCAGAGTCCCCAGGCTTTCCAGGCTGTTCTGAAATATTTCCGTTCTCATCCACCCATCTGGCAACACCGGGTCCCAGGTTTTCATCTATCCAGCCGTTTCGTACCTCAGCTTCCGCTTGGGCCGGCGCTGTTTCTTCTGCCAAGGTCTTATACACCGGTCCAGGTACAAATGCTGTCACAAGTGCTGCGGCCATCAGGCTGCAGCTCCACTGTAATAGTTTTTTCATATTCCCACTCCTTTCCTGCCTGTAATTTCTGCCCATACAGGTATGCCTCCAGGACATTTCCCATATAGCTTATCCACTACTATACAGGAAAAAGGAAGAAAATGGAACATTTTTTCCTAAATTTAATAAAAAATTAAAATAAAATCAAGACATTTTAAGGGTTATTTTGACAAAAATCTGCAAAATTTACAATTTGATTACAAATATCAATCATTGTTACAATTTCTGCGTTCTGCTTTCCATCCGGTAATGTTTGACACAGATTAAATCAAGTACTAAGATATAATATATTAGATTTACAACCACAAAATGGATTGGAAAGGAACAGATATTGGAAGATCACATTGCCGGATGTATAAACATTTTAGGTGATTTTGGAACAACATAACATTCCTTTTGGAATTGCTGAAAGAAAATAACATTCCTTTCAAAAGCATTATGCTTGCACAAGACGCAGCCATGCAGCGCCGGATGGAAGCAGGACTCCGGAAATATGTGGCTGAGGATGTGATCATAATTAACTATGCCGTTTATTCCGCAAAGGTCATTGGAATGGATTCTGAACTCACTTTTGAAAAAGAAATTAAAGGCATGTGGGATATGGACCAAAAGGAAAAGATTTTATCGCTCACGTGGATATTCCAAAAGAAGTGGAGGACGCTTTTGAGGAATTGAAAAAAGAATATGCTGACAGAATACGGACCGCAAATCTCCTGTATGCATCAGCAGAATAATTTTTTCTCTGATCCATAAAGGGGGCGAAAACGGCATTCCGCTTTCGCCCCCTTTAATTCCAATAATTTAAGAGCAGCATCCACAGCTCTTATTTGTGTTTATATCCGGTATAAATTGTCATCGCCAGGCAAAACACCATGGCCCATGCCCAAAACTTATGATTTTTCATTCAGCAATTCCCCTTTCGGTTTTATCTTCCTTAAAAGCGCCTGGACAACCGCCGCCGCACTTTTTTCCTCCACCTCCAGCGTAAGCCTGGGTTCATGAATATCCTCCAGGTAATGGGCATCGGAATTGCTGATAATCCGGCAGCCCTCCAGATAGGGATTCCTTTTTTTAAGCTCATGAAGGCGGGAAAGATCCTTTACCTCTGCCGCCGCAAATTTGCTGTCAGCCGGTATAAAGCCTAAGTTGGAGATCAGGCTGTTGGAGGACTTGTCAATGTGGGCCGGAAACATGACGCCGTCATAGGACCGCACCAGATCCCACAGGACATCAAAGGAAATGTCCACCCGGTTAATGAGCAGATAGGGCACAGTTCCGCACAGAATATCTTCCTTATTGTATATCTCCTGCCTGCCGAATACCTCCTCCTTATTTGGAAAGGGCATCAGCCGTTCATACACATATTCGTCAAACTCCATGGCCTTTTCCAGGGTGGGAAACAGGCAGACCCCATGGACCTCCTCCTCGGTGCATATCTCCATTCCCGGCACGGCCAGGACCCCGTATTGCTCTGCAAAATGAAGAACAGCCGGACAGTTCTTGCAGGAATTGTGATCCGTCACTGCGATCACCTCGAGGCCCTTTATGGCCGCCATGCCCGCGATGTTGGCAGGCGTCATGTCCTCACTGCCGCAGGGCGATAAGCAGGAGTGAATGTGAAGGTCATAGGTGAGACTCGTCATGGGACTGCCTCTTGTAAATGAAGAGCGCCGCTTCAAAAGCCGGCATTTCCGTCTTTAAAACCGTAATCTCCTGTTCCTCGGCCTTTTTCATGGCCTCTCCGTCAAGAAGGATACCCTCTGCCATGATCACGCAGGCGGCTTCCGTAAGGGAAGCCACTGCAAGGGTATTCATATTGCCCATCACCGTTACCCAGGCGCACCCCTCCGGGGCCCTTCCCATGGCAATGCTTAAAAGATCGCAGCAGAACGGCTTTGTGATCTCCCGGTCAAGATCCCCACCTTCATTTACCACCTGAAATTCTTCGCTTTCAATCAGTTCCCTTACCGTCATTTTTCTTCCTCCCGCCTTTCGGGTCAAGCTGCGTCATCTCATCGGAAATCCTCTGAATATATTTTGTCAGCACCCGGAACTTCTCATAGCTTTCCCTATCGCCTTCCACGATACCGGCCGCCAGCCTGGAAACCTCCTCCGACAGCTTATGCACATTGTCCCTTAAGAAATAAACACAGTCCGATTCCGCCGCTTCCCCCCGGACAATGTCCTCGGCCAGAGCCTTGCAGGTAGGCGCTCCGCAGGAGCCGCAGTCCAGGCCGGGAAGCTTTTTTAAAAGCCTCTCTACCTGATTTAAACGGGCAAAGCTTTCCATCATGGTCTCCCCAAGATTAAATACCGGTTCATACTGGACTTCCTGGGTCCATTTCACCAGCTCCTCTGCCTCTACCTGCATATGGCTCCTTGCCACCGGCATGTATTTACGCAGCCTCTTTAACTTTACCTCGGCCACATAGGGATTTTCCACGGTCAGCACGCCTCCCACGCAGCCGCCGTTGCATGCGTTTAACTCCACAAACTTTAAGTTCGTAAACTTCTGGTCCTCCATGTCCTCCAGGACCCGGATGACATTTTCAATGCCGTCCGCAGCTAAGTAATCCTCGGTAAACAGCCCGCTGGCCTCGCCGCCGCTGCGCCCCCAGCTGATGCCGATCTTTCCTGAGGTTCCCAGCTCCATAGGTTCATCTCCCACCGCCTTCATGCAGGAAAGGAGCTGGGGATATATTTCCTTGATGGCAAGGACCTTATCCACCTCACTGTGCTCCGTTCCTAAGGGGGCCCGTACATAGGTCACCTTTGACGGGCAGGGAGAAATAAAAATAATGCCGATCTTTTCCCTGGGAAGCCCTGTCTTTTCCATGGCCTTCTGGGCCGCTAAAATGGCGGCTACCTCCACCGGCGGATTTAAGGGCAGCAAATTCGGTATCAGGTTTGGGAACCTGACCCGGATCAGCCGCACCACAGAGGGGCAGGCTGTGCTGATGACCGGAAGCTTATCCGTATTTTCGCTTAAATACTCTCTGGTTGCCTCGCTGACCAGCTCCGCAGCCGCACTCACTTCAAATACATCGTCAAACCCCATCATCATAAGGGCAGTCAACACGATATTTACATCATCCAGGTTATTGAACTGGCTGTATAAGGACGGGGCCGGAAGGGCCACCGTGTATTCATACTGCTTGATATCCTCCAGCCTGTCGTAGGTGGCATGCTTCGCATGATGAGGACATACCCTGATGCACTCCCCGCAGTCAATGCAGAATTTTCCGTTGATCTGCGCCTTTCCGTTTCTCACCCGGATCGCCTGGGTTGGGCAGCGCTTGATGCAGTTGATACAGCCCATACAGAGCTCTTCATCCAGCCGCACCGAATGATAAAATTTGTCCACTTCCTCGCCTCATTTCTTTTTTGAAAAATATGGATATTACAAATTTACCACCATGCGGATAGTGGTTCCTTTTCCAATTACCGTATCTATTTCCATCTCATCGGAATATTTCTTCATATTAGGAAGGCCCATGCCTGCCCCGAAGCCTAAGGAGCGGACCGAATCCGGCGCAGTGGAATATCCTGCCTGCATGGCCAGGTCCACATCCGGTATGCCGGGCCCCACGTCAGCCAGGATCATCTCGATCCGGTCCGTGGTAATATTGACGGTGATTTCCCCGCCCCGGGCGTGAATCACCATGTTGATCTCTCCCTCGTACATGGCGATAGCCACCTTCCGCACTGCTTCCGGCGGAACGCCCATTTTCTTTAATTTGCTTTTCACATCACTGCTGGCCTCTCCGGCTCTGGTAAAGTCCTCCGGAGATATATGATAGTCCAGCGTTATCTTTTCCTCCATCAGATCGCACCCCCATGAAGTCCTGCCTCATAAAGCATTCCGCAGGCCGTAAACATCCGGTGTCCTGTCGAAAAAATAATCAGATTCCGCTCCTCTGCCATGGCAAGCATAGCCTCATCCGGCTTTTTCCCCCGGACAAAAACAATACAGACAATGTCCAGCATTTCCGCTGTCCGGATGACCTGCGGATTGCATAAACCGGTCAAAAGAACGGAATGATCCTTAGAAAATGCCAGTACATCGCTCATCATATCAGAGCCGCAGGCGCTCCTCACTTCCTGGTCCAAATGATTTTCTCCGGCCAATACCCTGGCATTCAGGATACGGCCAACCTCTCTCGCGGTCATAGCACCACTCTCCTCTCCCCTGTTTCACCCATGCTTTTCAGGCATGCAAATATCCCTACATCATAGCTCATGACAATATTGATAATTATATCATAAATAATTCATCCGGCATAGAAATATTACATGTAATGATCGTTATTTTTTTGTCAAATTTTGATAAAAGTATAGATTTTTTCTCAATAACATGATAGAATATCAGGTACATTGCATAAGCAACATTTAAGGAGGTTATAAAATGACTTGTAAAAAACAAGGCGTCCAGTTTAACGGGACGAAGGAGCAGGAAGCCGCTTTAAAAGAGGCAATTGCTCTTCTCAAGGACACAAAAGGATCTCTTATGCCCATCATGCAAAAGGCACAGGAAATCTACGGTTATCTTCCAATCGAAGTCCAAACCATGGTTTCAGACGAGACAGGCATTCCCCTCGAAAAAATCTATGGTGTCGCAACCTTTTATTCCCAGTTCGCGCTTCAGCCAAAGGGCAAATACCAGGTATCCGTTTGTCTTGGAACTGCCTGCTATGTAAAGGGCTCCGGAGACATTTTCCACAAGCTTGAGGACCTCCTCGGTATTACCAACGGACAATGTACTCCTGACGGCAAGTTTTCCTTAGACTCCTGCCGTTGTGTAGGTGCCTGCGGTCTTGCTCCTGTCATGATGGTGAACGGAGACGTTTACGGAAAGCTGAAGGCAGAGGATGTTCCCGGCATAATTGCCAAATATGAATAGTAGATTACGCTTATGATGACGGAGATTTCTTTAAATATTCTGGATGTGGCGGAAAATTCCACCCGGGCAGAAGCTTCCTTAGTTACTATTTCTGTTGCCGTTGATACGGCTGCAGATACGCTGACTGTTTCCATTAAGGATGACGGCTGCGGGATGACGGCGGATCAGGTGTCTCATGTGACGGATCCCTTTTTTACCACCCGCAAAACCAGGAAGATCGGCCTCGGCGTTCCGTTTTTCAAATATGCGGCGGAAAGCACAGGCGGAAGCTTTTCCATCTTGTCAGAGCCGGGAAAGGGAACAACGGTCACCGCTGTTTTCGGACTTTCCCACATTGACCGCATGCCTCTGGGTGATATAAACAGCACCGTAATAACGCTGATCACCTGCCATCCGGATACGGATTTTCTCTATACTTATCGTTATAATGAAGCGTCCTTTGAGCTGGATACAAGAAGCTTCCGGGAGATTTTAGGGGACATCCCCTTTGACACCCCCGAGGTGGCAGCTTACATAAAGGAATATCTATGCGAAAACAAATTGGAAACAGATGGAGGCGCGGTCCTGTAGACCCGCCGGAATTGGAGGATAACATGAAGACTCTTGAAGAATTAAAAGCAATTCGGGAAAAAATGCAGAGTCAGGTCACCATGCGTGGGGAGGACCACACCCGCACACGGGTTTTAGTGGGCATGGCTACATGCGGTATAGCCAGCGGCGCAAGACCGGTTCTTAATACATTGTCCAACCTTGTACAGGAAAACAATATGACAGACCGTTTTTCCATTACTCAGACCGGCTGCATCGGCTTATGCCAGTTTGAGCCCATTGTCGAAATCCTGGAGCCCGGAAAGGAAAAGGTTACATATATCCGGATGACCGCAGAAAAGGCGGAAGAGGTTTATAAGGAGCACTTACTGGGCGGTCATATCATTCAAAATTACACGTTGGCTTCTGCTGACATTAAATAAGGAGGAAACAGGATGTATCGTTCACATGTATTAGTCTGCGGCGGCACAGGATGTACTTCTTCCGGATGCCAGCAGATTATGGTAAGATTAAGAGATGAGTTAGAAATTCAGGGTCTGGATAAGGAAGTATCCGTTGTACAGACCGGCTGTCACGGGCTTTGCGCATTAGGCCCCATCATGATTGTCTATCCCGATGCAACATTCTACGCCATGGTCAAGGAAGAGGATGTTCCGGAGATCGTTGCCGAGCACTTATTAAAGGGCCGTCCGGTGGAAAGACTTCTCTATGATGAAACCGTCACACCGGCAGGAATCAAATCCTTAAGCGATACTGATTTCTACAAGAAGCAGCACAGAATCGCTCTGCGCAACTGCGGCGTCATCAACCCGGAGGACATCGAGGAATACATCGGTACCGGCGGATATCAGGCTCTCGGTAAGGTTCTTACGGAGATGACTCCAGACGAAGTGATTCAGACCCTTCTGGACAGCGGACTGAGAGGCCGGGGCGGTGCAGGCTTCCCAACCGGACTGAAATGGAAGCTGGCAAAGCAGAACGATGCGGACCAGAAGTATGTCTGCTGTAATGCGGACGAGGGCGACCCCGGCGCTTTCATGGACCGTTCTGTTTTAGAGGGAGATCCTCACGCGCTGTTAGAGGCTATGGCCATCGCAGGCTATGCCATCGGCGCTTCCCAGGGCTATATCTACGTCCGTGCAGAGTACCCCATCGCTGTACAGCGTTTAAAAATAGCCATCGCACAGGCAAAGGAAATGGAGCTTTTAGGCGATGACATTTTCGGAAGCGGCTTCTCCTTTGATATTGATCTCCGTTTAGGCGCAGGCGCATTCGTATGCGGCGAAGAAACTGCTCTTATGGTTTCCATCGAAGGAAACCGCGGCGAGCCAAGACCACGTCCTCCGTTCCCGGCACAGAAAGGTCTGTTCGGCAAACCAACCATCTTAAACAATGTTGAAACTTATGCAAATATTCCCCAGATCATCATAAACGGCGCCGAATGGTTCGCTTCCATGGGCACCGAGAAATCAAAGGGAACAAAGGTATTCGCCCTTGGCGGCAAGATCAACAACACAGGTCTTGTTGAGGTTCCCATGGGCACTACATTACGGGAAATCATCGAGGAAATCGGCGGCGGCATTCCTAACGGCAAGAAGTTCAAGGCTGCCCAGACCGGCGGACCTTCCGGCGGATGTATCCCGGTGGAACATTATGATATTCCCATCGACTACGATAACCTGCTGGCTATCGGCTCCATGATGGGCTCCGGCGGTCTGATCGTTATGGATGAGACCGACTGTATGGTAGACATTGCAAAATTCTTCCTGGAATTCACCGTAGAAGAATCCTGCGGCAAATGTACCCCATGCCGTATCGGTACAAAGCGCATGCTGGAAATTCTGGAGAAGATCACCAACGGCCAGGCAACCCTGGAGGATGTGGACCGTCTGGAAGAGCTGTGCTACTACGTAAAGGCAAACTCAGCCTGCGGCCTGGGGCAGACAGCGCCTAACCCGGTTCTGTCCACCTTAAAGTATTTCCGCGACGAATACAATGCCCATATTATTGATAAGACATGTCCCGCAGGTGTATGCAAGGCTCTGCTCTCCTATTATATTGATGCGGATAAATGTAAGGGCTGTACACTTTGCGCCAGAAACTGCCCGGTCAACGCCATCTCAGGTTCTGTGAAGAACCCACATGTCATTGATCCGGAGAAATGTATCAAGTGCGGCGTATGTATGGAAAAATGTAAATTTGACGCTGTCTACAAGAAATAACAGAGGGAGAATGTATCATGGAGAATATCACAATAAAAATCAACGGCATGGATGTAAGCGCTCCGGCCGGCTCCACCATTCTGGAAGCCGCCAGACTTGCCCATGTTGAGATACCGACCTTATGCTTTTTAAGGGATATCAATGAAATTGCGGCCTGCCGCATCTGTACCGTTGAGATAAACGGCGGCAGACTGGCTCCGGCCTGTGTTTACCCCATCAATCCGGGCCTTGAAGTGGTGACCGGCAGCCCCAAGCTTCGGGATTACAGAAAGAAAACCCTTCAGCTGATTCTGTCCAACCACAACCGTTCCTGCTTATCCTGCGTGCGCAGCGGAGACTGCGAGCTGCAGAACTTATGTAAGGAGCTGGGCGTTGATGTGGAGGATTACTATGACGGCGACAAGACTGTTTCAGAGCTTGATGAAAGCTCCGCCCATATGGTCCGCGACAACAGCAAGTGCATCCTGTGCCGCCGCTGCTCCGCTGTCTGCGAAAAGGTTCAGGGCATCGGTGTTATCGGCCCCAACGAGCGCGGCTTTGCCACCTTTATCGGCTCCGCCTTTGAGATGGGACTTGGCGAAACCAGCTGCGTATCCTGCGGTCAGTGTATCGCAGTCTGCCCAACCGGCGCTCTTTATGAAAAGAGCAGCATCGACGATATTGCAGCCGCTATTGCCGATCCGTCAAAGCATGTGATCGTCCAGACCGCTCCTGCGGTCCGTGCAGGCCTTGGCGAGGAATTCGGTTACGAGATCGGAACCAACGTGGAGGGCCAGATGGTTTCCGCCCTCAGAAGGCTTGGCTTTGACAAGGTATTTGACACCAACTTCGGTGCTGACTTAACGATTTTGGAAGAGGCCCACGAATTTATCGACCGCGTGCAAAACGGCGGCGTGCTTCCTATGATTACCTCCTGTTCTCCGGGATGGATCAAATACTGTGAGCACTACTTCCCGGATATGACAGAGAATTTATCCTCCTGCAAATCCCCGCAGCAGATGTTCGGCGCCATTGTCAAATCCTACTATGCGGAAAAAATGGGCTTAAAGCCGGAGGATATCGTATCCGTCAGCGTTATGCCATGTACTGCGAAAAAGTTTGAAATCGGAAGAGCCGATGAAGCGGCCAACGGTGTTCCGGATGTGGACTACACCATGACCACCAGGGAACTGGCCCAGATGATCCGCCGGGCCGGCATCCGGTTCACAGCACTTCCGGATGAAGATTTTGACACCCCTCTGGGACTTGGAACAGGAGCAGCCGTAATCTTCGGCGCTACCGGCGGAGTTATGGAAGCTGCTTTAAGAACAGCGGTAGAAACCCTGACCGGCGAAGAGCTTGAGAAACCTGAGTTCATCGATGTCCGGGGAACCAAGGGCATTAAGGAAGCCACCTACCACGTAGCCGGCATGGATGTGAACATAGCCGTTGCTTCCGGCCTTGGAAACGCAAGAGAGCTTCTCAACCGTGTAAAATCAGGGGAAGCAAATTACCACTTCATCGAGATCATGGGATGTCCGGGCGGCTGTGTAAACGGCGGCGGACAGCCGCAGCAGCCGGGTTATGTCCGCAATACAACGGATATCCGGGCCCTCCGTGCAAAAGTCCTTTACGATGAGGATGAGGCAAAAACCATCCGCAAGTCTCATGAGAATCCTGCAATCAAGGAATTGTATGATACTTTCCTTGGCGAGCCTGGCAGCCATAAGGCCCACCATTTGCTTCACACGACTTATGTGAAGAGAAAAGTAAACGAAATTTAAATTTTCAAAGCTCCCTCTGTTTCCGGACAGAGGGAGCTTTTTCCATTTTCCAGAGAAAGGAAAATAAATAAGCAGTTCTGTGCATGATTCATAGGAAAATCTCCATACTAAGACTGGAGGTGATGACATGAGCCCAAAGGAATTAAATTATATTGAAGATGCTCTCGGTCATGAAAAGTTTTTAAAAACCCAGTGCCAGGACGCGGTGCAGAACCTGCAGGACCCTGAATTAAAGTCATGCGCACAGCAGCTTCTGCAGAAACACCAGCAGATCTTTGACAGCTTCTATAACTTAGTGTAAGGAGGAATCACATATGGATGACAAGACCATTATGGAAAATCTGCTCCACACTGCCAAGGGGGCGTGCGACTTATATATGCACGGAACCATTGAATCCCCTACCATGAATGTACACCAGGCCTTTGACAGCGCCTTAAGTAACAGTCTGTGCATGCAGGACGATATTTATAAGAAAATGTCCGCAAAGGGATGGTACACCACGGAGCAGGCAGAACAGCAGAAAATCAACAAGGTAAAGAGCCAGTTTGCCGGTATGTAAGCTTATGAAAGAATGAAACAGGTACGGGCCGCGCCAAAATGAAATTCCCGTATCAAAAATAAAAAGCTATGGAGGCCTGTTTTATGCTTCCATAGCTTTTTATTTTTAGATTAATGCCTGTGCATGGCCAATTCGGTAAGTCCCTGGCTCTTTAAGTTTTCGTGAACCCCTCTCTTATCCGCCTGGCCGATCAATAAGTCACGGGCTCTTTTCGCCTGATTCTCATTCATGGACCTTCCCGGTCCGCCCACGCAGCCGCCGGTGCAGACCATGCCTTCCACAAAGTCCGCCGGAAGCTTTCCTGCCTTAAGAAGCATCAGGGCTTTCTTGCATTCTGCAGCTCCGTTGCACTTCATCACTTCAATATCCGTATTTTCTCCTGTTTCCTTTAAGCACTCCAGAACAGCAGCCGTCACTCCGCCGCCGTTTCCAAAGCGTTTTCCGAATACAGAGCCCGCCTGATAGACGTTTTCCTCCGGCTCTAAGGATACTCCCTTTGCGGCCATGAGGGCCTCGGCCTCTATCAGAGTCAGGGCATAATCCGCATTGTCCTTAATATTTAAATCCAGGCTCTCGCTCTTTTTGGCAACACAGGGCCCGATAAACACGGTGACGGTTCCCGGGTCCTTCTCCTTTATCATTCTGGACACGGCGCACATAGGGGAAACCGTGGAGGACATCTGGTCCAAAAGCATGGGGTAATGCTGCTTGATCATGTTCACAAAGGCCGGACAGCAGGAGGTGGTCATCTTCTTTCCGTCCTTGTAGGCCTGGGCCCACTCCTCCGCCTCGGCAGCAGCCGTCAAATCCCCGCCTAAAGCCACCTCTACCATATCGGCAAACCCGGCTTTCATTAAGGCGGTCCGCCAGCTTGCCATGGTGATGTCCGGGCCGTACTGGCCTTCCGTTGCCGGAGCGACCATGGCTACCACCCGTTTTCCGGCCTTGATCAGGTGAATGACGTCGGCCATAAATGACTTTGCGCCGATGGCCCCGAAGGGGCAGCCATTGATACAGGCTCCGCACTGGATACATTTGCTTTCATCAATGACCACGATATCATTCTCATCCATGGTTATGGCATCTACCGGGCAGCTTTTCTTGCAGGGGCGTGTTAAATCCGCAATGGCGTTATAGGGGCAGGCCTGGGAACATTTTCCGCATTCCTTGCATTTCTCAGGGTTTATGTAGGCCCTGTCGTGGCCCATGCTGATGGCATCAAAATTACAGGATTCCTGGCAGGCCTTTCCCATGCACAGCTGACAGTTATCCGTTACCACATACCGGGCAATGGGACAGCCTTCGCAGGCAGAGCTGATGACCTGAACCACGTTTCTTGTATCCTTGCCACTGCTGGGACATAATCCTTCCGCGAGTCTGACCCTCTCGCGGATGATTTCTCTTTCTCTGTATATACAGCAGCGAAACTGAGCCTTTGGACCGGCAATGATACGGTAGGGGATTTCCCCCCGTTTCTCATCCATTTCTCCCGCCCAGGTCAGTTTTGCCACTTCCCATAATACCTGATGGGTTATGCGAAGCAATGTTGCGTCATTTGATGCCATAATTTTCCTCCTTGAAGCATCCACATTTGTGTTACGATTCAGCCATGCAGAAATATTTACGGGATTTGAGTATGGGGAGCTCGCTCACCAGTCTCAAATCATGTAAATATTTCTATAGGGCGGAACGCCCCCATTCATAATTTGACGGGCCTTATCCGCCAAATTATGAATGGCATGGAAGAATAGCAACATGAATGTGCCGTGTAAATATTCCTGTAAAACTAATAATAAGTTACCGTAACCGATTTCCCCATTTCCTCCACCGTATGCTTTAACTGCTCCACCAGATTCTGACGGATCCCCAGATCAAAGGGAAGACCGGGATTCTGGTATGCACTGTTGATTGCCTTTCCCACATACAGGTTCAGCTCCGTACACTCCTCAATAATTGCTTTTGCCACCATGGATCCGCCGTTTGGCTTATCCAGCTCTAAAAAAAACTCTTCCGTAACCGATTCATTCTGAAGATACTGCTTTAAAAGCTTAATCACCCGGTTTAAGGTCAGGACCCCTTCCGTGACCAGATCAATACCGTCGATATAGGCGATAGGCGGCAGGTCAGGATCTTCGTAATCCAGGGAAACGGAAAGCTGTTTTCTGGTGATCCTGGAAACGATATTGGCGCTGGTGCCTCCGCATACAATCCTTTTCACAGAGTCCCCTCCCTGGAGAAAATCCGCCACCATTGCCCTGTCCTCCTCCGGCGATCTGGGAGGTCCGGTCATTAAATGAACCTGCTTTCTGTCGGTAATGCGCATGACCGCCACTGTGGTGTCATCCCCGGGACGGTACTGGTAAAGCTCATCACAGGCCCTGCTTATGACAGAGGCCAGCCGCCCGGCAGATATGGTCAGGGCATACTGCTTTACCGCATAGGCTGCAATGTCCTCCCAGAGCCAGCCGAAGTTTAAAAGGCGTCCCACCCCCGCGTGAATGGTTCCGTCGCTTAAGAGAATGAGAGCATCCCCCTTTTTTACCTGAAAGCGGTATTCATTGATGGTCTTATCCCGGATAACCCTGATATTCTGGGGTATGGGAACCAGGCGCCCGTCCCGGATAAAGATGCAGCCCGGATTATCAAATTCCACCAGATAGGCCTCCCCGCTGTTAAAGACCTGAAGAATGCTGAAAGTGGAATAGGCCACCTGGCGGACCTGGCATACGGGAAGAGTCTCCACAATGGTTTCCACACATTCTTCCAGAGAAGCCCCGTTTAAAAACATGGTCCCCAGGATCTTTGAGGTCATGGTGGCCAGAATGTTGGCCTTTACCCCGCTTCCCATGCCGTCCGCAAGGATCATGATGTTGGAATCATCCGTATGAAGAATCTCCACCTTGTCGCCGCACAGGATCTCACTGACCTTATTTAAGCTCTTGTATGCAGCATCCACCGTAACTCCCATTACCGAACCTCACTTTCACTTCCTTCGTCAAGCAGGATCTTGCACAGCTTTGACAGAGTGGTCTTTGTCTCCGCTGTAGTCTCTCCCAGAAGACCTGCGATTTCCTGGGCAACCATCATCTGCTTGTGAATGACCTCCTGGGCCAGACTAATGGTTTCCAGCTTTTTTTCATATTCCTGCCTGGCTTTCTCCTCTTCCCTTGTGACATCAATGAAAGTGGCTAAAACCACGTCCTCCTTTTCAATGTATACAATATTCTGAAGAGTGGAAAAATGGTATTCCGCATAAGTCACCTTTTTTCCGTGAATATTCTGATGGGAATTGTATACCCATTGAAAATCAGAAGGATCTATAAATTCATATAAGTACATATTCAAGGCTTCCTGCCTTGTTTTTCCGAAATACCGCTCTCCCACCGCAGAATACTCCAGGATCTTCATATCCTTATCTACGATCAGAACAATGTTGGGAGAGGTTTCCATGACCAGATTGGATAAGGATTCCGCCTTTTCATTCATAAACGGAATGCACATGTTAAGCTCCGCCTTTTTCTGGAAGACCGCAACAGCCTTTTCCCGGCAGGTGGAATAGCCGCAGGCGCCGCAGTTTAACTCATCCTCCGGCTTGGTCTTTCCGGTCAGCTTTAAGATCTGCTGGATTTGGGCCTCCGTCGGCATGGGATCCTTGGGTGACCGGTTAAAGAACCGTTTTCCAAAGGCAATGTCCTCCATGACGGGAGCTAAGTCCTCTTCCTGTACCGGCACCCTTTCAATGGCTTCCTGCATGTCAAGCTTTACCTTGAACCTGGATACGCTCTCATCGTCAACCGTAGGCCCCTTGATACAGCCGCCGGAGCACATGTTCATCTCAATGAAGCAGCCCTTGATTCCTCCCCGCAGAATGCTTTCACAAAGGTCGATACAGTTGCGGGAGCCGTGGACATAGAATTTCCGGTATCCGTCCGTCTCCTTCTCCGTTGCCAGAACAGATCTCACAATCCCGTTTGTCACGGGATAAAGGCGGTTGACCTTTGTGTCTATATTGGTAAAGGGAATATCCTCGCAGTCTTCAATGGTGATTTCCTCTTCCGCCAGCCATCTGGATATGTCATTGAAATTGAGAACCGCATCCACGCAGCCGTCGTGGCGGATATCTCCCGCCTCTTTTTTCTTAGCGATGCAGGGCCCGAGAAAAACCACCTTCACCTCAGGCCCCAGCTCCTTTTTTAATATTTTCCCGTGAGCAATCATAGGGGAAACCACAGGGGCCATAAAAGGAATCAGCTGAGGATAATAGATCTCAATCAAGTCGTTGACGCTGGGACAGCAGGTGGTGATGATGTTTTCCATCTCCCCGGCTTCCAGAAGCTTTGAATACTCCGCAGTCACTACAGCCGCCCCTTCCGACGTCTCCCTGACGTCGGAAAAGCCCAGCTTTTGAAGCGCCCCGTTTACCTGGCCCACAGTTTTATATTTCAGCAGACCCATGTAGGAGGGCGCCAGGGAAATGACCGTGGGAATTCCATCCCGGATGTAGCCCTTTACCAGCTCCAAATCGCTTATAAGGGTTTTGGCCGACTGGGGACATACCTGCATACATTTTCCGCACAAAATACATTTATCAGGCATGATTTCCGCCCGCTCGTCTCTGATCATGACTGCCTTGACTTCACAGTTACGGATACATTTGTAACAGTGCTTACATTTGGTCGCCTTGAAATCTATGATCCCCATGATCACAGCCTCCCCATGATTTCTTTGTCAAAAAACTCCTTTGTATCTTCCGGCTTTAAAGAATACAGCTGTCCATCTACAGTCACGCAGACCCCGTTGACGCAGTTTCCGCTGCAAAAGGAACCGTTTAAATCCACTTTGTTTTCCACGTGCTCCTCTTTCACAAGGGACTGCAGCTGAGTGATGATTTCTCTGGAGCCTTTTAAATGGCATGCGCTTCCGATGCATATTGTTACTCTCATGAATATTCTTCCTCCAAACTTATACCTGTTTTGACTACCCTTTTTCTCATTATCGCACACCGTTATATTGTTATCAATAAAAATTTATCTATTAGCTGTACTTTTTGAGGTACAGGAAACCATGACCTCAACAATCTCCTGCTTCTCCGTATCGATCAGTCCATAAGTATTTAAGCGAAGCTTGGGGATCACCGGCAGGCTGGCAAATGCCAGGGTCATAAAAGGATCGATGCTTTCCCCGATTCCCAGCTCCCTGGTGCGGGCTTTCAGCTCTTCCAGCCTTTCATCCACCCACTGAGCCGGCTCCTCGCTCATAAGACCTGCAATGGGAAGAGGCAGCTCTCCCAGGACCTTGCCGTCAGCCACAACCGCCAGGCCTCCCCGGTTCTTTCTCACGGTATTGCCTGCCAGAGCCATATCGCTGTCATTTGTCCCGGCTATAATGAGATTATGGGAATCATGGGCAATGCTGGTAGCCACAGCCCCCCGCTTTAAGCCGTATCCTCCCAAAAAGCCAAGGCCCATGTGGCCTGTATCGTGGTGGCGCTCCAGCACCGCCATTTTTACAATATCCTCTTCCACACAGACGCCTGGGGCAAAGCCTTCGTTTTCCGTCCAGGCCACTTCCCGGGATTCCGTAATCAGCTCTCCGGGCGTTAAGCACAGCACACGGATGGTATCGCTCTTTTTTTCCACGGCAAGGTCTTCGGGCCGTATCTCTTTTAAATGGAAAGAATCCCCTACCCGCACAGGCGTTTCCACGCTTCTGTTTTCCGCTGCCAGGATTCCTTCTTTCATCACGCCGTTTTCCGCAACCAGCTTTCCGTTTTTATAGACCTGTTTCACTTTAAAATCATTTAAATCTGAAATAACCAGAAGATTGGCCTTGTATCCGGGAGCAATGGCTCCTACCTCCCGCAGCCCGAAATACTCCGCTCCGTGAAAGGAGCCCATCATCACCGCATGGATTGGATCTGCTCCCAGGCTTATTGCCTTTCTTATAATATAATCCAGATGTCCCAGACGGATTAGATCCCCCGGATGCTTATCATCGGTCACCAGCATGCAGCGGTGATAATAGGGTTCCTGAAACAAAGGCAGCAGGGCCTCTAAGTTCCTTGCTGCTGTTCCTTCCCTTATCATGACCCACTGGCCCCGCCGGATCTTTTCAATGGCTTCCCCTGCCTCAGAGCACTCATGGTCGGATTTAACCCCCGCAGTCACGTAGGCATTTAATTCCCTGCCGGAAAGGCCGGGCCCGTGGCCGTCGATCAAAAGCCCTCTGGCCCTGGCTGCCTCCGTCTTTTCAAGGATTTCTTTCTGGGCTCTGACGGTTCCATAGGAGTTCATCAGCTCCGCGAGCCCAAGGACCCTCTCTTCCTCATAGAGAGGAGCCAGCTTCTCTGCGGTCAGGACAGCCCCTGACTCGTCAAGCCCTGTGGCCGGGACGCAGGAGGGCAGCATGAAATACACATCAAGAGTGAGCCCTTTCGTCCTTTCCATCATAAAACGGATTCCTTCCACCCCGGCCACATTGGCGATTTCATGAGGGTCTGTAACCACTGCCTGGGTCCCATGGGGCACCACGGCTTTCTCAAACTCTCCCGGAGCCACCATGGAGCTCTCCAGGTGAATGTGACCGTCAATAAGCCCCGGACAGACCACCATTCCCTCCAAATCGACTTCCGTCACTCCCGCATAATCTCCAACCCCCACAATATAGCCGTCCTCAATGGCAATGTCTCCCTCTTCCAGCTCTGCTGTAAAAACATTGACCACCCTGGCGTGCTTCAGCACCAGAGACGCCTTTTTCGCCCCTGACGCTGCTATAATCCGTTCACTTAACATCCGATCCATAAGAAATATCCCCCTGTTATTTTCCCGCAATTTTTGTAATGGAAGCTGTAATCAGCCTTTTAAACAAGGGTGCAACCCTGTCCGCAGTTTCCTGTACTTCTGCATGGCTTAATGGCTGCTCCGTAATGCCGCAGGCCATATTGGTGATGCAGGAGATTCCACACACCTTCATGCCCATATGGTTGGCTGCAAGGGCCTCACAGGCCGTGCTCATGCCCACCGCATCAGCTCCCAGAATCCGGCACATCCGTACCTCTGCCGGTGATTCGTAGGCCGGGCCGGAAAGCTGCATATAAACTCCCTCCTTTAGCGGAATCTTCTCCTCAGCTGCTACTTCCCGGATGATCTGCTGCAGCTCTTTCCGGTAGACATCGCTCATATCCGGGAATCTGGGCCCCAGCTCATCTAAGTTGGTTCCGATAAGAGGCGAGGGAATAAAGCTTGCAATGTGATCCGTCAGCATCATGAAATCTCCTGCCGCAAATTCCTTATTGACGCCGCCTGCCGCATTGGTGAGAAACAGGACCTTGGCTCCCATAAGCCCCATAAGCCTGGTGGGAAGCACCACATCTGTCATGGGATATCCTTCATAATAATGAACACGTCCCTGCATGATGACCACCGGAACCTTGTTTACATAACCAAAAATAAATCTTCCCTTATGTCCGGCTACGGTGGATACCGGGAACCCCTGGATGTCTTTATAGTCAATGACATCCGACACCTCAATTTCCTCTGCATACTCCCCAAGTCCGGATCCCAGAATTAAAGCCACCTCAGGAACAAAGTCCGTCTTCTCCCTTACGCTCTTTAAGCAGCCCTGCAGCTTTTCAAATACTTCATTCATATACCTTTTTCTCCTTTCATTTCTTGTACCGTGATTCTGGGACAGAGCCCGCCCCCATGATGGGGTGTATAGGTGCTCCCCCACATTTTGGCAGAACCCGTCCCGCTTTATCCGGCACACAATACACCCTCAGGGTGCATCACATTCCTGTCAAATTTCACTGGTACAGGTCCTTTAAGTATACCACATTTCTTAGTATATCTACACCTATATTTTGTTTACAGTTCAGCCATGGAGAAACATATCAATGATTTTTGCGGGGGAATTTACCCATATAAGCAAGTTATACAAATGTTTCTCCAGGACGGACACACGGCATGAATAACCTGGCCGCCTGGGCAATACAGCTTTCAGAAATGGGTTCCATAGGTTAAACAAAAAAAGCTATCTCTCAGCTGTAACATATTTTGACAAATAAAGGGAAATAATGGTATACTGAAGATGTTCGTACTAACCCAAAAGGATTCCTGAAGGAGAAGGCGAGGAAAAATGCTTAAAACCGGAAATCCATGCCTTTTGGCGTGGTTTTTTTTATCGTTTAGGAAAATTTGTCCTATACGAGAAAAGCCCTCCGGAGGATGCGGACTCTATATTTTGCACGGTACGGACAGAAAGAGAGGATCATTATGAAAAAGGTATTACCAGTACTGATGGCCCTTGCCATGTCGGCTGCTGTTCTCACCGGCTGCGCAAAGGGAAATGGAGAAACCGCCGCTGAAACAGCGGAGGAAACAACGGCCAAAGAAACTGCAGACAGCTACACCTTAAGAGTCGGCTCCTTAAAAGGGCCCACCTCCATGGGCCTTATGGAGATGATGGACAAGTCCACAAAGGGAAACGCAGAGGGTTCCTATGAATTCACCATGGTCACCGCCGCCGATGAGCTTTTAGGAAAAATCGTAAGCGGAGATTTAGATGTGGCTCTTGTTCCTGCCAACATGGCTTCTATTATTTACAACAAAACAAATCACGGAATCAGCGTCCTTGATATTAACACTCTTGGCGTTCTGTATGCAGTATCCGCAGATGACTCCATTAAATCCACGGCTGATTTAAAGGGGAAGACCATCTATCTCACAGGAAAGGGAACCACTCCGGACTATGCGCTCCAGCACGTGCTTAAGGCCAACGGCCTGACTGCTGACGACGTAATCTTAGAATACAAATCCGAGGCAGCAGAGGTTGCAGCCATTTTAAAGGAAAAGCCGGAAGCGGTGGGACTTCTTCCCCAGCCTTTCGTAACAGCCGCCCTGGCGCAGAATGATGCCTTAAAAATGGTTCTTGACCTGACAAAGGAATGGGATCAGGCTGCCGGTGAAAACGGCGGAAGCCTGGTGACCGGAGTTACCATCTGCCGAAATGATGTGATGAAAGACCACCAGGAAGCCATTGATACCTTCCTTGCAGAGCACAAGGAATCGGCGGAATATGCCAACACCAATGTGGCGGAAACCGCTGCTCTTGTAGCCGCTGCCGGAATCATTGAAAAGGCCCCTGTGGCGGAAAAGGCCATTCCATTCTGCAGCATTACCTATGTAGATGGGGATGAGATGAAATCCATGTTGAGCGGATATCTCCAGGTTCTCTTTGATATGGACCCGACTACGGTAGGCGGAGCTTTGCCCGGAGATGATTTTTACTTTATTCAGTAGACCTTGATAAACGGTAAGGAGACTCAGATTATGAAATCAACAGTCCGGCCTTTCAAACAGGCCTGTATTATTCTCTTCTGGCTCATGGTATGGCAGGCGGCAAGCATGGCCGTGGACAACAGCATCATACTGGTAGGTCCTTTGGAGGTGATCCGGGCCCTGTGGACCCAGGCGGCCATGGCCGGTTTCTGGAAAACCATTTTTCTTTCCTTTGGAAAGATCAGCCTTGGATTTATACTGGCCTTTGCCGCCGGGCTTCTGGCCGGGGGAGCTTCTTACCGTTTTCCGTTTTTAAAAGACTTGCTGGAACCTGTTGTTTCCTTAATGAAGTCGGTTCCGGTGGCCTCTTTCGTCATCCTGGCGCTGATCTGGATCGGATCTGAGAATCTTTCTGTTTTTATCTCATTTTTAGTGGTATTTCCCATGATTTACATAAATACCATGACAGGATTTTTAAATACCGATCCAAAGCTTCTGGAAATGGCCAGGGTCTTTTCCATGACCAGCAGGAAAAAGCTTTTTTATATTTACCGCCCCGCACTTCTGCCCTTTTTAAAAAGCGGCTGCAAGACGGCTCTGGGCATGAGCTGGAAATCCGGTATTGCCGCGGAGGTCATAGGAGTTCCGGGCTATTCCATCGGTGAAAAGCTTTATATGGCGAAAATTTATTTGAGCACTGCAGATTTATTTGCCTGGACACTGGTGATTATCCTTATCAGCGTCTTCTTTGAAAAATTCGTTTTATGGCTCTTAGACCGGGCAGCGCCGGAAGCGGCGGCCCAGGAAAGGCGGGAGGGATGATTTATGGAGCTTAAGGTCAATGGCCTGTCAAAGTCATTTGGAACTCTTGAGGTCTTAAAAGGAGTAAATCTCACCCTTCAGACGGGCAAGGTTTACTGCCTCATGAGCCCGTCCGGCTCAGGGAAAACCACCTTTTTCCGAATTCTCCTGGGCCTTGAAAAGGCGGATTCCGGCGTTGTGAAAGGCATGAACGGAGCAAGAACCTCTGCCGTATTTCAGGAAAACCGGCTGTGTGAAGCATTTACCCCGGTGGACAATATTGCCATGGTAATGCCGGGGTCTTCTTTCCGGAACCGGAAACGGGCCTATGAGGAGCTTTTGCGGCTGCTGCCGGAGGAATCTCTGTTAAGGCCCGCAGCCACCTTAAGCGGCGGCATGAAGCGGCGGGTGGCCATTGCAAGGGCTTTATCGGTTCCCGCCGATCTGGTTCTGATGGATGAGCCCTTTACCGGGCTGGATGAGGATACAAAGAAAAATGTAATGGGATACATCAGGGAAAGGGCTGAGGGAAAGCTGGTCATTATCAGCACCCACCAGCAGGAGGATGTGGAGCTTCTTGAAGGGATTCTGATCAGGCTGTGAAAGTGGGGGATTTCTCACAAAACACTGGTCAAATCAAAAAAAGCCAGGGATAATATCTGGACCGTCCGTTTTATACAGACGATTCAGCCTTTTATCCCTGGCTTTTTTTCATCTTCATTCTATTTTCTGATCCCTGAATTTTACTTCAGTTTCAGAGAATCCAAAGCCGCCTCAATCTGGCTCTCTGCATCGCTTCCCTGTGACATAATGGTTCCGGCTGCGCTGATGTATTTCTTAGCTGCTGCATCATAGGAACCGGAGATTGCATAATAGCGTACTCCATCCTCAGGATTTTTGTAACGGATAGCATAGCGGAACGTCTGGCTTCCGTCGCTGCCGTTTTTCACATCATAGCGGACAAACTCCATATCTTCTCCGCGGCTGATTAATTTCTTATATTCTTCCTGAGTGTCCGGATAGACTTCGCGGGCTCCATCGGCGTCATCGCCTTCTACGTAAGTAACCTCCAGCATGTCATTTCCATCGGGAGAGGTAAATGCTACCTCGCTCTCATCGCTTTCTTCATCCACGCTCCAGCCCTGGGGCGGTGTAATCTGATACTTTCCTGATACAGAAGTGAATACGCCTGAGGTTATGTTTCCCGCGCCGGAAGCAGTATTCTGAACTGTTTCAGCTGTTTCCTCTTCCTGGTCGTCTGCTTCATCTGATCCTGTTTCAGTTGTTCCTGTCTCTTCTGATCCGGACTCAACCGTTGCTGCTTCTGCTTTCGCTTCGGTGGCTCCTGCGGCGTTTGCTTCTGCGGAAGACTCCTGCTTTGTTCCTGAATTACTGTTATCTTTTGATCCGCAGGCTGTAGATGCCATCATGACCGCCATAGCGACGACGATTACTGCCAACAATTTGTTTTTTCTCATTTTTCAATCACTCCTCATAATCTGTTTCACTTTTGGTTGCTTCACCCTTGGTGATGATGTGGATTATAACATTATCTCACCCAAAAGTATAGGGGATTAAAGGAACCGAAAGAAACACAAAGAATTCTTAATAATTTTTCTGTGAAAATCCGGGGACCTCTATCTCCAGCAATTTGACCTTAATATCCAGGCCTCCGCCATAGCCCACCAGACTTCCGCGGGCTCCGATTACCCGGTGGCATGGGATAATAATGGGAATCGGATTGCGGTTGTTGGCCATGCCTACGGCACGGCACGCCTTGGGATTTCCAATCTGGACCGCAATCTCCTGATAGCTTCTGGTTTCTCCATAAGGAATGACAGTCAGAGCATCCCAGACCTTTTTCTGGAATTCTGTTCCCTCCGGCCTAAGGGGCAGGTCAAAAGCCTGTCTCTCCCCAGCCAGATACTCTTTTAATTGTTCCGACACTTTTTCGATTAACTCTGTCCGCTTTCTTACGGCTCCGTCAGGCTCTGCCGTCCCGAAATTTACGCACAGCAGCGCGCTTTCGTCGCAGACCAGGGTCAAAGGCATTAAATCTGTTTCCAGAACCTCCCAGTACTTCATATTATTATCCTCTCTTCCCACTGTCTTTATCTGTTGTTTCATTATATATATTAGGATATCACAGATGCAATATTGCCGCAAATCCTGTCCTTAATTTTTGTTTTCAAATATTCCTCATAATTCTTTTAGTTTTTTTACAGATTCTTTATGAACCAGTCAAACTTCTGTCACATTTTCCGCGTATACTAAATATTGTAAAGGAACCCCACCCTTTTAACATTGACTTTTTATTTTTCATACTCAGCCGGCAGTTGCATTTCTGATGCGACTGCCGGTTCCTCCCATTTCAGGGACTTTTTTCACTTAAACTTCCAAACAGAAAGCAATACAGGCAAGAAGCAACGGCACAGCAGGCGGCTGATTTGAAGCAGTTAAAAGTTGCCGGAGCAAAAGATGCAATTCCGGAACCTTTTAAACATACTATATATTGTATTAAAACAGTAAAGACGAATAAAATAGTAAGGTTAAAATATTGTTTGAAATATTTTAAATATTTTCCAAAACATTGTTGACAAAACTATAGCCATCATATATAATAACTCTTGCGTTGCGAAAAAGTAATAAAAATGCAGCAAAATGCTTTCGGGGTGTGGCTCAGCTTGGCTAGAGCGCCTGGTTTGGGACCAGGAAGTCGCAGGTTCGAATCCTGTCACCCCGATGTGAGACGAAAGCAATTTTTGAAGTTCCTGTCTCTTATTTTATCTGCGGGTGTAGTTCAATGGTAGAACACCAGCCTTCCAAGCTGGATACGTGGGTTCGATTCCCATCACCCGCTCTTGAGTCTGTAGCTCAGTTGGATAGAGCAACGGCCTTCTAAGCCGTGGGTCGGGGGTTCGAATCCCTTCAGGCTCGTTTCACATCACTAACCAGGGTGTGAAATTTATGGTGGGTATGGCGAAGTTGGTTATCGCGCCAGATTGTGGCTCTGGAGGCCCAGGGTTCGAATCCCTGTACTCACCTTTCCCTTTTAGGGAATTTTTTTTTATCGGGAATTATTATTGGGCTATCGCCAAGCGGTAAGGCACAGGACTTTGACTCCTGCATTCGTTGGTTCAAATCCAACTAGCCCAGTATGGGATACTAGCTCAGGTGGTAGAGCACTTGACTTTTAATCAAGTTGTC
>JAEZFK010000048.1 GCA_023437715.1 Bacillota bacterium | reverse complement strand
TTTAGGACTAAGTGCGATCAACGGGCCCCTGGTGGTTTTGGAAGGCGTCCAGAATGCTGCTTTCGACGAAATCGTGGAAATGACCGTAGAAAAAAAGACAAAGAAGCTTGGACGCATCATTGAGGTTTACGAGGATAAAGCCATCATCCAGGTATTTGAAGGGACTGATGGGCTTGCCTTAAGAAATGTTCACACCCGCCTCACCGGGCACCCTATGGAGCTTGCCGTTTCCGAAGACATGTTAGGACGTACCTTTAACGGAATCGGAGAGCCTATTGACGGACTTGGAGACATCAGCTCTGACATTCGCCTGGATATTAACGGAAAACCCTTAAATCCTGTT
This sequence comes from Bacillota bacterium, assembly GCA_023437715.1. Lineage (GTDB taxonomy): Bacteria > Bacillota > Clostridia > Lachnospirales > Lachnospiraceae > Lacrimispora. The sequence goes on along the minus strand of JAEZFK010000048.1, from coordinate 2,396 downwards.
ACCAGGGAATACCCAAGGGATTATATCCGCACGGGAATCTCAGCCATTGACGGACTGATGACCTTAATCCGCGGACAAAAGCTTCCCATCTTCTCAGGAAACGGCCTTCCCCACGATGAACTGGCGGCTCAGATCGTACAGCAGGCTTCCTTAGGGGATGATGCCCTTTCCAGTGAACAATTTGCTGTGGTATTTGCAGCTATGGGTGTGAAATACGATGTGGCTGACTTTTTCCGCCGCACCTTTGAAGAAAGCGGTGTTTCCGACCACGTAGCCATGTTCATCAATCTGGCAAACGATCCTGTGGTGGAACGTCTGATCACGCCAAAGGTGGCCCTGACCCTGGCAGAATACTTAGCCTTTGAAAAAGGGATGCACATTCTGGTTATTTTGACCGATATGACCGCCTATGCAGAGGCCCTCCGTGAGGTTTCCTCCTCAAAAGGAGAAATCCCTTCCAGAAAGGGCTATCCCGGCTATTTGTACAGCGAGCTGGCTTCCCTTTATGAGCGGGCCGGCATTGTAAAGGACCGGCATGGTTCCGTGACCCAGATCCCTATCCTGACCATGCCAAATGACGACATCACCCATCCCATTCCGGACCTTACGGGATATATCACAGAGGGACAGATCGTTCTGGACCGCAGTTTATACGGCCAGTCGGTTTATCCGCCGATCAATGTCCTCCCTTCCTTAAGCCGTCTGATGAAGGACGGCATTGGAGAAGGCTTTACAAGGGCAGACCATCAAGGTCTGGCAAACCAGCTCTTCTCCTGTTATGCAAAGGTTGGGGATGCAAGAGCACTGGCATCGGTCATCGGAGAAGATGAACTATCTCCTATTGATAAAATGTATCTGGTCTTCGGCAAGGAATTTGAAAACCGGTTTGTGGGGCAGGGAAATCATGCCAACCGGAACATCATCGAAACCCTGAGCATCGGCTGGGAGCTTTTAGGCCTTCTTCCAAGAGCCGAGCTGGACCGCATCGACACCAAGGTCTTAGACCAGTATTACAAGCCAACCACCCTTGACGCACCGGAAGAATAGGAGGGATATTCATGAATCCCAATACATTTCCCACCAAGGGGAATTTGATCCTTGCCAAAAGCTCCCTGACTTTAGCCAGACAGGGCTACGAGCTGATGGATAAAAAACGGAATATCCTCATCAAGGAGCTGATGAGCCTGATCGATGAAGCAAAGGGCATCCAGTCGGAAATCGACGTCACCTTTACTTCCGCATACAAGGCCCTGCAAAAAGCCAACATTGAGCTGGGGATCAATTATGTGCAGGACATCGCCCTGGCAGTTCCCGTGGACAATTCTGTGCGCATCAAAACCAGGAGCATCATGGGAACAGAAATTCCTCTGGTTGAGCATGATGAAATGCCCTTAAACCTGACTTATGCCTATTACAGCACCAGGGAATCACTGGATGAAGCACGTTACCAGTTTGAAAAGGTAAAGAAGCTGACAGTAAAGCTTTCCATGGTGGAGAACTCCGCCTACCGTCTGGCAAACAGTATTAAGAGAACTCAGAAACGGGCCAATGCCTTAAAGAACATTACGATCCCCAGGTATGAGGTTCTGACAAAGAACATCACCAATTCACTGGAAGAAAAAGACAGGGAAGAGTTTACCAGGCTTAAGGTGATCAAAAGGAATAAGAATCGAGTTTAGCGGCAGGTTCCAAAAGCCGTGCAATAAATATAATATCAGAATTTTTATAAGCCATAAGGATCGGAGACGGAAACGGCAGCAGTCAGTTTTCCGCCCCCGGTCCTTTGTTTTCATGTTTTTAAAATAAAATCTATAAATAGTGAACCAAATAAAACTTTGATGACTCTTATTATCAGATGCATCGAAAAAAGGAAAGGAAACAGGTTATGATGGAAGAAAAAAAGGCTTTGGTGGAAAGCATGATCAATGGCAGCGAAGCAGCATTTGACGAACTATACCGTTCCTATTCCGGAAAGCTATACCGTATGGCGTATTTTATTACCGGCAACCAAGGTGACAGTGACGACATTTTACAGGAGACCTTTGTTAAATGCTTTCTTCATAAGTCAAAACTGAAACAAGCGGAACGCTTTGAGTCGTGGCTGTATCAAATTCTGGTCAGGACAGCCTGGCGGCTTGAACGGAAGAAAAAAGGGAGGGCTGAAATCTCTTATGAAGGTATTTTAGAGAATGAGGAGGAAAAAAAGAGTGCGGAACACATCCGGGAAGATAAGAAAGCAGATGGACCGTTGGAATCTGTTTTAGAGGCAGAGACAGCAAAAGAAATCCAGGCGGCACTCATCCATCTGGATATTAAATACCGTACTGTGATTCTTCTGTACTATTATAATGAATTGAGCACCAGAGAGATTGCCCACATTACAGGAACCATGGAAG
>JAEZFK010000025.1 GCA_023437715.1 Bacillota bacterium | reverse complement strand
TCTCAAGACAAAAAGAAGTGCTTGAGATGCCAAACCTGATTGAGATTCAGAAGAATTCCTATCAGTGGTTCCTTGATGAAGGATTGAAGGAAGTCTTTGAAGACATCTCTCCAATTGCAGACTTTGCAGGACACTTAAGTCTTGAGTTTGTGGACTTCACATTATGTAAAGATGATATCAAATACACGATTGAAGAATGCAAAGAAAGAGATGCAACTTACGCGGCTCCTTTAAAGGTAAAGGTCAGGCTTTGCAATAAAGATAAAGATGAAATTAATGAACATGAGATCTTCATGGGTGATCTTCCACTTATGACAGATACAGGTTCCTTTGTGATTAACGGCGCCGAGCGAGTAATCGTAAGCCAGTTGGTACGTTCCCCAGGTATATATTATGGTATTGAACACGATAAGGTGGGTAAGGAGCTCTATGCATGTACGGTAATTCCAAACCGTGGTGCGTGGCTGGAGTATGAGACAGACTCCAATGATATCTTCTATGTACGTGTTGACCGGACCAGAAAGGTTCCGGTGACTGTGCTGATCCGTGCCCTGGGCTTTGGCACCAACGCGGAAATCATTGACTTATTCGGTGAAGAGCCGAAACTCTTAGCCAGCTTCGGTAAGGATACTTCCGACAACTATCAGGATGGCTTATTGGAGTTATATAAGAAGATCCGCCCAGGTGAACCTTTATCTGTTGATAGTGCTGAAAGTTTATTAAATAGTATGTTCTTCGACCCCAGAAGATACGATCTCGCAAAGGTCGGAAGATATAAATTCAATAAAAAGCTTCATTTCAAAAACCGCATTACCGGCCATGTCCTGGCTGAGGATGTGGTGGATACCACAACCGGCGAAATTTTAGCAGAGGCTGGAACGACTGTAGACAAGCAGCTTGCCGTTGCCATTCAGAATGCGGCAGTTCCCTTTGTATGGCTGGAAGGCGTAGAGCGCAAGCAAAAGGTGCTTTCCAACTTAATGGTTGATTTATCATCCTTTGTAGACTTTGATCCTAAGGAAGCAGGCGTTACAGAGTTAGTATTCTATCCTGCCCTTGAAAAAATTCTGTCAGAAGTTGGAAGGGATGATGAGGACGCTCTTAAGAAAGCGCTTCACAGAAACTTGGGAGAGCTGGTTCCGAAGCACATCACAAAGGAAGATATTCTGGCTTCCATCAACTATAACATGCACCTGGAAGAAGGCGTGGGCAACGCCGACGACATCGACCATCTGGGCAACCGTAGAATCCGTGCTGTGGGAGAGCTTTTGCAGAACCAGTACCGGATCGGCTTATCCAGAATGGAGCGTGTGGTCAGGGAGCGTATGACAACACAGGATATGGACGGCATTACGCCCCAGTCCTTAATCAACATCAAGCCGGTGACCGCAGCGGTAAAGGAGTTCTTCGGAAGCTCCCAGCTGTCCCAGTTCATGGATCAGAACAACCCGCTGGCTGAGCTTACCAATAAGAGACGTTTGTCCGCCTTAGGACCTGGCGGTCTTTCCAGAGACCGTGCCGGATTTGAGGTTCGAGACGTTCACTATACCCATTACGGCCGTATGTGCCCCATTGAGACCCCGGAAGGTCCCAACATCGGTCTGATTAACTCCCTTGCTACCTATGCCAGGGTGAATCAGTACGGTTTTGTGGAGGCGCCTTACCGCGTGGTGGATAAGAGCGATGCCCAGAACCCGGTGGTTACCGATGAAGTCGTTTACCTGACTGCCGATGAAGAGGATAATTTCGTTGTGGCACAGGCCAATGAGCCATTGGACGATGAAGGCCACTTCATTCACAAAAATATTTCCGGACGTTTCCGCGAGGAGACTTCCGAATTCCAGAGAAAAAATATAGATTTAATGGACGTTTCCCCGAAGATGGTATTCTCCGTGGCAACGGCCATGATCCCGTTCCTTGAAAATGACGATGCCAACCGTGCTCTCATGGGTTCCAACATGCAGCGTCAGGCGGTTCCGCTGCTTACAACGGAAGCCCCAGTCGTAGGAACAGGTATGGAAGCTAAGGCAGCCATTGACTCCGGCGTGTGCGTTGTTGCGAAAAATGCCGGTGTGGTAGAGCGCTCCGCTTCCAACGAGATCATCATTAAGAGAGATTCCGACGGCGGAAAGGATGTTTACCGCCTGACCAAGTTCAAGAGAAGCAACCAGTCCAACTGCTACAACCAGAAGCCCATTGTATATAAGAACAACCATGTGGAAAAGGGAGAGGTCATTGCAGACGGCCCGTCCACACAGAACGGAGAAATCGCTCTGGGTAAGAATCCTCTCATCGGATTCATGACCTGGGAAGGCTATAACTACGAGGATGCGGTTCTCTTAAGTGAGCGTCTGGTTCAGGAGGATGTTTACACCTCCGTCCACATTGAAGAATATGAGGCAGAGGCCCGTGATACCAAGCTGGGACCGGAAGAGATTACCCGTGACGTTCCCGGTGTAGGCGAGGACGCCTTAAAGGATTTAGACGAAAGAGGAATCATAAGGATCGGCGCTGAAGTCCGTGCCGGTGATATTCTGGTGGGCAAGGTTACTCCAAAGGGAGAGACCGAGCTGACCGCAGAAGAACGGCTGCTGCGCGCCATTTTCGGTGAAAAGGCGAGAGAAGTCCGTGATACTTCCTTAAAAGTGCCTCACGGCGCTTATGGAATCATTGTAGATGCAAAGGTATTTACAAGAGAGAACGGCGACGAGCTTTCGCCGGGTGTAAACCAGACGGTCCGCATTTACATTGCCCAGAAGAGAAAGATCTCTGTAGGCGATAAGATGGCCGGACGTCACGGTAACAAGGGTGTTGTTTCCCGCGTGCTTCCGGTAGAGGATATGCCTTTCCTGCCTAACGGCCGTCCTCTTGATATTGTATTGAACCCATTGGGTGTGCCGTCCCGTATGAACATCGGTCAGGTGCTTGAGATCCATTTGAGCCTTGCTGCAAGAGCTCTCGGATTTAACGTATCCACCCCGGTATTTGACGGCGCAAATGAAATTGACATTATGGATACCCTGGATGTGGCCAACGACTACGTGAATATGGAGTGGGAAGCTTTCCAGGAAAAATACGGCGATACATTAAAGCCGGAAGTTATCGAATATCTGGGAGATCACCTTGATCACAGAGAACTGTGGAAGGGCGTTCCCATTAACCGGGACGGAAAAGTGCGTCTCCGTGACGGACGGACGGGCGAATATTTTGACAGCGCCGTTACCATCGGACACATGCACTATCTGAAGCTTCACCATCTGGTTGACGATAAGATCCATGCACGTTCCACAGGCCCATACTCTCTGGTTACCCAGCAGCCTCTCGGCGGTAAAGCCCAGTTCGGCGGCCAGCGTTTCGGAGAGATGGAGGTTTGGGCTCTGGAGGCCTATGGCGCTTCCTACACCCTTCAGGAGATCATGACTGTGAAATCCGATGATGTGGTAGGCCGTGTGAAGACCTATGAAGCCATTATCAAGGGTGACAATATTCCTGAGCCGGGAATTCCGGAATCTTTCAAGGTGCTTTTAAAGGAGCTTCAGTCCCTGGCCCTGGATGTAAGAGTGCTGCGTGACGACAATACAGAGGTCCAGATTGCAGAGAGCACCGATTATGAAGAAACAGACTTAAGAGCCATCATCGAAGGCGACAGACATTACCGCGAGGAAGAATCCTTTGGCGATTTTGGTTACCAGAAGCAGGAATTTAAGGATAATGAACTGGTAACTGTCGAGGAAGATGAGGATGAAGAGGGTCTCGACGATTCTTATGAGGAGTTCGATGACGCAGATTTTGAAGATTCAGACGAAGAATAATAGAAGGGAGAACCGCTCATGCCTGAAAATAATGAGAATTACCACCCAATGACCTTTGATGCCATAAAGATCGGTCTGGCATCTCCGGAAAAGATTCTGGAATGGTCCCATGGCGAGGTGAAAAAGCCGGAGACGATCAACTACAGGACCTTGAAGCCGGAAAAAGACGGTCTGTTCTGTGAAAGAATCTTTGGACCGAGTAAGGACTGGGAGTGTCATTGCGGAAAATATAAGAAAATCCGGTACAAAGGCGTTATCTGTGACCGGTGCGGCGTGGAAGTGACCAAAGCCAGCGTTCGAAGAGAACGTATGGGCCATATCCAGCTTGCGGCTCCTGTTTCCCATATCTGGTATTTTAAGGGCATCCCCAGCCGTATGGGCCTGATCCTGGACATTTCTCCAAGAACTCTGGAGAAGGTGCTGTATTTCGCATCTTATGTAGTGCTGGATGCAGGAAGCACCGGACTTCAGTATAAGCAGGTCTTGTCGGAAAAGGAATACCGGGAAGAAGTTGATAAATACGGCTACGGCTCATTCCGTGTAGGAATGGGGGCAGAAGCTATTTTAGAGCTTTTGCGTGCCATTGACTTGGAAAAGGATTCCGAGGAGTTAAAGAAGGGCTTAAAGGAAGCGACAGGCCAGAAGCGGGCCAGAATCATCAAGAGGCTGGAGGTTGTGGAGGCATTCCGCAACTCCGGCAATGCGCCGGAGTGGATGATCATGACCGTGATCCCCGTAATCCCACCGGATATCCGTCCTATGGTACAGCTTGACGGAGGCCGTTTCGCCACTTCTGACTTAAATGATTTATACAGAAGAATTATCAACCGTAACAACCGTCTTGCACGCCTTTTGGAGCTGGGAGCTCCCGATATCATCGTCCGCAACGAGAAGCGTATGCTTCAGGAAGCCGTAGATGCTCTCATCGATAACGGCAGACGGGGCAGACCTGTGACAGGACCGGGAAACCGGGCTTTAAAGTCCCTTTCCGATATGTTAAAGGGAAAACAGGGACGCTTCCGTCAGAACCTGTTAGGAAAGCGTGTGGACTATTCCGGCCGTTCCGTTATTGTCGTCGGTCCGGAGCTTAAGATTTACCAGTGCGGTCTTCCGAAAGAAATGGCCATTGAGCTGTTTAAGCCTTTCGTTATGAAAGAACTGGTTTCCAACGGAACCGCCCATAATATAAAGAACGCCAAAAAGATGGTGGAGCGTTTACAGACAGAGGTCTGGGATGTGCTTGAGGAAGTAATCAAGGAGCATCCGGTTATGTTAAACCGTGCGCCTACCCTTCACAGACTTGGAATCCAGGCTTTCGAGCCTATTCTGGTAGAGGGTAAGGCTATTAAGCTTCATCCTCTGGTTTGTACCGCGTTTAACGCCGACTTCGACGGAGACCAGATGGCTGTCCATCTGCCCCTTTCCGTAGAGGCTCAGGCAGAGTGCCGTTTCCTGCTGTTATCGCCCAATAACTTGTTAAAGCCGTCCGATGGCGGCCCTGTGGCGGTTCCATCCCAGGATATGGTTCTGGGCATCTACTACCTGACCCAGGAAAGACCGGGAGCCAGGGGAGAAGGAATGGTATTTAAGAGTGTAAATGAAGCCATTCTCGCCTACGAAAACCAGGCAGTTACCCTTCATTCCAGGATTAAGGCCAGAGTGAACAAGAGAATGCCTGACGGAACCATAAAAACAGGAGTTGTAGAGTCTACGGTAGGCCGTTTCATCTTCAATGAGATCGTTCCTCAGGACCTTGGTTTTGTAGACAGGTCTGTTCCGGGAAATGAGCTTCTGATGGAAGTTGATTTCCATGTTGGAAAGAAGCAGTTAAAGCAGATTCTTGAGAAAGTCATCAATGTTCACGGTGCTGTGCAGACAGCGGAAACCTTAGACGATATCAAGGCCATCGGTTATAAGTATTCCACCAGAGCGGCCATGACCGTATCCATTTCCGACATGACTGTGCCGGAGAGCAAGCCGAAGCTGATTTCAGATGCACAGGCAACCGTTGACCAGATTGCAAAGAACTTCCGCCGCGGTCTTATTACGGAGGAAGAGCGTTATAAAGAAGTTATTGACACATGGAAAAATACCGATGATCAGCTGACCCATGACCTGCTGACAGGACTTGATAAGTACAACAACATCTACATGATGGCTGATTCCGGAGCCCGTGGTTCCGATAAGCAGATCAAGCAGCTGGCAGGTATGCGTGGACTTATGGCCGATACAACCGGTCATACCATCGAGCTTCCTATTAAATCAAACTTCCGTGAAGGTCTTGACGTACTGGAGTACTTCATCTCCGCTCACGGCGCCCGTAAGGGACTTTCCGATACGGCTCTGCGTACCGCCGACTCCGGTTATTTGACCAGACGTCTGGTAGACGTATCCCAGGACCTGATCATCCGGGAGATCGACTGCTGCGAAGGCAAGGAGATTCCGTTTATGGAGATCAAGGCCTTTACCGACGGCCAGGAAACCATTGAAAGCCTTCAGGAGCGTCTGACCGGAAGATTTATTGCGGAAACCATTACGGACCCGGATACAGGGGAAGTGGTTGTGAAAGCAAACCATATGTGTACGCCTAAGCGCGCCGCTGCGGTTATGAATGTTTTAAAGAAACTGGGACGTGATTCTGTAAAGATCCGTACCGTTTTGACCTGTAAATCCCATCTGGGTGTCTGCGCCAAGTGTTACGGTGCCAACATGGCTACCGGACAGCCGGTTCAGGTAGGCGAAGCAGTCGGCATCATCGCTGCCCAGTCCATCGGTGAGCCCGGTACCCAGCTGACCATGCGTACCTTCCATACCGGCGGTGTTGCCGGAGGCGATATCACACAGGGTCTTCCCCGTGTCGAGGAGCTTTTCGAGGCCCGTAAGCCAAAGGGTCTTGCCATTATCGCAGAGTTCGGCGGCGTGGTAGCAATAAAGGATACGAAGAAAAAGCGTGAGATCATTGTAACCGACAATGAAACCGGCAATTCCAAGACCTATCTGATTCCTTACGGTTCCAGAATCAAGGTCCAGGACGGCCAGGTGCTGGAGGCCGGCGACGAGCTGACCGAAGGAAGCGTGAACCCTCACGATATCTTAAAGATCAAAGGCGTCCGTGCTGTTCAGGATTACATGATCCAGGAAGTACAGCGGGTATACCGTTTACAGGGCGTAGAAATCAACGACAAGCACGTTGAGATGATCGTAAGACAGATGCTTAAGAAAGTCAAGATCGAGGAAAGCGGAGACAGCGATGTGCTTCCGGGAACCTCCATGGATGTTCTGGATTACAATGATTTAAATGAAGCCCTGCTTGCAGAAGGCAAGGAGCCGGCAGAAGGAAAGCAGGTTATGCTGGGTATCACCAAGGCATCTCTTGCTACAGATTCTTTCTTATCCGCCGCTTCCTTCCAGGAGACCACCAAGGTCCTGACTGAGGCTGCCATCAACGGCAAGGTTGACCACTTAATCGGTCTGAAAGAAAACGTTATTATCGGTAAGCCGATTCCGGCAGGTACCGGCATGAAACGTTACCGCACCATAAAGCTCAATACAGATGAAGTCGATGAGGAAGAGGATGAGATCATGCTCTCCGATGAAGATGAGATCATGCTGACAGAGGATGCTTTTGATGAGGCGGAAGAAGTTCTGGATATTGATGAAAATGATATAGACGAATAAGTTTATGAGAAAGCCCCGGCAGGATTTAAGCTGCCGGGGCTTTTCGTTTAGGAAGCGCAGATACTTTGGAGATCTGCGCTTCTTTTTATGACAATAATTTGTGATATTTGCATAAAAAAGCAAAACTTTTCTTTGTTTACCCATGCTATAATCATAAAAAAGAGGAGGTAAAGAGATGAGAAGTTTTGAACAGAAAGTGTTTCCATACCTTTTGCTGACCCCTACTCTGGTCATCTTTGGGCTGTTTTTATTTTTTCCTGCTGTCAATGGCTTATGGATATCTCTGACAAAATGGGATGGGGTAAATCCCCAGAAGTTCATCGGGATTCAGAATTACGTGAAGCTTCTGTCAGAAAGAGGGTTCTGGGAATCCTTTTTCAGGACAATATTTTTCACCGTGTTCTCGGTTCCCCTTGTTTACGCATCGTCCCTGGGGCTGGCAATGCTTTTGACAGGGAGCAGGAGAGGAAATGATTTCTTCCGGGCGGTATTTTACTGGCCTACCATGATTTCCAGCATTATCGTCGGTCTGACCTGGAGATTTATTTTAGGGGAGGATTTCGGCGTCATTAATTATCTGCTGACTTCCGGGGGACATGCTCCGGTTAAGTGGCTGACAAATCCCAATTGGGCCATGGGAGTGGTGATCTTTGTTACGGTCTGGAGCATGTCCGGCTATTACATGGTCATGTTTGTTTCCGGCATCAAGGCCATCTCTGAGACTTATTATGAGGCTGCCAGAATCGACGGTGCAGGAGCCCTCAGCCAGTTCCGCTATATTACCATTCCCCTGCTTAAGCCTACCAGCCTGCTGGTTATCGTGCTGTCCACGGTCACGATCATCAAGACCTATCCCCTGGTATATGCCCTGACTCAGGGAGGCCCGGCAGGCGCCACTAAGTTTATGGTTCAGTCCATCCAGGAAACAGGCTTTGAAAAGAACCAGATGGGCTATGCCAGTGCCATGACCATGATCCTGTTTCTTCTTTTGGCACTGTTCACTGTTTTGCAGTTTAAAGTAAACAAGGGAGGTGAACAGGATGCAGACTGATATGAAAAAAAGCTTTTTAAAAGGAATTGTATGGATACTTTTGCTGGTCCTTACCTTTTTATTTCTCATGCCCATTATCTGGGTCATGGGCTCTTCCTTTAAAAGCACAGGAGAGCTGTTTTCCTGGCCTCCCAGCTTATTCGGAAAGAACCCGAGCCTGGATAATTACCAGAGGGCTTTGGAGGAAGGACATTTCGGCATTTACTTTTTTAATACCGTGTTTACCAGCCTGACAGCCACGTTTTTAACTGTCGTGGTGAACGTTATGTCCGGTTATGCCTTTGCAAAATATCATTTCAAGGGAGAAAAGCTGCTTTTTGGTATGGTGCTGGCGACCCTTATGATTCCTCTGGAGGTCATTATGATTCCCATATTCAAGGTCATTGTGGCTACGGGCCTTTATAACCGCCTGTGGGGACTGATCATTCCGGCGGTGGCGTCGCCCACTGCTGTATTTCTGGTGAGACAGTATTATATGGGAATTCCTGATGCTTACATGGAGGCGGCCAGAATTGACGGCGCTTCAGAAGCGAATATTCTGATGAGGGTCATGCTTCCCCTTGCAAAACCGGTGGTGTCAGTGCTCTGCATTTTTTCCTTTATGTGGAGATGGAATGATTATCTCTGGCCCAAGCTGGTGATCAACAGCAAGGAGCGTTACACCATCCAGCTTGCCCTGGCAAACTATTCCGGCGAGTATTCGGTGGACTGGAACAGCCTGCTGGCCATGTCGGTGATTTCCATGATTCCGGTCATTCTGGTATTTGTCACATTGCAGAAATACATTATCGGCGGTATGACTGCCGGAGGAGTGAAAGAATAGAAAAAGCATTTGCAGAAAAGAGGAGAATATGAAATATTTGGAATATCCGCTGTTTGCGGAAGGCTTTGTAAACCGTTTTTTAATTACCGGGGTACACACCCAGCTCCGGCAGTTCACCAAATCCACCTTAAGCGGCCGGGTCAATGAATGGTTGAAAAAGGGCTTTGCCATCCATGAAAATCCCTGCAGAAAAGAATTTGTGGCAAAGAGAAAGGAAGAAATTCCTCCCTTTCCCGATGTCGAGGCGATGAAAAACGGGGAGCCGGTCACTGTATTGGGACAGACTGGGACCGGAAAGCTGTATTTCCCCTTTGGGAATACGGGAGTGGATGAATCGGGCTTTTATTACCAGCCTACCTATCTGCGGATGTACGGCTATGTGGGGCTGTGGGCGGAAAGGAACGGAGAGGCGGACTTTGAGCTGGAGACCTGCGGCGGCCTTACTCTGTGGGTCAACGAAAGCCTTGTTACTGATTTTACTCCCTTCACCAGAAACCTGGTGAAGAAAACAACCGTAACCATCCCCCTGGTTCAGGGGATGAATCAGGTGGTTATATGCCTGGATGATTTGGCGGAACGGGATACAGATTACTATTTCCGCATGAAACACCTGGGCGATTTCGATTTGAAGCTGATGCTTCCTGTGAAGGAGGAAGTGGATGAGACGGTCCTGATGAAAATGGAACGGATGTTAAACGGAATGTGCTTTGATAAAGAGGCCTATATCAGCGAAATGGTTAAAATAAATATGACCAACCCGTTTCAGGAGCCTCTTCCCCTGGATATCATTGTAACCCCTGGAGAATTTATTGAAAAGATGCAGGATTCCTGGAAGATGGTTACTACAAAACATTATACCATGGAGCCGGGGCAGAAAGGTCTTGAACTGTTTGAATCCGATGACATGTCTCCGGGCTACTATTACTTTACGGCTTCCCTGGCACACATGGGAATTGTCATGAAGCGGAAAATCGGGAATCAGCTTGTGCGCAGGGAGTTTCTCGCCTTTCATGAGGAGGATGTAAAGGTCCGGAAGAAACATGCCCTTGAAACCATCATCCGTTTTGCTCCGGAAAATACATACAAGGCTGCCGCCCTGTTTGCATCGGGTCAGGAATACCAGAGGGCGGAAACCATGATTCTTGAAGAACTGGAAGGAGTCAGAAGCAGAAAAGACTGTTCGGATTTCCACTTTATCATCATGCTTTACATTTATCAGACCTTTCAGGACCGGATCTCGGACCGGCTGAAAGAGGCTCTGGAGGAGACAATGGTAAATTATCGGTACTGGATTGATGAGCCGGGAGATGATGTTATGTGGTTTTTCAGCGAAAATCATGCACTTCTCTTTCATTGCTGCCAGTACCTGGCCGGAGGCTTTCTTCCTGACAGGATGTTTACCAACAGCGGTAAGCCGGGGACAGAAGTGCAGGCCAGAGGGGAAGAGCTGCTTCACCGGTGGTTCGACGAGTTTTTCCGGGAGTTCATTACAGAATGGAACTCCAATGCCTATATTCCGGTGGATGTCCTGGGAATCGGCACCCTCTATAACTTGACAGATAAGGAAAGCCCTCTTCATAAAAAAGCGGAAAAGGCCCTGGACATGATTTTTTACTCCCTTGCGGTGAATGCTCATAAGGGAGCGGTTATGACCAGCTTCGGCCGCACCTATGAAAAGGAGATGAAAGGAAATTACAATGCCGGAACCACTTCCCTGCTTTATGTTGCATACAATGCAGGATATTTGAACAGAGCTTGCATTGGTTACATTTCTCTGATTTTAGGCAATTATGAGGCTCCGGATGTATACAAAAAATATGCGGTGTTAAAAAAGGATCAGGAAATGATATTCCAGAACACCCAGGGATTTGAAGGTCACGTGAACCTGTACCTGTATAAGAACAGCTATGGTCTTTTGTCCACGGCAGTAGGCTTTAAGCCCTTTCAGAAAGGATATCAGGAGCACATTCTCCAGGCCTCCATTGACGAGGTGGCCCAGGCCTTTGTCAACCATCCGGGAGAATCCTTTCCGTATGGCAGCGGCAGGCCCAATTTCTGGGCGGGCAACGGAGTGCTTCCCTTAGGGGTCCAGTACCGGAATACGGGAATTTTAAGATATCATATTGATGAGAGTGAGCGGATTGATTATACCCATGCCTATATTCCAATCAGTGAGTTTTCCCGGTATAAGGGAGAAGATGGAGTGCTGGTGCTGGAAAAGGACGGGGCATATCTGGGAGTAAAGGCCTTAAATGGCCTGATCATGCAGGAGGAAGGCCCCAACCGGTTTAAAGAGTTTATCAGCCGGGGAAGGGACAATGTATGGGTGGTAAAAGTGGGAACCATGGAGGAGTACGGAAGCCTTGATGAGGTTTTAGAGGCTTTCAGGAAAATAGAAATCACTTTAGACGGAGAAAGCACCATGGTAATTGATGACCGGAGAGACGAATATCTGGCGGACAGGGAATTTTTCCTAAAGGTAAATGGGAAAATGGTATATAATTATCCATTGCCCGTGGAAGGCAAAATAATATTAGGAGCGAGGAAAAACCGTGATTGACAAAAAGGCAATTGACGAAAAACTGAATCTTGTATCGGAACAGATGATGAAGCTTAAAAACAATGGGATGAAAGAGAAGTATCCCATCAGCCTCATTGACATCAACTGCTGGGAGTGGCCTCAGGGCGTAGGGCTTTTCGGACTTTATAAATATTATGAAGTCAGCAAAAAGGAAGAGGTCCTGGACTTTCTGATCCGCTGGTATGATAAACGAATGGAGGAGGGGATTCTGGAACGGAATGTGAACACCACCTCCCCCATGCTGACGCTCACCTACCTTTATGAAAAGACGGGAAAGGAAGAATATCTGGCTTTCATTCAGGAATGGGCGGACTGGATCATGAAGGAGAAAAAGCTGCTGCGTACCGGAGACGGCTGCTTCCAGCATATGATCACCGGAGATCCAAACGATGATGAAATCCTTATTGACACCCTGTTTATGGCGGTTCTCTTTCTGGCAAGAGCGGGGAAGCTTCTGGGACGGGAGGATTACATCGCCGAGGCTGATTACCAGATTCTAAGCCATATCAAGTATCTTTTGAATAAGGAAGAAAGGCTTTTCTACCATGGCTTTAACTTCAAAAGGAATGACAACTACGGCGGAATTCTCTGGGGAAGAGGCAACTGCTGGTACACCATTGTTGTTATGGAGCTTATGGAGGAGGTTTCCCTTGATGAAGGACTGAAACGGTATTTCCTCAATGTATATGAGAACCAGGTGAAAGCCTTAAAGCAGTATGCAGATTCCAAAACAGGACTGTGGCATACCATTATTAATGACAGCTCTTCCTATATTGAAATATCCGCAAGCGCCGCTTTCCTTTACGGCATCATGAAAGGGGTGCGGCTGGGGATTTTAAAGAGAGAAGAATTCTGGGATTTTATCCAAAGGTCCATGGAAAGCCTGGTGGATTATATTGAAGAGGATGGAACCGTAGGAAGCGTATCCTATGGCACTCCCATCGGAATGAACGGGGATTTTTATAAATCCATTCCCTGCTGTCCCATGACCTATGGACAGGCATTGATGATTCTGGTCCTTCAGGAGGCGCTGCTTCCCTATTGGCATTAGAAAGGGGGGAGGATTGTGAAAATGAAAGAAAGAGTTTTTTTTGAAGAATTCGATTCACTGTACTATTTTCATGGAAGTTCAGAAAACTGGGCGATGCAGGGTTTCCATTTTCACAATCAGTATGAAATCATTTTGTTTCTGACCGACGGAGCGCTTATGGAAATAGGAAACCGCACCTACAGTGTAAAAGCCGGGGATCTGTTTTTTATTAACAATAAGGAGTATCACAGGACCAGCGGCGCGGAGGGGAAAACCCATAACCGCTATGTGCTGATGTTTGAGCCGGAGCTTCTTAAGCCTATGGCAGAGGCTTTCCAATATGACTTTTCCATGTTTTTTGAAAACCGGCCGGAAACCTTTATCCATAAGCTCCATCTGGCCGCTGAAAGGCTTGAAAGGGTGGAAAGGCTGTTCGGAAAGATTGAGCGGAATATCAATTCCCTAAAAAGCGCCGAAGCCTCCGTAAGGCTTAAGCTGTCCATACTGGAGCTGATTACCGCCATCAATGAAATGTACTTATTTTTCATGGAGGAGGAAAAAAATAAGAGCTGCCGGTACCAGAGAGAAGAGCAGGGAAGCCAGGAGTTTAAGGACCCCATTCTCTACCGGGAGCGGATTGAACAGCTGAAAAAATATATTGCGGCCCATGTAGAGGAGCGGCTGGATTTAGATGAGATATCACGGAAGTTCTATATGAACCGTTATTATCTGAGCCACTATTTTAAAAAGGAAACAGGCTTTACCCTGATGCAGTATGTGGCAAACCAGAAGGTCATTGCGGCAAAGGCCCTTTTGAAGGAAGGGCATTCCGTGACGGATGTGGCCCTGCGGCTTTCCTACAACAGCGACAGCCATTTTATTGCAGTCTTTAAAAAGCTGACAGGAATTACGCCAAAAAAGTATGCCCAGTCCAAAAAGAGCAATAATGAATGATTTCAGGCCTTAAATATAGGATTTTTTATGCAAAATAGATGATAAAATAAGGATACCAAAAGAAAATGTCCTGTAAGTATTCCTTTATTCTCAAAGGATACGGACAGGAAAATGAAAAAAGGAGAGGTTATTTATGAAAAAAGCGTTATCAATGGTTTTGGCGGGGGCACTGACCCTTGGTGCAATCACCGGCTGCTCCGTAGGGGGAAAGAAAGCGGACAGTGAAGTGAAAACTCTGGATGTGGTATGGTTCAGCGACGGAAAGGAAGGGGAATCTTTCTCAAAGCTTGCCGACCAGTATATGGCGGAGAACCCGAACATTAAAATCCAGCTGATTGAGGTCCCTTATGCGGATCTGGAAAGCAAAATCAAGAACATGATCAACGGAAAAGAAGCTCCGGCCCTTGCAAGGCTCACCAACCTGGGACCATTTCAGAACCAGCTGGTGGATTTGGGAGAGTATGTGTCCGACAAGGACGCATTTGTAAACAGCTTCGGGGAAGGGCTTAAGTTTGTTTTTGACGGCAAGGTCCTGGCAGCTCCCATGGATGTAACCGCCAATGGACTGATCTATAACAAAACGGCATTTGAAAAGGCAGGGGTCTCCGTTCCCCAGTCAGAGGATGAGATCTGGACCTGGGATGAATGGAAAGAGGCCATGAAAACGGTCATGGAAAAAAGCGACTGCAAGTACGGGCTTGTATACGATAAATCGCCTCAGCGTTTTACCACTCTGCTCTATGAAGCAGGAGGAAGTCTTTTAAATGAAGATTTAACCGCCTCCAATTTCAATACAGAGGAAACAAAGAAGGCAGTCAGCTTTTTTAAAGAGCTTCATGACGAAGGAATCATTCCCTCCTCTGTCTGGCTTGGTTCAGAAAATCCCAATAACTTATTCCGTACCGGTCAGGTTGCCATGCACTTTTGCGGAAGCTGGATGATCGCAAACTACAAGGACCAGATCACGGACTTTGAATGGGGGGTAACCTATCTTCCCAAAGAAGCCAGGCGTTCTTCCGTACCGGGCGGAAAGTATCTGGCCGCATTCCAGAATACGGGAGTGGAAAAAGAGGCCGCCGCATTTATTGAATGGATTTCAAAAGCAGAAAACAATGCCCAGTACTGCCGGGAAAACAGCTATCTGTCCCAGGTAAAGGGAAATGAGAATCTGGATTACGATTATGGAAAGGAATACTTTGATATCTTTTCCAAGGAACTGGCCGCCACCTCTCCCCAGCCGGGAGCTGAGTGGGGATACCAGGCCTTTACCGGAGCCATCCAGAATGATTTAAGAGATAAGCTGATTGATGTTCTGGCAGGCAAGCTGACCGTGGACCAGTATGTGGAGGAAATGGACGGGACAATTACGGAAGCCCTGAAAGAGCTGAAATAAAAAAATAAAATAAAGAGTATAAAGCTTGAAAACCGGAGCAGGGAAGTATGATAAATTCCCGCTCCGGTTTTCCTTTGGAAGGATATTCAAAAAAATCCTTGACAGGGAAAAACAATATGTATATAATAATTAGGCGTGCATAAACGCGTCACGTTTTTGTGCGTAAATTAAGCTGAAGATGACAGCAACCACAGACAATATCACAGGAGGTGAATGGAATGCCAACATTTAATCAGTTAGTAAGAAAAGGAAGACAGACAAGCGCGAAGAAATCCACAGCACCTGCTCTGCAGAAGGGTTACAACTCTTTACAGAAGAAGGCGACTGATATTTCCGCACCACAGAAGAGAGGTGTCTGCACAGCGGTTAAGACTGCTACTCCTAAGAAACCTAACTCAGCTCTCAGAAAGATCGCCAGAGTTCGTCTTTCTAACGGCATCGAAGTAACAAGCTATATTCCAGGTGAAGGTCACAACCTTCAGGAGCACAGCGTTGTTTTGATCCGCGGCGGAAGAGTAAAGGACTTACCAGGTACCAGATATCACATTATCAGAGGTACACTGGATACTGCGGGCGTAGCCAACAGAAAACAGGCTCGTTCCAAGTACGGTGCCAAGAGACCAAAAGTTAAAAAATAATTAGAACCACACATTTGAATTTCTAGTGCCGGATTGATGATATTGAACCTGTAGGTTGCAGGATTATATATAGGAACCGAGCGCGAACGCAACTTGAATGTTTGTGAGTACCTAAGATCTAATGAATGACCGTAAATCCCGCGAGGATGAACGGCGATATTAAGGAGGGAAGTAACGTGCCACGTAAAGGACATACTCAAAAAAGAGACGTATTAGCAGATCCGCTTTACAATAACAAGATTGTTACAAAGCTGATCAACAACATCATGTATGATGGCAAAAAAGGTGTTGCTCAGAAAATCGTTTACGGCGCATTCGGCCGTGTAGAAGAAAAAACAGGCAAGCCTGCTGTCGAAGTATTCGAAGAAGCAATGAATAACATCATGCCTGTACTTGAGGTAAAGGCAAAACGTATCGGCGGAGCTACCTATCAGGTGCCGATCGAAGTAAAACCGGAGAGAAGACAGGCATTAGCCCTGCGTTGGATCACTCTGTATTCTCGCAAGAGAGGTGAGAAGACTCAGGAGGAAAGACTGGCTAATGAGCTCATGGATGCCGCTAACAACACCGGTGCTGCTGTAAAGAAGAAAGAAGATATGCACAAGATGGCTGAGGCAAACAAGGCATTTGCTCATTACAGATTCTAACAGGAGGAAAAAGCTTTGGCTGGAAGAGAATATCCATTGGAAAGAACCAGGAATATTGGTATCATGGCCCATATCGATGCAGGTAAAACTACATTGACCGAGCGTATCCTCTATTATACTGGTGTAAACTATAAAATTGGTGATACTCACGAAGGTACTGCTACCATGGACTGGATGGCTCAGGAGCAGGAAAGAGGTATTACCATCACTTCAGCTGCTACGACCTGCCATTGGACTATGCATGAAAACACGAAAGTAAAGCCAGGCGCTTTGGAACACCGTATCAACATTATTGATACTCCAGGGCACGTTGACTTTACCGTAGAGGTTGAACGTTCCTTACGTGTACTGGATGGCGCTGTAGGCGTATTCTGTGCAAAGGGCGGTGTAGAACCACAGTCCGAAAACGTATGGCGTCAGGCTGATACCTACAACGTACCCCGTATGGCATTCATCAACAAGATGGATATCATGGGTGCGAATTTCTACGGCGCTGTTGAACAGATCAAGACCCGTTTGGGAAAGAATGCTATCTGCATTCAGCTGCCAATCGGAGCAGAGGATGAATTCAAGGGAATCATCGATCTGTTTGAGATGAAAGCCTATATCTACAACGACGACAAGGGTGATGATATCTCCGTTACCGATATCCCTGAGGATATGAAGGATGACGCAGAGCTTTACCGCGGCGAGCTTGTAGAGAAGATCTGCGAATTAGACGATGAGCTGATGATGCAGTATCTGGAAGGGGAAGAGCCTTCCACAGAAGAGTTAAAGAAAGTACTGAGAAAAGCAACCTGTGAGTGCACAGCTGTTCCCGTATGCTGCGGAAGCGCATACAGAAACAAGGGTGTTCAGAAGCTCCTTGATGCGATTCTTGAATATATGCCGGCTCCTACTGACATCCCATCTATTAAGGGTGTTGATATGGAAGGCAATGAAATCGAAAGACATTCTTCCGATGAAGAGCCGTTTGCAGCTCTTGCATTTAAGATTATGACAGACCCCTTTGTAGGTAAGCTGGCATTCTTCCGTGTTTACTCCGGTATCATGAATTCCGGTTCCTACGTGCTCAATGCAACAAAAGGCAAGAAAGAGCGTGTCGGCCGTATTCTTCAGATGCATGCAAACAAGAGATCCGAGCTGGATAAGGTATATTCCGGTGATATCGCCGCAGCTGTTGGTTTTAAAGTGACCACAACAGGCGATACTATCTGTGACGAGCAGCACCCGGTAATTCTGGAATCCATGGAATTCCCGGAGCCGGTTATTGATATCGCTATCGAGCCAAAGACCAAAGCCGGTCAGGGCAAGATGGGCGAAGCGCTGGCAAAGCTTGCGGAAGAAGATCCTACATTCCGTGCGAAGACCAACCAGGAAACCGGACAGGTTATCATTTCCGGTATGGGCGAGCTCCATCTGGAGATCATCGTAGACCGTCTGCTCCGCGAGTTCAACGTAGAAGCCAATGTAGGTGCTCCTCAGGTTGCTTACAAGGAGACATTTACAAAGCCGGTTGACGTTGACAGCAAGTATGCAAAGCAGTCCGGCGGACGTGGTCAGTACGGACACTGTAAGGTTCGCTTTGAGCCTATGGATCCAAACGGCGAAGAAACATTTAAATTTGAGTCCACCGTTGTCGGCGGCGCTATTCCTAAGGAATACATCCCGGCAGTCGGCGAAGGTATTGAGGAAGCTACAAAGTCCGGTATTCTGGGCGGATTCCCGGTACTGGGTGTAAGGGCAAACGTATACGACGGTTCCTACCATGAGGTTGACTCCAGTGAAATGGCGTTCCACATTGCCGGTTCCATGGCGTTTAAGGATGCTATGAACAAGGGCGGCGCAATCTTACTTGAGCCGATCATGAAAGTGGAAGTTACCATGCCGGAGGAATATATGGGCGATGTTATCGGAGATATCAACTCCCGCCGCGGCCGTATCGAAGGTATGGAAGACATCGGAGGCGGTAAGATGGTTAAGGCCTATGTACCCCTTGCAGATATGTTCGGTTATTCCACAGACTTACGTTCCAAGACACAGGGACGCGGTAACTACTCCATGTTCTTCGAGAAGTATGAGCCGGTTCCAAAGAATGTACAGGAAAAGGTTCTTGCCGAGAAGAAAGGCAAATAAATTCCTAACAGGTTCCACTGGATTCCAGGCCGTCCAAATTGCCTGGAATCCATGAAATAGGCTTGAAAATAGTGCATAAATAGCATATAATAAAAAACAGCCTAACATAAAAACAAAGCTCGGAAAGAGCGTAAATTAAGGAGGACGTTATAAAATGGCTAAAGCTAAGTTTGAAAGAAGCAAACCACACTGTAACATCGGTACTATCGGTCACGTTGACCACGGCAAAACTACTTTAACAGCTGCTATCACAAAAACTCTTCATGACAGATTAGGTACTGGACAGGCAGTAGCTTTCGAGAATATCGATAAGGCTCCGGAAGAGAGAGAGCGTGGTATCACAATCTCCACTTCTCACGTTGAGTATGAGACAAGCAAGAGACACTATGCACACGTTGACTGCCCAGGACATGCTGACTACGTTAAGAACATGATCACTGGTGCTGCTCAGATGGATGGTGCTATCCTTGTTGTAGCTGCTACCGATGGTGTTATGGCTCAGACAAGAGAGCACATCCTGCTTTCCCGTCAGGTAGGCGTTCCTTACATCGTTGTATTCATGAACAAGTGCGATATGGTTGACGATGCAGAATTAC
>JAEZFK010000079.1 GCA_023437715.1 Bacillota bacterium | reverse complement strand
ATATATAGGGCTGATTTAACCGCGCCGCCTCCAGCCCCCCTCTGGAATCACACTTTTCACATATGTGGGACAGTCCGGGGTGAGAACGTACAAATTTGCATAACTTTGTACACTTGCTGTGCTGGGTAATGGGTTTCCCCTTGTAATCCACCGTAATAATAGCCATATCTGTGGCCTCAGCAATTGAATCCTGAATATTTCTATAGTTATCGGCATTAATTATATAATCCAGATCCAACAAGTTCTTTTTCACTTAAAAGACCTCCATTAGTACAGATTTTTACCGGATATTCCCTTTTATTTACATAATGCTTATACGTCTATAGATTAAATGTACTATAAATATTTATACTTTTGCAAGTGTATTTTATGGTGCGGCATATGTCCCAATGCAGAATATTTAACCCTACCCGTCACTTATTTAAATAAAATAATAATAAACAGGCAGGGCTTCCTCGGGAATAATCCTTCTGGAAGCCCTGCCGTAATATACCATATTGCAGCAATTATCGGAGCAGTTACTGCTGCTGCCACCTAATCCACCGTAAAAGTCAATGTAGCCTTACCACTGGTAGCTGGTTTAAATGTAATAATATTAACAACACCGGACCAGGCTTTTCCTGCCGGGATATTTTTATCAACAGTAAATACGATAGTACCAGGATCATTTTGAACAATGGTTATACCAGTCCCTGCAATAGGCTCTGCTGCCGCTGCTATTTCTTTTTCATATGTCATGCTGCAGAGGTCAGTCACGCCAGCTATTTCGCTTGTGTCATATGTAATTTTAAAAGTACGGCCAGTAATTATTTCAATGTTTTTAAGCTTTAAGACCAGGTTAAAGGTTTTACCTGCAGTACAGTTGACTGTAGTTGTACAAGCTGCGTTAGAAACAGGTGTTCCAAATGAATATTTAGCATATTCGGAGTAGCTTTTGTTATCAATACCCAACTGGCTATGAGAGTTACTACCCCATACCCACACCGTTCCATCATTTTTTAATGCCAGGCTGTTATAGCCCCCGCCCGCTATGGCTGTGATCCCACCTAGTCCGCTTACCTGCACCACCGTTGTCTTATCTGTTATCGTTCCGTCTCCCAACTGGCCACTTCCATTATTTCCCCAGGCCCACACCGTTCCATCTTCCCGCAGTGCCAGACTGTGAGCTTCCCCGCCTGCGATGGCTGTAATTTCTTCTAGTCCGCCTACATTCACCGCCACTTCATTCATATATGTTGTCGTTCCGTCTCCTAGCTGACCATTTTCATTATTTCCCCAGGCCTGTAAATTTCCGTAATACAGTTGTGCCAGGCTGTGGGAGTACCCACTCGCGATGGCTGTGATGTAATTTAGCCCGCTTACCTGCACCGCCCTTTCATAATATGATGCATATACTGGAACATTTTCTCCCAGCTGCCTTCTAAGGTTATTTCCCCAGGCCCATACCGTTCCATCTTCCCGCAGTGCCAGGCTGTGCAAGCCCCCACCCGCGATGGCTGTAATTCTACTTAGCCCACTTGGCTCATTTTGCTCACTTACCTGCACAGCAGTTGTGGCATACATTGTCGTTCCGTCTCCCAGCTGACCATTATCGTTATTTCCCCAGGCCCACACTGTCCCATCGTTCTTTAGTGCCAGGCTGTGATAGTACCCGCCAGAAATGGCTGTGATTCCACTCAGCCCGCTTACCTGCACCGCCGTTTTCTTATCAGCTCTCGATCCGTCTCCCAGCTGACCATTTTCATTATTTCCCCATGCCCACACCGTTCCATCCTTCTTGAGAGCCAGGCTGTGTGAGTAACCACCAGCTATGGCTGTGATTCCACTTAGCCCGCTTACCTGCACCGCCGTTGCCCTATCTATTTCCGTTCCGTCTCCCAGCTGACCATAATCATTATTCCCCCATGCCCACACTGTTCCATCATTCTTTAGTGCAAGGCCATGCGAGTAACCCCCCGCGATTGCGGTGATTCCACTTAGCCCGTTTACCTGCACCGAAGTTGTTATATATGGCACATATGGTTGAATTCCGGCTCCCAGCTGACCATAATAGTCATCTCCCCATGCCCACACCGTTCCATCCTTCTTTAGCGACAGGCTGTGCGAGCCCCCTCCTGCGGTGGCTGTGATTCCGCTTAAGCCGCTTACCTGAACTGCCGTTGTCTTATCTGTTGTCGTTCCGTCCCCTAGCTGGCCATAATCGTTACTTCCCCATGCCCACACCGTTCCGTCAGTCTTCAGTGCCAGGCTGTGATAGTACCCCGACATGATAGCCTTAATTTCTCCTAGCCCGCTTGCCTGGACTGCCGTTGTCTTATCTGTTGTCGTTCCGTCTCCTAGCTGTCCACTACTGTTATTTCCCCATGCCCACACCGTTCCATCATCTCTTAGTGCCAGGCTGTGCTCATATCCACCTGCGATGTCTGTGATTTCACTTAGCCCGCTTACCTTCACCACAGCTGCATTATCTGTTGTCGTTCCGTCTCCTAGCTGTCCATTATCATTTTTCCCCCAGGCCCACACCGTTCTATCCTCGCGCAGTGCCAGGCTGTGGTTGTACCCACCCGCGATGGCTATGATGCAATTTAGCCCGCTTACCTGCACCGCCTTTTCATACCGTAAAGCATATACTGGAACATTGTCTCCAAGCTGACGATAAAAGTTACTTCCCCATGCCCACACCGTTCCGTCAGTCTTCAGTGCCAGGCTGTGGGAGCCCCCTCCTGCAATGGCTTTGACTTCACTCAGCCCGATTACCTGCACCGCAGTTGTCGCAGGTGCTGTCGTTCCGTCTCCCAACTGTCCATAATCGTTATTTCCCCAGGCCCACACCGTTCCATCATTCTTTAGTGCAAGGCTGTGCGAGTATCCCCCCGCGATGTCTGTGATTCCACTTAGCCCGATTACCTGCACCGCAGTTGACTTATCTGTTGTCGTTCCATCTCCAAGCTGACCATTATCATTATTTCCCCAGGCCCATACTGTTCCATCAGACCTTAGTGCCAGGCTGTGTAAGTATCCTCCCTCGATTTCAATAAACTGCCCTTCAACAGGAGGAGCTGAGAACAGGCTGAAATTCTTTGAGTTTTCTGTTATAGAATCACTAGTTTGTGTTCCAGCAGCATCGGAAACATTTGTAATTTCATTACTCATAATATTATTTACAGCGTTAAAACAATTTATCTTGGCGCTTCCATTGACTTTCCCGGCCATGCTTGATAAATGCTCCGAACAGCGGACAATCTGGTCTTTCAGTTCTATTGCACCCATAGTACTTGTCCCTCCAAGCACCAGGGCGGCCTCTCCTAATACAAATGCTGCTGCCATGGAGGTACCACTATTTTCACCATAGGAATTACCCGTCAAAGTACTTTCTATTCCCTCTCCGGGTGCAGCCACATGGACACCATTTTCACCATAATTGGAAAATCCAGATAAAAGGCCATTTCTGTTAACAGAAGCCACTGTTATTATGTTTGAGCAATCAAAGGCTGCTGGGTATACAGGATTGCTGTCTATATTTGCACTGTTGTTTCCCGCTGCACAAACAAAGAGCATATTCGAATTCTGTATTACTTCTTTGAGTGCCGGATTATCATCAATACTTCCCCAACTGCAATTAATAATCCTAACACCCATATTTTCAGCATACTGGATGGCATTGATAATATCACTGGTATATGCCTTTCCACTCTTGAACACCTTTAGTGGCATTATCTTTGCCAAAGGGGCTACACCTGATATTCCCTTAGTGTTATCCTTTATTGCAGCAATAATTCCCGCAATATGCGTACCGTGATTTTCATCAGCTATATTGGAATTATCGCAAACTAAATTGCTATCATCACTGAAATTCCAACCATTTATATCATCGATCTTTCCATTCCCATCATCATCTATACCATTATCAGGGATTTCCTTGGAATTCGTCCATATGTTTTCTGCTAAATCCTCATGTGCAATGTCAATTCCAGTATCAATCACTGCAATTGTCACACCATCACCCATTGACTTATCCCATGCACCTGTTACTCCGGCATCACACAGATATATATCTGAGCTTGAAGCCGCAGCTGTCATTGCTCCTATATTCTTGATAGCAGGCTCGTGGTCAAGTTCCTTTAATATATACCGCTCCACATTTCCGGGTACATCACCCGCCATCAACCTATGTCTTACTTCTTCAGCAGGCGTATTCATAAGGAACTTTTTAAATTCAAGATTTTTATCAATTGCATCTCTCAAGTGTGGGGGCAGCATTTCAAATACGGATTTGCTGCCGGACTTCTTATTTTCGTTGGTCTTGTTTTCCAGCCCCCACTGACTGCTGTAATAGGGATCATTTGATGATAGGCTTAGTTGATAATCCGGCTGAATGTACTCAATATCCTTAGTCACATTATTTTTTTTCAATTCAGTAACAAAGTCCTGTAATTTTTCCTTTTTATTAAGTGATATGCTTTCAAAATCTTTATTCTGGTTAATTTTTAAGTCACTTAATTTAGCCTTGTCAACCTTATCCATTTTTTCAAAAGCTTTTCTAGCACTAATCCTGCTATCTCCATTTTTGTACTTAATAATGAATCTATCTGTTTCAAAATATGAATTAGTATTTTCAAATAGGCTTTCCGGCTCTATATCTTCTGCATGTTCTAAAGTTATTGCCGCGCCTGTCGGATTGGCAGGTACATCAGACGTTAATACTGCTTCCGAAAGAGTTGTAACAGTTAAGGCATTACTTTCTGCAATGATTTTTCCATCAGCAGCTTTTGCTTTTACCATGTATCTATATTTTGTTTCGGGAGTAAGATCAGTATCAGTATAAGCAAAGCTTTCAGTTGTTTTTATAAGATTATCGTCCCGGCAAATGTCATATGCTTCGGCCTTAATGCTGTTATCATTACTTGTCCATACCAATTCCACAGAATTAGTAGTATTACCAAGATTTGAAAGAGTAAGCTGGGGTATAGATATTTCAATTACTACATTCTCTGTTCCGGCCGCAGATACTGCTGAAATTAATATGCTTTGAAGCATAAAGACTGTTGCAAGCAGAAGCGAAATATATCTTATTTTTTTAAACATAAAAAACTCTCCCCAAAAATATTGTAATAATTATTACATAATGTAATCCATTGCCTTATACTAATTATCCAAACTGCGAAAATAATGGAATTACGACTAATTACAACAATATTTTACAATTTAAACTCTATTTTGTAAACATAATTAATATTCTATTTTACTTTATTGCTTATATTTATTGCTTATAACTCACATTCTATATAACCTATAGAATAAGTTCCCAAGGGGTCTTCCATGCCCTCCCCCGGTTCAATATTTGTATAACTTTTAAGGACTTAAACCATGTAATTTTAAACTTAGTTCACCCATGCTTCATTCAAATCACCCTGCCATTTTAAGTAGAGAATTTATTGAAAAAAATAGAATAATATAGTAAAATTAGCGAAAATAATAAAATAATTTAGCCTTTTGCGTTTAAGCTCTGCATAACTTTCAAGCAGAGCGTTGAAGGCAGTATACATTTCAAAAGGAGAACAAGGGTTGAAAGAAGACCAATTTCAACCCTTGAACTTAAGTCCGCAGGGGATAGTGTTAACTAAGCTATGAAAAAATGAAGTCTAGGTTTTGATCTTTGAAAAGTAAAAAATATACCTGAAAATTAAATTTAAAGTGGCAGTTTTCGCATTTATTCCACGGTCCTCTTGCCAATGA
>JAEZFK010000029.1 GCA_023437715.1 Bacillota bacterium | reverse complement strand
TAGTTGCTTGTTTTACAAACTGGATTGTCGTCTACAAAAAGAGACAGTCAGTTTACAAATGGGAATATCGATTACAATATCTAGTTTCTCATATTACAAATGTGACCTCTCGGTTTACAATTCATCTTTTTCTTTCACCTTCCTTTCTTTCTCTTTTCCTTTCTTACATAATATCACAGACTGGCTTTCTATTTCTTTGTTTTTATGCTATATTTATGTCATATTGTGCTGAATGGAATCAATGATCTATCCTTACAAAAGGAGGCAGTCCCATGAATGAAATCTCAATACAGCCCGTGGAACAGCTGGCTGTGTCCCACCTAAGAACCTGCAGGAAAGCGGAACGCACCCTGCATCTTCATAACAACGCTTATGAAATCATGCTCTTTAAAAGCGGAAACGTGGACTATTTTATCAACAATGCCACCTACCATTTAACCCCGGGAAGCCTCACTTTCGTCTGCCCCAATGATATTCACGGGCTGTTTATCAAGGATGACACGCCCTATGAAAGGCTTCCCATCCACATGGAAGAAAGCTTTGCCGCCAGCCTTTCCACCTCTCACACCGACCTTTTCCGCCGCTTCCATGATCCCAGGTGGGAGCGCTTCCGCCATCTGAACAAGGAGCAGGCGGAGGAGTTTGAGTTTTATACCGACTCCATCATAACCGCCTTAAGGGAGAAGAGCTTTGGATATGATATCAAGGTAAGGGCCTGCCTGCTCCTCATCCTGCTTCTGGCCAATACGGCGCCCCCGTCTAACGGCATGTTCATCGGAGATATTTCCCCGAAGGTGGTCCGGGATACCATGAGCTTTGTGGACGAAAACCTGACCAGGGATATTTCCATCCAGACCATTGCCGATTCCCTCAGCGTCAGCCGTTCCCGGTTAAGCCATCTCTTCAAGGAATATACGGGGATTTCCCTGTGGAATTACATCATTTTCAGGCGCATCCAGTATGCCCGCCATCTTTTGTTAAAGGGTACCTCTGTTACCAGCACCTGCTATGAGTGCGGCTTCAAGGATTACGCCCATTTTGTAAAGGTATTCAGCCGCATCAACGGAATTTCTCCCGGAAAGTATGCAAAAAATATTCCGGCGCATAATAAGGAGGCTGCCGCATCAAAACTTCTCCTTTAAAAGGAGGTATTTATTCTTCCTGTCCAAGAACAATATTCTGTATCCATACTCCCTTTTTTACAAGCACAAAACCGATGATGCATTTTATAATATCCACCATCTGGCAGATGAGGTATAAGGGCACGATGGGAAGCCCTGTAAAGCGGCTTAAGACGTAAGCCACCGGTATACTGGCCACCCACATGAATACGCTGTCAAAAAGAAAGGTGACAACGGTCTTTCCGCCGGAACGAAGAGTGAAATAAGACACGTTCATAAAGGCGTTTAAGGGCATGTACAGGGCCAGCACATGGATGAACTGTACCGCCAGGCCCTTTACCTCATCGGTGGTATTGTAAATCATAGGAAATAACGGGGCTAAAATAGTCAGCACGATTCCCACCATCACGCCGGAGGTGACGGAAAATGCGATCAGCTTCGTATCCGTATCCCTTGCCTCTTCCATCTTCCCCGCGCCCAAAAGCTGGCCCACAATGATGGAAACTGCGCTTCCCATAGCCAGATAAACCACGTTAAATACATTTCCGATGGTGGAGGATATATTAAGACCGGCCACAGCCACAAGTCCCCTGACAGAATAGCACTGCATCAGGGTTGCCACGCCTGCCGCCCAAAGGGCCTCATTGACCATGAGAGGGGTTCCCTTGGTAAGGATCTTGCCCACAAGATTACCCGGTATATAAAAGCTTTTATAAGCGCCCACGATGAATGGATTCTTTTTCTTATGCCTGTGGGTCCAGCTCACAACGATTCCTGCCTCCACAAATCTGGCAACGGCGGTGGCAGTTCCCGCCCCCGCCACTCCCAGCTCCGGAGCGCCGAACCGGCCGAAGATGAGAATGAAATTGAGGGTTAGGTTTACCAGAACCGCCACAATCCCGGCTTTCATGGGAACCACAGTCTCCCCGCATTCCCTTAAGGTACTGGTGTATACCTGCTCCAGACCAAAGGGCAGCATTCCGATCAGCATGACCATCATATACCGCCGCCCATAGCTGAGAACCGCAGCAGCCTCCGCCTTATTTCCTTCTCCCCCCAGATAAATGGATATGAGCTGATTCCCATAGAAGAAAAATACGGCCATGGCCCCCAGGGTCAGAATGCCGCAGCATATAATCTTAAACCGGAAAGTGTGCCTGACTCCCTCATGTTTCCCGCTGCCGAAAAACTGGGCCCCGAAGATTCCCGCCCCGGATATGATTCCGAATATGCTGATGTTAAAGACGAACATCAGCTGGTTTACAATGGCAACTCCGGTCATCTGCTCCGTTCCTACCATTCCCACCATAATGTTATTTAACAGGCTGACAAAATTCGTTATTCCGTTCTGAACCATAATAGGAACAGCGATCGCCAGTACCATTTTATAAAATGCTTTGTTTCCAATAAATTTTTTCATACGTCTTCCAGTAAAAGCTCACTTTCTGTTTCATTTTTTTCCGTATATTAACTTTATATGGTAGAAAGACCTCTGTCAACTCAAAAAGCTGCTTTTCCGGTTGTTTTTCTAAAGACAGCAAAAAAGGCAGGGCAGAATCAGGGCCGCCATGCCTTCTTTTTACAGCTTCATATCTTTCCTTATCCCTTAATTCCGCTGGTGGCAATGCCCTCTACAAAATACTTCTGTGCCGCAAAAAACAGCAGGATTACGGGCAGTACCGCCACAGAGGCCATAGCCATTACCTTTCCCCACTGGACCACGGATTCCGCATCCAAAGACATCCTGAGAGCCAGGGAAATGGGGAACTTTTTAACTGAGTTTATGAAAATTAAGGAGTTAAAATAATCGTTATAGGTCCACAAAAACTGGAACAGCCCAGCGGAGAAAAGAGCCGGCTTCATCAGGGGAAGCAGAACCTGGATAAAGGTCCGGAAGGTGCCGCAGCCGTCAATGTAAGCGGATTCGTCCAGCTCCCTGGGAAGCCCTCTTAAAAACTGGATGAGCATGTAGATGAAAAACGGATAGCAGGCCAGGACCGCCGGAACATAAAAGGGCAGGTAAGTATTGACCCAGTGAAAGGTATTGTAAAGGGAATACCTTGGGATGATGATGACGGAATTTGGAAGCATCAGGGTTGCGATGAGGATGGCAAACAGTATCTTCTTTCCCGGAAACCGGAATCTGGCAAAGCCGTAGGCCACCAGGGCGCTGGAGGCAACGGTCAGTATGGTGGTAGGCAGAACCAGGACAAAGGTATTGATGAAAAATGAGGTGTAGCTGACCTTTCCCGTTCCTTTCCAGCCTTCCGCATAATAGCCGAAGCCAAAGCTTTTGGGAAGAAGCTTTACGGAGCTGAAAATCTCATCATTGGACTTAAAAGTAGAAAAAAACATCCAGATAATCGGGTACAGCAAAATGACGCCTATGACAAAGATTATCAGGTAATCAATCACCCGCTTTGTTTTCTTGCTTCGTTTCTTTAACATCTTATTTTCCTCCTAAAACTCGCCCTCATCTCCGTAAAAGACCCAGGCCGATGACGTGCTGAATAAAATCAGTGTGATGATCATGATGATGGTAAACACCACCCAGGAGATGGCGCTGGCATAGCCCATTTTGAAATAGGAAAAGCCTTCCTTATAAAGCTTCATCCCCAGCACATAGGTGGACTTTAAGGGCCCGCCGTCGGTAATGACAAAGGCGGAGGTGAAATTCTGAAGAGCCTGGATCATCTGCATGATCATGTTAAAAAATATAATGGGCGTGATCTGAGGCACCGTAATCCGGAAGAACCGTGTCACGCTTCCCGCCCCGTCGATTTCCGCCGCCTCATAAAGAGATCTCGGCACCTGCTTGAGGGCTGCCAGGAACATGACCATGGAAGAGCCGAACTGCCAGATTTCCAGGGCGCATATAGTTCTTAAAGCATATTTGGTATCCCCCAGGAACTGTACGTTAGGCAGATGGAAAAGGGTCAGAATGGCATTGATCACTCCGTTATCCAGAAACATCAGCTTCCAGAGAATGGCAATGGCAACGCTTCCCCCGAATAAGGACGGGATGTAATACAGGGTCCGGATAAGGTTAATGCCCTTGATTTCCCGGTTTAAAAATACCGCCACCGCAAGAGCCATAATCAGCTTTCCCGGAACCGTGTAAAGGGTGTATAAAAGGGTGACTTTTAAGGAATTCCAGAATTCATTGTCTTTTGTGAAAAGCTTCACATAGTTGGCGGCTCCCACCCAGTTGGCCTTTGCCCCTATGGTGTAGCCGGTAAAGGAATAATACAGGGAAGTAATAAAAGGATAAAACTGCAGGATCAGAAAGCCCAGTATCCACGGCATGATATAGAAAAAAGCCTGAAGATCTCTTTTTTTATACTCAATTACTCCCATACTTTTTTTGTTCATGATATATATCCTCTTTTCTGCCCACGCTTTTTGGGCGTAAAGGTATGGTTTCAAAAAGGGGCGCCCTGGGCGCCCCTGCTCCTGTTACTGGTTCGACAATCCCGAAAGTAAGTCCACGGCGTACTCCGCCACCTCTGTCGTATTGTTTGCACCGTAGCCAATGCCTTCTACAGAGTCAAACAGAATGGCCTTTGACTCCTGGGAAGAAGAAATCTTGTCATTAGGCGTTCCTCCCATGGCTGCCGCAATGTTGGCCCCTTCCATGGTAGTCTGGCTCAAAAGTCCCTTGTCCGCACAGATCTTTCTCGCTTTCTCCGTAGGCGGAACTGATCTTGTACAGCCTAAGGTCTCAACGGCCTTGTCGTCATTAAAGAAGAAATTCATAAACTCCACGGCCATTTCCGGATTCTTGCAGGTTGAAGTCACAGCAAACACCTGGGGAGTATTGGAAGCCCAGCCGGTTTCCGTACTTCCCTCCAGGGACGGAAGCTGGCTCATATAATAATTTGCTTTTGGATTTGCCGCAATCATAACGTCGATGGTGGAAACATAGGTAAGGGATGCCACATATTTTCCTGCAATCCAGTTGGCGTCGGACTGTAAATTGTCTCCGCTGTAGGAGGCCTGATAGGAAGCCGGAGCCACCACGCCCTCATCATAGAGCTTCTGAACGTAATCAAATACCTGCTTTAACTGGTCCTGGGTTATGTTCAAGGTCTTTGTATCCGGGTCAAATAGGGTCTTGCCGATGAGCTGCTTTGCGTAATTGAACACCACCAGGTTGGTGATATATTCCTTATTGGCGCATAAAAGGTACATGCTGCTGTCGTATTCCCGGACTTTTTTGCCCATCTCCAGAAGATCATCCCAGGTGTACTGCTTGGTAAAGTCCAGGCCAATAGCATCTGCCAGGTCCTTATTCACCAGAATGCCCGATCCTGAAATTCCGCTGGGAAGCCCTAACTGCTTGCCGTCATACCGTCCGTTGATGGGAAGGGAAACATAGGATTCTTCAAAGTTGGACATATCCATTCCATATTGGTTAAAGTCGATGAAATAATCGCCTGCAGCCACATAGGTCGGGAAAATCTCCGGGTCAACCTGTACAATATCGGCTGCCGTACCGGAAGCCAGCTGGGTTGCCAGCTTATCGTGATAGCCGTCATTTCCGCCGTACTCCGCCTCAATGGTCACATTGGGATGAAGCTTTTCAAACTGGTCGATCACATCAAGCGTGGCCTGATTTCTCTCGTCGCCGCCCCACCAGGCAAACCGCAGAGTGATCGGCTCATCTCCGCCGGCCTTGGGAGCCTCGGAAGCCATTGCCGCCTCCCCGCTCTTTGTGGTTTCCGCAGCTGTGGTCGCATTTGCTTTCTCGTCATTTCCTCCGCTTCCCGAGCAGCCGGCCATAGAACCTGCTGCCAGAGCCGCTGTCAGAAACAAAGCTAAAGTTCTTTTTTTCATAAAAGGTACCCCCTCTTTTTTTGATAGCCTCATTGTACTAAAAAAGAATGACAGCTAAAAGGCAGATGCCTTTTTATTTTTCTTCATTGGTTGCTGAATTTTCAGAAAACAGTATCATTCCTTGCGATTATTCTTCATTTCTTGCGGTACGTCTGCCTCGGAAAGGATAAATTCCATGACGCAGCCCCAGCCTTTCTTGCTCCTTATGGAAATTCCTGCTTCCTCCCCAAAGTGGAGCTTCAACCGGCTGTTGACATTGGCAAGGCCGATGTGATATACATTGATCTCTTTCATGGAATCCTGAAGGCTTAACAGCTCCTCCCTTGTCATGCCTGCTCCGTTGTCCACCACCCGGAAGTGTATCCTGCCCTTTCGCCTAAATATCTGTACCTTCACATATCCGGTCCCCTCCTTATGGCGTATCCCATGGAGAATGCTGTTTTCCACAAGAGGCTGAAGCATGAGGCGGAATACCCGCAGATCCATCAGCTCCTCCTCAATCTCATAATAGGCAATAAACCGCTCCCCAAAGCGGAAGTTCTGTATGGCAACGTATTTTTTTAAATACTGGACCTCCTCCTTTAAGGAGATCTTTTCCATAGGGTCCGCAAGGGCGTATTTTAAAATGTCCGATAAATAGTCCAGAATCCGGTTGGCCTCCCCCGTATCCTGCTCCAGCTTCCGTATTTCCATCTGGACGTTCTGTAGGGTATTGAAAAGAAAATGAGGATTGATCTGAAGCTGGAGAGCGGTCAGCTCCGCCACCTCCTGCTCATGCTGCTTCTGTACAAGGCTGGCATTGAGCCGCAGGGTCTGCAAGAACAAATAGATGATGTTATTCATGATAACATCGTACTCATCCCGCATTTCCATTCTCGGCTCCGTAGGATAGACTCCGCTTTCCGCGTCGTGGAAAACCTGTATCATATAGTGGAGCTGCCGGAAGGTCCTTTTGGTCGTAAAATAGGCCAGAAGAAGCATTGCCGCGCTGTTGACAAAGAAAATAAAGCCGAAAAGCTTTAACATCTGAAGGATGCGGACAGTTTTCGCCTCAAAGGATATGAGGGATACCAGATTTAAGCTGTAGCGGCTGTTAAACTCCGTATGCAGCAGATACCGCTTTCCGCCCGCCTGAATCCATTTATTCTGCTTCTTTTGTATCTGGTAATCGGACAATTGGAAATCCCCGGGGACCTCTCCTCCGCCGGGCCAGGAAAACAGAAGATCTCCTGCCTGATTGTAAAAAAGGACTGTCTCGTCCTCGTTCAGCAGGATGTTATCCAAAAGCTCCCGGTATTTCTCCACATCCAGGTTCATGACAACGGTCCCGTCTAAAAGCAGCATCCTCTGATAAATCGTAAGAACCTGCTTCTGTTTCCCGTTATAAGTAATGTACCGGGATTCAATCCGGTTTTTGGCTTCCTTGTCCATGCCGAAGTATATCTGCCTCCAGGCCTGGTCCTCTTCATTTGAAAACTGCATGACCCCGTCCTGGGAGGAAAAGAAGCTGTCATAGCCGTCCAGGTAAAGATAAACGGATTGTATATAGGGATAAGACTGTATGATGCTCTGCATCATGGTCTTGATGTTCCTTAGGTAAATGGCGTCGCTGTACTGAATGTTGGGCTCCCGCTTGAACAGCTTTTTTAAAGCCAGCACCATGTAGGAATTGTTTGTCAGCTGGTCATTTTGAAACACCACGCTGCTGACCACAAAATCCAGGTTGGTATTGATGTTGCTTAAGGTGTTTCTGGCTCTGGAATCCAGCTCCTTGTTAATCTGTGCATTGACCACCACAAAGGAGATCAGGAACACAATAAAGGTGGGAATGATTAAAAGCAAACAGTAATTCCGAAACCGTTTCATGAAAAACTTCTTCTGCATGTCCTATCTCCTGTCCTGGTTATCCGATCCGCCCCTGCTGTTGCGGTATTCCATGGGCGTTTTCCCGTAGTAGGCCTTAAATGCCCTGGAAAAGTTCTTAGGATTGTCATAGCCGATATAATAGGCGATGTCATAGCTCTTATACCGTATGTCATTTAACAGCTCACAGGCCTTCTCCATCCGCACCCGGGTCAGATAATCGGAAAATCCCAGGCCGCTTTTCTCCTTGAAAACCCTTGATAAATAGCTGGGACTTAAATTCACCAAAACAGCGGCCTCCTCCAAGGAAGCCTCCTTATAATTCTCCTCAAGATACCCCTTTACCTGCCCCACGATCTGTTCATAATAGGTAGGAGTCTCTTCCCGTTTCACCTGATTTTCCAGGTCAAGTTTTTCCTTGATTTTCCCAAAGCAGTTTAAAATATCCCCGCTTTTTATGGGCTTTAAAAGATAATCCTCCACCCGGTACTGGATGGCGCTCCGGAAATACTCGTAATTCTGATAGCTGCTGATGAAAACCACCCGGACATTCTTGTCCTGGATCAGCCTGCACAGCTCAATTCCGTTTAAATCCGGCATTTCCACATCGCTCATCAGCACGTCCACCGGATGGGCGCATATGTAATCCAGCGCATCTCTTCCCTTGCTGAAATACACCACCTCAAAGCCAATGTTTTCCCAGGGGAATAAATTGGCGATGCCTTCCGCTATTTTCAGTTCATCATCCACAATTACCAGTCGGTACACGAGATTTCCTCCTTTGTCTTTAGCCCTTGCCTTTAGAAATTATAATCAATATCTTCCGTTGCTTCAAGTGCAATTATATGAATAATCATGATGGGGCATAAAGAATTCCGAATTTATCTGCTCATAACACTCACAAAACAAATGCTTTTGAGAAAGGAGACATGAAAAAGGACGTTGCAAAAACAGTCAGTTTATAACTGTTAAGCAGCGCCCTTGTTCTATATAACAAATAATTTTATACGGGTTCGAGGTGCATTTCATATCGTTTTTTAACGTTAGGAACGTCTCTTGTTTAATAATCCATACATTAAATAAATAATTATTGGAATAATCGCCATAGTCCAAAATAGCTTATGGTGAAGGATTGTTCTTAATCTATCAAATCCCCCTGTTAATTCATATTTATTAAATACCTGTATGAACAAAGAAATCCCAATAATCTGTATTGCACCGAATATGAAATCGCCAAGTAAAAATATTTTTATTTTTCTTAACATTAATGTGATTCCAGTAAAAATAAGATACAAGTAACATATTAAATAAAAAGCATTTGTACAATAATTAGAATATCGTTTTAAATTATCAACTTGTAAAGCCATCAATTCCTTTACTTCCCCAGGCGCTACTTCATTAGCTTTCAGTAATATTTCTACTGCACTATATACAAGCTTTAATGTAGTCATATATAGAAATAATGCCAATATAGAGAAAACCGATATACTTACTAAATATGCATAATTGCTTTTTTTTGAGGTCATTTAATTAGTCTCCTGCTTGAGTGCTGGTTGTAAATTCATGGTAGCCAAAATCATAGTCTAATGGGGATTGGGAATATCTTCCTATTGATTGCAATCCTGCCGTAAAATACGCTGTAAACTTATCAGAAGATATTCTGGATTTAGTTGTTACATTTTTATTTGTAAACGTCCATTCATAAAAATCAGTATAATCTGCTCTGACTAATTTAGCATTATATGCACTTAATATTTCTCCTGTATTACGATCATATACAATCGTTCCTCCCACTTCCATTGTGAGATAACCAGTATGTCCATATTTATCAGATATTAGCACAGAGCCATGGTCTTTAACATACTTAGAAGTGCCCAGCCTTGCCGTTGACGGCAAACTCACCTCTCTATAGCGCAGTTCAGAGACATTACTTTCTAAATAATTTCGGATGCTTTGATAATCTCTATTCTCATAATTTGCAGTATTATAAGCAAAAAAATTTAATGTAATATCGTTTCCTGACTTATCCAATACTGTTGCCGTATCTTTATTTTCAAAATATTTGCTGACCATTTCTTCAAATGACATATATCCAGCCGGCACATTTTCACCTGCAAAACTGCTAAATGCTATCATATACGTAAACATCATTCCTGCCAGTATCAATGTTAATATTTTTTTCACAGCCTGCTCCTTTCCAATCCTTAACGTCACTCTGCATATGCCATTGCATAATCATTAACTATTCCAAAGTCAATTGTCTTCCATAAGCCCACACCGCCAGGAAGAAATCTTGCATAAACATGGAATCTTACAGGATATCTGGCTGATGCTCCTCCTGCGGAAATGGTGGGGGTTCCTATTACAATGTCTTTAATACTTAACTCCCAATCTCCATCATGGGGTGCAGAAATCAACTCTACATTTTTCAAACTTCCACCATATGCACTTGTAATCTCTCCGGTATTAAGATCATATATATAAAGACCTGAAATCGTATAAGATATTGTTAAGTTACCTTCACTGCTAGTGAGAGTCTTGGTTACTGTTTTAGAAGTTGACTTAGTTCCAGACGCATATGGTATCGCAGCATCTGTTGTTTTTGCATATGCTAATAAATTTATTAACAGTGCACATGTCATCAGAATTATTATAAAAACTAATTTTTTTATATTTTTCATTATGTACCCTTTCTTCCAATTTAGCAATAACAGCTAATATAGTAAGTAAATAGAATTATTTCACAGCTCTCTTTGTTTTGTGTCAGCATTATTAATCGGAACAGCTTCAATGGGCAGTATAACTACATTTGCCAGTACAACAGAAATGAAAAGCGAACCATATTCGGACATAATTGAATGGAGATATAAAATCGAAGATAGTAAACTCTATCGGAGACAATACAATTGTTCAAAACAAAAGTGAATCGGAGACTGGGAGTTTGTTGGAAATGTCTCTTAAACAATGTTTCTGATGCGCAGAAAGTCCTTGAAGTCAGAAACTGTGACGCAGAAAAGCGACGTTGAAACTTGACATATCCATAAAGCTTATTTATAAGCAAAAAGAGGCTGACTTGGTCCGTAATCTTTCAATTCGAACCAAACCAGCCTTATTCATTATCATAGAAAATCTGATTTACAGAAATCCTTTTCACACCTCCGGTTAAAACATACCTTACATCATTCTTAATAGCAGTTGTTTTGCCGAAGCCTTCACATTTTATCCTATAATCCCAATCATACCCCTCCTTATTTCCATCTCTACTTCTCTTTCGCTTTCGCAAACAGACTCTGCAGGATGATAAAAAATGCCAGCAGCGCCGCAATGGTAATCTTGGTCCACCAGGAGGAAAGGGTCCCCTGGAAGGTGATAAAGGTTTCAATGGTTCCCTTTATCAAAACTCCAAACAGGCTTCCGAACACATTTCCCACCCCGCCGGTGAGAAGGGTTCCGCCGATGACCGCAGAGGCGATGGCTTCCATTTCAAACCCTTTCGCCTGCTCCACAAACCCGGCGCAGGTATTTAAAGCAAACAGAAAACCGCCCAGGGCGCATAAAAAACCGTTCATAACATACACCAAAAGCTTTGTTTTCCTCACGTTCAGGCCCATCATCAGGGCCGACTGCTCATTTCCGCCTACCGCATAAACGGCCCGCCCGAATTTCGTATACTTTAACAGCACAAATACCAGCACCAGCACCGCCAGGGCGATAATCACGCTGGGGTAGATAAAGGGATAATTGACCACACCCTTTTTATTTACGGTTCCCCCCAGAAAGGTTAAATTGATCTTGCTCTTTGCCCACTTTAAAAACAGCTCATTTTTCACGCTTATCATTTCCTGGCTGATAATGGCCGTCATGCCCCTTGCAAAAAACATCCCTGCCAGAGTCACGATAAAGGGCTGTATCTTTAAATATGCGATCAGAAAGCCCTGTGCCAGGCCAAAGACCAGGCCCATGACCAGAACGGACAGAAGAGCCGGAACAGCTCCTATTCCCTTTATTTCCATCATCCACGCCATCATCATACAGGTAAGCGCCACCACCGAGCCTACGGAAATATCAATACCTCCGGTAATCATGACCATGGTCATCCCTGCCGCAATGACGATCAGGCCCGCATTGGAAATAAAAAGATTTAAAAATACCTGAGGCTTTGCAAAGCCCTTGCCGCTGAAAATAACCATTCCGGCTATGTACATTACCGCAAACAGGGCAATGGTAATGATGAGCAGAAATACCTTACCGTCGATTTTTCCCTTGTTCTTCATCTACGCCACCTTCCTTCCGGCTTCACGGCCTGCCTGAAGCTTTTTTACCAGCCTCTTAAGCTCTGCCGACTGGAGAGCCACAATAATGACCACCACCACCGCCTTATAAACAGGAATCTGATCCGGAGAAACGCCCATGGCGTATAAGGTGGTGCTCAAGGCCTGAATGGTATAAGCGCCGATGACGCTTCCCAGCAGGGAAAACTTACCTCCCCCAAGGCTGTTTCCCCCCAGTGCCACCGCAAGAATGGCATCCAGCTCCAGGTTCAGGCCGATGTTGTTGGCATCTGCCGAATAGATTCTGGAAGAAGCCACCAGCCCGGATATGCCTGCGCACAGACCGCAGAATGCGTAGGAAAGGAAAATGATTCTGGCGGACTTGATTCCCATGAGCCTGGAGGCCCTGGAATTAATGCCCACGGTCTGGATGTAAAGCCCCAGGGTGGTCTTTTTTAACAGGACATACGTCAGCACCACCACGATCAGTGCCGCAAAAACCGGAGTGGGAATCGGAATTCCGGGAATGCTGGCTCCCAGCATCTTATAGGATTCCACCCTGATATAGGTGATCTGACCCTTAGTGATGAGCTGGGCAATTCCCCTGCCTGCCGTAAATAATATGAGGGTGGCTACCATGGGCTGAATCCTCATTCTTGCCACCAGAAAGCCGTTAAAGCAGCCGCACAAGATCCCGGCCCCTGCTGCTGCCAGAACTCCCAGCAGATAGGGATTCTGAAACTCGTTGACCGTCTGCTGGCCCCCTGCCAGAATAAAGCAGCATACAGCCCCTGCCACGGACATGACCGCCCCCACGGAAATATCCGTACCTCCTGATGCCGCTACCACCAGGGTCATTCCCACCGCCAGGATCACCAGATCGCTGGCCCTGTTGATTACATCAATGATGTACCCATATAAAACACCGTTCTTTATGGTCACCTCAAAAAAGGTGGGAGTCTTTATGAGGTTGGAAAGCAGCACAAGAACAAGGCAGAACAGAGGCAGAAACAGGCGGTATCCTGTTAATTTCTTCGCAATTACTGGTATCCTATTCATCTCCCCCACCTCCTGCAATGGCTTTCATAATGCTGTTCTGGTCCAGTTCCCTCTCTTCCAGCTCTCCCACCTTCTGCCCGTCCCGGAGCACAGCCATGCGGCTGCAGGTACGGAGCATTTCCTCTATTTCAGAAGAAATGAACATTACCGACTTGCCCTCCTCCGCCAGCTTCACCACCAGCTTCTGAATCTCTGTCTTGGTTCCTACGTCAATTCCCCGGGTGGGTTCATCCAGAATGAGAAAATCCGGATCTGTGAGAAGCCATCTGCCTAAGATGACCTTTTGCTGGTTTCCTCCGCTTAAGCTTCTGATTGGAGTCTCCATGGTGGCTGTCTTTATCTGCAAAAGCTTTATATATTTATCCGCAAGCTCTTCCTGCTCTTTTCTTCCGATCAAGTGGAACATCCCTCTCTTTGCCTGAAGGGCCAGGATGATATTGTCCCTGACGGATAAATCCGCCACAATTCCCTCCTCCTTCCGGTTTTCGGGAAGATAAGCCATTCCGGCCATCATGGCGTCAAGAGGAGTATTGACTGAAACCGCTTTTCCGTTGACTTTCAGCTCCCCGCTGTCCGGCTTATCCGCACCGTATAAGCTTCTGGCAAGCTCCGAACGGCCCGAGCCCAAAAGGCCTGTGAGGCCGATCACCTCTCCCTTATGCACCTGTAAATCATAGGGCTTTATGGTCCCCTGCCGTCCGATGCCCTTCGCATCAATGACTACCTCCCGGGACTTGACTTTTGCCTCCTCGCCTTTCTTTATGGCGGCCAGATCATCGAAATCCTTTCCCATCATCTTCGCCACCAGCTGCACCCTTGGAAGCTTTTCCGTTTCATATTCCCCTACCCGTCCTCCGTTTCTTAGTACCGTAATCCTGTCACAGACCGCATAGACCTGTTCCAGAAAATGGGTGACGAATATAATTCCCACGCCCTCTTCCTTAAGGCGGTTCATCAGCTTAAACAGCTTCTCCACCTCGTTGTCGTCAAGTGAAGAGGTGGGTTCATCTAAAATCAGAACCTTCGCCGACATATCCACCGCCCTTGCAATGGCAAACATCTGCTGCAGGGCAATGGAGTAATTCTCCAAAGCTCTGGTAACGTCGATGTGAATGTCCAGGCTTTCCAAAAGCTCCTTTGCCTTTTTATTCATGGTCTTCCAGTCGATCAGCCCCGCCCGCCTTGGTTCCCTGCCGATAAATAAGTTCTCTGCCACAGATAAATTGGGACAGAGGTTTACCTCCTGGTACACGGTGCTGATTCCATGGGCCTGGGCCTCCTGGGGCGAGTGGTTGATAATGGTTCCCTTGATTCCGGCAATGGTTATTTCTCCTGACTCAAACTCTTCCACCCCTGTAAGAACCTTGATGAGGGTGGACTTTCCCGCCCCGTTTTCCCCCATGAGCGCATGGATCTCTCCGCTTTTTAAGGTGAAATCCACATGATCCAGGGCCTGGACACCGGGAAATGTTTTCGATATATTGCGCATGGTTAATACGGTTTCTTTCGCCACTTAAGCCTCTTCCTTTCTTCCCGCTTTCCGCCCTGGGGACAGCTTTCGGGATTAAAAAAGGTGCGGGGAGGAGAACTTAAAACCTCCCTGCCCCTGCACCTGTTTATTCTGCTTTCATCCTCTTTCTGCCGCAGACGGCCCCGGGGATTAATATGCGCGCTTCGGTTTCTCAGCCGCTGCTGTATCTGCCGGATATACGCCTTCCTGTACGTATGCGATCTTGTCAACGCTTTCGCCCTTTTCCAGCTTCTGAATGATTTCAGCTACCCGGGGGCCGTGAAGCGGGTTGCACTCTACGGATACGTTCATGTCTCCGGCGATCATGGCGTCAAAGGCTGCTGCAACCGCATCAAAGGAAATGATAATAATATCTCCGTTAGGTCCGCAGGTCTTTCCTGCCGCCTTGATGGCGTCAATGGCTCCGAAAGCCATGTTGTCATTTTCTGCAATTACAACATCAATGTCATCATAGGTCTTCAAGAAGGATTCCATAACCTCCTGGCCCTTTGCCTGGGTGAACTCACCGGTCTGGCGCTCTAACATCTTCCACTTGGGATGGTCTTTCATCTTCTCTTCCACGCCGTCGGTACGTCCGATCTGTGCGGAGGAGCCGATGGTTCCCTGAAGAGTTACGATATTGATATCCTCGTCTGCCCGGTTGTTCTTCTTTAAGTAATCATCAAGCCATGCAACTGCGTCATAGCCTTCCTGAAGGAAGTTGGAGCCTACCCATGCGGTATATAAGGAATCGTCGGATACGTCGATCATACGGTCAACGATGATAACCGGTATCCCGGCATCCTTTGCTTCCTGTAAAACAGTGTCCCATCCGGTTTCCGTAACCGGCGCGATCACGATATAGTCTACATCCTGCTGGATAAAGTTGCGGACTGCCTTTAACTGGTTTTCCTGCTTCTGCTGGGCATCGTCAAAAATCAGCTTATAGCCGTTGGCTTCCGTGAAGGTGGATTTCATGGATTCGGTATTTGCCGTTCTCCAGTCAGACTCCGCACCTACCTGGGAAAAGCCTACCACGATCTGTTTTCCTGTAGTTTCCCCTGCTGCCGCCTTTGTGGTTTCCTCCGCCTTTGTGGTTTCCGCCGGAGCCTCTGTCTTCGTCTCCGCCGAAGACGCCGCTGTGGTGGCCGCTGTCTGGGCGCCGCCGCATCCGGATAAAACCATGGCTGCGGTCATGGTTGCAGCCGTCATGATGCTGAGTAATCTTTTCTTCATATCTTTCCCTCCGTTTTTAATTAAATAGTGTTTGCTGTTTTTGTATCTGCCTGTATCATAGCTTTTAGAAGCACTTTTCTCAATGCAAAATCTTCGGCAAACAGTTAAGTTTCTTACGCCTTTAAAACCTATGCCCTCAAAAAGTTGGATTTTTTCGGAAAAAGGTTGATTTTTTTAAGCAGATCTTTTTAAGCAGATCTCTGGACCGCCGGAATCCGCACCGTAACAGAGGTCCCTACCTCGTATTCGCTTTCCACGGAAAGCCCGTAATCCGCTCCGAAATTAAGCCTGATCCGCTCCGCCACATTGGCAATGCCAAAGCCCTCCCGCAAGTCCACGTCCTCTCCGCCCCGGCTCACCAGCTTCTGCATTTTTAAGAGGGCTTCCGGCTTCATGCCGATTCCGTTGTCCTCCACTCTCAAAAAGATGTCTTCCCCTTCCTTCCAGCCGCTGATCTTTAAAAATCCCTTTTTCCTGCAGTTCTTGATGCCGTGATAAAGAGCATTTTCCACGATGGGCTGAAGGGTCAGCTTCATGATGGAAAAATCCATGATCCCTTCCTCAAAATCAATCTCATAATCCAGAATATCCTCATACCGGAAATGCTGAATCTGAAGGTAGCTGTTCACGTGCTCCGCCTCCCCTCTTATGGTGATAAAATCCCGCCCGTTGTTAAGGCCCATCCGCAGGAAGGAGGAAAGGGCGGTGATCATTTCCACCACCTCCTGATGACGCTTTCCCTCTGCCAGCCAGACAATGGTATCCAGGGTATTATAAAGAAAATGAGGGTTGATCTGGGCCTGGAGAAGCTTTAGCTCCGTCTTCCTTTTCAGCTCCTGCTCCTCCCTCACATGGTCGATCAGCTCCCCGATGCGGACCACCATATGGTCGTACTGGTCGCTTAAGGTCTGGATTTCCTCAATATTGCTCTTGGGGGCGCTGACCTTTAGGCTTCCGCTGGCAATCTCCATGGTATAGGCGCACAGCTCCTCAATGGGCTTTGTAATCTTCTTTCCAAAGGAGGTAAAGGAGACCATGAGAAACACAATGATATAGGCGGAAATCACAATGCACAAGGCGATGACCTGCCGGATCTGGGCGT
Organism: Bacillota bacterium; assembly: GCA_023437715.1. Taxonomy (GTDB): domain Bacteria; phylum Bacillota; class Clostridia; order Lachnospirales; family Lachnospiraceae; genus Lacrimispora. Next base: position 28,624 of record JAEZFK010000029.1, on the reverse strand, counting down.
CCAGCTTCTTCCTCATGGCTTCCAGGTTTTTCGTCTCGCTGTATATGTAGTCCGACATGGTTTCCTCAATCAAATCGGTAATGACGTAGATATCCTTATCCAGCCGCTCCATGTTCCGGTCATAATCGCCGATGATGTTGCTGGTCCGGATATCCTCAATCCGCTTTTCCAGGATGCCGATGAGGACCAGAATGCCGTCCAGCCCCTTTTTGCTGCTCTCCTGAGGGGTGGAGTCCTTTAGCTGCTCAAACATCTTCCTGGAGCTTTCCAAGTCCTCGTAAGGATTTAAGGAATCAAAGGAATCCGCCCCGATGACAATGCGGTACATCTTATAATCGATGTTGGATTTAAAATCGAAATTAAACTCCGTGGCCATAGTTAAGTTCCGGATGCTCTGCCGGTACTGTTCATTCTGCCATGCCATCATATACAGCAATATCCCAATCATAATGATGACTGGGATAAACACAATGGCCTGCATGGATTGTATTTTTGCTTTGATCGAATCACGCTTGCGCTTCATTTTCTCCTCCTGACCGAAATGCCTTCGGGGTGATTCCATGGGTCTTCTTGAATAGGTAGCTGAAATAATGAGGGTCCTTATAGCCTACCTGATAGCCGATTTCCGAGGTCCTTAAATCCGTCTTCAGCAGAAGCTCCTTTGCCGCATCCATCCGCAGCTTTGTTAAATATTCTACAAAGGTAATGCCCATTTCCTGGCTGAAAATGGTGCTGAAATGGTTGGGACTGATATTGACTGTAGAGGCCACCGTATTTAGGGAAATATCCTCATCCTGGTAGTGGGCCCCCATATAATCCCTGGCCTTGTCAAGGACCAGACGGTACTTTTTCTGGGAACAGGTGGTTCTTAAGGCAATGGCCTTGGAAAGAATGGACCGGGTATAGGATACCGCCGACTCCTCAGAGCCTGCGCTGGGCTGAAGAGTCTGGGCGTCTCCAAGCTCCTTTACCACCTGCTCCGGCTCAAAGCCTAACTGGGTCACAAATCCCACAACCGCCAGATATACGTCCATTAAAATGTACTGCCTGAAAATCAGGGATTTAAAGTTATTGCCGCAGGCGTCCACGTATTCCTCCACAAAATACTTTACCTCAGGGCTAGAACCGTTCTTAAGGAAGTTCGGAACAATGTCCCGGCTCAGCCGGTTCATATCCATTCCTGCCACGCTGATCCTTCCCGAATCGTCATGAAGCCGGACCGCCTCCTCTGCCGTAAGAAACTGGTTGTATTCCAGCATGTAGCGGCAGGCATAAGCCCTGCTTGCCGCCTTAAAGCAGGCCTTAATCTCGCTGAGCCTGGGGACAGGCATTCCGATTCCCCCGAAATACTCCAGTCCCGGACAGTCCTCCGCCAGCCGGACCAGAAGCTTTTTCCAGGAGGAGACCTTCCTCTCCAGATCCCCGGAATCATTTCCCATGACCAGGAAAGCGTAGCCTTCCGTCAGCCGGTTAAAGCCGATAATATCCCCCCGGCTGTCCAGCTCCCTCTTTAACCTTTCGTCAAAGATCACCCCTTCATCCGAATACTGCTCCTGACCGCCGGAGTCCTTTGCCTGGAACAGGATTAAATTATACATGGGCGCGCTTAAAGATAAGTTGTGCTCCTGCCCCTTTAAAAGGATTTCCTGAAGGCCCATTTTCCCCGACAGGATGGTGTCAAACAGCCTGTCCCTTTCCATCCGCTTCCGCTCTTCCTGCTGCTTTAAAAACTCCAGCTTGTAGCTCCTTTCGCTTCTCTCCTGCATGATGGCGTCGCTCATCCGCTCCAAGGCCTCCAGAAGCTGGCTGCTGGTCACAGGCTTTAGAAGGTAATCCGAAGCCCCTATTTTTATGGCACGTTTGGCGTATTCAAAATCATCATAGCCGCTGAAAAACATGATGCGGATGCCGGGAATCTCTTTTTTCACCATTTCAGCCAGTTCAAGTCCATCCATAAAGGGCATCCGGATGTCGGTCAGCAAAATATCCGGCCTTGACTTTAAGATCAGCGGATAAGCCAGCTCCCCGTCGGAAGCCTCGCCTGCAAACTCAAACCCGTATTTTTCCCATGGGATTCCATTCTTAATGCCCTCACGGACTATTTTTTCATCCTCTGCAAGAAAAATTTTCACCATTTCCCATACCCCCTGCGCTGCATGTCTATAAGTATGATTATACAAAATCCGGACCGGAAATATAAGAGAATAATTTCTGTCCCTTCATCTGCATTCGTAAAAAAATATACCTAATACATAGTAGCACAAAAAAGAGGGGCCGGAAAGCTTCTGTCATACAGAGTTTTCCGGTCCCTCTTCCTTTTTCTTTTAAGCTAAATCCTCCCCGTTGGTTTCAATCACCTTCTTATACCAGTCAAAGGATTTCTTTTTCTTTCTGGACAAGTCTCCGGTGCCGTCGTCGTACTTTTCCACATAGACAAAGCCGTAGCGCTTTGCCATCTCCCCAGTGGAAGCGCTGACTAAGTCAATGCAGCCCCAGGGAGTATAGCCCATTAAGTCCACACCGTCTTCCACGGCCTCCCTCATCTCCCTGATGTGCTTTCTTAAGTAGTCGATGCGGTAATCATCGTTAATGGTTCCGTCCTCCTCCTTTTTATCATAAGCGCCCAGACCGTTTTCCACCACCATCAGCGGAATCCGGTAGCGTCCGTAAAGCTCATTTAAGGTATAGCGAAGCCCTTTGGGATCAATCTGCCAGCCCCAGTCGCTGGATTCCAGATAGGGGTTCTTTGCCCCTCCCATTAAATTGCCGGAGGATTTTGCCTCTTCCGGGGAAGCGGTGGCGCAGTTGGACATGTAGTAGCTGAAGGTGTAATAATCCACACAGCCCTCTTTGATAATATCCAGGTCTCCCGGCTCCATGGCAATGGTGATTCCGTTTTCCCGGAAGTAGCGGTTCATAAAGCTGGGATACTCTCCTCTCACCTGTACGTCGCCGCAGAACTGGTTTAGAATCTGGTTCCTCTTCTGGGCCTCTAAAATGTCATCCGGATTGCAGGTCAGGGGATAAGTGGTAATGTGGCAGATCATACAGCCGATCAGACATTCCGGATCAATCTCATGGCCTGCCTTAACTGCCAGGGCGCTTGCCACAAACTGGTGATGCAGTCCCTGGAAGCGGAGCTGGGGAATATCCACCTGGTTGGTGAAGTCTGTGGTTCCTTCATTTAAAATCCCCAGGGAAAGGAAGCCGCCCATGGGCATGGTTCCGGCATTGATTTCATTAAAGGTCAGCCAGTATTTCACCCTTCCCTTATACCGCTTAAAGAGCACCTGGGCATATTTTACAAAGAAATCAATACACTCCCTGGATGCCCAGCCATTGTATTTTTCCGTCAGGGCAAAGGGCATTTCATAATGGGAAATGGTGACGAGAGGCTCTATGTTATGGCTTAAGCACTCATCAATCACCCGGTCATAGAATTCCAGGCCCGCTTCATTGGGTTCCTCCTCCATGCCTGTGGGGAATATCCTGGTCCATGCGATGGAGAAGCGGAATACCTTAAAGCCCATTTCCGCAAACAGGGCGATATCTTCCTTATAGTGATGGTAGAAATCAATGGCTTCATGGCTGGGATAATAGGTGTCCGGCTCTATGGTCCTTGTAATCCGTTTGGATTTCGTATGGGAGCCTCCCGTACATACATCGGAATCAGAGATCCCTTTCCCTGCTTCATTCCAGGCGCCCTCGCACTGGTTGGCCGCTACTGCGCCGCCCCATAAAAAGTTTTCAGCAAATACAGACATAACACACCTCTTCTTTCTTCAGATTTTTATAATCAGACAATGGTAAGCAGCTTTTCTCCTGCCTTTACCTGCTTTTTATCGCTGGCTTTCAGGCTGACAAAATTGGCCATATTGGATACAAGGACAGGAGTCGTTAAGGATAAGCCCTGTTCCTTTATCTGTTCCTTTATCTTTTCCATATCAAATTCCAGCAGAAGACTTCCCTTTTTCACCTTATCTCCTGCCTGGCAGTGAAGCGTAAAGCCCTCTCCCTTTAAGCTTACGGTATCAAGCCCTACATGAATCAGAACCTCTGCTCCCCTATCCGTGGTAATGCCTATGGCATGCTTTGTATCCGTTAAAGCGCTGATGGTCCCATCCGCCGGGGCGAATACCTTTCCCTCTGCCGGAATGATGGCAACCCCTTCTCCCAGGACTCCGCCTGCAAATACCGCATCCTCCACATCCGTAAGAGGAATTACGTCCCCGGAAAGAGGACTTGCCAGTTCAATGGTTTCCACCAAAGGCCTTTTCTCCTCTGAGGGAGCTTCGGACACAGGCACTTCCTCCTCAGACGCCGCCTTCGGCTTATAGAGAATCAGGGTCAGGATAAAGGAAAGGATCAATGTGACCGCAAGGGCGATGACGCCGTTTACCAGGTTACCAAAGCTTTCTCCTCCGATCATCTGGATCAGGGATAAGCTGGAGGGAGAACCGCCGAAAGAATAGGCCACCAAATGGGTGATTCCGGCATAAAATCCTGATACACCGGCGGCAATGACAGCAGCGATCATGGGAGTCTTATATTTTAAGGTCACGCCGTACATGGCCGGCTCCGTAACGCCTGCAACAATGGCCGATATGCCCGCTGCAGAGGCGGTGGACTTCACATTCTCATCCTTTGATTTAACCGCCACAGCCAGCGCCGCGCCGCCCTGGGCCAGATTGGAGCAGAACATGGTAATAATCAGGATTGCGTCAAAGCCAAAGCTGGCGAGACCGATGGTCGCTAACGGGACCAGAGCATAGTGCATACCCGTCATAACGATAAACGGCATGGCCGCAGATAAGAGCATAATGGTAAACCATCCGGCTCTGTTATACAGGAAATTGATTCCGGAGGCCAGATAATTTCCGATAATGCTTCCAAGAGGACCTATTACCACAAGGGCAATGGGCACGGAAATAAAAATAACGATGAGAGGCTTTAAAAATACCTTTACAACATTGGGGCAGATCCTGTCTGCAAACCGTTCAACATAGCCCATGAGGGGCACCATGAGAAGCACCGGAAGCACGGAAGAAGAATACACCGCCGACGTTACCGGAAGCCCGAAATAAGTAGTGTTTCCCTGACCCAGAAGAGCGGTGATATTGGGATGGATGAGGAAAGCAGCCACGACCATTGCCAGGTAAATGCTGGAGCCAAGGCGCTTTGCCGTTGTCATTGCAAGTAAAATGGGCATGAAATAAAAGAATGAGTCGCCTGCCGCATTTAAGATCACATAGGTGCTTCCAGCCGTATCAATCAGCCCGAAAGTGGTAAGAAGGGTCATGACCACCTTGATCATACCGCAGCCTAACATAGCTGGGAGGAGCGGTGTCATACAGCCGGCTATAAAACCGGCCAGGCGGGAAAATAAGTTCTCCTTAGGGCCTTCCGTCTTGGCTCCTGACGTCTCTTCGAAGCTTCCCAGCTTTACCATCTCCTTGTAAACGCTTGAAACCTCATTTCCGATAACAACCTGATACTGTCCGCCCTGGCGGACCACCCGGATGACTCCCGGAATCCGTTCCACCTCTCCGTCCTTAGGAATGTTTCCGTCCTTTAATACAAAACGGAGACGTGTCATGCAGTGGCTGAGCCCTGCCACATTTCCTTCACCGCCGACCTTTTCAAGCAGGGCCTGGGCGGTCTTCGCATAATCAAATGCCATAATTTTTTCCCCCTTATTTAAGGTTTATTTTTTCATTATCTATCTGAAAGGGCATTTTCATTCTCTGAAGCACCCTGTCATTCAAAAAATAAAGAGTCCGCATCCCCCGGAGGGGTTTTATCGTATAGGGCGAACTTTCCTATACGAAAAAGACCCTGCCAAAAGCAGCCGGAAGGTGAATAGCACCTCACAGCACGCTCTCATGCAGGGTCCTGCCCGGACCGCAAATCCGTCCGGTAACAATCCCATTCTCTGTTTTATACCAGTTCTCTGGTGACTTTCTCAATGTGTATCATCAGATACATCATCTCTTCCCGGTCTATTTCATAATAGTACCGGTCGTGTATATAATCTGCTATTTTAACAATGCAGTTGTAGGATCTTCGGTATTTTTCCTTTAACAGCTGATACCACTCTTCATCAGCCACCTCGTACTGCTTGTTCTGCAGCATCCGCTGGGCGAAAAAACGGATATGGGTCACGAAACGCCTGTAATCCCAGGTTTCCGTGTTCAGCTTCACCTGATAGGCGGACTCCACAATGTCCACAATATCCTTAATGATCCCGGTTATGAGCTCTAAGTCATCCGGTTCCTGCCGGTTTAACTGGCCGTAAACGAAGTGGAACGCCAGAAACATGGCTTCATCCTCTTCCATGGAAATATGAAGCCTTTTCCGGATTAAATCCAGGGCATACTGGCCGACTTTAAATTCATTGGGATAAAACCGTTTCCCATCCCAGATCATGGCGTTGCGGAGAATGGTCCCGTTCCGGTACCGTTCCACCGCACCGGCAATATGGTCGCATATGGGAAGAATGATCCGGGCATCCAGCCGCATCCCAAACTCGCTTTTGGCGTAATCCACCGTCTGCTCGCTGATCTCCCAATATTCCTGGGGAAGCTTTGCAAAATACTCTTCAAAATGGCGGGCATCCCTTTTATCATTCTGGATGAATACCCTCTCCACCAGCTTCCGGTCCACCTCATCGCCCTTTTTCTTTCCAAAGCCCAGGGATTTTCCCTTCAGAATAACTTCTTTTCCCTCAGCGTTATAGGCTGAAACCATGTTATTGTTCAGTACTTTTTCAATTTTCATATGCTCTTTCAGAATATAACAAAAAAAGACAAGCTACCAGGACCATCATTTAAGAAATATCAAATGATAACAACCTTGTAGATCTTGCCTGCATGACCAGTCACAAACTACACATCTATTTTCTAATTTGGAGTATACCACGGAAAGAGGCAGAAGTCCATTTGTAAAAATAGGTAATATTCAATTATTTTTTTGTGCAATATGTACAAAGTCCCTCAATGCTCCCGGATCTGGAAAATGGCCATGGCGCTTCCTGAAAAAGAAGCATCATGGCCATTTTCCAGTCCCAAGGTAACCGGCTGCCGGACAGACGCCGGTTACTGCATGGGCATAGGAGGCTGGGAAGCATTACTCTGTCTTCTGGGAATGCAGATCACCTGCCCCACAAAGAGGCTGGTTGGATTCAGGCCTGGATTCATGGCCATGATTGCATCTACCGAGGTCTGGAAACGCCGGGCAAGCAGCCACAGGGTATCTCCGGCTTCAATGGTATAGGAATAGGCTTCCGGGCAGGCAGGGATCTGGCCGTTGTCAACCGCATCGTCTGAGTCGACCTCCTGAGAGCGGAACCAGGAAGGCAGATTTTGGAGACTGTATCCGGCCGGTATCCAGATCATCTGGCCCACAGCCAGGTTATTGGGATCCATTCCGGGATTTACGGCCCTAATGGTATCCACCGTAGTGCAGTAGCGCTGGGAAAGAAGCCATAAAGTGTCGTTGCGCTGAATCGTATAGGTACGAAGGCCTACGGGACAGCGGCCTCCCGATGGTCTGCCGGAAGGCGGGGCCGGGGGACGTGGAACCGGAGGGCGGGGTGCTCTTCCTGTGGGGATGCAGATGGTCTTCCCTACGGTCAGATTATTTGGTTTTAAGCCTGGGTTTGCGGCCATAATCGCGCTGATCGTGGTAGAATAACGCTGGGAAAGGAGCCATAAAGTATCACCGGATCGGATGGTATGAGGAAACAGTCCTTCAGGGCAAGGAGTCATAAGATTACTGCCTTTCAATAAAACAATTTGCCTTATGTTATGAGAGAAAAGCAAAAAAGTACCTGTCTCCCCCTGCCAAATTTTTAATAAATAAAATCCCGTTATCAGTTGATTTCAAACAAAGACACTTGAAGGCTGCCTTTCCATTTGATCGTATCATAAGGAGTGTCAGGGTATACAACCATGGTGATCATATTAAGTCCCCCGTCCGCAAACACCTCCAGAACCGAGACATCAAAAATCACTTCAAGGTCCCAGCTTCCCTCTCTCCGGCGTTTTGCGGAAACAACGGAATATTCCGGCGTCATGAACTGTTCGTCAAACTCCCGGTATCCGGCAATGGTCCGGTTCACCGTTATGGTATCTCCCGCCACCTCAATTTCCAGCCTCTGCCCTTCGCTGTTTGACAGCCGGATTTTCCCGTCTCCCTCTCCCCTGATCTTTAAGCCAAAGGTCTCCGTCATCAGATGGGCGCCGCTGCGGACAGGATATGCCATATGCCGGAATTTATCAAGGCCTTCCACGTGCCCTGCCAGCCGGTAGCCCTCCCTTGTCTCACAAAGGGATAAGCTTCTTGCCAGAGTCGCCTGTCCGCAGAATTCATTGGTGGGAACCTTGGAGGCGTAAGCCCAGTTCATGGCCCATCCCATGAAAAGCGGAGCATCATAATTCTGAAACGTAACCCCTGCATAATTGTCAAAGCCCTCATCCAGCCAGACCGGCTCATGGGACGGATGGGTGCAGATGAACCTCTCCCCGTCAAAATCTCCGATAAAATACTGGGTTCTGGAGCGCTCCTGGTCTGTCTTTGTCATGCTCACCACCAAAATCCAGAATACCTTATTTTCATGCTTCACCGGGAATAAATCGGGACATTCCCATACGCCGTTGGCATGGTTGCCTTCCGGGCCGAATTCCCCCGTCTTTTCCCATCTTTTTAAATCCTGGGAGCCGTAGAAATAAACCCGGTCCTGGGCTGCCAGCACCAGTCCCCAGCAGCGGTGAACCGGATTCCAGAATACCTTGGGATCTCTGAAATCAGGAATGCCGGGGTTTTCAATGACAGGATTCAAGTAAGATTTCTCAAAGTGCTTTCCTCCGTCCACACTGTAAGCAATGCTCTGCTGTTCCAGCCCCGTTTCATTGTCATGGCTGGTGTAAACGGCAATTATGGGAGGATTTTCCTTGGTTCCGTAGCCGGAGGTATTATACTTATCATAAACGCTGCTGCCTGAGAATATATAGCCCAGCTCATCCGGATACAGCGCCATGGGAAGATGCTCCCAGTGGAGCAAATCCTTAGTCACCGCATGGCCCCAGTGCATGGGCCCCCATACCGTATCACAAGGATACTTCTGGTAGCAGAAATGATAGATTCCATTTATGTAAACCATGCCGTTAGGGTCATTCATCCAGTTATCGGTTGGGGTAAAATGAATCCTGGGGCGAAAATCCCTTATTCCTTTCGTGCTCATAGCTTTCCCTTCTTTCCGTTTTATTTTTCTGTTACTGCTGAATCTGGTAAATCTGAACGGCTAAATCCCCCTGTATGGAGATTTTCTCATAAGGTACATCCGGGTATACTGTCATGGATGCCGTTTCCAGCCCCTTATCCCCGAATACCTCCAGGTAAGAGACATCAAACAATATTTCCGTCTCAGCATCCCCGCCCAAAAGCCGCCTTGCCTTTGCCACGGAATGAAGCTCATCACAATACTTCTCCGAGAAATCCCGGGCTCCTGCCCTGGACCGGTCAATCCGGATGCTGTCTTTTCCGATCTCAATGACCAGCTCCTGATTCTTTCCATTGACAAATATTATTTTACCGGATTGTCCCCGGACTTTCAAGCCAAAGCACTCACTGATCAGGGAATCCCCGTCGTGGGCAGCATAGGCCCCGGCACGGAACCGGTCAAGGCCAAAGGGCTTTGCCGCCAGCCGGTAGCCCCGTTCCGTTTTTATCAGGGAAAGCTCTCTGGCCACGGTCATCAGGCCTGCAAATTCTCCGGTAGGCACCTGGTTGGCATATTCCGGGCTGACGCCCCAGCCTAAGTAGACCGGTTTACTGTAATTATGGAAAGTGACCCCCGCATAATTGTCAAATCCGAAATCCAGCCAGAGAGGCTCCTTTTCCTTCTTCTCGGCGCGGAATGTGTCCCCGTCAAATTCTCCGATAAAATACTGGATACCCGCGCAGCTTTTTCCCGGGCACGCCATCATGCTGACCAGCAGCACCCACTTTTCCCCGTCCTCCGTCTGAAGAGGAAATAAGTCCGTGCATTCCCAGGTGCTGTCCACCAGATTCTCTTCCCTGCCGAACTCTCCTGTTTTCTCCCACTTTTTCAGGTCCTGGGATGCGTAAATATAAGCACAGTTCTTAGCCGCCAGAATCACACTCCAGCAATTGCGCTTCCCATTCCAGAATACCTTGGGATCTCTGAAATCCGTCAGGCCGGGATTCTCTATAACAGGATTGCCGTAGTATTTTTCAAAGTGGAAGCCTCCGTCCACGCTGTAAGCAATGCTCTGGCATTCATGTCCGTCTTCTCCCCGGTGGCTGGTGTACATGGCTACCATGGGAGCCTTTCCATCCCTGCCAAAGCCTGATGTATTTTCTTTATCATAGGCCATGCTTCCGGAAAAGATATATCCCAGCTCATCCGGCCGCAGGGCAATGGGCTGATGCTCCCAGCGCAGTAAATCCCTGCTGACAGCATGGCCCCAATGCATGGGTCCCCAGAAGGGTTTTTCCGGATAATGCTGGTAGTAAAGATGCCAGCGACCCTCCGCATAAACCATTCCGTTGGGATCATTGCTCCAGTTCTTTGGTGGTGTGAAATGTATTTTGGGCCTGAAATCACGTACACCCTTTGTACTCATAGTTTGTCCTCCTGGCAATATAGCAGAGGCTGCCGTACAGCCTCTATTCTGTGTGGCAGCCCTGTTATTTTTATTATTTTACAGCGTTCTTGGCTCTGTCTACAGCGCCCTGGTAAATATCGACGATATCCTTTACTCCGGCGGATTCCAGCTCGCTCTTATAGCTTTCCCAGCCGGCATCATCTACGCCTTCTGTAATCCATTTTGCTATGTAACGGTCTACGATATTGGAAACTGTGGGCTGAACCTGTGCAAGTCTTGAAATCTCGTCCGTTGTCATCATTACTTTCGGAATGGTTTCATATTCCTTCATAATGTCTTCTTTGCCGTTTACTACCTGATATTCATAAAGCTTTACAGCGTCAAAGGTATATTTTACAACCGTGTCATAATAACCGTTGAGCACTGCCATCGGGGTACGGGTAATGGTTGTATTGGCACGCTGCTGTCCGAAGTCTGTCCATGGCTCCTGGGTAATGATATGGCCCTTGTCATCCAAAGGTGTCTCCATAATGCCCTGGTCATTCTTCACATAGTTGTATCCCATTGCGCCCCAGTTGGTCTGGATGGAAATCTCCGGATTTCCATAAATATAGTCATAGAATCTCGCCATCAGGTGAGGGAACTTACAGTCTGTGGTGATGGCGCCGATGGAGGAATCCTGCATTTCCGACTGGTTCAGTGCAAAGCCGATCTTTCCTGCTTCTCCCTCTAATCTGGGAAGGGGAACATATTCATCATGAACATCCAGGTTTACGATTTCCTGATCCGCCCAGACGCCGAAGGAACCGATTCTTGCCACGTCTTCCTTAATCAGAGAGCTCTTGAATGCAGCGCTTTCCGCATTTTCAAAGGAGCCGTTCCATAACAGTCCTTCCTTGTAAAGCATGTTAAAGAATTCCGCTGTCTTCTTAATGGATTCATCCATTGCAGTAAAGGTTACCTTTCCGTCAATAATTCTTAAATGGTCCGCATAAGGATTGCCCCCGCAATAGGAATCTGCACTTCCGAAAGCTCCGGTAAACCGGTAGAACAAGTTATAGGAACCGAAACCATCCTGGTTATGCTGACCGAACCAGCATGCCATTGGGATCTCGTCAGCCTTGCCGTTTCCGTTTAAATCACCGCCGTCACGGAATGCTTTCAGGCAGTCAACCCATTCATCCACTGTCGTTGGCACATCCTTGCCCACCTTGTCCAGCCAGGTTTTGTTAATCAGGAAGGGTCCCGGCGTCAGGATAAGGCCCTTCATCTGTTCAATCCATGGAAAGCCGTACATATGTCCGTCAGGGCTCTGTACTTCCATCATATAAGAGGGATTCTCATCCAGGATCTTCTTTAAGTTAGGCATATAATCCTTTACAATGGTTTCTGTTGGAAGGAAAATGTTCTGATCCGCATACTGGGCAACCGTAATACCGGACTGGGAGCCTTCAAAATTCCAGAACACGTCGGGAAGCTCATTGCCGGCCGTCAGCATTAAGTTGATTTTTTCTCCCGCATTTTCCGGAGGGATGGTGGTCCACTCAAAGGATACACCCGTATCTTCCGCCCATTTCTTTACCATCTCAATATCTTCCGGCTTTGTTACGCGCTGGGCATCACCTACATTCAATACCTTGATTTTTCCGTACTTTTCCTCAAACTTCACAGGGTCCTTAATGATGGGAAGTGAACCATCCAGTTGGATGAGCCCCGCGTCTACTGCCTCCTGTTCCTCTGCCGTCAGTTCTACAGCCGCTTTTTCCGCATCAGCCGCCTGGTTGGCGCTCTTTGCGCCGCCGCAGCCGGAAAGCAGGGACGCTGCCATTGCCATAGAAAGAAAACCTGCCAACACGTTTCTTTTCATATTGATTCCTCCTTAAAAAATAATATTTATTATCCCTTTACCGCACCAATGGTAACGCCCTTTGCAAAATACTTCTGCAGGAACGGGTACGCAGCCAGCAGCGGGAAAGCGGAAACAACAACGATACAATACTTCAACTGCTCTGCAAGCTTTTGCTTTGCCACCAGCTCCGCAGCAGAAGCCCCCACGTTTCCGGCCTGATTCATGAGCACCAGATTTCTCAGTATGACCTGCAAGGGCATCTTATCCTCATCTCCCAGAAACATCAGCGCATTAAAGAACTGGTTCCACATGGCGGTTGCATAAAACAGGGTGATAACCGCGATGATGGTCTTGGAAAGAGGAAGGGCGATCTTGAAAAAGAACCCGAAATCGCTGCAGCCATCCAGCCTGGCCGCCTCCAAAAGCTCCATGGGAATCCCGCTTTCAAAGAAAGAGCGGCACACAATTAAGTTGTAGGCTGACACAGCCACCGGAAGCACCATGGCCCAGATGGTATTGTAGATATGCAGCTGGGAAATGGTTAAATAAAGGGGAATGATACCGCCGCTGAAAAACATGGTGAATGTGAACAGGAACATCAGCACCCGGTTGCCTGCCAGATCCTTTCTGGAAAGGGCGTATCCGGCGGGAATGGTACATATCAGGGATATTACGGTACCCAGTACCGTGTACTTAATGGTGTTCCAATACCCGCTCCAGATCGGCGCATAGCTTAAGGTTTTCCTGTAGCCTTCCATGTACAGGGATCTGGGAAATAAGAGCAGCTTCCCGGAGTTTACAATTACCGGATCGGTAAAGGAAGCTAAAACCACGTAATAAAGCGGATATACAATAGCGATACATACAACCAGCATCACAACCACATTGATTGTTACAAATATTCTGTCGCCTGCCGATAGCTTTACCTTATTCTTTTTTGTCTTCATCCTTTTCCTCCTCACCTTTAAAAGATACTGATATCACTGGTTTTCTTGGAAATGAAGTTTGCAACCAACAGAATAGCGAAATTTACCAGGGCATTAAACAATCCGACGGCGGTAGCAAAGCTGTACTGCGCGCTTTTCAAACCGACCTTGTACACGTAGGTGGAAATCAGTTCGCTCACTACCGTATTGGTACCGTTCTGCATCAGAAATGCTTTCTCGTAACCCACGTTCATAATGTTTCCTACGGTCAGAATAAACATTAAAATGATTGTGGGCAGAATCAGGGGAATGTCTATGTACAGTATTCTCTGGAACCTGGATGCCCCGTCAATGATTGCCGCCTCATAGTAGTCCGGGCTGATTCCGATCAGGGCCGCAATGAATATGATGGCGTTAAATCCCATGGTCTGCCAGATGTTTGACCCGATGAACAAGGTACGGAACCATTCGGCGGAGCTGGTGAACAGGATTTCATGTCCTCCCGTGCCTCTGATTAAGTTGTTGACCAGACCGTTTGCCGAAAACAGGACGGTAATAATACTTACCACAACCACGTTGGACATAAAGTAAGGCGCATAAGAGATTGTCTGAATTGCCTTTCTCGGACCATTCCTGGTAATCTGATTCAGCAAAAGTGCAAAGATGATAGGTATGGGGAATGCAATAACCAGACTTTCCAGACTGATAATGACCGTATTCTTAATCGCGGTCATTGCAATGCTGGTGCTGAAAAATGTCTGGAAGTGTTTAAACAGAGGTGTCGCCCAAGGGCTGTCGATAATTCCCACTCTTGGCTTAAAATCCTTAAAGGCAATAATCAACCCATACATAGGATAATAAGCGAACACCGCCAGCCAGATTAAAGCCGGGATCAAAAGTACATACAGCTGCCAGCCGGCCAGTGCTCTTTTTAAGTTCCCTTTAAAATCTCTTTTGCTTTTCAGCATGACGTTTGTTTCTTTAAGACTTTTACTCATACTTAATTTCTCCTCCTTCCCTTTTACGGAACTATGAATGGATGGTGGTTTCTTTTCCCCTAAGCAGTCTGCACATATTTTCCATATAGGATAATTTTTGTGATATTTTTTATATGAAACCCGTTCCACACTTTGTACTATAGTTTAATTTGTACAAGATGTCAATATACCTGTAAAATAAAAAAGATATTTATGTATTAATACCAATTTCCAGCCCGTTTATTTGTGCATTTATACAGACAAAAGTGATATATTTATGTATTTCAGCTCATCTCTTTCCCTTTTTCTGTTCCGCTCTCCTGTTTTATATCCCTTTTGCATACTGCTCTTTATCTTGTTTTTTATCCCGTTTTATCGTCTTGTTCCACATTTCTGTTTTATATTCCCCTTTTATATCCTGCTTTTTATTCTGTTCTTTATCCTGTTTTATCATTTTGTTCCACACTCGTTCTACATCTGCTCCCCATTTTGAATATTTTGAGAATTATTATTGGGGCAGACCTGCTGAAAGCCGTTTTATCTGCAGCCCTCTGCAAAAAACTCCTGCCAGTTCCGTCCCTTTCTTTCCAGGCACTCCGTTAAAATCAACGAAGCAAAACACCCTCTGAGAATTTCACTTCGTTACCACAGGGATCGCCGGATGAACATGCAGGTATATTCATTCGGCCCATTATTCACAAAAAAGCCGTTCCATGAAGAAATAAGCTAACTTCCTCATGGAACGGCTTTACCATATAAAAACGGTATACCGTATTTATTATATTTTCTATTTTCACCAATGTGCTTAAACAGTTCCGCCTTCCTGGAGACTCACCTCTACAATCTGATCCAGCTCTATGTGCTTGGCGCCTTCAATTTCCTGCATAATCGTATTTACACACCGCTTCGCTATTTCCGGCAGGTTCTGGCATACCGTTGTGACGGCGGGATGCATCATCCTGGTAAAAGGGATTCCGTCATATCCGATGATCTTAAGCTTCCCGGGCACATCAATCCGGTATTCTCTTGCTACTTTCAGGCAGCTGATGGCTGCAATATCATCTGCAAAAATTCCGTCCGCATATTCAATAAACCTGGCGCATTCCTGTGCCACCCATTGGCTGTGCTCGAAAACCATACGGTCCTGAGGGGTATATACCTCCACCACATTCCGTCCCTCTGCTTCCATTCTCTCCCGAAACGCCTTGTGCCTTTCCAAAAAGCACCAGTTATCGTAGGGCAGGGGCATAAACTGCACCACTTTCTGGCAGCCCGCTTTTAACAGGGCTTCAGCCGCCAGAATGCCTCCCTGGCGGTGATCGGAATGAATATTTGCCACATCAGGCCCCCAGCTCCTGTCCATACAGACAATCGGACGCCTTATATTGCTTATATCCGTATCCATGGCCAGATCCACGCAGCTGATCAGCCCATCCATGACATTTCTCTGCAGCATTTCCAGATACTCTTCCTGTTTCTGAAAATGCTGGTCAATGCCGCAGGTCATGCACTTATAGCCATGCTTGTACAGCTCAATCTCTATGTATTTGGTCAAACCCGAAAAAAAAGGATGTTCCAGATCAGGAACCATGACTCCTACAAAGCCGGAACGCTTCCGATACAGGTTCTGAGCCAGTTCATTGGGCACGTATTCCAGTTCCTTTACTGCATCAAGGATTTTTTTCTTTGTATCTTCCGCTATATAACCAGTTCCATTCAAGGCTCTGGAAACCGTCCCTATTCCAACTCCAGCCTTTAACGCAACGTCTCGTATACTGGCCATATTTCATTTACTCCTTTCATCCCGCGTCGTAGGTTTTCCAAAATTATTTTTATCTTATCTTATCCTGACGCAAAATGCAAGACAGCATTTAAAAACCACTTCAAAGATGGTTTGAGCACGGGCAGTGGGTCCGGCCGCTTTTGTTATGCCCTTTGCTGCGCTTTCCTCTCTATTTTCTGATCCATCAGAAAAGCTGCACAATCTGACCATATGGTTCAGATCATGCAGCTTTTTTTGCTGTTCTTAAATATATTTACGGTTGACATTCCTATGATTCCAAATCAGATTTCAGAAGTTCATTATACTTCTCAATAATCCGGTAAAAGGCGTCTAAATCCGATTCACCGCACTGTTCAATCAGATAGGAGGTGGTCTGTGTGATGTCTGCAACATCGTAAGCTTTATGAACCGAAGAAAGTCTCTGTCCCTTTTCTGTCACGTACAGGCATACGGTCTTTTCATTATTCTCCTTGTAGCGTTTTTCTATATATCCGGAATCAACCAGCTTCTTAATAACCTGGGAAATGGCACTTTTGCTTTTGTGCCATATCTTTGAAAGCTCAGTGGCAGTAATCCCGGGGGAGTCGTCAATGTAGGTAAGAGTGTGTATCTCCATCATGTTAAAGTTTTCATTCTCATATGTGTGATGGGAATAGATGTAATTGTGATATAAGATGATAAATTCATACAATTTATCCGCCCGTGCATTCAGCTTTTGATACGCGCTGTTTATATCTGAAATATGACTCATATAGACGCTCCTGTTCTATCAATAATATCTGTAAATGTAATAGTACCATATATAGAATCGGGCTTCAATATTTTATTTGAAACAAAAGCAGAAATATGGTTAAGTAAATTAACTATAAAAATTAAATATTAATATTTTATGTGAAAAATGCCCTAATTATAAAAAACATATTAAAACTATATTGACATTACTCACTAATCATTTTATAATATTGTTTAGTTAGTAAACAATATTTTTAACATCTTGCTTATACGATGGAAAGGATGGTATTTTTTAATGGACATTGAAAAGTTCTGTAGGGAAAATTGTATGGAACGGCGGGGAACAGGTACCTTAAAGTGGGACTCACTTCAGGAGATTTTTGGAGATGGGGACCTGCTTCCGCTCTGGGTTGCCGATATGGAAATCCAGTCACCGGCGGCAGTCAAGGAGGCCCTGGCGAAGCGTGTGGAGCACGGCGTGTTTGGCTACAGCACGGTGGGGGATGCGTATTTTGATTCTTTCTTTGCATGGCAGAAGAAGCATCATAATGTAGAGCTTGCCAGGGAAAATGTAAGGTTTGCCACCGGGGTGGTGGGATCCCTGTATGCGGCTGTAAGAGCATATACCAAAGAGGAAGCGTCCGTTATTATCTGCCCTCCTGTATACTACCCATTTTATGATGCCATACTGAACACCGGCAGAAAGCTGGTCACCTGCGAGCTTGATAATAGCAACGGTTATTACACCCTGGATTTTGAAAAGTTTGAGAAAGAGATTGCAGACAACCGTGTGGAGATGTTCATCCTGTGTTCTCCCCATAACCCCGTAAGCCGGGTATGGTCAGAGGAAGAGCTGGATACCATGTTCGACATCTGCCGCAGGCATGGGGTATTGGTAGTTTCCGATGAAATTCATCAGGATTTTACCTATGAAGGAAAAAAGTTTGTATCATCCGCACTTGTCAGGAATAGTAAGTATAAGGATATTCTGATTACCTTAAATGCAGGCTCCAAAACATTTAACCTGGCCGGACTGATTCACTCCCATGTAATTATATTTGACAAACAGCTGATGGAAACCTATGATACATATATTAAGGGCATTGGTTCACCGGAAGTCAACCTCATGGGTGTTGTAGGCGTGGAGGCCGCTTTCCGGGGAGGGGAAGAATGGCTGGAGAATGTGAAGGCGCTGATTATTCACAATTACAATTATATGAAGCAGGAGTTTGGAAAGGAACTTCCAAAGATCGTGGTTACGCCTCTGGAAGGAACGTATCTGTCCTGGATTGACTTAAGAGGCTATCTCACAGGGGAAGAGACTGCCGGCTTTATCCAGAACAAGTGCCGTCTTGCCTGTGACGTCGGGGAATGGTTCAGCCTCACGGCACACGGATTTATCCGTATTAATCTGGCTACAGATACAAAAAACGTTGTTACTGCTGTTAAGAGCATTATCAAAAATATTAAAGAAAAGGTGGGGGAGTAAATGGCTGTTTATGTCAGTGTAATCTGTTTCTTAATCTATCTGGGTGTTCTGTTCCTATTGCAGAAAAAAGGCAAATCCTTTAATGTACGTGTGGTGGCCGGCCTGTTCGGCGGTATTATATTCGGTGCCATTTTAAAGGCAGTGGCCGATGATGCCGCGGTTTCTCAGAGCCTGCACTGGATCGGTCTGGTAGGTACGGCTTATACCAAGCTTTTAAAGATGATGGTTATCCCGCTTATTTTTGTTTCCATCGTGTGCGCCATCATTAACCAGAAGTCAGGCAAGAACCTTGGGAAAATTACAGCCCTTGTACTGGCGCTCCTTCTGTCTACGGCAGCAGTTGCAGCAGTGGTAGGCGGCGTTACAGCCTCGGCATTCGGTGTCAGCGCAGAGGGACTGGCAATTGGCGAAGCCGAGAGCAAGAAGACTTCCCAGCTGGAGGAAAAAGCTCAGGAGGGCCTTTCCATTGAAGATACCATTATTGATATCATTCCATCCAACCCAATCTCCTCCCTGGCCGGAGAGGGAAACAATGCAACCCTTTCCGTGGTGTTCTTCGCAGCGTTCCTTGGAATTGCATTAATCGGAGTACGGACATACGCCCCGGAACAGGCGGCATTTTTTGAGAAATTAATGAATTCCCTAAACACCCTGGTGGTGGAAGTGGTCATGATGATTATTATGCTGACGCCCTTCGGTATCTTCTCATTGATGACCAAGACCATTGCCGGAAGTGACTATACCAGTATCCTGCGGCTTGTAACCTTTGTTCTCGCTTCCTATACAGCCATACTTGTCATGTTCATCATTCACGGACTGATACTGGCTGCAGTTGGAATCAGCCCCCTTACTTATTTTAAGAAAGCCATGACAACCCTGGTATTTGCATTTACTTCCCGTACCAGCGCAGGAACCTTACCGCTGACCATCAGAACCCTTACCGATGATATGGGCGTGGATAACGGAGTTTCCAACTTAGCCGGGTCCCTCAGCACCTCTATCGGACAGAACGGATGCGCGGCGATCTACCCTGCTATGCTGGTAGTCATGGTAGCTCCTACTGTGGGCCAGCCCATTACGCTTTCCTTCTTTATCCTGATGGTAGTCGTCATCACCTTTGCTTCCATCGGTATCGCCGGTGTGGGCGGCGGTGCAACCTTTGCAGGGATCATCGTGCTATCCGCACTTGGGCTCCCGGTTGGTATCGCAGGCCTGCTGGTAGGAATTGAGCCTGTTATCGACATGGCAAGAACCGCCTTGAATGTAAGCGACGGTATGGTAACCGGTTTAGTAACTGCAAAACTGACCAACAATATTGATATGACAGTATATAATGACAAATCACTGAACCTGGAAAAGAAGCCGGCTTCAGCAAAAGGGGATTAATAACGAAAATACTTTATAAAGGATGTGTGAACATGGGAAAACGTGTTCTTATTGTCGGAGGTGTTGCCGGCGGCGCGTCCACCGCCGCCAGAATCAGGCGTCTGGATGCAGACGCGTCCATAACCATATTTGAACGGGGAGAGCATGTATCCTTCTCCAACTGCTCCCTTCCCTATTATTTAAGCAGAACCGTGGAGGATAAGGACTATCTGGTGCTGATGACACCGGAAGGATTTAAGAATTCCTATGATATCGAGGTGCGTGTTAACAGTGAGGTGTGCGGCATTGACCGCACCCTCAAGAAAATACGCATAAAAGACAGTGTATCCGGCCGGGAATATGAAGAATCATATGATGAGCTGGTGCTTTCGCCGGGATCATATCCCATCCGCCCTAAGTCAATTGAGGGAGTTTCCCTTCCTCACGTATTCACAGTGCGCAATGTGAATGATATTGCAAAGCTGGATCAATATGCCGCCAGGGAAGAAGTCCGCAGTGTGGTTATAATCGGAGGCGGATTTATCGGTCTGGAGGTGGCGGAAAACCTGAAAGCATCAGGAAAGAACGTAGCTGTGGCAGAGGCTGCCAGCCAGATCATGGCGCCTTTTGATTATGACATGAGCCAGATTCTGCAAAAAGAGCTCTATGACCAGGGCGTGGAACTGGCTGTGGGCGACGGTGTTAAGGCCATCACTGAGGACAAGGTAATCTTAAGCTCAGGCAGGGAGCTGCCCTGCGATGCAGTAGTGCTCTCCATTGGCGTACTTCCGGAGACAGAGCTGGCAAAGCAGGCCGGTCTGGAAATCGGTGAAACCGGCGGAATCAAGGTAACACCGGATTACCGCACCAGCGACCCCCATATCTATGCAGTGGGTGATGCCATCGAGGTCTACCAGCGTCTGACCCACAAACCAACCAGGCTCGCCCTGGCCGGTCCGGCTCTGCGCCAGGCAAGAGCAGCCGCCGATGCCATGTACGGCATGCCCGCCAGGAATAACGGAGTCATTGGCTCCTGCGCTGTCCGGCTGTTTGAGCTGAACGCTGCTGCCACAGGCCTTAATGAAAGAACCGCAAAAGCAAATAATATACCATGTGATTCTGTCTACACCATAGCCATGGATAAGGTAGGCTTAATGCCCGGCAGTTCTCCCATGCACTTTAAGCTTGTATTCGAAGTGCCCACAGGAAAGATCCTGGGAGCCCAGGCAATCGGCAGAGGCAATGTGGACAAGCGGATCGACGTTATAGCAGCCCTTATTGCCATGAACGGAACTCTGGAAGACTTAAAAGAGCTGGAACTCTGCTACTCACCGGTGTTCGGTACAGCAAGGGATGTGGTCAATCTGGCTGCACTGGTGGCGCTCAATGTCCTGCACGGAGCCGTGAAACAGGTTCATGTAAGTGAAGCTCGGAAGCTGGTGGAGAATAAAGCCTGCATCATCGATGTGCGGGGCCGTGACGAGTTTGACATGGGTCATCTCATTGGAGCCGTGAATATCCCCTTAGGTGAATTGAGGCAGCGCGTATCAGAGATTCCTCATGACAGGCCGGTGTATCTGCACTGCAGGACCAGCCAGAGAAGCTATAATGCGGCCATGGCGTTAAAGGGACGTGGTTTTGACAATATCATTAACATTTCCGGTTCTTTCCTGGGAATCAGTTATTATGAATATTTTACGGATATGACTACGGGACGGGAGAAGATACTTACAGAATATAATTTTCTTTAAAAGTCATATATAAAAACAGACGGCATGCCCTGAAACAAGGAGCATGCCGTCTGTTTTTATGGGGTGCAGCCTAATTGAACAGGCGAAGGGCAGGGAATTATCCCCGTACATCTCCCACTCAAGAGGCTTTTGTAAGGAATAATTCTCTTCTTTTAAAAACTTCCTTTGGGCAATCGTTCTGCTTAAATCTTCATGAGCGCTTTCAAGCTTCATTACCCTGTCTCTTTCATCAAGGAAAGGCTTACTGACAGCCTATTGAAAGAAATTAGGAAGATATTTTTTATGTGCTTCCAGTAATTCCTCCATTACCTGTTTCGCCACGTCCCCGCTGGTAATCAGAGGATTCATCATAAAGGCCTGTAATAAGGTGCCTCTGTCCCCTGTAACAGCGGCTTCAATGGTTAATTCCTCCATAGCTTTCATCAGTTGCAGCAGTCCTCTTTCCTGAGGTTTAAAGCTTCCGAAATTATAAGGAACCGGTCCTTTTCCTGTTAAGGTACAGGTAACTTCAACTGCGCAATCGTCAGGCAGATCTTTTATGGTACCGTTATTACGGGTACTGACGGTCATGGTTGTTCTTTTATCATTGTAGATTGAAGTGATCGTTTCACAAGCCGCATCACTATATCTGGCTCCGCCCCGCTCTTCTAACTGTTTCGGTTTATAATTCAGATCAGGGTCCTTATATAATTCATATAATTCGGCTTCGATCTTTTTGACTTTTTCTGCACGGGTTCCATTGTTTTTAAAGTCTTCTAATTCCCCGGCCAGCATTTTATCCGTATAGTAATAATAATTATGATACGGACACGGAACCATGTGAAGATTTTCAACCTGCTCAAAAATCAAACGATTATCCTTAATATTTGCAACAATTGAATTTGTTTCTCCACTTCCATACATCTTTTTAATCAGTTCATCCGTTCTGTCAATTCCATTTTTATCAACCACAGTATGCCAGTGCAGATGATTAATGCCTGCAAACTGGAAGAATAAGTCTGATGGCTTTTCATCAAGTATTGCAGCTTCTTCATAAACCGCATTAACTGGAATATTGCATAAACCAACCACCTTATTCCAATTGCCATATCTTAAAACAGCTTCCGTAACCATACCGGAAGGGTTTGTAAAGTTAATTAACCAGGCTTCCGGACAGAGCTCTTTCATGTCCTCTACAATCTCCAATATTACCGGAATGGTTCGTAATGCCTTAAAGATTCCTCCGGCCCCGTTGGTTTCCTGACCGATTAATCCATGGCTTAAGGGGATACGTTCATCCAGTATGCGAGCATCCAATAATCCAACCCGCAGCTGTGTGGTAACGAAATCCGCATCTTTTAAGGCTTCCCGCCGGTCCAGCGTCAGGTAAACCCTGCAATCAATTCCTGCTGCTTTCACCATGCGTTTGGCCATCTCTCCCACAATTTCAAGCTTATGCTTTCCTTCTTCGATATCCACCAGCCACAATTCACTGATCGGAAATTCATCATATCTTTTAATGAATCCCTCAACCAGTTCCGGTGTATAGCTGGAGCCTCCGCCGATTGTTACAACTTTAATTTTTTTTGACATAGTAAATTCCTCCCTGATCAGCTTTTAGCAGCTCCGTCATCTTTAATGTCTGTTGCTTCAACTGTCTGATTTTCATTCTCCAGCATTTGTTTTTCAGCAATTTTGAAAAATGGCATGTAAATGGCAATGGCAATGACAATTTCAAGCGCAGACCAGATTGCGGCTCTTATATCCCAGCCAGTAGCCATTAAAGGTCCAATAATTGGGGGCATTGTCCAGGGAACCATCATCATCGGTCTGCCAACCAATCCAATGGACATAAGAAAATAACTGCTGGCAGCTAATACTAAGGGAATCAGGATGAAAGGAATCATCATCAACGGATTCATGATAATCGGAAACCCGAAAATTACCGGCTCATTTATCTCAAAAATCGAACCTGGCAGAGCCACCTTTCCCAATTCCTTATAGGTTTTTGATCTTGAGGAAATCATTAGAAGAACCAGGGTTAATGTGGCTCCTGTTCCGCCTACATTAACAAACAGGCTGGAAAAACCGGAAGCAGTGATATAGGGAAGAGCTTCGCCCTTTGCATATGCAGAAGCATTTGCTGCAACAAAAGCTAAAAATATGGGGTCTGCAACACCTTCCAATGTCATATCTCCATGGATTCCTGCACACCACAATAAACTGACCAAAAATGTATATAGCAAAATACCAGGCAAACTATTCAATGCATGAAGGAACGGTGAAAAGATGCCCTGAATAAATTCGGTAATATTAAAATGCAGCGGAACGCGAATTGTCCAGAACAGCACTAAAATCAGCATTGCAGGAATCAAGGAAACAAAGGAATTGCTTACTGCCGGCGGCACACCGTCGGGCAGCTTAAATACCCAATTCTTTTTAATACAGAAATGATAGATTTCAGTAGTAACAATACCCGCAATAATTGCTGTAAACAGTCCCGTAGAATCAAAGCCTGCAGGATCAATGGTAAAGCCGTCGGAAAGCTGAGTGGTAATAAAAGCCATTACCGACAGTCCCGCACCGGAAATCGCATCAAGGTCATAGCTCTTACTTAGCTCATAACCAATTCCAACTGCTGCCAAAAGTGAAATAATACCAAATGACACACTGACGGCAGCATTAATCATCTCTTCATAAGGTGCTAAAAAATTAGTCCAGCTTTCAATTGGAATATTTCCTATGATAAGAAAAATACTTCCGCTTATGATTGCCGGTAATGTTAAGGTTAAACCATTACGTACCGCTACTAAATGTCTTTGATTACCTAATCTTGACAATGGCGGTATTATTGTGTTTTGCAGCCAGTTCATCAATTTATCCATTTTTATTTCCCCCTTATTGTGTGCTCAAATTCAATCGCCCAAGGCTTTTTTGACCTGAGCTATGACCTTTGCACCGTTCATAGTGCCATATACCTGCATATCAATGCATTCAATGATCTTACCTGGACAGTCCTTTTCTACCTTTGCCTTGCTGAAACGAACCTGGGGCCCCAGCAGGATGATATCTGCATCCTTCCCTTTTTCCTTGGTGCTTGCAAGTGCATAGGCATTGATCTTACACTCATAATTTTCTTTTTCTGCTGCCTCTTTCATCTTATGGACCAAGAGGCTGGTGGACATTCCTGCCGCACAAAACAAAACAATGTTTCTCATAACAGCTTCCTTTCTATATAAATTATTTTGTTCTTAAAATATCAATCATTTCCTTGCACAGGTCCATGACCGTCATGGCATTCATCAGATGATCCTGGGCATGAACCATTAAAAGTCCGACCTCTGCCTTTTTGCCGTTTAACTCATCCTGGATCATCTCTGTCTGGACCTCATGTGCTTCCTGAATCGTCTTTTCTGCATCCTCCATTAATTGATCCGCATGTTTAAAATCACCGCTTTTTGCCGAACGCAGCGCTTCAATCGCAGTGCTTCTGGCATTCCCTCCGCAGACTACAAGCTTCATAACAATCATTTCAATATCCATTCTCACACTGCCTCTCTCTTAACCTGTAATTATGAGTCTCATAAATGTAATAAGGTAACTCATAAATACCTCTTGCTGATCTTGTATTATCTGTATTATTTCTATCTTCTGTTAACCTCTCCCCCTGTTGGCTGCTGCTGCAAGCAGGCCGTTCATAAATTGTCCTTTCACCACTTCCCTGTCCCCATCGAAAATAACGTCTCTCCCGCCTGCCCGGACAAACGGCAGGATCCAGAAAGATACCGGGGGTATTGTGCATGATTGATATTTTATCAGATAACCAACCCATTTATCTATTGCACATTCACATACTACCATACTTTTTTAAGGAACTCCATGATGCCTTTTTCCATTTTCGTAATGGCACATTTTTCCCGCGGAATATAAATACACATCCCTGCAAAATTGGATAAACTGCTGCCCTTACATCCGCTGACCAAAATACGGTTTATGACTCAGCAGAATATGGGCTGTACTTACTGCTGCCTTGCTTAAATATACTGTGAATATCCGAAACACTGTGAATATCCGCATTTCCTGTTGAGAACAACACTTTCGGCTTATTTGTCCATAAATCGAAACCGTACCGGCAGAAAAAAAGACGCATACAAAATGATAATCATTTTGCACGCGTCTTGCCTTTATTTTTATGCCTTACCTTATACATCCTTTGGAATCTGGGCTTCTATGCTGCTCATTGCTTCTATAAATGCATCATAATCCTGTTTTTTGACCAGCTCCTGGATTTGTTTCTGGCTTAAAAGAAAGGCCGCCGTCATCTGGTAGAAGCGCTGCAGCTCTTCACTGGTATGATCCTTATTGGCTATGGACACCAGGAAAACAGCGCGAACCTTCTGCCCTTCCCAGTCCACCGGTTCATCAAGGATTCCAACGCACACAAATGTCTCCTCACTGATGGCCTTATAGACATGAGGCATTGCCACAAGATTGCCGAAAGCTGTCTTGGCTAACCTCTCTCTCTTTAACACGGATTCATAAAATTCTTTCGGGAGGTTCTTCTTTTCCATAACAAAACGGCACATGCAGCGAAGGACCTCTTCCTTTGTCTGCAGCTTCAGGTGAGGCAGAAACATCTCCCGTTCATAGTAATTCCGCACGGAGGATGCCGTATCCGAGGTGAGAACCTTTTTTACATTTACAATGTCTTTGTCATCAAGAAAATATTGCACCTCCAAAATCGGAAGAGGCACGGGAACCGTAATGGGAACGGTCGTAAAGATGTAGTCATATTTTGAAAAATCCACCTTATAAATACTTCCCACATCACAGGCGGTGATATCATTTATATACTCCTTAAACGAATTCTGATATTTATATTGAAGGAGCTTTGCACTTCCCCGCCCGGAGGAGCATACCAGAAGTATATTTTTCTTCTCAATTTCCGTCTTCTTCCGCTCAAGGGCAAACGCGAAAGCAAAAGCAAAGTAGGCGATCTCATCTTCTGACAAAAGGATATGAAAATGTTCGTTAATGACTGTGACCGCATTGCAGGCCATGGTATAGGAAAGACAAAATTTCTCCTTAACATCCCGAAGAAGAGGATTTTTTAAATCCATATCATATTTGATCCTGATGCTTAAAGGCACCAGATGCTGGCACAACAGCATCCGCAGCTCCAGATCATTGCGGAAATCAAATTTGAACAGATCATACACCCGTTCCAGCATGACGGTTACCAGATCACTGATTTCCTGAGTGATGATGATATTCTGATCCGCCTCATCGGCGTGGTATATCATCTTCTTCCCCGCCAGGTGAATGGCGATGTAAACAATCTCTGTTTCAGGAAATGTGATATGGAATGTGGATTCTATCTGTTCAGCAATTTCCTTTGCGATCCGGTACTCAAACCGGCCGCTCATATTCTTTAAGGGCTCCTCCGGCATAGGCACATAATGGCATTCCATGATCCGGCTGATGGCGATGTAGAGATGAACAACAAGATTCTGATAGGCGGCTCCGGGAATCAGAAAATCGTTCTTTTTCAAAACGTCCGATACACATGCCGCAATCTCATCCATACTCTGATTGCCCTTATGAAGCCGTTTACCGGAAAAAGACGCAATGCACAGCCTGGTCTCAAACTCTCCCCCTTCCAGCTTTATTCCGTAATTGGGTTTTCGAATGATTTTTATATTAAATTTATGAAGATATTGTTCTACTTCCTTTAAATCTGCGGTCAATGTCCGTTTCGATATATACAGACTGTCACTCAATTCATCCAGCTTTACATAAGAAGGGCTGTTGAACAAATATTCCAGCAGGTATTGTATCCGTTCCTCCGATGTATCAGGCAGATATTTATCCGAATGCTGGGCGTATAATTCCTGGCTAAAAGAACCAAACTTTTCCTCATCCCATACGTTCAGATAATACCCCACACCGTATTTAGAAAGAATCGAAGCCCCATGGGACTCCATTTCCTGATTTATCTCTTTCAGCAGATTGCGAATGGTTTTTGTCCCGATACAGATTTCTCCTGCAAGATCTTCTGCCGTATAGCATTCTCTGTCCGACAAAATATCCAGGATCTGTCTCTTTCGCCTATCCATATATATTCTCTCCTATTTATTCATGACAGCTTTTATTTATATATAATATCACTTAACTGACTCTATAACTATTTTATGCATATTAACATAATATCACAGTTTATAAGGGAACTAAATGATTCTTTTTTCCAAATTTAATGTGGTAATCTCTTCTTGCTGACCAATACCCATATACAACCAAGGCTGTTGTTTTTCCCAATACTCAAAAGCCCTGCCAGCGAAATACTGACAGGGCCTTGCCATAAGAATTTATTTCATAGAAATTATCTTTTGGAAATTTCATTTGTTATTAGCGATTTTGAAATATACATCGCCTTTAAACGATTCCTAAGAAGTGTATGATGGGAATTTCCCTCCGGAAACTTTTCCTGTGCCTTTTCACATTTACTGATAATAGAGTTTACAGCCGTGAGAGCCTCTTTCAATTCTTCCACCGTATATTCATTCATAGCCTTCTCACCTCATCATCTAATTTGTTGTCATATGATTCTCCTGCCAAAACTGCTCTCTGCTTATATAATATACATATTCTGAAATAATTACGCAAAAAATTTCTGCAGTCAGGCTGCCTGATGTGATAAATCGGGGGGCAAATTGGATTTTATCTTCTTGCTTTACTCATGCTTTTTCCAGCACCTCATAACTTAAAGTACGAAATACCTGACAGAAATTGCAAAATCCATCCTGTCCGATAATATAAATATTGGGCATATAATCCATTCTTGCATTTGAATACATAATTCGTTCCATACCATTATCCACAGCAATATGATTGCTTAAAGCCACATCTACTTTTTTACATATCGCTTCATTAACAAAGTAATCTAATGACTCAAGATATTGTTTTATCACCTAATGTTATGGTATCACCATCATGAATATAAGTATCAATCTTATAATCTTTCCCTCAATTGTAAATCGAATTTCCATACTTAATCCGTCTACATGTTGGTTTATGTGTTACAAATCTATATAAAGGAAAAGTATGGTTTTTCCTTTACAAACATTTTTCGGAGCCAGTTTCATCCT
>JAEZFK010000027.1 GCA_023437715.1 Bacillota bacterium | reverse complement strand
ATCTGCTCTGCTAATGGCGGGTTACCTCCGATGGTTAAGCGACAACAGTATTATGCTTCTTTACAGGAGGCAGCATAGGTCGAACATTCTTGAGAAAAAAGTGTAAACCAATATTGACAATATCATAGCCTCTTCCATCATCTTGTTGAAATCATCCTCGTTCATCTTGGAAAGCACGCCGTTAATGGCATCCTTTAATTCCGTATTGCCCTTTTTGAGGGAAATGCCGATGTTGATGTCTTCATCGGAAACCTTAAAGGCCCCGTCAGTACCGGTAAAATCAAGGAGCTTAAAATCAGGATATGCGATCAGTGCAGCCTGACCGGTTGGCTTGTCCGTTACCACCAGGTCGCATCTGCCGGAGTTTAAAGCCACCAGCATAGCCGGTGCGGACTCCTGTGCAGGCTGAATATCCCCATTGGGGATCTGGGGCAGACAGTTGTCATACCAGATGGTGTTTAACTGAGAGGTGCAGACCGCTCCGTCTAAATCCGCCACGCTCTTCGCATTTTCATATTTGCCGCCGGATTTTACCAGTGTCACAATGGTTGCATAATAATAGGGGCTTGTAAAGTCCACGGACTGCATGCGCTCCGCAGTAATTGACTGTCCTGCAATGACGCAGTCTACCTTTCCTGACTGGACAGCCGGAACAAGGGAATCCCAATCCAGCTTCACAATCTCTAAATCATAGCCCAGTTCGTCTGCAACCTTTTTCGCCATCATAACGTCATAGCCGTAAGCATAATCGGAACTTCCTGAAATAGGAACAGCCCCGTTCGCATCTGTCGGCTGTGTCCAGTTGTAGGGCGCATAGCTGCACTCCATGGCAACCTTTAGTACTTTTTTCCCGCTTGCATCACCTGCTGCTGCAGATGTAGCGTTCCCTGCATTTGAGCCTCCGCAGGCAGTCAGGGAAGCCGCGGCCAAAGCTGCGGCCATAAGAGCTGAAATGACTTTCTTTGCTGTTTTTTTCATAACCTTTTTCTCCTCTTCCTTATTCTTGCTCTCTTTTCCGGGCATATGGATATGCCCCGCAGAGTATTTCTGCAAAAATGAACTCTATGTAATAAATAGGTTCATTATAAAAAGATTTTTACTCCTTGTCAATACCATTTACAGTTTCTGCGATCATGTCCCAGATTTCTTCCCTGCCCTGCTTTGTCTCAGCGGAAAATGGGATGATTGTGACATCGCTTCCAATGCCTAAGCCTGTCCGCAGGGTTTTCACCGCTTTTGCCACCTGGCTCCGTTTAAGCTTATCAAGCTTTGTGGCCACGATCACCGGCTGGTAGCCGTTGTGCACGATCCAGTTATACATGGTTTTGTCATTGTCTGACGGCTCATGGCGGATATCGATCAACAGAAATACCCGCTTCAGCATACTGGACTTGTGAAGATAATTTTCAATCATCTTCCCCCATTTTGCCTTTACCTCTAAGGAGACCTTTGCATAGCCATAGCCTGGAAGATCCACATAGTAAAAAGCGCTGTTGATGTTATAAAAATTAATGGTCTGGGTCTTCCCCGGCTGGGACGAGATCCTGGCAAAGGATTTGCGGTTCATCAACGCATTAATCAGAGAGGATTTCCCCACATTGGACTTGCCGGCAAAGGCGAACTCCGGCAGGGTGTTTTCCGGCAATTTACTGGTTATGCCGCATACGGTTTCCAGTTCCACTGTTTTAATAATCATAAGGTTTCCTTTCTATTCCTGGACGAAAGCCTCTTTCAAAACTTCCGGCATGGCCTTTACATAAATAATCTCAAGGCCCTTGGTTATTTCCTTTGACAATTCTCCGATATCCGGGCGGTTCTTATCCGGCACCAGTACCTTTTCCACATGGGCCATGCGGGCAGCCAGAATTTTTTCTTTCAAGCCTCCGATGGGAAGAACCCGGCCTCTGAGGGTGATCTCTCCGGTCATGGCAACCTTTGCGTTCACCTTCCGGTTGGTCACGGCAGACAGCATTCCTGTCGCCATGGTAATGCCCGCAGAAGGACCGTCCTTTGGCACGGCTCCCTCCGGGATGTGAAGGTGAATGTCGTGCTTTTCAAAATAATCATCCTCCACCCCGTATTCGGGGCAGACGGACCGGACATAGCTTAAGGCAGTCCGGGCGGATTCTTTCATTACATCTCCCATCTGTCCGGTCATCTGCAAGGTTCCCTTGCCCGGCATCACATTCACCTCGATCTGCAAGGTGTTGCCTCCCACGCTGGTCCATGCAAGTCCCCGGACAATGCCCACCTGGTCCTCCTCGTTGACGTCCTCAAAGGTCACCTTTTCCCTGCCCAGATATTTTTCCAGGTTGGCTTCCGTAATCTTTATGGCCCGCTTCTCATCTTCCAGGAATTCTCTTGCCGCTTTTCTGAAAACAGAGCCGATCCGCCGTTCTAAATTTCTCACTCCGGCTTCTCTTGTATAATGATGAATGATCTTTTCCAGAGCCTTGTCTGAAACAGACACCTGCTTTTCCGTCAGGCCGTTCTTCTCTCTCTGCTTCCTTACCAGATAATTCTTTGCAATATGGAATTTTTCATTCTCCGTATAGCTGTTTACTTCAATAATTTCCATACGGTCCAGAAGAGGGCCCGGTATGGTAGTGGTGGTGTTGGCCGTCGCAATGAAAAGAACGTTGGATAAGTCAATGGGAAGCTCCACATAGTGATCCCGGAATTTTACGTTCTGCTCGCTGTCAAGGACTTCCAAGAGGGCTGAGGAGGTGTCTCCCTTGTAATCCCTGCTCACCTTGTCAATTTCATCGAGAAGCATCAGAGGATTGCTGACCCCCGCCTGCCTTAAGGCCTCAACGATACGGCCCGGCATTGCGCCTACATAGGTCTTCCTGTGACCCCGGATCTCAGCCTCATCCCGGATGCCGCCAAGGCTGATACGCACATATTCCTTGCTTAAGGCCTTCGCCACGGACCGGGCAATGGAGGTCTTTCCTGTTCCCGGAGGTCCCACCAGACAGAGGATGGGGCTGGAGCCTTTTTTTGTCAGTATACGGACCGCTAAGTATTCCAGGATTCTCTCTTTCACCTTTTCAAGGCCGTAATGGTCCTCATTTAAAATGCTCTCGGCATGGGTGATGCTGTTGTTGTCCTTGGACATCTTCTTCCAGGGAAGCTCCAATACGGTTTCCAAGTACATGCGCACCACATTGGCTTCCTGGCTTCCTCCAGGCATGGCTTTAAACCGGTCGATCTCTTTCTGGATCTTGTCCCTGATTTCCTTGTCGGCCTTTAATGATTTCAATCTTTTTACATATTCATCCGCATCGGAAAGAGGATTGTCCTCTCCCAGTTCTTCCCGGATGACCTTTAGCTGTTCCTTTAAAATATAATCCTTCTGATTCTTATCAATCCGCTCTTTCACACGGCCCTGAAGCTCCCGCTTTACCCTGGCAACCTCCACTTCCGTGATCAGATGCTTCAGGACAAAGGCGTACCGGTCTTCCAGCAGGTAGCTTTCCAGAACCTGCTGGCGGACCCGGTAATCCCAGGACAGCTGAATGGCGATCTGGTCCAGCAGTTCTCCCAGGTCCGTGATCACCAGAAGGTTGGGAAGCACTTCTTTTCCGATTCTCTGGTTCTCCCGGCCGTATTCCTCCAGCTTTTCCTGAACGATCTGAATCATAGCCTGTCTTGTAATATAATCAAGGGTATCATCCTGATCCAGGGATCTTTCAATCTCACCGGTCAGAATGGAATTTTCACTGTCAAGAGCCAGAAGCTCCGCCCGCTCCAGCCCTTCCACCATCACCCGTATCACATTGTTGGGAAGCTTCACCAGCTGTTTGACAAAAGCCACTGTGCCGATCTGGTACAGGTCATCAATTCCGGGATCAGTCTCTTCCGGATTTTTCTGGGTAATCAAGCATACCTTCTGATCCCCTACCATTGCTTTTTCCACAGCCGCAACGGATTTGGCGCGGCTGATATCAAAATGTAACATCATTTTGGGAAGAACAGTCATGCCCCTCAGGGCGATAACCGGCATTGTAATTGTCTTATCCACCATGTATGTTCTCTCCTTTGCATTCAAAAAGGTGTTCCAGCAGAGTTTCCCGCTGTAACACCTTCCCGACTCACGCAGGGATCTATGCGATCTCGCCTGTCTTATCTTTTCTTAACTTCTGAGCCAGTGATTTTCTGGGAACTGCCGTATCCCGATAGATCAGCTCCGGCTCGCCCTTTTTATCTACCACATCCTTGGTAATGGTACAAATTCCGATATTGCTGTCGGATGGGATCTCATACATCAAATCCATCATTACGCTTTCCATAATAGAACGCAGGCCTCTGGCTCCCGTCTTTCTCTCCACTGCCAGTTCTGCAATCCGCTCTACGGCGTCTCTGGTCAGTTCCAGCTTTACGTCGTCCAGCTCAAACAGCTTCTGGTACTGTTTCACCAGAGCATTTCTCGGCTCTGTGAGTATACGGACTAAGGCCTCCCGGTCCAGAAGATCCAGGGAAACGGTAATCGGCACACGTCCGATAAATTCCGGGATCAGGCCGAATTTCACCAGATCCTGTGGAAGCGTCTTTTTCAAAAGAGCGTCAATATCCGTCTTGTTCTTATCTACGATTTCCGCGTTAAATCCGATGGAACCGGCGCTTAACCGGCGCTCAATGATCTTTTCCAGCCCGTCGAATGCTCCGCCGCAGATGAAGAGGATATTGGTGGTATTGATCTGTAAAAGCTCCTGATGGGGATGCTTTCTTCCTCCCTGGGGAGGAACGCTGGCTACGGTGCCTTCCAGAATCTTTAAGAGAGCCTGCTGTACCCCTTCACCGGAAACATCCCTGGTAATGGAAACATTTTCCGACTTCTTGGTGATCTTGTCAATCTCATCAATATAGATGATCCCGTATTCCGCCCTGCTGATATCATACTCGGCAGCCTGGATCAGCTTTAACAGGATGTTTTCCACATCCTCGCCTACATAGCCTGCTTCCGTAAGAGCAGTGGCATCTGCAATGGCAAAAGGCACGTTCAGCACCTTTGCCAGGGTCTGCGCAAGATAAGTTTTACCGGAACCGGTAGGCCCTAACATCAGAATGTTGCTCTTCTGTACGTCCACATCCAGCTTTTTTCTGGAAGTGATCCTCTTATAGTGATTATAGACTGATACGGACAACACTTTTTTTGCATCGTCCTGACCGATGACAAACTCATCCAGGAATGCTTTGATTTCTTTCGGCTTCATCAGGTTGATATCGCTGAAATCAGGTCCTTCATCCTCATGACTGTCGAACTCTTCCTCCAATATCTCTGCGCAGAGATCGATACATTCGTCGCAGATATAGACATTATTGGAGCCGGCAATCAGCTTCTTTACCTGGTCCTGAGTTTTCCCACAAAAAGAGCATCGGATCTTGTCGTCTGTTCTGACGGGCATATAAACACCTCATTCTTTCTATAAATCGCCCATGCTTTTTGGGCTTTCCCCGCTAACCTGCAAATTTAACGGTCATGGCTGTAAATGATATCATCAATCAAGCCATAGGCTTTCGCTTCTTCCGCGCTCATATAATTGTCGCGTTCGGTATCCCGCTCAATCACTTCATAGGACTGGCCTGTGTTTGCGGCCAGAATCTCGTTTAAGCGCTTCTTTATCTTCAGGATATTCTCGGCTACGATGCGGATCTCTGTTGCCTGACCCTTGGCGCCGCCGGAAGGCTGATGAATCATGACCTCGGCGTTGGGAAGCGCAAACCGTTTCCCCTTTGCTCCGCCTGCCAGCAGGAAAGCTCCCATGCTGGCCGCCATGCCCATACAAACCGTAGATACGTCGCATTTGATATAGTTCATGGTATCATAGATTGCCATGCCTGCGGTAACGGAACCGCCGGGACTGTTGATATAAAGATTAATGTCCTTATTGGGGTCCTCCGCCTCTAAAAACAACAGCTGGGCCACCACAAGGCTTGCGGAAACGTCAGACACTTCTTCTCCAAGGAAGATGATCCTTTCCTTAAGAAGTCTGGAATAAATATCGTAAGAGCGTTCCCCCTTACTGGTTGATTCAATGACATAAGGTACTAAACTCATCTGTCTTCCTCCTGTCTTTTTTCTTATCAAAGGCGAATAGACTCCGGACAGGCTGTCAGGAATCTATTCGGATTTTACTTCTTAAACTAATTTTGCTTCAGCAACCAGAAAATCTACTGCTTCCTGAACTGCCAGATCTTCTTTCATCTGCTGGATGCCGCTCTCGCCAAGATACTCTTTCACCTGAGCTGCTTCCATCTTGTAGTTTTCTGCCATGGTGTTGATCTCTTTGTCAACTGCTTCATCAGAAACAGTAATGTTCTCAGCCTTGACAACTGCTTCCAGCACCAGTCTGGTCTGGATTCTCCTTAAAGCCTGAGGCCTCATCTGCTCTTTTAAAAGCTCAATAGTCATTCCGGTAAACTTCATGTACTGGTCAAGGGATAATCCCTGGCTTTCCATTCTTCTTGCATAGTCGTTAACCATGTTGTTCACCTGGCTGTCGATCATGGGCTCCGGAATATCCATGGCAGCATTTTCAACAACCTTCTCTACGACACGGTCTTCATTTTCCGTTGCAGCTGCTTTCTCTTTTCTTAAAGCAACTTTTCCCTTGATATCGTTCTTGTACTCTTCCAATGTTTCAAATTCGGAAACTTCACCGGCAAACTCGTCGTTTAACTCAGGAAGTTCCTTTCTCTTGATTTCCTTAACCGTTACTTTAAATAACGCAGGCTTTCCTGCCAGCTCTGTGGCATGATACTCATTAGGGAAAGTCACATTCACTTCGCAGGCTTCGCCGATGTTCTTTCCGATCAGCTGCTCTTCAAAGGTATCGATGAAAGAGTGGGAGCCGATGGTAAGAGGATAGTCCTCGCTCTTGCCGCCCTCAAAGGTCTTTCCGTCCACAAAGCCCTCAAAATCGATGACTGTCTGATCGCCGTCTTCTACCGGTCTGTCTTCAATGGTAATAAGTCTGGAGTTCTGCTCCTGAACTTTCTTTAACTCTGCTTCAATGTCTTCGTCAGTCACTTCAGCAGATGCTCTTTCCACTTCAACGCCCTTGTACTGGCCTAAGGTTACCTCAGGCTTAACAGCAACGGTTGCTGTATAGATGAAAGCCTTGCCTTTTTCAATCTGTACGATATCAATCTCCGGCCTGGACACGATTTCCAGTCCGCTTTCCTCTGCTGCATCACCATATGTCGCATCAAGAGCTTCGTTTACCGCATCATCGTATAAAACACCTGCTCCATACATCTTCTCAATCATGGCCTGGGGAGCTTTCCCTTTTCTGAATCCAGGGATGTTGAATCTGCTCTTATTCTTATTATAAGAGGCAGTAAGAGCCTTATCAAACTCCTCCGCTGATACCTCTACTGTCAACTTTGCCATGTTTTTTTCTAATTTTTCTACTTGTAAACTCATTAATGGGTTCCTCCTTGAGATATATGTGAACCGCCAACCGACAGGGCGTTACACTTCAATTTAACATTATAACATACTCGTCCCGTAAATTCCAGTACTATTTATGATAAAATCAGCTTTTCCCTGAAAACTCCTGCATTTTCTTCACGATGTAGGGGTCCAGGGGCCGGATTTCCATCTGCGGCCTGGCAATATAATAGCCCTGGAACAGAGATACCCCGCATTTTATAAGGAATTCCAGCTCCTCTGCAGTCCCAATTCCCTCGGCCAGCACGCATATGTTGTTTTGCTTGGAAAGCTCCAGAAGATTTTTTAAGATAATCTGACGGTTGGGATCTTCCTGTATCCGCTTTACAATGCTTATATCCACTTTCACCACGTCCGGCCGCAGATGAAGCAGTATGGTCTCGCTGTTGTATCCGGTGCCAAAATCATCCAGTGCAATCTGGCCCTTCCAGGCCTTGGCCATGTCCATCTTTCGCTCCATGTGGCTTTGGCTTATAGGCTCTCCCTCCGTCACCTCTATAACAAGACGGTGAAGCAGGCTGCCGTATTCCTCTTCCAGCTCCTGCCGCTCTTCCTCGGTGATGCAGACGCTTGCAATGGAATTAATGAACAGCTTCTCTTCCTTACCCAACAGGCCTGCCTCCTCCTCTTCCCGGATAGCCTTAAGCCCTGCAAACCAGGTAAGGGCTTCCATCTGGGGAAGCTTCGCCTGAATCCTGGCCAGATTAAGGACCTCCCTGATCCCTTTCATATTAACAAATTCCGGCCGCATCAGAAGCTCATAGCCATAGATCTTTCCTTCCCTTGTGGCAATGGGCTGAAAGGCGAAACGGACCTTTCGCGTCTCAAGCATTAAGTTCAGCTCTTCGCTGCCTGCGAGCATATAGGAATTATGGGTATATTCATTGAAATCAAATTCCCTTACGGCCCCTTTCACGCTGTGTTTCACCATGTACATGGCAAAATCCGCATAATTAAACAGGGTGTCAAAATCCCGGGCATCATCCGGATACCATGAAAGTCCCCCTGACACCCGGACAGGAAACTTGTATCCGCCCTCCACGTCTAAGGTGAATTTCTGAATATGCGCCATGAATTTCCGTACTGCCGCCCTGATTTCCTCTTTTTCTTTTCCTTTCAGATAGACCACGAATTCGTCCCCCGAATACCGGGAAATAATTCCCCCCTTTTCGGCGAACATCCTCAGACAGCCGGCAAACAGAACGATATAGCGGTCCCCCTCGTCGTGACCGTAAGTGTCGTTAATATATTTTAAATTGTCCAGATCCCACATGATGACGGCGGCAATGGAGTCTCTCCGCCTTAACATGGCGCTTTCCACCTGCTCCCGGAAAGCTCTCCGGTTGTAAAGCTCTGTCAGCAGGTCATAATCTCTCTCCCGCTCCAGCCTTTCCTTTTCCTCCATATCCGCAGTCACATCCGTGCATACGCCAAGAACGGTGCCGTTTTCCGATTCATCCAGGATAAACTCCACCCACCGGGTCCCTTCCGGGCTTTCCAGACACTGTAAGATATGATCTCCCTTTATTTTTATTCCCGTAAAGGTTCTCTCCATATTTTCTTCAAACCGCCTGAGCTTTAAATAACAGTAAGGATCGCTCATGGTGCCCCAGCCCAGCATCTCGAACAGGGTCCGGCTGCAGAACACCCGGTCCGTACCCGCCTCATGCTCAAACACGCCGATGAGCACATTGGCATGCTCTAAAATGCTGGAAATTTTTGAAGATGACCGCTCCACATCCCGGTTAAGCTGTTCAATGGTTTCCGTCAGCTCATCGATCTCCCGGATATAAACCCGCTTTAAGGCCAGCCCCAGTCCTCCGGTCTTTTCTCTCAGCTCCTTTACCAGCCCGCGGATGGGCTCCGTTATGATCCTGCCTATGGCAAATGCGCCCAGCAGGCTGAACACCAGAGGGATCAGCATGGAGCTTAAAAGCATGCGGCGGATGATATTGTAAAAAGACAGAAGATCCTTCTGCCGGGCAATTCCGGCCAAAACCCATTCTTCATCTCCGAAAGGGCTGTTGCTTCCGTAAATCTCCAGCTTTTTTATGCTGGCATACCATTTGGCTCCGTCGCCGGATTCCAGCTCACTGATATTTTCCACCGGGTTGTCCTTATAATCAATGCTGGGACAATCGTTAAAATACTGGCTGTAGAGATAACCGGAAGCGGCAACCGGGATAATGCTGCTCGTTCCCGCCCGCCGGATACCCAAAAGCCAGCTTTCTTCAAAGCTGCTGTTTATTTTATATTCTCCCAGAAGCTGCTGCAGCTGATTTAAGGTCATTTCCAGCCCGAACACACCGGCAACGGTCCCATCCTCCAGAATGACGGGAATGGATTGGGTGATGACCTGCATGTCCTTTGGGCTCAGCCGGAAAGGGGGATTTAAATAAGCAAATTTCATGGCATCCCCTTGCCCCGCATGGTTTTCCGCCGCCATTTGAAAAGGCTTATTATAAAAAGCCAGTCCCTCTTCCCTGCCGCTTTCAAAAAACCCCAGCTCCCAGAAAGAGTCCAGGGGAATGTTATATAAACCTGCCGTAGAAGGCAGGCCTCTTTCCATCAGTAAAGAAGAGCTGTCCCTTAAATATCCCTCTGAATTGGAATTGCGGATATAAAACCCCGCTTTCATCTCTTCGGGGCTGTTAACAGCCGCCGGGCCGTTTAAGACCAGAAAGACTCCCGTGGAATTGCTCATATGAAGAAGGTCTATGGACTTTTTCATGAGCCTGTCGGAAATTTTTTTATTTAACTCGTAATCCGTCAGAATATCCCGGGAGGTCTTTCTTTCCTCTTCCAGAACCTGCTGAATCTCAGAATTTATAAAGGTGGAATTGCTCAGCACATTGAGCCATTTCTGAAAAGTCTCTTTTTCCAGATTGAGCCTTGCATTTTCCGTATTCTCACTCAATATATGTATTTCATTGCTTTTTAATTTAATAGAAACGCCGCCAAACAGCAGCGTTCCGGCAATAACTGCAGCCTGTAGGACCAGAAGGACCAGCAGCGGCCCCAGCAGCTGGGTGCGGATGGACCCACTTCTCTTATTTTTCATAAACTACTCTCCGACAATTGCTTCCAGCTGCTTTTTCGTATCCTCATACCAGCTATTAAAATTCTCATCTGTCACGAATTCCGAAACCGCGCTTTCCCTGCTGAGCCCCTGTCCCATGAGCTCCAATACCTTTTCATGATCTTCCCTGGCCTTTTGGTCCATGGTCATTTGCAGCACGCTTCTGGCGCTGTCCCCGCCCTTAAAGGGCTTCGATGTATAAAGCCGGTATGTATTGGCGGTATCAAGGCCGATGACCAGATTCCGGGAAATGCTGCTGTTTTCTCCCGCCTGTTCCAGAAAAGGCTTTAACCGTTCCGGGTTTCCGGCCTCTTTCTTCACCGGCAGATAACCGGAGCCAATGGCAAATTTCATATTCCGGTCGATATCGGTAAACCATTTTAAGAATACGGTTGCCGCATACTCCCGCTTTTCCTCTGATCGAAACACCGTCATTCCGGCTCCCTGCTGGACTGCCACGGGAGCCGTTCCCTCAAAATTGGGAAGAGGATAGAGACCCACCTCTATATCATAATTTGTCCCATCCTCCAGGGTCACGGACGCAGGGACATAGGAGATACCGCTGGTGGAGCCTACAAACGCCGCCAGCCGCCCCGTCTTTACGTCGTCGCTTCGGAATTTTCCATAGGAACCAAAGTATCCGTTTACATATGGAACATAGTAATTATCCCAAAGCTTTCTCATGGACTCCTTGTCAAAATCCAGAACCGTTTTCCCGTCTTTCACCTGAAAGATTTCATGACCCAGCTGCAAACTTCCGATAATCATATAATTGGCAAAGGCATCCCTGCCGAAGAAAGCCTTTCCATCATCCGGCGCCTCTGTCTGGCTGTCGGTCCATTTATAATAGTCGCCTGCCATGCGGGTGATTCCCTCCCACGTGGAGAAAGCCTCTTCCGTAGCTCCCGTATCCTTTGCGAACTTCTCCCAGTCCGTCTGGTTGACCGCAAGAATTTCCGTTGATTTTGCCACTGGAAACACCTTAATGGCCCCGCTTCCGTCAAATCTGCCCTCTTCCATGTAGGCATCCACATATTCTGAAATTTCCTCAGGAGTCATATAGGGGCTTAAATCCGCCGCCAATCCTTTCTGATCCACCTCATAGACCTCATCCACATAGCCGGAAAAAACGTCGGGAAGCGGCTGTGAGCCGATCTTTTTTTCCATACTGTCATTGACCTGGCTGCTGAGCTCGTCAATGCTTCCCTTGTTAAACGCCTTAATGATAATCCCCTTTTCCCTGCCTTTACTTTCATTGAAAAGCTGGACCAGATCGTCAAATTCTTCTTTCTGGACACCGTTATAATAGTGCCAGATGGTAATGGTAAGGGGGTTCTTTTCCGACAGCCCATATGGATCTTTCTTATCGCACCCGGTCAGAAGACAGAAAAAAGCAGAGGCCATAACCGGCAATATCCATCGTTTCCTCATAGCAATCACCCGCTGTGTTACATTGTTATCCGACTGTACTGAATGGCTTCCTTAATTTTCAGTGCCTGGCTTTCATCCGTCAAAAGCATCAGAAGCTCAAGTCCCATATCCAGTGCATAGCCCAGCCCCCTGGCCGTTGTTATATTCCCGTCGGTGACCACTCCCTCTCTGGTATATATGGCTCCGTTCAGCTTTGACTCATACCCGGGGAAGCAGGTCGCCCTTTTCCCCTCTAAAAGGCCCAGCTTTCCCAAAATGCTGGGAGCCGCACAGATAGCTCCGATCCTTTTATTCTCTGCGCAGGCCTCTTTTAAAGCATTTAAAAGTCCCTCATGGGCAGACAGATTCTTGGTTCCCGGCATGCCCCCGGGAAGAAAGAGAAGATCTGCATCACTTAAATCTGTCTCCGAAAATTCAAGATCCGCCTGAATCCTTATTCCGTGGGCGCTTACCACATCCTTTTGTCCGGTCACGGAAACAAGCTTTACCTCTTGTCCGCCTCTCATCAGTACATCCACAACAGCCAGTAATTCCACTTCTTCCGATCCGTCAGCAAAAAAAGCATACACTTTCCCCATATCATTGGTCCCCTTTCAAATTTTGAAATGTGCTGATTGTAGTGATTTTTATATAATCTACCAGATACCTTGTATCCACCTCTTCTTTGCCGATCATTTTAATCAGAACGTCGGCAGCTGTCCGGGACTGTCCCTCGTGGTCATTTAATACGGTTCCGGTGATTTTTCCCTTCTTGACCGACTCTACGGTGTCCTCAAGGGCGTCCACCCCTACCAGGTAAACATCTTTCCCCGGCACCAGCCCTGCTTCCTCCACAGCCTCTAATGCTCCGTCCGCCATGGCATCGTTGTTGCAGAAAATTACCTCTATCTTTCTTCCGTAAGTACTCAGAGCCGATTGGGCAAGCTTTTTCCCTTTATCCTTGTACCAATCCCCGTGACCGGAAAACAGCTCCTCCGTTTTCATTCCCCCGTCCTCCAGGGCCTTAATGGAATACTCCGTCCGGTAGCTGCTGGCCTCATCGCCTTCTTCCCCCATGATCATGGCATAGGAAACCACTCCGTCTCCGTTTAAATCCCCTTTACAGTCGGTTTCCAGGATGATTTCTCCCTGGTAAGTACCCGCCTGCCTGGAATCCGTTCCGATACAGGACACAGCCATATGATTTTCCTTCCACCGGTTTTCCTCTTCCTCATTGGGCTCACGGTTAATAAATACCAGAGGGATTCCCGCCTTACTGCAGTCATCTGCAATCCCACCGGCAGCCTGGACCTCCACAGGGTTTACAATGATTCCGTCGCAGCCGCCGGAAATAAATTCCTTAATCTGCTTGTCCTGTTCTTCCTGATCTCCTCCGGCGTTGCGCATAATTACCTCCGCCTGATAGGTCTCCTCCAGATACTGCTTTAATTCTGACCGGTATACCTTCATAAAATTATCGTCATAACGGTAGATGCTGATCCCGATCTTCGGACCGGAGATTTCTATGTTTTCCTTCGCTTCGGTTCCGGCAGGCTTACTCTCCGCGCTTTCCTCTTTGTTTCCCGGACCTG
This sequence comes from Bacillota bacterium, assembly GCA_023437715.1. Lineage (GTDB taxonomy): Bacteria > Bacillota > Clostridia > Lachnospirales > Lachnospiraceae > Lacrimispora. The sequence goes on along the minus strand of JAEZFK010000027.1, from coordinate 48,085 downwards.
TGCAGCCCTGAGCCAGCAAAACAGCCCCAATTATTAGAAAAAATGCAAATATCCGTTTATTTAACCACATCATGCCCTTGTTCTCCTGAAATCAACTAAAATTAATATTATTGTGTCCGGCCATGCCGGGTGTTCCCCCCTATAGAAATCTTTGAAAGATATGAGCCTGGTGAGCAAGCTCGCTATACTCAGATTCTCCAAAGATTTCTGCATGGCTGAATAATAACATCATATTATCACGTTTCCCTGATTTTTGCCACTATCTTCTACTTTTTATGCAGTTGTGGTATACTAATGCCAAAGCAACAAATACAAGCACGGAGGAGCTGTCCATGGAAATAGAACGCAAATATTTAATCACTGATCCGCCGGCGGATTATGCTTCCTATCCCTTCCATCTTATCGAGCAGGGATATCTTGCAACCGATCCGGTGGTCCGGGTCCGGAAAGAGGATGACACCTATTACCTGACCTATAAGGCAAAGGGCCTCATGGTCCGGGAAGAATACAATCTTCCTCTGACTGCGGATTCCTATGCACATCTGCTTCAAAAGGCGGATGGCCACATACTGACGAAAAAGAGGTATCTCATTCCTCTGGAAGGCTCGGATCATCTGACCATAGAGCTGGATGTCTTTGAAGGAAAGTTTCAGGGGCTGATGCTTGCTGAAGTGGAATTTCCCAGCAAAGAGGAGGCGGAAAGCTTTATTCCGCCCGCCTGGTTTGGGAAAGACGTGACTTTCTCAGGGGAATATCAGAACAGCAAGCTGAGCAGGCAGCCGTAATAAAAATCTTATGTTGTAAAAGAACCGGAGAAAGTCTTTCCTCCGGTTCTTCTGCATGATGTCCATAATAAGCTTATTTCTTTGCGATATATTTTCTGATGTCCAGAGCGATAGCCACTACGATAACGATACCCTGTGCGATATACTGGTAGTTGGTATCCACTCCAAGATACTGAAGGCAGGTCTTTAAAATCTCAAAAACCAGAACGCCGATGAGAACTCCGGATACCTTACCGATACCGCCGTTTACGGAAACACCGCCGATGGTACATGCGGCAATGGCTTCCAGCTCCCAGCCCATTCCCATGTTTACAGAGGAACCGCCGGATTTTGCGCCTACCAGGAATCCGCCTAATGCGTAAAGTGCTGCTGCTGTTACGTAAATAATGATCTTGGTCTTCTTTGTATTAACGCCGGAAACCTCTGCAGCCTGCTCGTTTCCGCCGATGGCGTACATGTATTTGCCGTGAGGGGTCTTATTGTAAACAAACCAGATCACAAGACCGATTGCAAGGGCGATTAAGAATAAGTAAGGGATCACTCCCAGGAATCTTCCCTTTGCCACCTCTGTATAAGCCGCACGGTAACCTCCGATAGGTGTTGCATTGGTATAAACAAGGCAGACGCCGTAAACGATCAGCTGCATGCCCAGAGTTCCGATGAAAGCAGGAACCTGAAGGAATGAAACCACCAAGCCGTTAATCAGGCCGAAGATGGCACAGACTGCGATACAGATTAAAAGTACTACAAATACCCACCAGATCCCGAAATCAGGAAGATTGGGGAAAAACTTTCCGCTGTAGCCCGGCTTCTGAAGCAGGGTGCCTGCAATGCAGGCGGCAAGACCGACCATACGTCCGGCGGAAAGGTCCGTACCTCTTGTAATAAGACATCCGGATACGCCGCAGGCGATGATGAAACGGGGCGCTACGTTCAAAGCAATATTTTTTAAGTTATCAAAGGAACCAAATGAAGGCTGCTTAATTGCAGTAAAGATAGCCAACAGGATGAGAACCACAATGATTCCATTATTAATAAGAAAATCTTTTGCATTAATCTTCTTAGTCGTCATGACTTAACCTCCTCTGTGGAATTTTCTGGTATTTTATGGTTTAAATCGAATTTAGTAGCAAATGCCATGATCTTCTCCTGTGTTGCCTCTTCATCCTCTACTTCTCCGGTAATACGTCCGTTGCACATGACGATAATGCGGTTTGACATGCCGATCAGCTCCGGCATTTCGGAAGAAATCATGATAATCGATTTTCCCTGCTTAACGAGGTCGATCATGATCTGGTAAATCTCGTATTTTGCGCCGACATCAATACCTCTGGTCGGTTCATCCATAATCAGAATGTCCGGATTATTGGCCAGCCATCTGGCAATGATCACCTTCTGCTGGTTTCCTCCTGACAGGGACTGAATCGTGGTTTTGTCACTGGGGGTCTTGATGCTCAGCTTGGCGATGCTGTCCTTTACGACTTCCCCTACCTTTTTGCTGTTAATTGTTCCGGCTTTTACATAATTGCGGTAGGAAGCGATGGCCGTATTATCCGCAATGCTTAAGCAGCCGAAGATGCCGGTTCCTCGCCGGTCCTCTGTGATCATTCCCACAGAATCATTAATGGCGTCCTGGGGCCGTCTTATGGCCACTTTCTTTCCAAGGACCTCGATCTCTCCGCTGGCGATCTGGCGCATTCCGAAGATGGCCTCCATAAGCTCTGTTCTCTGAGCGCCTACCAGGCCTCCAAAGCCCAGGATCTCTCCCCGTTTCAGTTCAAAGGAACAGTCCTGAAATGAACGCTCATGGATGCTGCTTAAGCGGCTTACCTTTAAAACGGTTTCATCGGTCCGGTAATCGTCCTTGGGCGGATATACATTGCTCAGCTCCCGGCCTACCATCCGTTTTACAATATCATCGTCAGAGATGTCCTTTACCTCCCAGGAGCCTACATAGGTTCCATCACGCATGATGGTAATATCATCTGCGATCTGACGGATCTCAGCCATCTTATGGCTGATATATATCATAGAAACACCTCGGGATTTTAAATCCCTGATAATGCGGAACAGTGCCTCTACCTCATTATCAGTCAGCGACGATGTGGGCTCGTCAAGAATAACCAGTTTTGCATTCTGGCTTACCGCTTTTGCAATTTCCACTGACTGCATTTGTCCTATTGATAATGTCCCAAGCTTTGCCTTGGGATTAAAGCTCATTTTAACATCCTTTAACCATTTTTCAGCTTCCGAATTCATGGTCTTGTGATCTATAATTTTTAAGGGTCCGATCTTCATCAGCGGATATCTGCCTAAGTACATGTTTTCCGCAATGGAACGCGCCGGTACCGGCTGCAGTTCCTGGTGCACCATGGCCAGTCCTTTGTGAAGAGCGTCATCCGGATTTGCTATGGAGACCGGAGCTCCGTCTATAAAGACCTCTCCTTCATCCATTTTATAAATGCCGAAAAGGCATTTCATAAGGGTCGACTTGCCTGCTCCGTTCTCTCCCATGAGGGCGTGAACGGTACCGGGACGTACTTTTAAGTTGATTTTATCAAGCGCTTTGACGCCAGGGAAGGATTTGCTGACCCCAACCATTTCCAGTCTGTATTGCTCTGCCATCCCGTTTCTCCTTTCCTATTTATTGCCCATGTTATTCGGGCATGGAGGTACACCCGTAGGGTGCTTCCTATTTATTGCCCGCGTATTCTGGGCATAGAGGTTATACCCGCAGGGTATTTCCTGTTGATTGCTCACGCTTCTTTTTTCTGAAAAATTCCTCAAAAATCGGGTGTGCCTTACCGACACACCCGCGTTTAACCGGCTGCTGGAAATTATTTTAACTTGTCAAGAACTTCCTGTGCATTTGCCTTGGTAACTTTGATATAGTCTACCATATTAACATTGTCAACAGCTTCGCCCTGTAAGAACTTAATAGCAAGGTCGCTTGCTGTACGAGCCTGTGATAAATGATCGTTGAATACAGTACCTGTCTGCTTGTCGTCAAGTACGTTCTGAACGGCTTCTGTTAAGGCATCAACACCCTCTAAATAGATGTCTTTGTTTACGGTACGTCCTGCTGCTTCGATTGCCTGTAAAGCACCAAGTGCCATAGCATCGTTGTTGCAGAAGATAACTTCGATCTGGTCGCCGTACTGTGTTAAAGCGTCCTGTGCGATCTGCTGAGCTTTTGCCTGATCCCAGTCACCACGCTGCTTTAACAGTTCTTTTACCTGCATACCTGCATCTGTAAGAGCCTTTACGGAGAACTCTGTTCTGTACTGAGCATCTACGTTCTCAGGATCGCCCTGAATCATGATGTAGCTGATCACGCCGTCGCCGTTGATATCGCCCTTGTTAGAGGTCTCAAGAATTTCTTCACCCTGATAGGTACCGGACTGTCTTGCATCACATCCAACATAAGTAGCGTTGATCTTTTCATCTTTCCATCTCTGCTCTTCCTGTGGATCCGGTTCGCGGTTGATGTAAACTACAGGGATTCCTGCAGCATTACACATATCTGTGATTTCAGGAGCAGAAGAAGCCTGAACAAGGTTTAAAATCAGTACATCATACTTCTGAGTGATGAAGTTCTGAATCTGGTTTGTCTGTTCTGCCTGATCGCCCTTACCATCCTGGATTACTACGTTCTCTTTCTTAATGCCCAAATCTTCGGTTAAGTAACGCTGAAGCTCTGTCCTGTAAAGAGTCATAAAGTTGTCATCGAATTTGTAGATGGAGATACCGATCTTCTTGTCAGCTAAGTCTCCTCCTACCGCATTCTTGACTGCTTCTGCAGTAGTTTCTGCTGAGCTTGATTCCGCCTTTGTCTCAGCGGCTGTGGTAGTTGCTTCTGTAGGAGCTGCGGTGGTTGCTGTAGAGCCTGAACCACAACCTGCTAAAGAAAATACCATTGCAGACGCAAGGCCTACTGCTAATGCTTTGTTGAGTAATCTCATGATAAATCCTCCCATTAATATTTTTGTCGATTGGTGTTTTTCCCTTATCGATATGGACATTATAGCTTTATTTTGTGCACTTTTCCATATAAATTTCTTGGGAGATGTATCGATTTTTTTAGATTCTCATGTTTTCATCAAATATTTTCGATAATTTTACTCACAATGCACAATCCGCCCCGGATTTACTGGGCTGTCAGGGCTTTCTGGCTGCATTCATAGTACTTATCCCGGTCTAATTTTACGATATCCTGTACATTTTGACCAAGAGACTCCGCCGAAGCGATTTCAAAAATGACCTTGGCATATTCCACGCTGTCACACTGCACGGTTCCGAAGATTTTCCCGGAACGGAGACCTAAAAGCCCCTGGGGCGTCCCGTCGATTCCCACGATCTTCACCGGCCTGGTGACCCCTTTTCGCTCCAGGGCATCGGCGGCGCCCAGAGCCATATCGTCATTGTTGCAGATTACCACTTCAATTTCATCGGGAAATTCCGTAAGCCACTGTTCCATCCAGGCCGATGCCTGGCTCCTCTCCCAGTTGGCAATGCCTCCCGTGATCTTTTCCAGGGGCACCCCTCCGTCCTTTAAGGTCTGGATGGACCACTCGGTCCGGATCAGGGAATCCTGATGGCTGTTTTCTCCCTCCAGCAGAACATAGCTGACCTTTCCGTCTCCGTTTAAGTCCAGGGATGAGGGGTCTTTCTTATAGGCCTCCACCAGGATGTTTCCCTGAAGGACTGCTGACTCCTTGGCATTTTCCCCTACATAATAAAGCTTTTCCCAACGCCGCATATCCTCTTCCACAGGCTCCCTGTTAAAAAACACCACAGGAATATCTGCATCCATGGCCTTGCTGATGATGTTGGAGGCCACAGACCGGTCCACCATATTCACGCAGATGGCATCGTAGCCCAGGGAAATAAACCGGTCCACCTGACTGTTCTGGGTGTTCTGGTTTCCCTTTGCATCCACGATCTCCATTACCACCTTGACCCCGGTTTCCTTTTCATATTCCTTTGCCTGTTCTTCAAGGTTTCCCCGAAGCGTGTTGATGAATGAATCGTCCCCCCGGTACAGGGTTACTCCGATGCGTATGGACTTTTTTTCATCTATACCTCCTGTTTTCTTTCCCTGATAAAAAACTCCCCATAGAATGAGCAGAATAATAACTGACACCGCCAGCAAACCATACCCTTTTTTCATGTTTTTCTCCCCCATTTCAATCAATCGGATACAATATCTTTTCAAACCTGCTCTCCCGCAGGTTCGCCTTCCGGATATAATAGGAGTCCAGGAGAATCTGCTCCCTTCCCAACCCCTTGTGAACCGCCTCCACCGCTTTTTCAATGCTCATATACCCTGCGTCAAACTGGTCGTTTACCACCAGGCCCTTGATAATTCCGGAGTCCAGCTCATTTAAAATCTTCGCAGTGCTGCCGATGCCGTAAAGGCCTGAAATATAGCTGCCGTACACCGGGCTGTCCCCGATGATATCCGCCGCTTCGTCAAGGCTTTTCACATCAATGGCAGCAATGAGCGCATTTTCGCTTCCCGGGTATACCATGGATTCAATGACCTGGCGAAAGGTTTCCTCTGTTCCCGCTCCATTCTCATAAAGCCTTGTGGTAAATCCGGCCTGGGAAAGGGCCGATACCAGACCGTCATAGGCCGCCTGGTTGTATCCATAGTCCAGTCCTTCCGAAAAGATCCATACAGGAAGGTCCGGCTTATTTTCGGCGGCAATGGCCTCTCCAAGCTTTCTCCCTTCCTCCTGGTAGTCCGGGGATATACCGCTTTGAACCCGGTCATTGGGAAACATGTTTCCCACAATAACCGCCGGGCTGTTTAAAACCATGTCATCCATTTTCTTCGCACATTCCACCGGGTTTACCGGAATCAGGACGACAGCGGAAGCCCCGTCGCCGATCTCCCGGAGAACCAGTTCCATCTGCTGGTCTGCGTCCCCTTTCTCGTAGAGCGTGATAAAGCTGACATCCACGTTATATTCCTCTGCGGCCTTGTCCACTCCTTTTCTGAAATTTACGTAATAATCATCAGAGGTATCACTTATGATGACGGAAACCGGATATATATCCGTTTTCTTCTCCTTTATGATCAAATCCGTCGAGGATAAAAGAAACAGGATCACAAGGACAACCGCAAACAGAGACCATAATAATTTTTCCTGTTTTGTCATGAACTCTTTTCCTTTTCTAAAATAGAACCATTGGGGACAGCAGGAAGATGAATAATGATGGTTGTTCCCTCATCCGGTTCCGAATCAATGACCAGACCGTATTTTTCCCCGAAGTACAGCTTGATCCTCTCATTTACATTCTTCACGCCGATCCCCGACCCCTTTTTCGAGGTGACATGGACTTCATCTGAGAACAGGCTCTCCACCTGCTCCGCTGTCATTCCAAGGCCGTTGTCCTTCACCGTAAAGTATAAGTCCTCCCCTGTCTTCCAGACCTTTAAGATGATTTCTCCATCCCCGTCCATAAATTCCATTCCATGATAAATGGCGTTTTCCACCAGAGGCTGCAGCATCAGCTTTAGGCTGGCAAGCTCCAGACAGTCCTCCGCCGCATCGATTGTATAGGAAAACTTATTTTTAAAGCGCATGTGCTGGATCATTAAATAGTTCCGCACATGCTCCAGCTCATCCCTCACCGTAATAATGCTTTTTCCCTTGCTTAAGCTGATGCGGAAGAAACGGGCCAGAGCGGTCACCACCTTTACCGCCTCCGCCTTCTGCTCATTTTCGATCATCCACACAATGATGTCCAGAGTGTTATAAAGGAAATGAGGGTTGATCTGGGACTGCAGGGTATCAAACTCCTGCTTTCTCTTGGCTTCATGCTCCATCACAATGTCATCCATCAGCAGGCGGATCTGCTTCGCCATGTTTTTAATGGAATTTCCCAGATGCTGTATTTCGTAAGAGCCGCCGATGGAAATAGGCGCCTCCAGCTCTCCCTCCTCCAGGACAGCCACGGATTTTTCCAGCTCCTTGATGGGGTTTGTGATCCGGGAGGAGATGTAGGAATTAATAATGGCAAGAATAAACAGGATCAGGGTAATGATGAATACAATAAAAAGCCTGGTTTTAATGGAGTTTAAGGAAACCACATTGTTGGGAGTCACGCCCACCACCTTCCAGCCCGTATAGCCGATGGACTTTATGGTGACGATTCTGGTCTCCCCCTGGAATTCCTCTCTGTGGTTCCCGTCCTTATAGCCTGCTGCCACCATGTTATTTTCCTGCATCCGTCCGGAGTCAATGAGCTGAATTCTGGGATGGTAAAGGATCTCTCCGTCGTTGCTGATTAAATAGACGTAGCCGCCCTTTCCCGTGGTCACTCCGTCAAAAAGGTGCTCTAAGCTGGAATAGCTTAAATCCACCAGCAGTACGCCCTGGGTGGTGGAAGTGCCCTCTGTCAGCTCCACAGCCCTTGACAGGGAAACCACCCACCGGTACTGGTTTTCATTGTTGTCGAAAATATACTGGACGTGAGGATAGGAAAAATGCTGGTTCTCCGTCTTTTCCAGGGCATTTAAAAACCATTCCTCCTGTGTCACGTCAAGACCGTTTTTAAGCCTTGCGGCCGGTACCGTTTCCACCATATCGCCTGACTGGGTAAAGAGGGCGATGTTATCCACATTGTCCTTGTTGTTGTCATAAAGCAGGGTGATCTCGCTGTTAATGGATTCCGCCGAAAGGTTGGCATTTTTCACGGCTCCGTAATACAGGGAATCTGAAAGCTTCATGACTGTCCGCAGATAAGACTCCACGGACCGGGCCACCTGGCTGATCAGGCTCTCGTTTTCCTCCTGCACCATTTCCGCCACCTGGGTGGAAAGGCGCTGGTATAAGGAAAAGGTAATCAAAAGGCTGGCCGCCAATGCGGTCACGGTAAAATATATGAAAATCGTATATCGGATGCTGTTATTCTTTTTCTCCATTACCTGGCTCCACGGAATTTAGTCGGCGATACGCCGAATTTCTTCTTAAATACATAGCTGAAATAATTTTGTTCCTGGTATCCTACCTTGGAAGCGATGACATAGGTCTTATCATCGGTTTTGTTAAGCAGCTCCACGGCCTTATTTAACCGGACATCTGTCAAATAGGCGATATAAGCCTGTCCTGTTTCTTTCTTAAACATGGTGGAAAAATAAGCGGGGCTCATGTGAAGGTGGCGGCACAGCATTTCCACAGACAGGTCCGGGTCCTGGTAATGATCCTGGATGTACTGCTTGGCTTCCTGGATCACCTGACGGGCGGTCATATCCCGCTCCTTGTTGATGGACTGGTTTATTTTGTCTGCGATTTTTAAAAGCCACTGGCCGAATTCCTCTTTCTTCTGCAGCCGTTCAAAGATTTCCATATATTCCAGTTCTCCGCCCAGCACATCCTCCATTGCCAGGTCATACTGCTGGATCATCTGGATGACGCTGTTTAAAACGCCGAACATATAAACCTGCTGCTGCCGGTAATGGACCCTGGCGGATTCCATCTTTTCTATGATCTTGGACACCGCTGCTTCGATTTTTTCAGCAGGACCAAATTTTATGGCAGAAATCAGATCCGCCTCTGCCAGGCTGTCAAACTCCAGCTTTCCGACGCCTACCGGCTCCATATCGTTGATATAAATAGTGGTGCCTCTGCCTGCAATGGCCTTATAGCCCAAAGCATCCACAGATGATTTGTAAGCCTCCCGGATACCGGACAGCCTTTCGCAGCTGTGGCCGATGCCGATGGTGACCAGAACCTCCAGAATACGCCTGCTTTCCTTGCAGATATCCCCCAGCACATCGATGAGCCCTGTGGTGGAATTGTCGTCATCAAGGGCCACAATCGCCACCATGCTGGCCTCGGAGGCGGACTGGAAAAGAGCGAAACGGCAGTATCCCTCCAGTTTCTCCCTTACGATCTGCATAACGGAAATGGGAATCAGCTCTTCCTCATTGTGAAAGGATAAATTCTCCCTCACATCCCCCTTTTCCACATCAATGGCGGCTATGATCCATTTTCTGGCTCCTGTCACAGGCACGTCATATTCTTTCAGCTTCTGCTCCACCAGCTCTTCCGGAAGGCTTTTATGAACCAGATCATTGAAAAACTGCTCCCGGATAATAGGAAGACTTTTCCGGTAATTTTCCCTCAAACGGCTTAAATTTCTCTTTTCCTCGATTTCCTGATCCAGGCTGGCCTTTATCTTTTTCAGTATGGAAGTCAGTTCCTCCACATTGACCGGCTTTAAAATATATTCCGTCACATTCAGCTTGATAGCCCTCTGGGCGTACTCAAAATCATCGTATCCGGAAAAAATCACCACTTTCATGGATGGATAACGCTGACGGACCTTTTCCGCCAGAGCAAGGCCATCCATATAGGGCATACGGATATCTGTCAAAACCACATCCGGCTCCAGCACCTCTATTTTTTCCATGGCATCTTCGCCGTTTTCCGCATCCCCTACCACATGGAAGCCTGCCGCCTGCCACTCAATTTTTTTAATGATACTTTTACGGACCTCTTCTTCGTCGTCCACTAAGATTATACTGTATAAATCCATGATGTTCATTCCTCTTTTAAATTTGGTAAAGCAGGGCGTTTATAATGGCTGCCGCCACATTGCTTCCGCCCTTTCTTCCTTTTGCCACAATAAAGGGCACATCGGACAGGGACATAATTAACTCCTTTGACTGGACCACATTGACAAAGCCCACAGGAACTCCCACAATCAGCCTGGGATGCAGCCTTCCTTCCCTGATCAGTTCGTAAAGGCGGACCAGAGCGGTAGGCGCGTTGCCCACTGCAAAAATACAATCCTCCGAAAGTCCTGCCGCTTTCTCCATGCTGGCACAGGCCCGGGTGGTCTGGTGAAGCTTTGCGGCCTCCGCCACATCCTCGTCGGCCATGAAGCAGTCCACTCTGGAGCCCAGACGCTTTAAGGCGCTTTTGTTGATGCCCGCCTTTCCCATGTTGGTATCCGTGATAACCCTTGTTCCCTCTTTTAAGGCTTTAAGGCCCTTTGATACCGCATGGGGAGAAAATATTAAATTATCCGCGTATTCAAAGTCCGCGGTGGTGTGAATGACCCGCTTGATAACCAGCTCATTTTCAGGGTCAAGGACCTTTTCTCCAAGCTCCTCGGTGATGAGCTCAAAGCTGCGTTTTTCTATTTCCTCGGGAAGGACCCGTTCCAGTTCCTTATATTCCATTTATGCCTCCGTTCCTCGCTGTCTCTCTGCTAAAATAACGTTCTCATCGTGAAAGGCCCATAATCTCATAAATATATTCCATATCAAGACTGTCCTTTAAAATTGCAGCCAGGCAGTCGTACTGCTCTTCCTTGTATTTCTCATAGGAAAGCCTGCCGTCCGGTTCCATGGAAAGTCCCTTCCGTTTCATCAAGGCCCTCACTATGGTTTCTGCAATCCCATCTCCGTCAAAAAATCCATGTATGTAGGTACCGTAGACATTTCCCCTCTGGCAGCCGTCCATTTTCGCAAGGTGGGAGCCTGACTGGCTTTCCATTACATAGGAAAGGGGCGGAACAGACCTGGAGGTTTCTCCCATATGGATTTCATAGCCTTCCACATTCATGCCGGAAAGGTCTTCAAATATGCCTCCCACGCCGGTACAGGAGCCTGCCACCCTTGTTCTCGTCTTCTCTTTCCCGAAAACAGTGCGGACAGGAAGAAGCCCCATGCCCCTGACAGGAACAGCACCTGCCTCTGATTCCACCTTTTCCGGGTCTGAAAGGCTTTCTCCCAGCATCTGAAAGCCTCCGCAGATGCCAAATACCGGGACAGCCTGGGCTTCCAGCTTGAGAACAGCCGCTTCCAGGCCGTTCTGACGCATCCAGAGCAGGTCCTCTATGGTATTTTTGCTTCCCGGCAGGATGACCAGATCCGGCTTACCCAAGTCAGTCACCCGTTCAACGTAGCGCAGCCCCACCTCGGGCATAGAGGAAAACACCTGGAAATCTGTGAAGTTGGATATTCTGGGCATCCGGATTACAGCAATGTCCACCGCTGCCCCTGTCCTTCCGTTTCCCCCCAGATGAGTTCCAAGGCTGTCCTCGTCCTCTAAATCCACATTCATGTAAGGAACCACCCCGGCCACTGGAATGTGAACCTTCTCTTCAATCATTCCGAGCCCGGGCTCCAGAATGGTCTTGTCTCCCCGGAACTTATTGACAATCATCCCCTTGACCATAGCCCTTTCCTCTGGCTCCAGCAGCATTACGGTTCCGTAAAGCTGGGCAAATACGCCTCCACGGTCAATATCTCCCACCAGAAGAACGGGGGATTTGGCCAGCCTCGCCATACCCATGTTGACAATATCATCCTGCTTTAAATTGATTTCCGCCGGACTTCCCGCCCCTTCGATCACAAGAATATCGTATTCTCCAGACAGCTTTTCAAATGCTTTTTTAATTTCCGGGATCAGTTGTTTTTTGTATGCAAAGTACTCCTTGGCAGCCATATTGCCCATGGATATGCCGTTTACGATCACCTGGGATCCGGTATCGTTGGTGGGCTTTAACAGAATGGGATTCATGGCCGCCTCCGGCTTTACTCCCGCCGCTTCTGCCTGGACCACCTGAGCCCGCCCCATCTCCAATCCCTCCTCCGTAATATAGGAATTAAGAGCCATGTTCTGGGATTTAAAGGGAGCCACGCGGTAGCCCTCATTTTTAAATATGCGGCACAGGCCTGCCGCAATCAGGCTTTTTCCCGCATTGGACATGGTTCCCTGTATCATTATCGTCTTTGCCACTTCGTCATTTCCCTTCTGTTAGTATGGTTTTTAAAATGGAAATAAATTCTTCATTTTCTTTTCGTCGCTTTACACAGATGCGGTAATAGGTTCCGTCAAGCCCCCGGTAATTGGAGCAGGAGCGAATCAAAACCTTCCGTTCAAGGAATTGTTTGTAAAGAAGCTTTTCTTCCTTCTGTGCCATCCGTCTCGTATCCCGGAAAAAAATATAATTGGCCATGGAGTCAAATACAAAAAAGCCGAGACCGGATAAGCTCTCTTTTAAAAACCGGCTTTCACAGGCAATGAGCTCTCTCGTTCTTTCCACATAATCTTTTTCCTTAAGGGCCGCCACTCCCGCCGCCTGGGCCAGGGTGGATACGCTCCAGGGCTGGCGTATGAGGTTCATCTCTTCCAGAACCCGGGAATTACTGCACAGGCCGTAGCCCAGCCGCAGCCCGGCCATGGCGTAAATTTTAGTAAAGGCCTTTAAAAGAAAAACATTGTCATATTCTCCGCTCCGGACCGCATCGAGGACCGAATATTGCTCCGGTTCCTGCAAAAATTCATTGAAGCATTCATCTATGACACAAAAAATTCCTTTCTTTCTGCAAAAATCAAGAAATTCCATTACGCTTTCTTTTTTCTGTGCAAAGCCGGTAGGATTGTTGGGATTGCACAGGAAAACCATTTGAAAAGCGGTGCCTCTCTTTTCCATCCAGTCTTCCAGTTCCTTTTCCGACAGCCGAAAACCCTGCTGTTCTCTCAGATCATAATGGGTGATTTGACAGGAAACCGCCCTCAGGGCCTGTTCATATTCCAGAAAAGATGGGGCAAGCAAAAGAGCATTTGCCGGTTTTAAGGCCTGGACAATCTGAAAAATCAAATCCGCCGCTCCGTTGCCGCAGATGATTTTCTCCGTAGAAATGTCATGAAACCCTGCCAGCTTCTGTCTGAGCCTTAAGGAACTGCTGTCCGGATAACAGGAGCAATCCTCCGCAGCTTTATGAAGAGCCTCTTTCACCCCCTGGGGAAGCCCCAGAGGATTTATATTGGCTGAATAATCCATGGTCACACAGTTTGTATAAATATCCCCGCCATGCTGATATTCCATATTTTCCTCTTTCCTGTCCATGTTTTTGGGGACCGGGTCCGCGCCTTTTTCCTGTCCACGCTTTTCGGAAAATTAAAAAGCAATAAAAAACAGGAAAACAACAGGGACCAAAGCCAGTCCATAGGTGACGGTCATCAACCAATTGGCACGGCGGATGTCCTCATATTCCACCGGACGGATGTCGTCTCCGATGGTTGGCTTTTCATATAATTTCCCAAAATAAAAGGCATTCCCGGCCAGCTGGATCTGGAGAACTCCGGCGCATACCGCTTCGGTCTGGGCCGAATTAGGGCTTTTATGGTTAAAACGGTCCCTTTTGAATATTCTGTACCCGTTTTTCCCACTATAAGGATTTTCTTTCTTTCCTGATAAGATGCCGAAAAGCTGGCACAAATATCCTGCCCCTATCATGAACAGGGCGGACAGTCTGGCGGGAATGAAGTTGCAGACATCATCCAGTCTGGCGGCAGCACGCCCAAACCATAGATACCGGTCATTTTTATATCCCACCATGGAATCCATGGTATTTACGGCTTTGTAGAGAAAAACTCCCGGGCCGCCAAAAAGAGCCATGAAAAGCAGGGGAGCTATGATTCCGTCAGAGGTGTTTTCCGCCACCGTCTCTATGGCCGCTTTTGTGATTCCTGTATCCGTCAGTGATTCCGTATCCCGGCCCACGATCATGGAAACAGCGGACCTGGCCTTTTCCACATCTCCCTTTTCAAGGGCCTTGCAAACTTTCATGCTTTCTTTTCCCAAAGACCGCCACGCCATCATCTGAAAGCACATGACGGCTTCTATAAGAATCCCTGCATAAGGAGAAATGCTGTAAACCGCAGCTAGTATCCCCGCCGAAAGAGCGCCTGTAATCACAAGTACGAGAACCACCAGCCAGAAACCGGCCGCCAGCTCCCCCTTTTCGCCTGCCGGGAACACCCCTCTGAGTCTTTTCTCCAGCCGGCTGATAAGAGAACCGATTCCGCAGACCGGATGCCAAAGCCAGCGGGGATCTCCAATACACATATCCAGAAAGCAGCCTGCAAGCACTGCTGTTAAATGCAATCGTATCATGTTCTGTTTTCCTTAGTCCTTATCTATTTAATCCGGGAAGCAATTCCGCAGACCAGCCGGTATACCTGGCCGGACCTCTCGGCGAGCCTTACAGATGCCCTTCCGGAGACTTCTCTCCACTCCCTGTCATCCTTATCCATGGGTACGATGCCGCAGCCCAGTTCATTAGAGGTGATGATAACCTCCGGGTTTTGCTCTTCTATTTTCTCTATAAATGCTTCCACGCTTCTATTTTCCTTTAAGAGACGTCTGACATATTTATGGAAGCCGTGGATGATCTGACAGTCCAGGGCCGCTTCAAAGCTGTCTGTGCTGCCCTCTGCCACCTTGCAGGAGTCATATGACGCCTTTTTCTCTTCCGCCAGTTCCCTGGCAAAATCCAGCTTTCCCTGCCACGCTCCGCCGATGATTAAAACCATATCCTGTCACCTCTGTTTTTCTTTTCATTACACCCAATGGGAAACAATTGCCAGCCCTGCTGTCAGAGCCAGTTCACAGATCTGCAGGAAATATCCGGCCAGATCACCGGTAATTCCCCCAAACTCCCGTTTTGCCATGGTGTAATACCATATATAAACGAAAAGCGACACAAAAAGGGCTGTCACAGCCGCTGCCGCTCCTCCCAGATACCAGATTCCCAGCTCTGCGGCTGCCAGATAGCCTGCCATCACAATGCCCACCGTTTTCTTCTGAGCCGCGCCGGAAAAGGCCGCTGCCAGACCGCTTTTCTTGGCCATAGGAAAGGTGACCACAGCCAGACCGCTGAGAGCCCTGGTCAGAATGAATATCATGCAGTAGGCCGGTATCATCTGAGGCCTCATTTCCTGAAAAGCAGCCAGATAAACCAGTAAGTACACGCCGCAGCCGATGATGGCAAAGGCGCCTGTGTGAGGGTCCTTTAATATTTCCAGCTTCTTTTCCGTCTCCCCGTGGGAAGACCTGGCATCAATCACATCCAAAAGCCCGTCCATGTGGATTCCGCCCGTAATCAGGATGGGAAGAGCCACCGGAAGAATCTGCCTGAAATAAGGAAAATCAAATGCCCCGCAGACCGTCCACAAAGCAATCTCCAGCAAACCGATTACAGCCCCGACCAGGGGAAAAAAGCACATGGCATATTTCATCCGCTCTTTGGTCCATTCCACCTGAGGCATTGGAATATGGGAATACATGGAAAAGGCAATTACAAAGCTGCCCAGAAGATTCATATAATGTTCCGCCTTTCCGTTTCTTTCTTAAATAATAATAGCACAGAAAATGGAAAATGTCATTTCTGTTTTCAGACCCTTCCTTTTAAAAAGAGCCGCTGCCCGGCGAAACGTTCTCCGCTCCTGGCAACAGCTCTTTAAAAGTGATTTTTTATTTTTCTTCTTTATCTAAAACATTTCTCTCAAACCACTGGAACAGCATAATAAGCAGGCTAATCATGATGATAACAAAAAATATACTGAGCATCCCTTTCCACATTATATCCAGGGATATTAAAATTCTACTAAGCATAACTGGCTCCTTTCGTAATTGGGCAAGAGTTGTTTATAATAACGTAGTTAAAATATTTAAGATAATGCCTCCGGCTAATACGGATGCAATCTGACCCGATACGTTTGCGCCGATTGCATGCATCAGCAGATGGTTTGTCGGATCCTCGCTGATGGCCATTTTCTGAACAACTCTGGCTGACATTGGGAAAGCGGAAATGCCGGCAGCGCCGATCATTGGGTTAATCTTATTTTTGCGGAACAGGTTGAGAAATTTAACAAACAATACGCCGCCAATGGTATCAAATACGAAAGCAACAAGGCCGAGCACCAGAATGAGAAGCGTCTGCCAGGTTACGAATGCTTCTGCTTTCATGCTGAAGGAGACGGTAATTCCTAAAAGCAGGGTGACCAGATTGGCAAGCACGTTCTGCGCCGTATCCGATAAGCTGCCTAACACGCCGCATTCCCTTAACAAATTGCCGAACATCAGGAAACCGACTAAAGCAACCGACTGAGGCGCTACAAAGCCTGCAATAATGGTAACTCCGATGGGAAACACGATCTTAAGCCTATGGGAAACAGATACCGGATTATAAGGCATACGGATCAGACGCTCCTTCTTTGTGGTTACCAGCTTAATGGCTACCGGCTGAACCAGGGGCACCAGGGCCATATAGGAGTAGGCGGCTACTGCAATAGGGCCGATGTAATTGGATTTTAAAATCTGTGATACAAGAATGGAAGTAGGGCCGTCGGCTGCTCCGATGATGCCGATGGAGGCGGCGTCAGAAAGCTGGAAGCCCATGAGAGTAGCCACGGTAATGGTAAGAAAGATGCCAAACTGAGCAGCAGCGCCGCACAGCATCATAACAGGATTAGACAGAAGGGGGCCGAAATCAATCATGGCTCCGATTCCGATAAATAACAGCAAAGGAAATGCCTCTGAGGCTTCGATTCCAGACTCAAACAGCCACTGGATGATACCATGGGTATTACCGATTCCCGGTAATGTCTGGTCAATGACACCGGACAAAGGCAGGTTGACAAGGATTGCACCGAATCCCATAGGAAGAAGAAGTGATGGTTCATAGCCTTTTTTAATGGCCAGATAAATCAATAAGATACCTACAAGGTACATTATTAATTGGGGAACTGTGACAGCAAAAATGCCCGATAGTAAAAATTCCATTGTAAATCTCCCTTCGCTCATGTGTATCATTTTAGTATATGGGAAATCATCGAAAATCCATACAAAAGAAGCAGCTGTAAACTAAAAATGACAAGGCCAATATCCTTACGGGTAACCAGGATAGAAGTCTCGTCATTTATAGTTAAACGGGATATAAATATCCCTAATATTCGCTTAACTTCTGTAAAATTACTATACAAGATTACAGAATGCCGACTACTCCCCCATATCTCATCGATTCTAACATTAGCATAAATATGGTATTAAGTCAATAAAAAACAGAGTTTTCGATCCATTCCTTGTGTATTTTTACAAGAGCATTTTTTCCAGCTCAGGGAATACCCTTAAGCTTCTCTTTAATATCCCTTTCATATATGCAATGGCAATTCCATAATTGGTAAATGGAACTGAGGCGTCACCGGCGCATTTTCTCCGGTATTCCAATTCCCTTTCATTCAGCATGCAGCCCCCGCAGTGAATGATCAGCCGGTAGGAAGATAAATCTTCCGGAAATTCCCGGCCTGAGGAAGTTTCGATCACCAGTTCCTTTCCCATATGCTCCTTAAGCCAGCGGGGAAGCTTGACCGTTCCGATATCATCGCATTGCCTGTGGTGGGTACAGCCTTCGGAAATGAGAACCTTATCCCCGTCTTCCAGCTCCTTAATCGCTGCCACGCCTTTTACGGCATCCTCTAAAAAGCCCTTGTACCTGGCCATGAGAATGGAAAAGGAGGTAAGGAGAATGTCCTCCGGCACATCTTGGCTGACCTGCTCAAAGGCCTGGCTGTCCGTAATCACAAGGGCAGGCTTGCTTCCCAGCTTTTCAAGGGTTTCTTTCAGCTCCGTATCCCTCACGGCAACAGAGATGGCTCCTGCCTCCAGGATATCCCGGATGGTCTGCTGCTGGGGCAGTATGAGACGTCCTTTGGGAGCCGCCTTGTCAATGGGAATGACCAGAACCGCCAGATCATAGGGAGACAGCAAATCTCCCACCAGCCTCATTTTCATATCCCCGGTGTTTACAAGGCTTCCGATCCGCTCCTTTAGTTCATGAATAAACAGCCCTTTCTCCGCGCTGACGGAAAGCCCGTCGGAATAAGCCTGCTCTCCGGTTAAGTCGCATTTATTATAGGCCACCACATAAGGGATCTTCTTTTCCTCAAATAAACGGATTAACTCTTCATCCGCTTCCGTCTTTCCAAGGGCTCCATCCACAACCAGGACCGCGCAGTCGGCCCGGTTTAAAATCTGCTTTGTCTTTCTTACCCGCAGTTCCCCCAGAGCCCCTTCGTCGTCAAAGCCCGGCGTATCAATGATCATTACCGGTCCCATGGGGAGAAGCTCCATGGATTTATAAACAGGGTCTGTGGTGGTTCCCTTTACATCGGATACCACGGACAGCTCCTGACCTGTTACCGCATTTACAACACTTGATTTTCCCGCATTGCGCCGGCCGAAAAAGCCGATATGCACCCTCTCGGATGACGGTGTTTCATTAAGTCCCATGCCTTTCACCTCTTCTTATTGTCAGCGTAAAATATGGTTATGGTTCATCTGTGCTGAAGAAGTATCAGAAACGGAAATCCCGGATACCCTCTTCAATTTTCTGCAAATGGTCTTCGCAGATCAGGCGGACCTTTTCTTTCGGGATATTTCCCAGCTCGGCTCCAATGAGAGCCTCACCGGCTTTTAAGGTGTCCTCGGAAGCGTAATCCATTAAGTATTCCTTTAAGGTCATGAGAGCGTTGGGCTGGCAGCAGTTCTGAATCTGTCCGCTTTTGCAAAGGCTCATGAAACGGTCGCCGGTACGTCCTTCCCTGTAGCAGGCCGTACAGAAAGAGGGAATATAGCCCATGTCCATAAGCCAGTGGACCACCTCATCCAAGGAGCGCTGGTCTGATACGTCAAACTGCTCCGTATCCGTAGGCCGGGTCTCCTCCTGGTAGCCGCCGACGCTGGTTCTGGAAGCACCGCTGATCTGGGACACGCCCAGACGAATCACCTTTTCTCTCACTTCCTGGCTTTCTCTGGTGGAAATGATCATTCCGGTATAGGGAACACAAACCCGGATCAAGGCACAGAGCTTTGCAAAGATTTCATCGCTGATCCCATTGTCAAATGCAGACGGATCAATATCATCGGCCTTTTTAATCCTGGGAACGCTGATGGTATGGGGGCCCACTCCGTGAACCGCTTCCAGATGCTCCGCGTGCATCAAAAGCCCGGCAAACTCGTATTTATACATTTCAAGGCCAAAAAGCACGCCCAGGCCCACGTCGTCAATGCCTCCCTCCATGGCCCTGTCCATGGCTTCCGTATGATAGGCATAATCGTGCTTTGGTCCGGTGGGATGTAATTTCTCGTAGCTTTCCTTATGGTAGGTTTCCTGGAACAGGATATAGGTTCCGATGCCGGCATCCTTAAGCTTCCGGTAATTTTCTACGGTGGTTGCCGCAATATTTACGTTGACCCGGCGGATGGCGCCGTTTTTGTGCTGAATGGAATAAATGGTCTTAATGCAGTCCAGGATATATTCGATGGGGTTATTTACCGGATCTTCTCCCGCCTCAATAGCCAGCCGCTTGTGGCCCATGTCCTGAAGGGCGATAACTTCCTTTGCCACTTCCTCCTGAGTCAGCTTTTTTCTGGCAATATGTTTATTTTTTAAATGGTATGGGCAGTAAGTACAGCCGTTGACACAGTAGTTGGAAAGATAAAGAGGTGCAAAGATGACAATGCGGTTTCCGTAGAAATCTTTTTTAATCTGTTCCGCCAGATCGTAGAGTTCCTGAATTTTTTCCGGAATCTCACAGGCCAGGAGCACAGTGGCCTCCCGGTGGGTTAAGCCCTTGCGCAGCTTGGCCTTTTCAATGATCTGGTCAACCAGAGCTTCATTGTTCTTATTCTGCTCCGCATAGTCGAGGGTGGCAAGAATTTCTTCGTGGGAAATGAATTCTTCTGCTTTCAGTGATTTTGGATCATACATAATGTTTTTCCTTTCTTTGGGGTCAGCTTAAGCTTCTCCGTCAGTAATTTTTATTTTAAGGCTGTTACGCCTTTGCCCCCTGATAGGCTGTTTTAGAACTGATGCCTTTTAACTTCCCGATTTTTCCCGTCATGGCGGAAATAATGCTCTGAGGCGCATCCACAGCTATGCTTATGATGCTCACCTCTTTCTTGGGATAGGGTATCCCCATGCGGCCGATGATGTGTTTCCTGTATTCATGGAGAATCTCATTGAGGAGCTCCACCGATTCTTCCTCTTCCACCACAATACCGATCACCGCAATTCTCGTTTCCATGGCAATTCCTCCGTTTTTCTTTTTCATAGGGCAGCTGGTTTGTCCGTTTTTATAAAAAAAACGCGCCATAAAGGCGCGGCAAACAAACAATCTCCAAACTGCCGAACCTTCTACCTCAAACTTTGTTTTTGGTGTCAGGATACTATCTTGGTATAACAATAACATAATTGAGGATTTTTTTCAATACTGTTGCTGCTTTTTGCCGAAAATGAAAAAAGGCTTCCCGGGTTTTCCGGGAAGCCTGATTCTTCATTAATCTTCAACAGCAACGATTTCTTTCTTGTTATAAGAACCGCAAGCCTTGCATACTCTGTGAGACATCATAAGTGCGCCGCACTTGCTGCATTTCACTAAGTTTGGAGCGCTCATCTTCCAGTTTGCTCTACGTTTATCTCTTCTTCCTTTAGAAGATTTGTTCTTTGGACAGATAGACATGGTTACACCTCCTTAAACTGTTTAAAAATATCCTGGATAACTGCCATTCTAGGGTCTGCAGACCTAATATCGCAGTCACAAGTCTCGCGATTGAGATTTGTTCCACATCTATTACAAATCCCCTTGCAGTCATCGCTGCAGAGAACTTTCATAGGCAGGTTCAGTATGAGTTCATCACAAACCAACTGGTCTACATCCAGATTATAACCATTAACATAAGGTTGTTCGTCAAGATTTGCTATACGCTCCTCTTCCGTCTCATTTAAATCAATGGCACGGACAATATCAAATTCCAGCCCAATGCGCACCGGATCAAGACAACGGTCACATGGAATGATAAGGGCAAGCTTGGCTTTCCCTTCCACTTCCAGTTTTTTGTCTCCCAGGTTCATGATCCGCAGTGACACAGGTTCTGCATCCACCACTTCATAATCGCCGCCCGGCCCGTGATAGACTTTCATCTCTATATCGGGTGTATAGGTTTTCTCTTTCCCCTCCAGGGTAAACAACTCGGTTAAATTAATAAGCATATTAGTCCCCTAATACGCACCTATGTTATTATACATAGGGTCGTACAATTTGTCAACAAAATATTTCCATATTTGAAGTTACTATTCAGCCATGCAGAAATATTTGCGGGGATTGAGTCTGGTGAGCTTGCTCACCAAGCTCAACCCCCACAAACATTTCTATAGGGCGGAACGCCCGGCATTCATAATTTGGCGGAGTCTCCTCCGCCAAATTATGAATGGCATGGATGAATAGTAACTATTTGAATCTATATACAATATAATGTGTTATTCAGGCCTCAATTATACCAGGGCTTTTGTCTCTCTTGCAATAGCAAGCTCTTCATTGGTCGGAATAACGCAAACCTTTACCTTGGATTCGGGAGTGGAGATCATAATCCGCTTTCCTCTTGCAGTATTCGCTTCCGCATCAATGGAAATTCCCAGATAGCCTAAGTATTCGCAGACAGCACCTCTGATTGGCTTGTCGTTTTCGCCTACACCTGCGGTAAACACGATGGCGTCAACGCCGTTCATTGCTGCTACGTAAGAGCCGATGTATTTTGCCACACGGTAAATGAACGCCTGAATAGCAACATCCGCTAAATGGTTTCCTTCACCCTGAGCCTTCTGTACATCGCGGAAATCGCTGGAGATGCCGCCTGACATGCCAAGGATACCGGACTTCTTATTTAAGATATCCAGAACCTCATTTACGCTCTTTCCTTCCTTATTGCAGATGGTCTGAACGACTGCCGGATCGATATCACCGCTTCTGGTTCCCATGATGAGGCCTTCCAAAGGAGTAAGGCCCATACTGGTGTCCACACACTTACCGCCGATAGAAGCGGAAATGCTGGCTCCGTTTCCTAAATGGCATACAATGACCTTGCCCTTCTTCGGATCCAGATCACAGTATTTTAAAGCTTCTTTGGATACATAGCTATGGCTTGTACCATGGAAGCCGTAACGGCGGATGCTGTATTTCTCATAATATTCACGGGGAATTGCATATAAGGCTGCTTTTTCAGGCATGCCCATGCCGAATGCCGTATCAAATACCGCTACATTGGGAGTTCCCGGCATTATGGCTTCACATGCTTCAATACCCATTAAGTTAGCCGGATTATGCAGAGGTCCTAAATCGAAGCAGTCACGGATGACTTTCTTCACATCTTCATTGACTACGATAGAATCGCTGTAAACTGTACCTGCATGAAGAACGCGGTGACCCACTGCAGAAACTTCACTGGTATCCTTGATTACGCCGTGCTCCGGATCAACCAGGGCGTCCATAACCAGCTTGATCGCAACCGTGTGGTTTGGCATCTCTTTTTCCACAACCAGTTCGCCTTTTCCTTCTGCCTTATGGGACAGCTTGGAGCCGTTAATGCCAATTCTTTCACATATGCCTTTTGCTAAAACTCCCTCATTTTCCATATCAATCAGCTGATACTTTAAGGAAGAGCTTCCGCAGTTGATAACTAAAATTTTCATATATGCCTTATTCTCCTTTAATTATTTTACAATTTCACCGTACTGCTCTCTGCCACAGCCTGCTGCATTGGATTCGTCGGTATCGATGTGCATAGCCAGCGCATAGCTGTCGCTGACACGGACAACCACATCTCCGAATACAAGGCTTCTGCCGTCTGTATCCACCTTAACGGAAACGATCTCTCCGTTTGTAACGCCCAGCTTCTCTGCGTCAGCAGGCGTTGCATGGATGTGGCGTTTTGCAGCAATAACGCCTTCTGCAATTTCGATTTCACCAGCAGGTCCTATGATCCTGCATGCGCCGCTTCCGGCAATGTCCCCTGATTCCTTAATCGGTGCGGGGATTCCTACGGAACGTGCATCAGTGAGAGAAAGCTCTACCTGGGTGTCCTTTCTGACAGGTCCTAAAATGGATACTCCCTTTAATTCACTCTTGGAACCTACGATAGTTACTCTTTCCTCACAGGCATACTGTCCGGGCTGGGATAATTCTTTCTTCTTTGTTAATTCATACCCGGCCCCAAATAATACTTCGAGGTGTTCCTGGGATAGATGCACATGACGAGCTGATGTTTCGACGATAAATTTCATACTTATCTATTCTCCTGTTCTTGCTTTCGATGCTTTTTCTTGATTCCTCATCCTATTCTATGTGCATTCGTTAAAATTTTCAAGTGTTGCCGCAAAATAATTTGCATTTTTTGCGAAACAATAGCATAATAAGATATAATATGCGCAAAAGAGGATATTTTTGTATGAATAAAAACGTGAATTCCAATGCCGTCGGCATTATAGCGGAATACAATCCATTTCATAAGGGGCATGCCTATCACATCGAAAAAGCAAAGGAGCTGGCACAGGCAGACTACTGTGTTGTAGTCATGAGCGGCGACTTTGTGCAGAGAGGCGCTCCTGCCATTTATGATAAATACACGAGAACAGCCATGGCCTTATCCTGCGGGGCCGATCTGGTGCTGGAGCTTCCCTCGGTCTTTGCTTCCAGCAGTGCCGAGGATTTTGCCGCCTGCGGGATCGCCCTTTTAAACGGTCTGGGGGCGGTGGGCTCTGTCTGCTTCGGAAGCGAATGCGGAAATGTGGAAAATCTTTCCGGTATTGCTTCTATTTTAGCCACAGAACCCCGCACTTATACGGAACAGCTCCGCAGGGAGCTGAAAAAAGGGGCCACTTTCCCGGAAGCCAGGAATCAGGCCCTGATTTCCTGCGGTCTTTTAGGAGAGAAGGAAGCTTCTGTGCTGGCTTCTCCAAACAATATCCTGGGCATTGAATACTGCAAGGCGCTTCTGCGGCAAAAAAGCGCCATGATTCCCCTTACAATATCCAGAAAGGGAAGCGGCTATCATGATACGGCCCTGGCTTCGGGAACCTTTGGCTCTGCCACAGGCATCAGGAAAGCCTTGAAGGAAAACCCAGGTATCTTAAAGACACCCGGTTCCCCCGGGGACCAGGTGCCGGAGCCCGTAGGACAGATCATGGAACAAGCCTCTCCCCTGTTTTCCGACGATTTCAGCACGCTTTTAAACGGAGCCCTGCTTCGCCTTTCCATGGAGGGAATTCCTTTTCACCGGTACGCCGATGTCTCCCAGGAGCTGGCCGCCCGGATTGAAAGGCAGCTTCCCGACTTTCTCCCCTTTGAGGAAAAAATCGACTCCTTAAAAACAAGACAGTACACCTATACGCGGATCAGCCGGGCTCTGATGCACATTGTCCTGGAAATTACCACCGACAAGGTCCTTTCAGGAAGAAAGGCAGGCTATGCTCCCTATGCCAGAGTACTGGGCTTTAAAAAGACCTCTGCAGAGCTTATGGGACAAATAAAAAAGAGGGGGAGCATCCCTCTCATTACGAAAACCGCAGGTGCGGAATTCAGCCTTAATGGAACGGTCGGAGCTATGCTCCGGCAGGACTTTTACTGCTCCCACATTTACCAGACGGTCCTTCAGGACAAATACGGTCAGAAAGTGAAAAATGAATTCACCCGCTCCGTTATCATCCTATAAGGACCCCCGGACAAATTCCTCGATCCTGTCTTTATATAAAAGAAATCTGGACTTGGGAACCACAATTCCCTGTCTCCACATTTCCGTCAGCTCATCAAAAGGGACAAATCTGGCCCCCACCACTTCCTCCGGCTGAATGGTAATGTCCTTTAGGACGACTTTCTGCTTCGTAATATAGGTGTCTACAAACCGCTCTTTCTGACGGATGGAATGAATCAGGAGGAGCTGTTCCTTTTTGGCCCGGATTCCTGTCTCTTCAAAAAGCTCCCTGAGAGCTCCCTCCACGCTCGTCTCCCCCGCAAGGACAGAACCTCCCGTGCATTCCCACATAAGGCCATAGGGTTTATCCGGATGGCGTCTTGTCAAAAGCACTTCGTGCTTCTGGTTTACGGTCCAGACATCAGCGACCAGGTGATATTCCCCCTCGCCCAGAGGAACCCCGCGGACATGCGTTCTTCCAGTAGCCACTCTGTTTTCATCATAAATATCCCAAAGCTCCATAAGCCGTACCTCCTGCCCCAAATTCAGTTCCCTATGGTTAAAAGTTTCCTCCGTTCCAGCCCCAGTGATCCACCTCTTCATATTTTATATAGATTTTATCCTGGGCAATTCCAAGCAC
Source organism: Bacillota bacterium (assembly GCA_023437715.1). GTDB lineage: Bacteria > Bacillota > Clostridia > Lachnospirales > Lachnospiraceae > Lacrimispora. The sequence continues at coordinate 22,324 of JAEZFK010000027.1, read as the reverse complement.
CTCTTTATAGATTCTGGTAATTTCAGTTGTCAGCCGGTCATAATCCCGTCCTGATGGATGTCCGAAGATTTTCACCTCTATGAAAGCCAGCTTGGTGTTGTTTTTGCCTTTAAAATAAAGGGAGCAGTTATCTTCAAAGCCCACCATCAGCCAGCTTTCCGACTTTCCCGGTATAAGGCTGATTGCCTGTCCAAGCTTTGTTTTTAATGTGTCCTTTTCCTCCTCTGATAAGGGGATGTTTACTTTTGAATTGATAAAAGGCATAAAAATCTCCTCCTTAAAATATTCTTTCATTTACCCCAATTCAGGGGCATGTGAATATGTCCCCAGAGTGTTTTCTTAATTTTCCAGTGATCTCCGGGTGTAAAAGAATGCCCAGGGTATTTCTATTATCATACCACATATGGCAGAAAAATACCATCTTGTTTATAGTAAGAATCGTCTATAATCCCTTTTCCTCAAGCAGCAAATTCACAAGGGTCTGGCTTCCGTTCAGAAACTTTAATATTTCATCAATTTCTTTCCGGTTATCTTTCTTTCCCCCCTGTCTTACCGCCCGTATCAAAATATTCTTCGGCGTGTGTTCCATGTCGATAAACTCCAGAATCTGAGTCCGGTAGCCCTGGTTTTCCAGGACCTGAGCCCTGATAGCGTCGGTATAAAGGGCGGCCATCCGCTCCTTGATGATTCCATATTGAAACACAGGGGCCATCAGTTCATTTTCTATCTGCTTATTCAGCTCATGCTGACAGCATGGGACAGAGAGGATCACAGAGGCTCCCCATTTAACGGCCTTTGCCAGGGCATAGTCCGTGGCAGTATCGCAGGCATGAAGGGTGACCACCATATCCACATGGTCCACTCCCTCATAGGAAGCGATGTCTCCATGATAAAATTTTAACATATCATATCCGTACTGCTCGCTTAAGCGGTTGCAGTTATCAATGACCGTCTGCTTTAAATCAAGTCCGATCACCCGGATGGAATATCCTTTCAGCTCATGAAGGTAATAATACATGGCAAAGGTCAGATAGGATTTTCCGCAGCCAAAATCAATGATCACATTTTCCCTGCTTTTATCAAGTCTTGGAAGAATATCCTCAATAAATTCCAGAAACCGGTTGATCTGACGGAACTTGTCGTAGCGGGACTTAACGATTCTCCCCTCAGCCGTCATAACGCCTAGGTCCACCAGAAACGGGACCGGACTGCCCTCTTTTAAGATATAGCTTTTCTGCCTGTTGTGCTCCGCCACAGGGGAAACGGCGGCGATCCTGGGCTGCTGTTTCTTCACCTTGATGCTCAGTGCACCTTTTTTGCTGGCCAGAATCCTCACCTGTCCCCTGCCCGATTCCAATTCCAGCTGGCGCAGGCCTGCCTCCAGAAGATCCGCCATATAAAGAGCGCAGTCTTCTGCAGAAAAATTCTTGTGAAAGGCCTGGCTTCCCACCAGCTCTTCCGCCTGAAAAATCAGCTCTCCCCGTAACAAAAGCGGGCGTATCTTTACCTTTGATACGCCCTGCCTGTCGGAGGGATTGCTGACCACAATCCGTAGGAGATTTTCATCCAGAAATTCTCCTACGGTCTGAATTAGGTTTTCCCTTTCCCTTTGTTCCATATGAAATCAAGCAATTCCTTTCTGTCCTGTTCTATCTTCTTTCAGTTTTCCGAGGTGATCCATGCCCCGCGCAAAAGCTCCGGATATGGCTCCAAATGCGCATAATCATTAAAGCGTTCCACGGAAAAGCGCTTTGTTTCTTCATTCCAGTGCACTTCCGTAATGCTGCAGTTCTCAAGGGAGTTTCCTAAAAGCCGGTAATTTTTCGGTTCCATATGAAGAAAGGCGGCAGTCATGACGCGGATCACTCCTCCGTGAGTTACCACTGCCACGTTTTTATAACCGCTTTCCGCTATCTCCTGAAAAAGCGGCATGGCCCGTCTGATCACATCTCCTGCGCACTCGCCTCCCGGATAAGGCAGGTCCTCTTCCAGACGTTCCTGAGCCTTTTTGAAATCCGCAAATTGTACGGCTATGTCCTCATCGGCCATGCCCTCCATTTCTCCATAGGAAATTTCCCGCAGCTCCGGCTTTATGACATGCTTTGCATTCCAGAAGCCATTTGCTGTCTGTGCGGTCTTAACAGCCCGGATTAAATGGCTGGAATACACCACTTCTATGGACTTTGACGCCAGACGCTTTCCCATCAGCTCTGACTGAAAGAAGCCTTCCTCCGCTAAATCCACATCCAGGTTGCATAGCCTGCTGCACTGGCGTCCGTGGCGTATGAGATAAATATTCCCCATCTTAATTCTTAAAGCTGTGAATAGGGGCTGGGATACGTCCGCCTCTGGTCACAAATTTTTCGCAGGAATACCGGTTTACAGGCATCACCGGAGCGTAGCCCAAAAGGCCTCCGAATTCCACAGTATCTCCCACTGTTTTTCCGATGACGGGAATGATCCTGACAGCCGTTGTCTTCTGGTTCACCATACCGATGGCTGATTCATCGGCAATAATTCCTGCGATTGTGGTTGCAGGAGTATCACCCGGAATGGCGATCATGTCAAGGCCAACAGAGCAGACGCAGGTCATGGCTTCCAGCTTTTCCAAATTCAGGGCTCCCATGGCAACGGCGTCAATCATGCCCTGATCCTCACTGACCGGAATAAATGCGCCGCTTAAGCCGCCTACATAGGAGGAGGCCATGACGCCGCCCTTTTTTACCTGATCATTTAACAGGGCAAGAGCCGCTGTTGTACCCGGCGCACCTACCCTCTCCAGGCCGATTTCTTCCAGAATCTCAGCCACGCTGTCGCCTACAGCCGGTGTGGGGGCAAGAGACAAGTCAATGATTCCAAATGGAATGTTTAACCGTTTTGAAGCTTCCTGGGCCACAAGCTGACCCACTCTGGTAATCTTAAATGCAGTTTTCTTAATGGTCTCACAAAGGACCTCAAAGTCCTTTCCCCGTGCAGTCTCAATGGCAGTCTTTACAACTCCGGGACCGCTGACTCCCACATTGATGATGGCATCAGCTTCCGTAACGCCGTGGAAAGCTCCTGCCATGAAAGGATTGTCATCTGGAGCATTGCAGAATACCACCAGCTTGGCGCAGCCAAGAGAATCCCTGTTCTCTGTGGCCTTTGCGGTTTCTAAGACAATTTCGCCCATAAGAGCTACTGCATCCATGTTGATTCCGGTTTTGGTGGAGCCTACGTTGACGGAGCTGCACACCTTTTCCGTGACGGAAAGGGCCTGGGGAATGGAACGGATAAGGTTTTCATCCGCTGCCGTCATACCCTTGCTCACCAGGGCGGAATAGCCTCCGATGAAATTCACTCCCACTTCCAGGGCCGCACGGTCCAGGGTCTGGGCAATGGTCACAAAATCCTCCGGGGTCTTGCAGGCCGCGCCCCCCACCAGGGCAATAGGGGTGACGGATATTCTTTTATTTACAATGGGAATGCCGAAGTCCTTTTCAATCTCCTTACCTACCTTCACCAGATTTTTGGCAACAGAGGTGATCTTATTGTAGATCTTTTCATTGACTGTCTTTAAGTCGCTGTCGCAGCAGTCAAGGAGACTGATCCCCATGGTAATGGTGCGGACGTCCAGGCGCTCCTGCTCTATCATTTTATTGGTTTCGTTTACTTCAAACATATTTAACATATCGGGAACCCATCCTTTTCTTAAGCCTTGCTGCTGTCATCAGATACGGTGCATGCTGGTAAAAATTTCCTCACGCTGGCATTTTACCTTAACGCCGATTTCATCACCGATCTGCTCCAGTTCATCAGCCAGTTCTCCGAAAGGCTTTGTTGCATCGTTGATATCCACGATCATCATCATATTAAAAAAGCCCTGTACGATGGTCTGGGAAATATCCAGGATATTCACCCGGTTGTTTGCCAGGTAAGTACAGATCTTTGCGATGATGCCTACGGTATCTTTTCCAACTACTGTAATAATCGTCTTGTTCATAATGCGTCTCCTCTTTGCTATATAGTAATAATTTCCGACATCTGATCCCTCTTGGCGACCGCTATGGAAAAATCCGATGCCTTAAAAGGGGTATCTCCTTCGGTGATTTCAAGCTTTACGGTCTCATAGGCAAGGTCCTCATAATTGTTCTCCTTGCTTAAATGGCCCAGCAGAATCTTCTTTAAATTTTCATGGAGAATACAGCATAAAAGACGTCCCGCATTCTCATTGGAAAGATGGCCGTGATCTCCCAGTATCCGCCGTTTTAAATAGTAGGGGTAGGGCCCGGCCTGAAGCATATTCACATCGTGGTTGGACTCTAAAAGCACTGCATCCAGCCCCTGTAAATGCTCAATGATATACTGGTCATAATGGCCCATGTCCGTGGCAACCGCAACAGATTTATGGCCGTGCTGAATCCGGTAAGCCACAGGATTTGCCGCGTCATGGTCAATGGAAAATGGCTTTACTTCCAGATCTCCCACGCAGAAATCCACATCGGGCCGAATGGCGCAGAACAGTTCCCTGGGGTATTCTCCCAGGTATTTCTGCTTTGACACCTCTTCCAGGGTCTCCCTTGTGCCGAAAATGGGGACGCCGTATTTTCTGGCAAGAACGCCTAAGCCTTTTGTATGGTCGGAATGCTCATGGGTGATGACGATTCCCGTAAGCTCGTTTCCCTTTATCCCGATTTCATTTAACCCCTGTTCGATCCTTTTGTTGCTGATCCCCGCATCCACCAGGATATGGGTAGTGTCTGACCCCACATAAATGCAGTTTCCACTGCTTCCGCTTGCAATACTGACCAGTCTCATGATTCGTTTTCCTCTTTCCTCCCACAGCACCTTTACTGAGCCGCTTTCTTCAGGGGGACTCATCCCCTGTCTTTCAATATTTCCGCCAGCTGGCTCTTCAGCTCTTCAATGGAACCGTTATTTTCAATCACACGGTCACAGCGTTCCAGATACTCTGACTCAGAGGCCTGGCTTGCTATGATGTCTTCGGTGCGTTCTTTTGTATAACCCCTGTTTTCTGCCAAACGGTGAATCCGGTTCTGCTCTGATGCGCGGACATACCACATTTCATCATAATCATTTTCCGTTTTTTCGCCCATAATTGCAAATTCTACCACAATAAGGGCGGAATGGGAAGCAGAAATTTTATCCCTTATGGTTTTCCATACCAGCGGGTGTATGATTTCATTTATGGTTTTACGGGCATTTTCATCCTGAAAAATACGGGCAGCCATGAGCTGGCGGTCCAGCTTGCCGTCTTCTTTAAAAAAGGCGTTGCCAAAAACCTCCCTGACCGCCAGATACGCGGCGTTTCCGGGCTCCATAAGCTCATGGGATACTTCATCGGCCTTTATCACCTCTGCGCCGTATTCTTTCTTTAAAATATTTAGAATCAGGCTTTTTCCGGCTCCAACTCCTCCGGTCAGTCCTATTACTTTCATATTTTCACCAATTCCTTATTTTGCGTCAAACCAGGAGCTGCCTACGTTGGCATCCACCTCCAGGGGAACCTCCAAGTCTGCCGCGTGTTTCATTTCTTCAACCAGAAGCATTTTTACCTGATCCAGCTCGTCCTGATATGCTTCAATAAGAAGCTCATCGTGTACCTGAAGCACGATCCTGGATTTCAGCCCCTGCTTCTTTAAGGCCCGGTCCACCCGGACCATGGCGATCTTTATGATGTCCGCCGCAGTTCCCTGAATAGGAGAATTCATGGCGACCCGCTCGCCGAAAGAGCGCTGCATGAAATTTGAGGATTTGAGCTCCGGAATGGGGCGGCGTCTGCCGAACATGCTGACCGCGTATCCCTGTTCCTTTGCCTCAGTCACAAGGCCGTCCAAAAAGGCCTTTACTTCCGGGTAGGTTTCAAAATATTTGCTGATATATTCGGAGGCTTCCTTTCTGGTAATGCTTAAGCCTTCGCTTAAGCCAAAGGAACTGATGCCGTATACAATGCCGAAGTTTACAGCCTTGGCGTTTCTTCTCTGAAGGGACGTCACCTGGTCAAGGGGGACATGGAACACCTGGGAAGCGGTGATGGCGTGAATGTCCTCTGCCTGGCGGTAGGCGTTTATCAGACGCTGGTCCCCTGACATATGGGCCAGCACTCTCAGTTCAATCTGGGAATAGTCGGCGTCTACGAACACGCAGCCTTCCTTGGGCACAAATACCTTTCTGATCTCCCGTCCCAGCTCCACGCGGACCGGTATATTCTGAAGGTTGGGCTCCGTGCTGCTGATTCTTCCCGTAGCAGTAATGGTCTGGTTAAAGGTTCCGTGAATGCGCTGGTCCGGGCCGATATAGGCCGCAAGGCCGTCCGCATAGGTGGAATTTAATTTCGTAAGCTGCCGGTAATCCAGAATCATTCCTACCACAGGATAATCGGGAGCCAGCTTTTCCAAAATGCCTGCGGCGGTAGAATAGCCGCTTTTGGTCTTTTTGCCGCCGGGAAGCTTCATGTGGTCAAAGAGGACCTCTCCCAGCTGCTTGGGGGAATTGATGTTAAAGGTCTCCCCGGTTTCCTGGTATATTTTCTGCTCTACCTCTGCAATTCCGACCTTCAAGCGGTCCCCGTATTCCTTTAAGCGGTCCCTCTCCACCTGGATTCCCACGGATTCCATGGAAAAGAGGCTGTAAATCAGCGGCATTTCAATTTCATAGAAAAGCTTATCCATACCGGTATTTTTTAAATCTGTGCGAAGCTTGTCCCCGCAGCTCCATGCCACACAGGCCATGTAGCAGACGCAGGAAACGGCCTTTTCTTCATTCCCTTCCAGAGCCTTTTTCAAGGAACTCTTTCCTATAAGCTCTGCTCTGGAAGGCAGGGAGAGCTCTAAGTGGTCAGCCGCAAGATCGTGATATTCATAGGAATCCTTTAAGGGATTTAACAAATAAGCGGCTACCCCTGCGTCAAATACCTGACTTTCCGGAGTGAGATTTAAAAATGCAAGCTGCTCCTTTAAATGAATCACTGTCACATGAGAGGACTTTTTGCAGATCTCTCCCGCCTTGGCCGCCAAATAGTCCGGGGTCAGAAAGCCCTGAGGAATGATACAGAAGCATTCTGTTTCACTTAATGCCAGAGCGAGGGCAGATACGGCTTTATCCTCTATAATCAGCTGAAGGCCTAACCGGCTGTCTTTCCCGCACCTGGAGAAAATGGCTTCGGCATCTGCGAAATCGGAAACAATGCGGAAGTTCGCTTCTATGGATGATGGGGACGGCGGTGTATTTGCTTCGTTAAAAGGCTCCTGAGGCAGGTTTAAAGCGGAAAATCCGAAAGCATCCAAAGGAGTGTTTTCCCCCTGGCCGCTTCCCAAACTTCCTTTGTTTTCTGTTCCGCTTTCTGAAAATCCACTATCCACGGCTCCGCTTTCTGAAAGCCCGTCTTTTACAACCTGGTTTTTCGTCTGGGCTTTCGTATAATCCAAAAAGATATCGCAGTTCTCATTCAGCGCCATATCCTTTTCTTTCTGCTCAATTTCCTCCCTGTGGGCGGACAAAATCTCCCTGATTCTCTGGGATTCCACCTCTTCCAGATGGTTATATAGATTTTCAATGCTCTGATACTGTTTTATCAGGCGGCAGGCCGTTTTCTCACCGATGCCCCAGCTTCCTGACAGGGAAAGCACATTGCCTAAAACGCCGGGCTCTAAACCGTATTCTTCCCGGATGCCATCCGGCGAATAGGTCTTAAACTCCAGCCCCTCTTCTCCTGCCCCGGGAATCTTAAGAGCCACATGCTCTCTCACCGCCTGCAAAAGCTTTCTGTCCTCCGACAGAATCACGGTTTCCAGATCTTCCTCCTGTCCCTTTTTTACCAGTGAGGCGATGATATCTGCGGAACTCCAGCCTTCCTTATTAAGAACCGGAATATTCATGGCAGCCAGCATTTCTTCCAGGGCTTTCTGCTGCTTGAAAAAATCCTCAAATCCCTTAAAAAATCCCCCATTCTTACAACAAAAAACTGCGGCGAGATAATCCATCTCCCCTGCTTCTAAAACTTTCACTATCAAATTGCGGATTCCTCCGGCGCCGCCGGCAGGCAGTCCGTAAAATGCCCCTTTCAGCATGCTGCTTCCATCTATTAACAGTATTTTTTTTCTGCCCATATTTTCTCCCATCATAGTAAGCCCAGCTGAAGCCAGATCCGGCATTGCAGAAGGACTGTGATAATCAATGCCATTACGCTCAGCGTAGACACCGCATATCTTGCGATTTTTATAAGCCGCACAGCCTGAAGCCTTTGTCTGGATTGCTCCACTGCTGCTTCAAGTGCGCCCTTAATATTATAATTTCCCGTTTCAGAATCCAGCTGCCGGATTCCCACATCCACGGTAAAGTAAATTTCCAGCTCCTCCCGGCAGTCGGGGCAGCTTTCCATGTGTTCCAGAAATTCCTGCAGTTCTTCATCTGTAAGATCATCATTGATGTATGGCATGACCAATTTTTCCGCTTCTTTACATGTCAAAACCCAGACACCTCCTTAATCCTATCTTTTTTCTATCATACAATATATTCTGTGCATTTTCAATTTAATAATCATAAAAAACACTTGCCAAACGGAAAATCCTATGATAGAATTATGAACGTTGTAAGTGGACGCCGGCATGTCGGAATGGCAGACGAGGCGGACTCAAAATCCGTTGATGGCAACATCGTGTGGGTTCAAGTCCCACTGCCGGCACTACACCCTTGGCAGGGAATAAGGCTCGGAAGATCTGATGAGAATTCAGGTTTTCGGAGCCTTATCTCTATGGTCAGCGATTGAGTTCTTTAGATTTTTTTAATTTTAAAGATATACCGGCCATCCCGGGAATATATGTGGTATACTGTAATCAGCATCTCACAAATACGAAAGAAGGTGGTCTTATGAAACGCAACCTGCTCATCCTGTCCTTTCCCATCATGTGTAGTCTGGCCCTGGCATCCTGCGGCCCCAAAAATTATGTAAAAACGGATTTACTAAGCAGTCATACCACCGTGTCTCCGGAAGCCATGTCCTCTGAGGCCCAAAGCACGGAGCCTGTAAAAATCCAGGATACTGAAGCCCCCTCCTCTTCAAACGCCACAGGAAAGGACGCCGGGGCAAAAGTAGCTGCAGCCATCCAAACCTACAAGGAAGGCCTCGTCTCCATCCAATATCCCCTCATCTCCGGCTTAGAAGACTCATCCAGGGAGGAAGCGGTTAACACCCTGTTTAAGAGCAATGCCCTTGAAATTTTAAAGGCTTACTCTGTAAATACGGAAAAAGACACCCTCTCCATTACCTGCAAAGTGATCTCTGCCGACCGGAAGCGGACCACTGCCGTTTATACCGGATCATACACCGGGGCCCAGGCCCCATACCCTGTCCAGATATTTTTCACCAACACGGTTGATATGTCACAGGCCAGGGACATAAGCCTTAAGGATTACGCAGACCCTTATACCCTTGCCGGGTACATCCTTTCAGAGGACTGCCGCTTTTACAACGCTTCTCCTGAGCTTACAGAAGCCCTTATGGAACAGCGGACCGGTACCAGTCTGGAAGCATATACAAAGCTGCTGAATCAGGCTGATTTCCCCCTAAAGGAAGCTTCCTCTGACGGGACTTCCGCATTTCCACAAGCTTTCAGCTATGAAGACCAGGGCACGATTATTGTATCCATTCCTGTGCCTCACGCGCTGGGCGATTTTGCCCTGATTGAATACACTCCTGAAACAAAATGAGAAAAACAGTTGCCATTTTCTCCTCCCTTTGATAAAATGGGGCAGAAAATAAAATGAACCTCTGATGCAGCAACGCAATAAGAAAGGACAAACATTACTATGGACTCTTTAATGGAAAATGTAACAATCTTTACCCACCCGCTGATTCAGCACAAGATTTCTATTTTAAGAGATAAGCGGACCGGAACCAATGAATTCCGTTCTCTTATCGAAGAAATCGCCATGCTTATGGGCTACGAAGCCCTAAGAGATCTTCCCTTACAGGACGTAGAGGTAGAAACACCCATTGAAACCTGCATGACCCCAATGATCTTCGGCAAAAAGCTGGCCGTGGTTCCCATACTCCGGGCCGGACTGGGAATGGTAAACGGCATCTTGGCCTTAGTTCCCTCGGCAAAAGTAGGCCATATCGGCCTTTACCGGGATGAGGTCACTCATGAGCCCCACGAATATTACTGCAAGCTGCCAAGCCCCATTGAGCTCAGGACCATTGTAGTCACAGACCCAATGCTGGCAACCGGAGGTTCCGCAGTGGCTGCCGTGGATTTCATCAAGCAGCACGGAGGAAGAAACATCAAATTCATGGCCATCATCGCCGCTCCGGAAGGCTTAAAGAGACTTCGGGAAGCTCATCCGGACGTTCAGATCTACATCGGACACTTAGACCGCCAGCTCAATGAAGATGCCTATATCTGCCCTGGCCTGGGAGATGCGGGAGACCGGATTTTCGGAACAAAATAACCGCACCGGAAACATAAAAAAGTGAGGGGGAAGAAAGTGAATCAATCACTTTCCTCCCCCTCATTTTTTATTGTCTTTATTCTTCTGTTTCCATGGTCTTTTCAACGATTTCGCCCTGTTTCTTATAAATGGAGTTTGCATCCACGCATCCTCTTACACAGGAAAGGGGATAAATATTGGATTTCGGGCCGATAACTGTTCCTGGATTTAACACAGCGCCGCAGCCGACTTCTGCAAAGTCTCCGATAATCGCACCGAATTTCTTAAGGCCGGTTTCAATGTCTCCGTCCTCCGCATGAACCACAACAGGGCTCTTGTCTGATTTTACATTGGAAGCCAGAGAGGAAGCCCCCATATGAGACTTGTAGCCTAAAATGGAATCGCCTACATAGTTGTAGTGGGGAACCTGAACTCCGTCAAAAAGGATGGAGTTTTTAATTTCTGAAGAGTTACCGACAACCGCAAATTCGCCGATGATGGCATTTCCTCTGACAAATGCACAGTGACGGATCTGAGCGCCCTTACAGATGATGACGTTCTCTCCCATACATGCTGTGGGCGGAAGATTTACGGATTTATGAATCCAGACTGCCTTTCCTACATGAACAAATTCATCCTTTGGAAGACGCTCTCCCAGGGAAACGATGAATTCGCTGATCTTCGGAAGAATCTCCCATGGATAAGTATTCTGTTCAAATAACAGCTTCGCCACAGTATGGTTCGTATCAAACAAGTCTTGATTTGTCATATCTTCTTTTTTCATTTTATTGATCTCCTATTTTTGATTTTTATAATTAGCTGCCGCGGCGTCAAATACACTACGCAAATCGTAATGGTTATTGAGCCTTAACACGCCTGTGGTGCGTCCGGCAACAAAATTCTCCAGCTTCTGCATATACTCATCCGGGGTTATGCTCCCCTCTGCCACATAAGTCAGCCCTTTCTCCCAGCTTGCCGTCAGTTCCGGATTGAGGAGCTGGCGTATGGAGTTATTGACCACATCAAAAATCATTTCACCCAAAAGAGTGGGAACAATGACCTGGGTCTTTGTATTGAGGGAAAGGTATTTGATATGAAACAGCTTCTTTAAGATCTCCGCCCGGGTGGCACTGGTGCCGATGCCGCTTCCCTTTATCTGGGCCCGCAGCTCCTCATCCTCAATGAGCTGTCCTGCATTTTCCATAGCCAGAATCATGGAACCTGACGTATAGCGTTTCGGCGGAGAGGTCTCCCCCTCTTTAATTGTCAGATTCTTAAGCGGAAGCCTCATTCCTTTTTTCAAGGAACCCAGCATGGCGATAAACGCCGGATTATCCATGTTGTTCTCATTCCCGCCGCCATCCTCTGAGGCGGTTTCGCTGCTTTTCTCTTCCTGCTTCTTCTTTCCTCCGGATACATAGGCAATCTTTAAATACCCCTCTTCCAGCATGACCCTGAAATTGGAAAAAAAGTGTTCCTGAATCGGTGAAACAGGACCCGGGGTATCTGCCGCAAGCTCCAAAGCATATTTCTGATAAACGGCAGGCGGATAAAAAATACTTAAAAACCTTCTGCTGATAACCTCATACACTTTCGAGGTTAAGGAAGACAGACCCTTTAAGGCCCCCAGTCCCTGGCCCGTCGGTATGATGGCGTAGTGGTCTGTAATTTGCTTGTCATTTACATACCTGGTTTTTTCGATGGTCTTATAAGAGCCCTTTTCCAGGACCTCTGCCGCCGCTCCCGCCAAAGGCTCAAAGCCCTTCAGCCCGCCGATGTTTTTATGGATTTCCTTAGCCACTGCCGTGGAAAGCACTCTCGCATCGGTTCTCGGATAGGTAACCAGTTTCTTTTCGTAAAGCTCCTGAACCTGCTTTAAGGTTTCGTCAGGGCTGATCTTGAACATCCTGGAACAGTCATTCTGAAGCTCTGCCAGGTTATAAAGCAAAGGAGGATTTTTTGTTTCCTTTTTCTTTTCAATGGAAACCACGGTTCCTTCCATAGGGTCCATGGCGGAAAGAAAGCCGATCAGCTCTTCCGCATATTTCCTCTCCTTAAAACCATTTTCCTTATAGAGAAAGGGAGATTCAAAATACCGGGAACCGGGAACGCTTTTCCATTCCCCGTCAAAATCCAGGCCCAGGGAGGGATCTGACGCATCCGGACCGGAAAATGTGCCGATCACGCGGTAAAACGGAGTTTTTACAAACTCCCTTATCTCCCGCTCTCTCCGCACCACCATGCCCATAACGCAGGTCATAACCCGCCCTACGGATATGACCGTATTTTTTTCACTTTTTAAATAGTTGGAAATATGCTGTCCATACCTTAGTGTAAGCAATCGGGAAAAATTAATTCCCATGAGATAATCTTCTTTTGCCCGCAAATAGGCAGAGGCCGAAAGATTATCGTATTCCGATTCATCCTTTGCCTCCCGGATTCCTCTTAAAATCTCTTCCTCTGTCTGGGAATCAATCCAGACCCGCTTCTGTTTCTTATCCCGGACTCCGGCCATCTGGGCCACCAGACGGTAGATATATTCTCCCTCACGCCCTGAGTCGGTGCAGACGTAAATGGTGTCCACCTCCGGGCGGTTTAACAGGCTGCTGACGATTTTGAACTGCTTTTCCACTCCTGGGATGATTTCATACTTAAATTCCTTGGGAAGAAAGGGAAGGGTGGAAAGGCTCCACCGCTTGTATTTCGGATCGTACACCTCCGGATAACTCATTGTGACCAGATGTCCAACGCACCAGGTTATGATCGCCTGATCCGATTCTATGTATCCATCACTCCGCCTTCCCTTTACTTTCAGGGCATTGGCAAACTCCTGGGCCACACTTGGTTTTTCTGCAATGTATAACGATTTTGACATATATCTCCCTGCTGCTTCGTAATAGTAACCGTCCTATTATACCATTAAAACATAGGAATGGCAATGATCTGACAAAGCTTATTATAACATTGAAAAAATGGAATATCAATGGTACAATGGTAAACAATTTATTTACAATTCTTTTACATAGAGAAAAGGAGGATTCACTGATGTCTGTACAGAAAGTGAAAGAATATTTAAAAGACTTTGGAAAAGACGGCCAGGTCCGGGAATTCCCTGTTTCCAGCGCAACCGTAGAGCTGGCTGCAAAAGCCCTTGATGTGGAGCCTGCCCGCATAGCAAAGACCATGTCTTTTCATGGAGATGAAACAAACGGCTGCATTCTGGTGGTGACCGCAGGTGATACAAAGATTGACAACGCAAAGTTTAAAAAGCAATTCGGCTTCAAGGCGAAAATGCTGGGAGCCCAGGAGGTATCCATGCTCACCGGCCACGAAATCGGCGGTGTCTGCCCTTTTGCCAACCCGGAACATGTCACCGCCTTTCTGGATGTTTCCCTTCAGCGGTTTGATACTGTTTTCCCCGCTGCCGGAAGTTCAAATTCCGCCATTGAGCTGACCTGTGAGGAGCTTGCCTCCATCTCCAGGGCAGCCCGGTGGGTCGATGTCTGTAAAACAGCGGAAGCTTAAGTCTCCTTACCGGATGCCAGGGGCCATGATCCCTGGCGGCCGCCTTATTGTTTTTCTTTTTTCTTATACTCCGACAAAATAACGGAAGCAAACATGAGCACACAGCCTGCTGCCAGCTTCAGTGTCACAGGATCTTTCAGAAACAGGACAGAAAAAAAAAGCCCGAATACGGATTCAAAGGATAACAGAATGGAGGAAGTATTGGGGCTCAAATGCTTCTGTCCCACGTTTTGCAGCAAAAAGCCGATCATGGTGCTGAATATGCCTAAATACAGCAGGCCCGCCATCATGGCCTTGTCAATGACTCTAAAATCCATGGAACCCTCTAAAAGAGGCGCCACAATCCAGCTTAATATTGCAGCCACGGCCATTTGAGTGACTGTTAAGCCTACAGGATCGTGTTCTTCCGTATAACGGTCGATAAAAACGATATGGACGGCATAGAAAAAGCCGCATATAAAAGTCAGGATATCCCCAATATTTACAGACAAGTCTCCCTCTAAGGATAAAAGGGCAAGCCCGAAAACAGCAATAACCGCGGCTGCCACATTATTCCTGGAGGGCTTTTTTCTGTTGAAAAACCAGTGAAGGAACGGCACCAGAATCACGTACAGGGTGGTGATAAAGGCATTCTTGCTGGCTGTTGTATATTTTAAGCCATAGGTCTGAAAGAAATAGCTGACAAACAAAAAAAAGCCTAAAAGTCCTCCGCACAGCAGATCCTGTTTTTTAAGCGCTCTCACCCGCTTCCAGAATACCGCTACAAGGGCGGCGGAGGCAATGGTAAAGCGCAGGGCCAGCAGATAGGTGGGGGAAATTACAGCTACTGAATTTTTCATCACAACAAAGGAACTGCCCCATATAACGGTTGTCACAATCAGCCCCATGACTGACAGCGTTTTGATTCCTGTTCCTTTCCGGTTATTCATATGTACACTTGCCATGTCCTTTCACATAAGAGCAGGGGCGCAGCTTTCTGCGTCCCCATTCCTGTTTTTATGATTCCATTACACATTTAAAAACTTGTAAATTGTAGTTGTTTTATATTCCTCTCCGGCTTTTAAAACAGGGGATGGAAACTGAGGCTTATTGATGGCGTCAGGATAATACTGGGTCTCAAAGCAATAGCAGCCCCGCTTTCCGTAAACCGTACCGCCCTTTCCGATTGTGCCTTCCTTTAAGAAGTTAGCCGTATAAAACTGAATGCCGGGCAGATCCGTATAAACCTCCATACGGATTCCCGTTTTATCGGATTCTGCTGCAGCACAAAGAGATACCTCTCCCTCGGGATGGTTTAAAACCCAGTTGTGGTCATAGCCGCCGCCGAAAATCAGGGCTTCATAATCCGCATCAATATCCTGCTCAATGGGCTTCATGGCTGTAAAATCCATAGGAGTTCCCTTAACCGGGGTATATTCTCCTGTGGGAATGGAAACCTGGTCCGCCCTTGTGTATGTATCCGCATCAATCCAGACCCGCTGCTTCATGGCATATCCGCCGTCCTGGCCGTCTAAGTTAAAGTAGCTGTGGTTGGTAAAATTTGCTATGGTATCCTGGTCACAGATCATATGGTAGGAAAGCTCAAGGCTGTTATCCGGCGTAAGAGTATAAGTCACCGTAACGGTTGCATTGCCGGGATATCCCTGGTCTCCATCGGGAGAAACAAGGGAAAAGCTGACGCTGGTCCCCAAGTCGTTTTCTTCCGCCTGGCTGTCCCAGAGGCGGCTCTGATAAAGGTCCGGACCGCTGTGGAGATTGTTGGGTCCGTTGTTGGCTGCCAGTAAGTACTCTTTTCCGTTTAAGGTGAACTTCGCCCCTCCGATGCGGTTGGCGTTTCGTCCGATGGGCGCTCCGAAGTGGGGCGGATTTAAGAGGTATTCCTCCACGCTGTCAAAGCCCAGGACCACATCCGTAAGCTTTCCGTCTTTATCAGGCACATTCATGGTTACCCAGACCGCGCCTAAATTGGTAAAGGAAGCGGAAATCCCGTTCTCATTTACCAGCGTATACAGATACACATCTCTTCCGTCGGGCATGTTTCCCCAAAGTTCTTTCTTGTATGCCATTTTGCTTTCCTCCATATACCATTTTACTTAAAGCTCCCCCTTAAAAGAGGGAGCCTTATGATCCATTTATTCCTTGGTCTTAATATAGCCCTGGGCGGTCAAAAGCTCTGCGGAAAGAACCGCACCGCCGGCCGCACCTCTGACCGTGTTGTGGGAGAGACCCACAAACTTATAATCGTAAACCGAATCCTCTCTGAGGCGGCCTACGGAAATCCCCATTCCGTTTTCAAAATCCACGTCAAGGTTTACCTGAGGACGGTTATCCTCCTCCAGATACTGGATAAACTGCTGGGGAGCGCTTGGGAGATGAAGCTCCTGAGGAAGTCCTTTAAAGCTCACCATGCGGTCAATCAGCTCTTCTCTGGTCGGTTTTTTGCGGAATTTTACAAATACTGCCGCCGTGTGGCCGTTTAATACGGGAACACGGATGCACTGGCAGGTGATGACAGGACCGCTGGCCTTCACGATCTCACCATTTTCAATTTTGCCCCAGAGGCGAAGAGGCTCCTGCTCGCTCTTCTCCTCTTCCCCGCCGATATAGGGGATGATGTTTCCTTCCATCTCCGGCCAGTCCTTAAAGGTCTTTCCGGCTCCGGAAATAGCCTGATAGGTGGTGGCTACTACTTCATATGGTTCAAATTCCTTCCAGGCAGTGAGCACAGGTGCATAGCTCTGGATGGAACAGTTTGGTTTTACTGCAATAAATCCGCGCTCTGTGCCCAGGCGCTTCTTCTGGTCCTTGATGACCTCAAAATGTTCCGGGTTGATCTCCGGCACTACCATGGGAACGTCTGGCGTCCATCTGTGGGCGCTGTTATTGGAAACCACCGGAGTCTCTGTCTTCGCATAAGCTTCCTCAATGGCCTTGATCTCTTCCTTTGTCATGTCCACGGCGCTGAATACAAAATCCACGGTGTCAGCTACCTTTTCCACTTCATTTACATTCATGACCACCAGCCTTTTCACCGCTTCCGGCATTGGGGTTATCATCTTCCAGCGGCCGCCTACTGCTTCCTCATAGGTTCTGCCTGCGGAACGAGGGCTTGCCGCCACAGTTACCACCTCATACCAGGGATGGTTTTCCAAAAGAGAGATAAATCTCTGGCCTACCATACCTGTTGCTCCTAAAACGCCAACTTTCAACTTCTTTTCCATGGTTTTCTCCTCATTTCTTTTCATTTTGTAATATCATCATACGCTAAATTCTTAACTATCCTATAACAAAGTGAAAAAAAAATCAACATTTATTCGCGAGAAAAATACATTTGTACGTGCCACAGGGACACTTTATAAAAATGTATGTTGTGACAGAGAACTACAGGCGGACCTTGCTGCCTTTTCCATCCCTCTTTCCGATTTTCAGACGGTTTAAGTGAACCTCTTTTTCCTTATAGCGGATGATGGGATCGTCACCCAGAAGATGCACAGCCTCCAGCTCCTCGCCCTGGGCCAGCTTAATACCCCGGACCCCTCTGGTGTTCTTTTTCATCTCGGAAATCTCTTCCACAGGGAAACGCAGGAAAACGCCTGCCGATGTCTGAAGCACCACGTCTGTCTGTTCATTTACAAGCTGGACGCAAAGGAGCATGTCGTCATCCTGAAGCTTTGTGGCTGCCACAGTCCTGTTATTGGTTTCAAACTCTTCTCCCGGCACCAGCTTTAACAGGGCCTGCCTTGTGGCGAACAGGAACCTACGGCCTTTCAGCCCGGATCCGTGGCATAAATACACAATTTCTTCCCTGGCTCCGTCAAACTTGCTCAGATTATCAATGGGCGTGCCTTTATCCCGCAGCTTTCCGCTGGGAATATCCTGAACCTTCACCTGATGCAGATTTCCCGTATTGGTAAAAATACAGATCTTGTCCGTATTTAAACAGTTTACCACATAAGGATTCTCTGTTTCAACCGTTTCTTTATTCCTGTCATAGGTTGTTTTATCCAGAATCTTGCAGTAGCCGAAACGGTCCATGACAAAGGTCACCTCCGACACCGCCACAGCCGCTTCATCATAGACGGCTTCCTTTCCGTCCTCAATTATGGTTCTCCGGGGAGTGGCGTACTCCTGCTTGATCCGGTCTAAATCATCCTTAATCACCTTATCCATATTTTTCCGGCCGGAAAGGATCTTTTCGTATTCCGCAATTTTAGCCAGAGTTTCCTTATATTCCTTTTCCAGCTGGAGAATTTCCAGACCGATCAGCTTGTAAAGACGCATCTCCAGAATGGCGGTTGCCTGCTTCTCCGTAAAGTGCAGGGCCTTTGCATCCTCTTCAAAGCCTTTGGTCCGGAAATTGATATTTGAAATGTCTCCGGTCATGAGGCAGGCTTTTGCGTCCTTTAGGTTTTTGGAGCCTCTTAAAACTGCGATAATTAAGTCAATGACATCGCAGGCCTTAATTAAGCCTTCCCTGATTTCCTTTTTCTCCAGCTCCTTTTCCAAAAGGGTCTGGTATTTTCTGGTAGCGTTTTTATACTGGAAATCCAGATAATTTTTAAGGATTCCCTTTAAATTCAGAGTCTCCGGCCTGCCGTTTGCAATGGCCAGCATGTTGACGCCGTAGGTATCCTCCAGCTTTGTCTTTTTATAAAGGATGTTGCGGATTTTCTCCACATCCGCATCCTTTTTAAGCTCCAGGACGATCCGGATGCCCTCTTTATTGGACTGGTTGGAAATATCCACCACATCCCCCAGCTTCTTGCTTTCCACCAGGTCAGCCACATCCATGAGGAATTTATTGATTCCGGCTCCGATCATGGTGTAGGGAATCTCCGTGATCACCAGCTTGTCCTTATCCGCTTTCCTCTTTCCAAGCTCCACTTCAAGCTTTCCCCTGAGCTTGATTTTTCCGATGCCCGTTTCATAGATGGCGGGCAGGTCGCTTTTATTGGCTATGATGCCGCCTGTTGGAAAATCCGGTCCCGGCAGGTATTCCATCAGCTCAGGGATGGAAATATCCGGGTTGTCGATATAGGCCTGTACCGCGTCAATGACTTCTCCCAGGTTATGGGACGGAATGCTGGTGCTCATTCCTACGGCAATGCCTTCCGCTCCGTTTATGAGAAGATTGGGCACCCGGACCGGCAGAACCTCCGGCTCCTTTTCCGTTTCGTCGTAGTTGGGGACAAAGTCCACGGTTTTATCCAAGTCCTTTAAATAGACTTCCTCTGCAAATTTTTCCAGCCTGGCTTCCGTATAACGCATGGCCGCCGCCCCGTCTCCCTCAATGGAGCCGAAGTTTCCGTGGCCGTTTACTAAAGGCATTCCCTTTTTAAAGATCTGGGACATGACCACCAGGGTGTCATAAATGGAGCTGTCGCCATGGGGATGGTATTTACCCATGGTATCACCCACGATACGGGCCGACTTTCTGTGCGGCTTATCGTGGTTTAAGTGAAGCTCGCTCATATCATACAATACGCGCCGCTGTACCGGCTTTAGGCCGTCTCTTGCATCCGGGATCGCTCTGGCTGTGATGACGCTCATGGAATAGTTCATGTAGCTCTTCTGCATTTCCTCGGAATACTCTGTTTTAATGATTTTTTCTGCCATGTTTCCTCTCTTCTGCTCGCTTTTCAGAGCATATAGGTATGCCCGACGGGCGCTTCCTCCTTACGCGTCAATCTCGGCTTCATCCGCATGTTCATAGATAAACTGCCGTCTGGGAGGCACGTCGCTGCCCATGAGCATTTCCGTTATTTCCGAAGCCATGCGGGCGTCCTCAATCTCCACCTGCTTTAACACCCGCCGTTCCGGGTCAAGGGTCGTTTCCCAAAGCTGACTCGCATCCATTTCACCAAGACCCTTGTAACGCTGAAGGGTGAATTCCCCTGTATGGGTCCTGCGGTAGCGGTCCAGCTCCTTTTCATCATAGAGGTATTGCTCCTCTCCCCGCTTTGGAATCACCTTAAACAGGGGCGGCATGGCAATGAACACGTGGCCGTTGTAAATCAGCTCCGGCATGAAGCGGTATAAAAAGGTGAGAAGAAGGGTATCAATATGGCTTCCATCCACATCGGCATCGGTCATGAGGATGATTTTATGATACCGCAGCTTTGTGATATCAAAATCATTGCCATAGCCTTCGGAAAATCCGCAGCCGAAAGCATTTATCATGGTCTTGATCTCCGCATTCGCCAGAACCTTGTCCATGGAAGCCTTTTCCACGTTCAAAATCTTTCCCCGGATGGGAAGGATGGCCTGGTACTGCCTGTTGCGGGCCGTCTTTGCAGAGCCGCCTGCGGAATCTCCCTCTACGATGAAAATCTCGCATTTTTCCGCATCCCGGCTTTCACAGTTGGCCAGCTTTCCGTTGCTGTCAAAGGAAAACCTGGATTTGGAAAGCATGTTGGTCTTGGCCTTTTCCTCTGCTTTCCGGATTTTCGCAGACTTTTCCGCACAGCCGATCACCGCTTTTAAAACCTCTAAATTGCGGTCAAAATACCGCTGCAGCTCATCGCCTGTCACAGTGAATACGGCCTTTGTGGCGTCTGCACTGGCAAGCTTTGTCTTTGTCTGCCCTTCAAAAATAGGGTCCGGGTGCTTCACCGCCACAACGGCCGTCAAGCCGTTTCTCGTATCGGCTCCCGTGAAATTGGCATCCTTTTCCTTTAAAATTCCCAGTTCCCTGGCGTAGCTGTTGATCATCTGAGTGAAACGGGTCTTAAAGCCTGCCAGATGGGTTCCCCCCTCCTGGGTGAAAATATTGTTGCAGAAGCCCAGGATGTTTTCTTCAAAGGTGTCCACAAACTGTACGGCAGCCTCAATTTCCACCTTGTCCACGGTTCCCTTAAAATAAATAGGATCATGAACCGCTTCCTTTCCGGTATTTAATTCTTTCACATAAGCGATAATCCCATCGGGCTCATGGTAGATAATGGTTTCCTCTTCCCCCTGCCGTTTGTTCCTGTATGTAATCTGGAGAGATGGATTTAAATAGGCAGTTTCATGAAGACGGCTTTTCAGCCAATCCGCCTTAAAACGGGTTTTCTCAAAGATTTCCCCGTCCGGCAGGAAGTTGATCTCCGTTCCCGTTTCCTTTGTTTTTCCTAACGTAGGAAGCAGGCCATCCACCAGTTCTACCGTTGGTATGCCCCGCTCATACTCGTCATAATGAATCAGACCATTTTTAAATACTTTGATTTTCATGTGGGCGGACAAGGCATTCACTACCGAAGAGCCTACTCCGTGAAGGCCGCCGCTGGTTTTGTAGGCATCGTTATCAAATTTACCGCCTGCATGAAGGGTGGACAAAACCACACGCTCCGCCGATACCCCTTTACTGTGCATTTCCACCGGGATTCCCCGTCCCGCATCCTTGACCGTACAGGACCCGTCCGCTTCCAGGGTTACCCATATCTGGCCGCAGTAGCCGGCCAGATGCTCGTCCACTGCATTGTCCACGATCTCATAAATCAAATGATTCAAGCCCTTTGTCCCAACGCTGCCTATATACATGCCCGGACGTTTCCGCACTGCTTCAAGGCCTTCCAGTACGGTAATACTGTCCGCATTATACTGTGCTTTCGCCATGATACTCCTCCACATCTAGTATTGTCACATTCCATTATACAATGGTTTTTCCATTTTTGGCAAGTTGGTAGGAATATTTTTGCCAGTTTTTATGGAAAACTATTGATTTTTTTCAATATTCTGTGCTATAATATGAAACGTGTCAAAACACTGGGCAGATATAGTTCATTGGTAGAACATCAGCTTCCCAAGCTGAGGAGGCGGGTTCGATTCCCGTTATCTGCTTTTTTTAAAAGCCCTAGTAAATGCGAGAAATCCTTGTAGATACTGGGGTTTTTGTTGTTCTTGACTTGCACCAAAAAGCGATATTGTGCTCTAAAAAGCACTTATTTACACTCAAGTATCACACGGAATATCACACGAAAATCTTTGTTTTTCTAGGGATTGCAGATCAGAAATGAGATAATTCACTTACCAAAAAGGCGGGCATATTATAAGTACCGACGGAATAAGGAAATAAATGGGCCGGTCAGACAGTTGTGACAAACTGTCCGACCGGTTTTCCTTTATAGATATTCATTCAGTCGTTCTGGATAAAACAGCATCAACCGGCTGAGTAGTAAGTCTCAATTCCGGTACCGCTGCGTCCATTTCTTTTTAACATTTCATCACTCATAGTATGATTTTTTTCTACAGGTGTCATTTTAATTCCCTCAATTGTAAATCGAATTTCCATACTTAATCCGTCTACATGTTGGTTTATGTGTTACAAATCTATATAAAGGAAAAGTATGGTTTTTCCTTTACAAACATTTTTCGGAGCCAGTTTCATCCT
>JAEZFK010000026.1 GCA_023437715.1 Bacillota bacterium | reverse complement strand
TCTGAAATTTTCTCATTCAAAGCCATCAAACATGGCTTGTTTCTTAGAATTTTCAGGGTTTTACATACTGTTCAATCTTCTGTTTTCAAAGTGCTTTTTTGTGTGTCACTGTCTCAGCAGCAACTTTCATATGATATCATGGCTGCTTATTTCTGTCAACCACCTTTTTCATTTTTTTCAAAACTTTTTCATCGATCACTGATGTGTTTTGAGAGAAATTTTGCCGCCGTTTTCAGCGGCGAGTTATATCATACCAAGACAGGCGACAAATGTCAACACTTATTTTCATTTTTTTATTCTTTTTTGAAATGCATGAATATTACAACATTTAAATCAAAATCTGCCGGGGCTTTATCCCTTATTTATAAAGGATAAGACCCCGGCAGAAAATACTTCTTTATTTCCCGCAGCACTTCTTATACTTTTTCCCGCTTCCACAAGGACATGGATTGTTGGGATAGATTTTCTGAACGTTCTTGCGCTGAACCGATACCTCTTCCAGGCCCTTTATGACCATCTCATGAGGCTTATGGCCTCTGTTAAGCACCAGTCTGGTGTGATTCCACACATCATTAATAAGGCCTGCAAAGATTTTGGCCTGCTCCTCTGACTCAAAGACGATTCCGTGAGCCTCAAAGATGGACATAACCTCTGACCGTCTGCCGCCCAGCCTGATTTCAGTCTGAACCTGGTACAAAAGATCCCCAAGCCCTTCCGCCGGAACGTTTAAGCGGTCCGTCAGAAAGCTGCTTAAACGGCTCAGTTCTTCCGTCATCAAAAGGCCCTTGTGATCTGCCATGGAACGGATTTCCTGGCGGGTAGGGATATAGTAAGGCACCTTTTTCTGCAGCCTGCTCAGCTCTATGAAGCGTTTTTGATGAAGCAGCCCGGAATCTGCAAAGCTGCCGTCCACATATTCCACCAGGGGGCGGCAGGGCTGGAGCTGCTCATAAACGTGCATCAGCTCATCCTGGGTCAGCTTTTTCTCTTCATATTTATTGAAAGTTTCCAGGATAACCGATGGCGGAGTAATTACATATAAGAAATTAGCTGCCCGGAAATAGTCTCCGATTCTGCTGATCCGAGCCCGTTCTTCCTGAAAATCGGAAGTATTTAAATCCTCATAGGCTTTTGCCACTTCCTCTGCCACCAGGAAGCTGCCGCTCATCCCCGGCTGGGAAACCACATAGCCGCCTGCATATAAATAATCCATTTCTTCCGATTCAGAGGGAGACAGCCGGCAGTTTCCTGATGCTGCCTGCTCAAACAGCTTCAGCTCCGAATCCCGGACGCAGAGGAAATAGCGTCTCATTTCCTCAGGGTCTAAAACGCGCTCTGCGGTGTGTCTGATTAATTCTTCTTTTTTATATTTGGAATAACCGCTCATTCCATGCCGCTTGGCAATTTCCATGATGCTGTTTTTATCATAGCTTTCATAGGCCTCTGCCAGACGAATCGGGAATTCAGAAACGGCATTCTGTTTTAATCGCTCATTGACTGCGTTCATATCATATTCCTCAGGCTCTGCTGAAGCTGCCTGCTGACATTCGGAGGCTGGGGAGGTCGCACAATTTTCAGGAACCCCATCTCCCTTGAATTTTATGACCTGGGCATAGCTTTCCCTATAATCCGCAGCCGGCTCTTCCACCTGGACTTCCAGCTCCCGGTCATCCTCCGGACCATAGGTGCAGGTGAATTTCTTTGCGCCGGATACCAGGCTGTCTATGGTTTCCCGGCTTAAAAGATATTGAAATTTATCATTCCGTACTTCTTCGGCGGGAATTACCCGTATCCCCTCTGAACGGAATTCAAATTGATACAGGCGGTCATCGTTCCAGCAGAATGCTGTCTGAATCATCCGGTACAACTCTTGAAAGGTTATTCCCTCCGGTATCAGAATTCTTCTCCAAATCGGCGGCTTACTGCCTTTCATCGTGATTTTCAGTTGATATGCTCCCATGAAAACATCCTCCTGTCTCGTATCTTTCGCATCCGTCGGTATCCTACGGAATGTTTTTAATCATTTCTAATATATAAGGTGTACGTTACAATTTACCACATTTCCTCCCATTCTGTCCAGTCTATTCCGCTATTTTTTACAAACTGGGGGCTATTTTTTTATTTTCGACGGCTATTTTGGCCTTTGCCCGGCAGATCGGGGGAAAACGGAGGATTTCCTTATTATATTCTGCAAATACTATTACTGCTCTTTACAAAATCTTTACATTCTTTATACCAAAACATGATTTCAGGAAAACAGCACGGCTGATATACTCCATGTTGTAAGCGAAAGCAATTGAAAAAGAAAAGAGGAGAAAAATATTATGAAAAAAAATTTTGTCAAGAAACTTGCATTGGCTGGAATGGCTATTATGACTATAGGAGTCCTGGCTGGCTGCGGAAGCTCAAATGTGGAAACGAAAGGCGCTGATACAACAACCACGGCTGCCGCTTCCAGTGAGACAACCACAGCTGCCGCAACTACAGCAGGGGCTGCGGGCGCTGACTTAAAAGGCTCCATCAGCATGGTTGGTTCTACCTCCATGGAGAAATTTGCAACTGCTTTAAGTGAAGTTTTTATGGAAAAATATCCCTCCGTCACTCTTCAGGCCGAGTTTGTAGGCTCAGGCGCAGGAATTGAAGCTGTAACCAACGGCTCCGCTGATATCGGAAATTCCTCCCGTAACTTAAAGGATGAAGAAAAGGCAAAGGGCGTAGCTGAAAACATCGTAGCAATCGACGGCATCGCTGTTGTCACTGATCCGGCTAACACAGTAGAAAACTTAACAAAGGATCAGCTCATTAACATTTACAACGGAACTACCACCAGCTGGAAGGATTTAGGCGGAGCAGACCAGCCCATCGTTGTTATCGGACGTGAATCCGGTTCCGGTACAAGAACTGCTTTTGAAGAACTGCTGAAGCTGGAAGACGCCTGCAAATACAGCAACGAGCTTGACAGCACCGGAGCAGTTATGGCAAAGGTCGCTTCCACTCCCGGAGCTATCGGCTATGTATCTCTCGATGTTCTTGACGACACTGTAAAGACCCTTAAGCTTGAAAATACAGAGCCTACACCGGAAAACATCAAGGCTGGTTCCTATTTCTTAAGCCGTCCGTTTGTAATGGCTACCAAGGGAGAGATTTCCGAGCAGAACGATCTTGTTAAGGCGCTGTTTGACTTCATCTACTCCGACGAAGGAACAGAACTTGTAAAATCAGTCGGCCTGATTCCTGCAAACTAAGCACAGCTTTTGATAAATATTTACAGAAGGCGCAGCCGAAAAAACAAGCTGCGTCTTCATTTGCCGAAATACCCCCGGGTATATATCTACGCCTGATA
Organism: Bacillota bacterium; assembly: GCA_023437715.1. Lineage (GTDB taxonomy): Bacteria > Bacillota > Clostridia > Lachnospirales > Lachnospiraceae > Lacrimispora. The sequence continues at coordinate 97,693 of JAEZFK010000026.1, read as the reverse complement.
GAACGGGGCGGGCTTCGCACAAAAGGCGTGTGCGGCAATAATGAAAGGAGCGATTATATGCGTCCAAAGTCTTATTCCATATTCAGCGGTCACGGAAGTAAATCAGGGGTAGAGCATGCTGCAGAGATTATTTTTACGGTCTGCGGCTTCTTTGCTGTTCTGGCGGTGGCCTCCATCACTTTATACATGCTCATAAGCGGCACACCGGCGCTTTTTAAGGTGGGAATCACGGATATCCTGTTCGGGTCCATCTGGAAGCCGGATGCCGCCTCTCCCAGCTTTGGTATCCTCTATGTTATCCTGACCTCTATTACCGGCACGGCCCTGGCAATCCTCATCGGCGTTCCCATCGGCGTCATGACCGCCGTTTTCCTGGCAGAGGTGGCTCCCGGAAAGCTTGCAAACGTCGTCCGTCCGGCAGTAGAGCTGCTGGCCGGCATCCCGTCCGTGATCTACGGTCTTCTGGGAATACTGATTTTAAATCCAATCATGTATAAGCTGGAATTAAAAATATTTGCCGGTTCCTCCACTCACCAGTTTACAGGCGGCGCCAACTTAATTTCCGCGGTTCTGGTTCTGGCTCTGATGATCCTTCCTACGGTAATCAACATCAGCGAAACGGCTCTCCGCTCCGTGCCTCAGCATTTAAGAAGCGCTTCTCTGGCTCTGGGAGCTACAAAAATACAGACTATTTTCAGTGTTGTGCTTCCTGCAGCAAAGTCAGGAATCATTACCGCCGTTGTCCTTGGAACGGGACGGGCCATCGGAGAGGCCATGGCAATCAGCCTTGTATCAGGAAGCTCGGTGAACTTTCCGCTTCCATTTAACTCCGTCCGCTTCCTCACCACAGCCATTGTATCGGAAATGTCTTACTCTTCCGGACTTCACAAGCAGGTGCTCTTTACCATCGGCCTGGTGCTTTTCGCATTCATCATGATTATTAACGTCACACTTAACGGCCTGTTAAAGAAAGGAGAAGCACACCATGACTAATGATATCGCCATTCCGGTTCACAAGGATTCCATTGTGACAAGCAGCATTTACAACCGGAAAACCCGGATTTCAGATTCCGTTTTAACCTTTCTTATTTATCTCTGTGCTTCCATCTCCATTCTGGTCCTCATCGGGATCATGGGCTATGTGTTTGTGCGGGGAATTCCTCAGATTAATGTGAAATTCTTAACAACTGTTCCCAGCACCATAAAGGGGACTTTCGGCATCATCGGAAATGTGGTGAATACCTTATACATCGTCGCCATCACCCTGCTGATCGCTACTCCTACAGGTGTGGGTGCAGCAATTTACTTAAATGAATACGCCAAAGGCGGAAAGGCGGTCCGGGTCATTGAGTTCACCACAGAAACCCTCTCCGGCATTCCCTCCATCATCTTCGGCCTCTTTGGCTATGTATTTTTCGGAAACGCCCTGGGCCTTGGCTATTCCATTCTGACAGGCGCCCTGACCCTGTCCATTATGGTGCTTCCTCTCATTACCAGGACCACCCAGGAGGCCTTAAAAACGGTTCCTGAAAGCTACCGCTCCGGCGCTCTGGGCATCGGTGCAACCAAGTGGTACATGATCCGCACCATCCTGCTTCCAAGCGCCATGCCGGGCATTGTGACCGGCATCATCCTGGCCATCGGACGTATTGTGGGAGAATCCGCAGCTCTTTTATTTACGGCCGGAAGCGGCTATCTTCTTCCAAAGGACTTTCTCGGAAAAATATTTGAATCCGGGGGCACCTTGACCATCCAGCTTTATTTGAGCATGCAGAAGGCAAAGTATGACCAGGCCTTTGGAATCGCCGTAGTACTTCTGGTCATTGTTCTGGCTATTAACGGACTTGCAAAATATCTGTCCCACAAATTCAATACGGAGGTCAAAGAATCGTGAATACCAACACTGTAAAAATTTCAACCAATAATTTAAACCTGCATTACGGAACCAACCACGCCTTAAAGGACGTGAGCCTGAGTCTGTATACAAATAAAATTACGGCTTTCATCGGCCCTTCGGGCTGCGGAAAATCCACTTATTTAAAAACATTAAACCGCATGAACGACCTGGTTCCCAACGTAAAAATAGAAGGAGAGGTTTTGCTGGACGGGGAAAATATCTACGATCCCCGTGTGGATACCACCCTGCTGCGGAAAAAGATCGGCATGGTGTTCCAGCAGCCGAACCCATTTCCCATGAGCATCTATGACAATGTGGCCTACGGCCCCAGAATTCACGGGATCAAGAACAAATCCCAGCTTGACGCCATTGTGGAAAAGAGCTTAAAGGGAGCCGCCTTATGGGATGAGGTATCGGGCCGTCTGAAAAAATCCGCTCTCGGCCTTTCCGGAGGCCAGCAGCAGCGTCTCTGCATCGCCCGCGCCCTGGCAGTGGAGCCGGAGGTTCTCCTCATGGATGAACCCACCTCGGCCCTGGATCCTATTTCTACTTTAAAGATCGAAGATCTGATGGATGAGCTGAAAGAAAAATACACGGTTGCCATCGTCACCCACAACATGCAGCAGGCAACCCGTATCGCCGATTACACCGCCTTCTTCCTGGTGGGCGAGGTAGTGGAGTGCGCTTCCACCACCGAGCTTTTCACCGCCCCCAGGGATTCGCGGACCGAGGATTATATTACAGGGCGTTTCGGCTGATGGTTTAAGACAGGAAAAGGAAAGGAGATTAAAAATGTCAATAAGAGTTAATTATGAACACGAGTTAAACCGTTTAAAAGATGACATAAAGGAAATGGGGCACATGGTGGAGACCTCCATCGAACAGTGCTTCATCGCATTTGAAGACCAGGATTTTGAAAAAGCGGAGGACATCATCAAGGGCGACAGAACCATCAATGACTTAGAGCGCTCCATCGAAGCCCGCTGCCTCTCCATCATCCTGCGCCAGCAGCCGGTAGCCGGAGACTTAAGAGTGGTTTCCAGCTCCCTTAAGGTGGTCACAGACCTAGAGAGAATCGGTGATCACGCCTCAGACATTGCAGAGCTGATCCTGCGCATCAAGGGCGAGCACGTCTACCACGTCGTCCGCCACATCCCCGCCATGGCCGCCGCCGCCCGTGAAATGGTCCGCGGATCCATTGAAGCTTTCATCACCCAGGATCTGGAATCCGCAAAAAAGATTGAGAATCAGGATGATATAGTGGATGATTTATTCGGCAAGGTGAAGGATGATGTGGTTTCTTTACTGAAACAGTCTACAGAGCATATCGATCAGTGTATTGATTTGCTTATGGTTGCGAAATATCTGGAAAGAATCGGAGATCATGCTGTAAATGTATGTGAGTGGACAGAGTTTTCTAAAACAGGGGCTTTGAAGAATGTACGGATATTGTAAAGCTACAAGCAGTGCGTCATAAAAAGCGGAAGAGGCCGTAAGAATGAATGCAAGCATTCATTCTTACGGCCTCTTTTGAATTTTAGGACATACGGCGCCAGCCGTCAAGAGGGAAGCCGCTGCGCGGCTTCCCTCTTGTGCACCCCCCCTCCCGGTCCGCGCAATCAAGCTTACCCACAGCTCTTTTACAACATAGCCCTCCCTCTACAATAAGTCTGCTCCACCTCATAATCATCCCGAAGCACCACAATATCCGCGTCACATCCCGCGACCAGTCTCCCTTTCCTGTCATCCACTCCAAGGCACCTGGCCGGATTAATGGTACAAGAATTCAGCGCCGAATCAAAGGGCACCAGCGCATCCTCCACCAAAATCTTCAACCCTTTATTCACCCTCAGAGTGCTTCCGGAAATCGTATCCGTCCCTTTCAGATAAGCCAATCCATTTTCCCTGATCTCAATACTATGTCCCCCCAGCTGATAATCATGCCCCGCCGGGCAATGCTTTGCACAAAGAGAATCCGTAATCAAAATCGCATGGTCTCTACCCTTTATAGCATAATAATTATTAAGCGCCGCCAGATGAGAATGACATCCGTCACAGATAATCTCACCATAAACATCCCTCACCCGGAACGCCGCTCCTACAAGCCCAGGATTCCGATGATGGTAAGCCGTCATGCCATTATACACATGAGTCATGGAAATAGCCCCATTTGCGATCCCCATAAGCGCCTGCTCATAGGTAGCCGACGAATGGCCCATGCTCACCACCACTCCTGTATCCTTACAATACCTTGTCAACGCAAATTCTTCGTCATGCTCCGGCGCAAGCGTGATATACTTAATCATCCCCTTCGCCGCTTCCTGATACTTCTGAAACTGCTCCACAGAAGCTGTCGCTATTGCCTCCGGCGGCTGAGCTCCCTTATACTGCATATCCAGATAAGGCCCTTCAAAATGAATTCCAAGAATCTCCGCCCCTTCATACCCGCTTTCCGCCACTGCCGCAACATTGGCAACCGCCTTAGTCAGCACCTCCGGCATCTGGGTAACAGTCGTAGGCAGAATAGAAGTAACCCCTTCCTCCGGAATCCGTTTCATCCAGTCCCGTAAGCCTTCCGGCTCTCCGTCGTTCGTATCATATCCGTAGGACCCATGAGTATGAATATCAATAAAGCCCGGAACGATTCTTTTATCTCCATAATCCTCATCCGCCGCCATTTCGCCGTAAGGCCTGACAGCCTTTATCTTTCCCTCTTCCACCTGAAGCTGGGCTGGGATGAACTGGCCTGCGATCCAGACCCTTCTGCTTTGTATAACCATAATCGTACCCTCTCTTTCCGGTCTGTTAAAACCATGAAATGGTTCACTGTTCTTTTCTTAAGTATAAACAGTTCTTCCCCGGTTTTCAAGAGTTTTGGAAATAATTTTTATTTTTTATTCATCCAAGGAAATTTTACCCTCATCTACAGGCCACCGTATAAGCACCCGGAACAAATCCGCTTCCGTCTCCACAGAAAGCTTTCCATTCTGCAGCTCCACAAAGCTTTTTGCAATGGCCATCCCAAGGCCCGAGCCTTCCGTATTCCGGGACTGGTCGCCTCTGGCAAACCGCTCGGTGATTTCTTCCGGGTTAAAGGTCAGCTCCGCGGCAGATACATTTTTCAGGGAAATAACCACATAACCCTTTTCCTTCTTCATATCAATATAAGCCCTGGTATGAGGCATGGCATATTTCATAATATTTGTGAGAAGATTATCAAATATCCGGTATGTCTTCTGGCTGTCCAGCGGAAGCACAATTTTTTCATCCGGCAGGTTCCACCGGAAGTCAATGGTGGATTCCTCTATCTTATCGCTGAGTTCCAGGCTGACCTCCTTTAAAAGGCTGACAATATCCACATCCGCCAGGTCCAAGGTAACATTGTTGCTGTTAGCCTTGCTGATTTCAAACAGGTCCTCAATAAGAGATTTCAGCCGCATGGACTTCTGTTCCAGAATATCAATATAAGCTTTCCTCTGTTCCGGGGTCACCCTGTCATCCCTCATCAGGTTTACATAAGTTATAATCGCCGTCAGAGGCGTTTTCAAATCATGGGACATGTTGCTGATTAGGTCCGTTTTAAGCTTCTGGCTTTTAACCTCCTCATCAACAGCCACCTTAAAGCCGCTCTGTATCTTCTGTATTTCCTTTTTAAAGGGTTCGAACACGCCTAAGTCCTCTTCAATGGCAACCTCCAAATTTCCCTCTGCAATCTGGTTTGTGGCCTTTAAAAGAATCCGGTACTTTTCGCTTAAGTCCCTGTAATATTTCCTCATTATAAGAAACAATACCACCGAATATACAATAAGAGCGCCGATTCCAAAATACCACAGGCTGCAGAGAACCGCCAGTATAATAAAATTCACTCCCACAATACGGAAGATAGCCCTGTCTGAGCGGTCCTTTAAGTTAATATCCCCCACAAACCGGTAAACCCTGCAAAAAATCTTTCTCATCCAGCTGCAGAACCAGCCGCACAGGGTACGCTCCTTTAAATAACGGATAAATCCAATATGAAGCACATCCCGGACACATAATACAGCCCAATATACAATGGCAAAGGGCAGGGACCACCAGAGCAGATTCCACAGCTTCACCATAATATCCGCCACTCCCGGAAGAAAGTTGGCCCGCAGAAGCGCTTCGTATAAATTGCCCCGGTTCGTTGCGGCCACCAGCCGGATAAGCCCGGCTCCAAAGGCCACACTGCCGCAGGCAATGCCTGAAATCAGCTCAAAGGGCGTCCTTAAAATCCGGTATTCCTCCGCCAGTCCCACATCAAAGAAAGAAAAGAGAAAGGCCAGAACTCCCACGGCGCAGACGAGGCCGATAAATATACGGAAAACGCTGCCGGAATTATCATAGGAGCTCCATATACTGCTTCTGGCTTCCTCAAGAGCATCAATCTGCTGCTGCCTCATGCCGTAGGCAAAGGTTATGTTTCTGGGATTGACCAGCTTTAAGTCCGGCTCATATAAATAGGCGTCCCAATAGCTATACCTCATGGGATCCAGGTCCCCAAAAGTTTGCAGCGTATTTAAAATCCCAACCTTATTTTTCCCGCTTACTTCCGCTACATCCATGCGGCCTAAATCGTCATAATGAAGTACCGCCTTAAATACGTATTCCTCATTTCCCGGAACAGGAACTCCTGCGGACCGGTCCGAAAGAACCTTCCCATCCTTATCAAGAACCTGGTAGTCCAGATAATTGCGTATGCCCCCGAAATCCCGGCTCCAGCTTTCATAGCCGCCCATACAGCTGCTGCGCAGCTCTTTCAGGTAGTCAGAGCGGTTTTCACCCCCAGCCATATCCCCGTCAGATACAGCGCTTTCGCCCTCCAATGCCTCAGGCCCTGTTTCTATTTCTGTTCCCTCTTCCCCCTCAGATTCCTCCGCTGCCTCAATTGCCGCAGAGGTAACATCAGCCGGATTTCCCCCATCCCCTGTCTCAGACAGGGGTTCTGAATTACCCGTACTGTTCTTCAGTTCTTCCGCCGCCTTGGGAAAGAAGTACTGAAAAGGGGAAAGGGCCTCTCCCTCACTGTAGGCCGACGTTTCCAGGGCCAGGACGTAATTGCCTGACACCAGATGTCTGAGGAAGGATTCTTCCTCGTAAACCGGCTCCTCATACCGGTCCGATTCATTTTCGAAATAGGGATAAAGGCCCACCATGGCCGAGGCCGCCGCCAAAACAGTGACAACCGCCAGAAGCAGGCTGATCCTATGCCTGTTTTTCAATTTTATATCCAACGCCCCACACCACCTTTAAATATTTTGGTTCTTTGGGATTGATCTCGATCTTTTCCCGGATTTTCCTTATATGGACCATGATCGTGTCCGTATTAATGGCCCGTTCATTCCAGACCCGCTCATAAATCTCCTCTGCGGAAAAGACCCTTCCCGGATTTTTCATAAGCAGTGCCAGAATTTTAAATTCAATGGGCGTAAGCCTGGCCGGTTTTTCATCCACCAGCACCTCCACCGTATCCTCATTAAGCTCCAGCCCTCCGATCACATAGATGTTGCTCTGCTCCTTGGCTTCCAGCATATCCATATATTTTTTATACCGCCGCAGCTGGGAGTTGACCCTGGCCAGGAGCTCCATGGGGGTAAATGGCTTTGATACGTAATCGTCGGCCCCGATATTGAGGCCCATGATCTTATCCACCTCTTCGGATTTGGCAGACAGGATGATGACGGGAAAATCATGCTTTTCCCTCAGCTTTACCGTCATAGTAATGCCGTCCATCCTGGGCATCATCACATCCACAATTGCCAGATGGATTTCCTCCTGCTCCAGAATCCTTAAGCCTTCCACGCCGTCCGCCGCCAGAAACACCTCGTATCCCTGGCTTCTTAAATATATTTCAACTCCTTCTCTGATCTCTTTGTCATCCTCTACCAATAAGATGTGGTTTGCTTCCATAATATCTTCCCTTTCTTCTTTCTTGTCCCCGGCATATGATTTTACAGGTTTTATAATACCTTATAATACCACATTTCCCCTCATTTTACCTGCCATTTGAAAAACCATCTTTCAGTAACCTGTGATTCAAGAATAGAGGACCAATCTTAAATCAAGTGGCTGGGAAAACGAAAGAAATTCTAAATTTTATTTATTATAAAACAAGGCCCATGAGAAACGTATCTTCCCATAGGCCCTGTCTTTCTTATTCTTTTATTCAGAAGTTTTCCGTATATTTGTATCCATGAGCCGGTTGAACCCAAGCCATCCGTTGTTTTCTCCCGCACCCTTTAGCACCTCGATCATGGTCTCCATCTTCGCATCAGTATTGTCCGCGAAATTCAAGGCCAGAGCCTCAAGCAGGGCCGGCTTCTTAGGAGAACCGTATTCCAGTTCCCCGTGATGGGCAAGAATGCAGTGCTTTAACTCGGAAGCCGTCTTTTCCGGAAAGCCGGGGATTGCCCGGATTCTCTCTCCCACCATTTCCGTGCCGATGATGATGTGGCCCAGAAGCTGTCCGTCATCGGTGTAATCATTTTCCGGGAAAGAGGAAAGCTCTTTTGTCTTTCCGATATCATGGAAAATGGCAGCCGTAATGAGAAGGTCCCGGTTAATGAGAGGGTAATAGCCTGCGTAATAATCGCACAGCTTCACCACGCTCAGAGTGTGCTCCAGAAGGCCGCCTACAAATCCATGGTGAACGCTTTTGGCAGCGGAGTGGAATTTAAAGGCCTTGGCAAAGCTTTCATCCTCTTTAAAAAAGCTTTCCAGAAGCTGGCGTAAGCAGGGGCTTTTCACGGTCCTGATAAAGCCTGACAGCTCCTCATACATGAGCTCGATATCCTTGGAGGATACCGGGAGATAATCCCCAGGCATATATTCCCCGTCCCCGGCTTTCCTGATCCGCTTCACATTCAGCTGGTTGGAATTCTGGAAAACAGTCACATCCGCATCTATATATACATAATCCAGAGTTTCAAAGTTCCCGATTCCCGGAGAGCCAAGATCCCATATCTTCGCATCAACGGTGCCGGTCTTGTCCTGAAGAATCAGGCTTCCGTACTCTTTCCCCGATTTGGTAAGGGAAATCTGCTTATTTTTGCACAAATACACATCTGAAACGTGCATTCCTTCACGGAATGATTCAACATACTTCATTTTTTTCCTCCACATTCTGTCAGGTAACCATTGGAGCCAGGAAGTTTACCTGGCTCCAATAGTTACCTGATATTGTATCTTCTTATATTCTTCCCTGCCATTGCGGGAAACTGTTACGGGAATGACCTCACCGGGCACGGACTTTTCCAGCTTTACCTGGAAATCCTTCATGGTCACGATGCTCTCATCTCCCATAGATGTTATAATATCGCCGCTCTGTATCCCCGCATTGTAGGCAGGGCCGTCCGCGTTCACATCCACTACGTAAACTCCAAGGGGCATACCGCTGCTGTTCATGACCGCAGTCACTTCCTGTCCCCTGATTCCGAAATAGGGGTACTGGGCCCCATTGCTTATCTTTTCCAGAATGCTCTTATAATCAGATATAGCCATGGCAGCCGTCATATCCTTGCTGCTGTCGTTCTTATATTCATCGGTTACCCAGCCGATGATCTGGCCCGCCGTATTTAAGAGGAACGTGCCTGTGACCGCATTCCCTTTCACGTCAGAATACAGGATGCGCGTGATCCCGTCAGTGACCTGGACATTCTTTGTAATGTAGGTAATAAATCCGTATCCAGTGGAATGGACCATGCCCGCGGGACCTCCCACAGCGATGATCAAATCTCCCTGCTTTACAGAATAGGAGTTGCCAAGCTCAAGGGCTTTCGCATCCTCTAACAGGGATTTCCCCAAATCTGCCGTGGAAACGCTGACAATGGCCATGCCGGACAGCTTATCCGTCTGCTTGATGGTGCCCTGTACCTCTGTTCCGTCGGAAAATGCCACACGAATGGCTTCCGCATCCTCTACCGCCCCCTCTGGGGTCAGCACCAGAAGCTCCTCATTGGCTGAGGCTATGATAACTCCGGAAAACAGGCCGGAATTCTCCACCGGATTGTTAAACCAGTCCGTCTGGGTTTTTACAGAATGGACTGTCACAATTCCCTTGTCCGCTTTCTGGACTACCGTCCGGAGGCTTCCGTACAGCGTGTCCAAATCATCCACGGAAAACGGATACTTTTCCATGGCGGATTTTAAAATATCTTCTATCGGTTCGGTCTCTGCCGCCGCAGACGTGGTCTCCGGTTCAGAAGGCAGGGTTTCCGGATCATCCTTTGGTATGGTCACTGGAACGCTTTCAGTGGTGGTCTCTTTTGCAAGAAATCTCTCAGCCACAGGTCTGGATACAACAAATGTAACCGCTGCGACAACTCCAAATGTAACCGCAGCTGCCAAAAGGCCTAAACTCCTTTTCAACATATCCCTTTTTGACATGGGCTGTCTCACTATCTTTTCATTGATAAACCGACGAGGTTCCGTCTTTTTATCATCTGGCCCGTTGTTTTCCGGCATACTTACCCCCCTTTGCAGAAGACTTAAGTACTATTATAAGGTTCTTCTGTCCTTAATGCAAGAAAAACATACGAAACCGCCTAAAGGTTTGTTACAATTATGAAAAACAACCTGAGGATTGCAGTTTTCCTCTCATCTATGCTATACTGTAACCGATACTATTACCACCGGACCGCAGGGTTTCCTTACGGTCAAACTTTTCAAAGAAAGCAGAAATTATCAAGGTATAAAACTCATGAATCAAAAAGCACTGAAAACCTTAGAATATCATAAAATTATTGCGCAGCTTGTGGAATACGCCTCCTGCGATTCCGGCAAGGAGCTGTGCCGGAAGCTGGTTCCATCCACGGACTACAGCGAGATCGTCCAGTCCCAGACAGAAACCACCGATGCCGCGGCAAGAGTCCGGCAAAAGGGCGGCATTTCCTTTGGGGGCGTCAAGGACATCCGTCCCTCCTTAAAGCGGCTGGAAGTGGGAAGCTCTCTTGGAATCGTGGAGATTCTGGCCATCAGCAACCTGCTCACGGTCTCGGCGCGGGTCAAGGCCTATGGACGCCACGAGGATACGGAGCTGCCGGACGACTCCTTAGAGGAGTTTTTCCGCGTTTTAGAGCCTTTAACCCCGGTCAATACGGAGATTAAGCGCTGCATCCTTTCCGAGGATGAGGTCAGCGACGATGCCAGCCCGGGACTGCGCCAGGTAAGACGGTCCATGCGGTCCATCAATGACAAAATCCACACCCAGATGAATTCCATTTTAAATTCCAGCCGTTCCTACCTTCAGGATGCGGTGATCACCATGAGGGACGGCCGTTACTGTCTTCCGGTGAAAGCAGAGCATAAATCCCAGGTTTCCGGCATGGTCCATGACCAGTCCTCCACCGGCTCCACCCTGTTTATTGAGCCGATGGCCATTGTAAAGCTGAACAATGACCTTCGGACCCTGGAAATCCAGGAGCAGAAGGAAATCGAAATGGTCCTGGCCGATTTGAGCAACCAGCTTGCCCCTTATCTGGAAGAGCTGGAAACGGACTTTGAAACCATTTCCAGGCTGGACTTTATCTTTGCAAAGGCGGCCCTTTCCAGGCATTACAACGCCAGCCAGCCCATTTTCAACACAAAGGGCTTTATTAATATCAAGGACGGACGCCATCCCCTGCTGGACCCTGCCAAGGTGGTTCCCATCAGCATTCACCTGGGACGGGATTTTGACTTACTCATCGTAACCGGCCCCAATACCGGCGGTAAGACGGTTTCCTTAAAGACCGTGGGGCTGTTCACCCTTATGGGACAGTCCGGACTTCATATCCCGGCCTTTGACGGCTCGGAGCTGGCGGTCTTTGACGAGGTATTTGCGGACATCGGGGATGAGCAGAGCATTGAGCAGAGCCTGAGCACCTTTTCCGCCCACATGACCAATATCGTCCAGATTTTAAATCAGGCGGACAGCAATTCCCTCTGCTTGTTTGACGAGCTGGGGGCAGGAACCGACCCTACGGAGGGCGCGGCTCTGGCAATCTCCATCCTGACCTTCCTTCACAACATGAAATGCCGCACCATGGCTACCACCCATTACAGTGAGTTAAAGGTCTTTGCCCTGACAACGCCCGGCGTGGAAAATGCCTGCTGCGAATTCAATGTAGAAACCTTACAGCCCACCTACCGGCTGCTGATCGGGGTTCCTGGAAAGAGCAACGCCTTTGCCATTTCCAAAAAGCTGGGACTTCCCGATTATATTATTGAAGATGCCAAAAACCACTTAGAAGCCAAGGATGAAACCTTTGAGGACCTGCTGACCCATCTGGAGGAAAGCCGGGTCACCATTGAAAAGGAGCGGATTCAGATCGAGGCCTATAAGCTGGAGGCTGAACAGCTGAAAAAGAGGCTGGCTCAGAAAGAGGAACGGCTGGATGAAAACCGGGACAAGATGATCCGGGATGCCAGGGAACAGGCCCAGAAGATTCTCAGGGACGCCAAGGATACGGCGGATCAGACCATCCGCCAGATCAACAAGCTGGCTTCTGACTCAGGCCTGAACAAGGAGCTGGAAGCGGAACGAAGCAGGCTGAGAAGCAAGCTTCAGGATGTGGACGCCTCTCTTTCCCTGAAAAAGGACAGCGCACAGCCCACAAAACAGATTGATCCGAAAAAGCTGAAGCTGGGAGACGGAGTCAAGGTTTTAAGCATGAATTTAAACGGCACCGTCAGCTCTCTTCCCAATGCAAAGGGAGATCTCTATGTGCAGATGGGAATTCTGCGGTCACTGGTCAACGTATCGGATTTAGAGCTGCTTAACGAGCAGTCGGTTTCCGGCCCCACCATGGGCGGAAGCTCTAAAAAGGCAGGAAGCGGAAGCAGCGGCACCCGCATTTCCAAATCCTTCTCCATTTCTCCGGAGGTCAATTTAATCGGCATGACCACAGATGAGGCTATTCCTCAGCTGGACAAATATTTAGATGACGCTTACCTGGCCCATTTGCCCCAGGTGCGGGTCGTACACGGCCGGGGAACCGGCGCTTTAAAGAATGCGGTTCACAAGCATTTGAAAAAGCTGAAATATGTAAAGGAATTCCGGCTGGGAGCTTTCGGCGAAGGGGACTCCGGCGTAACCATTGTTTTCTTTAAGTAATATATGAGGAGGACCACCTATGGCAGAAAAACAGCGGATCTTGATTGTCGACGATGACAACAACATCGCAGAATTGATTTCCCTTTACTTATTAAAGGAATGCTATGAAACAGAAATTGTAAACGACGGGGAGGAAGCCCTTCGGGTTTTCCCGGAATTCCGCCCCAATCTGGTGCTTTTAGACTTAATGCTTCCGGGCATGGACGGCTATCAGGTATGCCGGGAAATGCGCACCGGCTCCCAGGTTCCCATTATCATGCTATCTGCCAAGGGGGAAGTCTTTGACAAGGTTCTGGGACTGGAGCTGGGGGCCGACGACTATATGATCAAGCCCTTTGACTCCAAGGAACTGGTGGCCCGGGTAAAGGCGGTTTTAAGGCGTTACCAGACAGCTCCCGCCCCGGCGGCCTCCCACACGGACCAGCAGGGGGATTATGTGGAGTATCCCGACCTCATTGTGAACCTGACCAATTACTCGGTCATTTATATGGGACATTCCATTGAAATGCCGCCTAAGGAGCTGGAGCTTCTTTATTTCCTGGCGTCCTCTCCCAACCAGGTGTTTACGAGGGAGCAGCTTTTAGACCACATCTGGGGATATGAGTATGTGGGCGATACCAGGACCGTAGATGTTCACATTAAGCGGCTCAGGGAAAAAATCAAGGATCATGCCGGATGGGCTTTGACTACGGTGTGGGGGATTGGGTATAAATTTGAGGTGAAGCGTTAAATGACACATTCTCTCTATTACAAATTTATCCTGGGCTATCTGCTGTTCGGCTTTCTCGGGTTTGTGACCATTGCCACCTTCTCTTCAGAGCTGACAAACCAGTACCTGCTTCGTCAGCATTCGGACTGTCTGTACGATGAGGCAAACCAGATTGCCGCCTCCTACAGCGGCATGTATCAGGGGAAGAACATGAATCTGACTTCCTCCTACCCGGAGCTGGTGAAGGAGGCCAACTATCTCCACGCCCAGATCTGGATCGTGGACCGTCAGGGAAAGGTGGTTGCAAACAGCCAGCAGTCCGGGGAGGAAACCCAGGTCATTGAAAACTTTGACCCCACCTCCATGGGCAATAAATCCTATACCATAGGGAATTACTACAACCAGTTCAACTATGACGTTTTAAGCGTCCACGCGCCCATTACAGGCAATTATACCACCTATGGCTATGTGGTGATTCACCTGCCTTTATCCTATATAAACATGGAGCGGGACGGAATCTTAAACATCGTTTATATTACTTCCCTCATGGTATTTATCCTTTCCCTTATCATTCTCCTTGTGTTCACGAAAATCGTTTATTTTCCTCTTAAGAAGATCACGGCAGGGGCCAATGAATACGCACAGGGAAATTTCGTTCACCGCATCGGGGTGAATACAAGGGATGAAATGGGTTACCTGGCAAATACCTTAAATTACATGTCCAACGAGCTGGGCAAGATGGAGGAATACCAAAGAAACTTCATCGCCAATGTTTCCCATGACTTCCGCTCTCCCTTAACTTCCATCAAGGGATATTTGGAAGCCATTCTCGACGGAACCATACCGCCGGAAATGCATGAGAAATATTTAAACCGGGTTATTTCAGAAACCGAGCGGTTAAATAAGCTGACTCAGGGGATGCTGACTCTCAACTCCTTAGACAGCAAGGGCTATTTAAACCGCACCAATTTTGATATCAACCGGGTTATTAAGGATACGGCGGCTTCCTTTGAGGGAACATGCAATGAGAAGAATATAACCTTTGACTTAACCTTCTCCGACAGCATTCAGATGGTTTATGCGGACCTTGGGAAAATCCAGCAGGTCCTTTACAACCTCATCGACAATGCCATAAAGTTCAGCCATGCGGATTCCACCATCTATATACAGGCTTCGGGAAAGTATGAGAAAATTTTTGTTTCCATTAAGGATACGGGAATCGGAATCCCGAAAGAGAGCCTGAAAAAGATCTGGGAGAGGTTTTATAAGACCGACCAGTCCAGGGGAAAGGATAAGAAAGGAACAGGACTTGGCCTTGCCATTGTCCGGGAGATCATTCAGGCCCATGGGGAAAATATTGATGTGATCAGTACGGAACGGGTCGGGTCGGAATTTATATTCAGCCTGCCCAAGTCCGGGAATTTATAAATTTATAATAGGAGAGGCGAGGGTGTTGTAAAATGAATTTTTCACACAAGATATTGGTGTCATCCAAATGGACAGATACCGTATCCTGTTGAAATTTTACATTTCACAACACCCACGTCTCTTCCGCAGGGAACCAGTGTTTTCCGTATCTTACGGATCATCTCCATGGCATTCTGCCCATATTTTAAACCGGCTTTCTCATTTACGCCGGAATGTTTTTACCGGGTAATATTTTAGTCCGACACAACCTGGTCCACAAAGGCCCTGATTTCTTCATCCTTGCATCCCTCATAAAAACAATCCAGAAATCTGGGGATCATACATTCCTTAACTAACTGCGGGTCTAACGCTTTCAGCGCTTCCAGCAGAGGCTTTGCCACCTGTTTTTTCACCTCAAAGAGAAAGTTGGCATTCCTGTTCTGGGCCTCCTTTCTGCCCTCCGGATATCCCATTCCCTTGGGCGAGCCAAAGGCCCTGGCAAATATATTATTCAGGTTCAGTTCTGCTCCCCAGCCAAAGCCCTTGGCAAATGGGATGGACAGAGCGTTTCCGTTATTGATCTGCAAAAATAAATAGGCATCCGTAGGCTCTATGCAGTAGCCGCAAACAACTCCGGGATACATGTTTAAGGACATCAGGGCGCCCTGGCCGGTTCCGCAGCCGGTGACTACAAAATCCACTGCCCCTGAGTTTAAAAGAAGGGCTGCCTGGATGCCTAAGTGAAGATAGGTAAGCCTGGGGTTTTCTTTCGTATATGCCTCCGGCACATCCTGGTCTGACAGCGGTTTTTCCATGGCTCCGTTATACACCTGATGGCCCATTGCTTCTGCTACGGATTTTAATTCTTTCAATATGATTTCATTCTTAGGCGCCTGGCTGAATTCATTTAACAATGCGATTTTCATTTCTTTTTATTCCTTTCATCTGCTTTTGTCATCTATATCTGTTTTCCTATGGCCTCATCCGCATCCCTTTTCATCCTCATAAAATCTTCCCGGGAAAGAGGGATATCCCCGGATTTTGCAATATCCTCAATCTGGGACAGCTTTCTGGCCCCGCAAAGCACGTTGATATTGGGGGAGGCCATGGAATTCCATTACTATGAAAATATTGCTACGAAAATGCAGCCAGCAGATCTGCGTATGTGGAGGCAGCCTGCAATTTTCCCATAATCACCTCATTTCCCAGCTTTCCTGCCAGCTCTGCAATCAGGCGCAGATGATCCTTTGCGCTTTCGCTGTCGGAGGGCACGGCAAACAGAAAAAAAAGGTCCACAGGCTCCTCGTCATAGGATTCCCATTCCACCATCTGCTCCGTTCTTCCTACTGCAATTCCCACCTTATCCACATAATCGGATTTTCCATGGGGGATAGCCACATGCCCCCCGATTCCGGTAATTCCCTCTTTTTCCCTTAAATATACATCTCCAATATAGCCTTCCAGATCTTCTATATATCCCGCCTTCTTAAGGAGTCCTGCCAGGTGGCGGATCACCTCGTCCTTATTTGCTGCTTTCATGTTCAAATCAATGACTCTTTCATCCAGAATCTCTTTTACTGCCATATTTTTCTCCCTTTACTTGATAAAATACTGATAAATCTCCAGAGGCGACTTCATCCGCTTCATTGCCTCCATGTTGTCGTCATTTTCTGTCAGCAGCAGAAAGTCCTTGTAAAACTGCTTTGTTCGTTTTATCTCAAATTTTGATGACATCTTTACTGCGAGAAGGAATACCGTATCCACCATATCCTCATACCATTTCACCGGGCGGTCTAAAACAGCCACCACAATGCGGGGCTCATTTACTTCCGCCGTGTTTCCATGGGGGATGGCGATTCCCCTTCCGATGCTTGTGGTGGTTGCCCTTTCCCTGTCAAACACGCTTTCCAGATAATTCTGAGTCACATCTCCCTTTTCTTCCAGCCTTTTTACCATCAGGGTGATCAGCTCATCCTTATTCTTTACCTGAGGGTTGACCAGGATTAAATCCACCTCAAAGAGCTGATGGCACAGGCTGCTGAACCGGAAATCCGGCTTATTGCGGAGCCGGGAAACCTGGGCCGCTTTCTGACGGATTTTCTCAATCTCCCTTTCACTTATGACGTCTCCTACAAAGACCGCCCTGGAATCCTGTAAGTCCAGGCCGGAACCGTCAATGATAATATCCGTTTCCGGATACTGCGGTAATTTGAAATCATGACGGCTGACCACCTGGATATCCCTGATTTCCGGCACGTTATATTTGATCATCTCAATGGAGAGCTGGCAGGCGGCCATGCCTCTCTGGCTGATCAGAAGGGCGGTTAAGGGGCTTCCCTTTTTCTTCCGGATCATGGCCGCCTGGATGTAAAGCGCAATTCCCGCCAGCTCATCCTCCGTTACCTGCACGTCATAATATTCCTCAAACAGGTTGCTGGTGGACCAGGCCGCCAGAAAGGTCTGCTTATATTCATTCTTCACGTACTTGCTTATGCTGTCTCCTGTGACAGTGGAATACTTCATGCGGAATATGGCGGATCTCATATGGAGCAGCAGGCCCTCATACAGCAGCCGGTCTCCGGAAAGGTCTGCATCCAGGACGGAATCCATGGTTTCAATCACAAGCCTTACGAAATGCTCTAAGTTTCTGTCATACTGCATGGCATAGTCCTCATCGCTGGCGCCGGTAAAGCTTTTCAGCTTTTTGGCAGAAAGCAGCAGCACTGCCAGGAGAAGGGTGTCATCCTCTGATATGGAAATCCCATATTCCTTTCCGATTCTCTGGTAAATGGATTCGGCAAAGGAATACTCATTATAGCGCTGGATGTTTTCCTCCTGGATATTGGCGGAGAGAAGCCCGTCGGCCAGGCTCTTGCGGGCCACGGACAGACAGGCCATGATCCAGGCTGTTTTAAAGGAATGGTCTGCCAGCTCGATTCTCCAGGCATTTTCCGCTTCCAGAATAATGCGCCGGATACGGGCCCCATCCACTCCCGGCGCATAGGTGCCGAACAGGGCTTCCAGAACCTCAGGCAGCATTTCCAGCATATAATCCTTGATTGCGATCCGGAAATTATATTCCTTGCCTGAAAGGCATACCCCCTTGTTCCGTATGGCGGTGATCTTTACATTTCTCTTCGCAAACCACCCGGATATATCCTTCAGCAGATTGCTGACTGTAGGCGGGCTTAAGTAGAGACTGTCCGCCAGCTGCTGTAAGGTCATGACCTCTCCCGGCTTCAGCTTGAGGAGCTTGCCCATAAGCTGCTTTCTGCGGTTATCCGCATTTTCCGCAGGGTCTGAATGTTCCCCCAGCCCCAGACGGTCTTCCAGGCTCTTTTTCTGGCGCTCGCAAAGCTCCAGCCAGATTCCGATTCCCTGCCGCTTCTCTATTTTTCCAAGCCCCTCCGCCTCCAGCCATTCACCCAGCTGACCGATCCGGGTCCTTACAGTTTTTTCAGATAGTCCCACATTATCGGCAAGCTGCAGCATGGTATAAGTTTTTCCGCTTATCAGGCACTGCAATATTCTGTTGTTATATAATGCGTTCTTATCTTCTTTCAAGCAAACACCTCTATCCTTTCGAAGCTATTCATTTCCCGCCTGCTTTGCCTCTCCATAAATATATCTTCCGCTGGAACCGATCACTCTCATGTAGTCCTTTACGAACTGCCTGATTCCGGCTTCCGCTGCCATGCATAGCTGCATATAATCTGTTTCCGGCTTCTGTTCAAGGGCCTTTAACATGGCCCTCTTGCCCGCCTCAAAGGCATCTGTGCAGACATTGATCTTGTTGATGCCGCCTGCCACGGCCCGCTTTAAATTTTCCTCTCCGGAGCCGGAGCCTCCGTGAAGCACCAGAGGCATGTTTAAGCTCTCCTTTAACTGGTGCAGCCGCTCAAAATCCAGCTTCGGGATTTTCCCCTTGGGATAAGCGCCGTGGGCCGTACCGATGGCTACGGCCAGGGCATCAATGCCTGTCTTTTCCACAAAATCCATGGCAAGGCCGGGATCGGTATAAAGGTCCGTATCGGAATCATCTGCATCAGCAGCCTGACCCACATGGCCCAGCTCCCCTTCCACGGAACATCCCATTCCATGGGCCAGGGCTGTGATAATTGCCGTGCGCTTTACATTTTCTTCGTAAGCCAGGGAGGAACCGTCGTACATCACATTGGTAAATCCCCGGTTGATGCAGTCCGCAATGATATGAAAATCAGAACCATGATCCAGGTTTAGGGCGACCGGAACATGGACTCTGGCTGCCAGCTCCTTTACTACGGGAAGCATTTCCTCCATGTGGGCATGGTTTTTCATCTGCCCGGGGCCAAACTGTATGATGATTGGGGAATGTTCCTCTTCTGCCGCTGTAATCCCTGCTCTTGCCATCTCAATATTAATGCTGTTCATTGCCATGACGCCGTAATAGTTTTTATTCGCATCATCAAGGATGGCTTTCATTGATACTAACATATTTTCATTGTCCTTTCTATCATTTACAGCATTACTGGATTTTAATATCCAGATCAAAGTCAAGTTCTTCCTCTTCCTTTTCCTCCTGCTCTTCCAGAGGGCGCTTAATAACCGCATAGATGATTCCCGTTACCGCAGAACCGATGACCAGAGCAATTAAAAACCATAAGGGATTCTTCATCATGGGAACTACGAAAATGCCTCCATGGCCTGCCACGGACTCGCAGCCCATGCCGACCGCAACGGCGCCTGCCACAGCGGAGCCGATCATGCTGCTGGGAATCACTCTTGCAGGGTCTGCCGCCGCAAAGGGAAGAACACCTTCCGTAATGAAGCAGAGTCCCATGGGGAGTGCTGTTTTTGCTGTTTCCTGTTCCACCTTTGAAAACTTGCTTTTCTTCAATAAGGTTGCAATAAATATTCCGATAGGAGGAGTCATGCCTCCGATGATTTTGGCCGCCATAGGACCGTTGATTCCGTCAGCTCCCAAAGCATTGGCTGCCATGGAGGCCGTCTTGTTGATGGGGCCGCCCATATCAAATCCCATACAGGCGCCGATTACACCGCCGATCACAGCCTTTGCCCCTCCGTTTAAGGAAATGATCCACTGCTGGAACACGTTCATAATATAGGCAAGCGGAATTGCGAACACACATAGGAAAATCATGCCGCACACCAGGGTTGATATTACGGGGATGAACATAACCGGCATCAGCCCTATGCCCCACTTGGGAAGCTTCCAGGTCTTCATCCAGTTCACAAAGGCCCCGATGATAAAGGCCATCAGCAGGCCCCCAAGGAACCCGGCCTTTGATTGGGCCGAGCAATAGCCGATTACAATACCTGGCACGATCCCAGGGCGCCCTGAAATGGAATAGGCCACACCGGCCGTCATTACCGCCACCGCAAAGTCCATTGCAACAGACCCCAGCTTATTGACTCCCCACCAGAAACCGATCCAGGTAAAGGGATTTAAGTTGGAAAACGGCGTAGCCCCCGCCTCTATGGCGCTGCCGATATCATATCCCCCAAAACCCTTTGCCAGGGCGCTTAAGATACCGCCGCATACAACAATCGGAATCATGTAAGAAATTCCCGTCATAACATGCTTTTTAATTTCAAACTTTTGCTTTGCCATTGTATTCCCCTCTCTTTATACTCTTCTCTCCGCCATCTAACTACTTCCCCATTTTTTCGTGTATCTTTGAAATCACTCCCTTGGGAGATTTCATTACCATGCTGATGGGAACCTCCACCACCGGCTTTCCTGCAAAACGCTCCTTTCCTACCCGGATATCCGCAGAAATCAGAATCACATCCGCATCCCGGATTTCCTCAGGCGTCAGCTCATTCTCCACCCCAATGGAGCCCTGAGTTTCAACCTTAATGGCATCACCCAGTTCCTTTGCTGCATTTTCCAGCTTTTCCTTGGCAATGTACGTATGAGCAATTCCTGCCGTACATGCTGTAATAGCTAAAATCTTCATACACTTCCTCCTTGCTTGTTTTTTAGGTTACTTAAACTTTACCACCTTCAGGGGGGTTATGGGAAATGAAAAGCGGCATAATGTTACGGTAAATTTTTATTTGTTTTAAAACAGCGTAATATAAAAATACCGTACAGGACTTTTTGAGTTCTGTACGGCATGATTCTATTTTATAATTAAGGGCAGCGCTGCCATTGCCAGAATAAAGACTGCAAGGGCAGCAATCACAAATAAGCTTTTAGGGTTTCCAAAATTTAAGGTATACCCTATTCCAAACCGCTTTTCCACAAAAAGAGAAGGATCCTCCTTATTGAAATACAGAAAGCCCCCCTTCCAGTGCCGGTCGTCATCCACCCGGTCCTCCGGCCCGTCATCCTCTATTCTCAACCGGCTTCCTCCCTGTCCCACCTTTACTCCAAGATAAATGAAAATCCCAAAGACAGCGGCCAGAAAGACAAAGGGCATGACCATTGTCAGGGCTTCATTTAATATGGACAGCATGGAAAGCTGAATGCAGGCAAAGAGAAGCATCACCATAAATCCAATGGCAAATAAGGAAATGCTCATGATCCTTCGGAATTCCCGGGTTCTTTTGAAATTCTTCCGATGCCCGGACATGCCGATCCCAAGGTTGATTCCCCCGAACAGCAGGCCCATAAAAAACTGCATCAACGGCATTACGGCAAGGGTTGCGGCAGACTTTCCGCCATAGCGGTCCACCTCACCTGCAAAGTTGTAATGAATGGGGATCTGCTGGGGCAGGGAGGGATATTTAAACACCGCCGCCAGAACAGTGAGGGCAATAACGGCAAGGTATAAGAGATACCACCCGGTATTAATGATTTTATCAGGCTCTCCGCTGATTTCTCCGGCCGTATCCTGGGCGACTTCCCAATCGCGTTCCTGCTTGACCGCCTTAATCCTCAAACGCATGAGAAAATATATAAGGGTGGTGACGGCAAGATACAGAAACAGGCCGCCCAGCTGAATCCAGACTCCCCGTTCCACCGGCAGCCTGGCATAGCAAAGAGCGCTTCCGATTCCCATAACCAGGCCAATTCCAAGGCAGCTGATGGTGTAGCTTCGCCGCAGGGCACTGATCTTAGGGCTGTGATATTCGCTTTCAGGGATGGAAATGCCAAAGCAGATATTTCTTCGTACAATATAAGGGGTAAAGGCGGTAGCTGCCACCACAATCACCCAGGATAGCCCCATCACCCCTATTATAAAATTAAAGCTTTCATTCATCGCAACTGCCTCCTTCCATGGATTTCTCATGAGGATATTCTTTGTCAATTCCGCAGGCCGTCATTGGCTTATTATATGCCAAGTATAGCGCTTAAACAGAATTTGTCAATTTCATAATTTATACCACTTTTTAGCACTTCATCATAACCAGGGAAAACCCCAGAAAATCAAAAAAGGACGCATTGCATCCCGACTGTAAAAATCAGTTTGCAGCACGCCCTGCGTTCCTCTATTCTTTCCAATGGAGCCGGTGAAGCTCCCCTTGCATGGTCATCTTTTCAAATCCGTTCTGCCTCAAGGCCTCATACAGCACAATGGAAACAGAGTTGGATAAATTCAGGGACCTGATATCGCCCCACATGGGAATTCTCACACATTGGTCCTGGTTTTCCAAAAGAATCTCTTCCGGAATCCCGGCGCTTTCCTTTCCAAACATGAGAAAGCAGTCCGGTTCATACTCCACATCAGAATAAACATGAAGCCCTTTTGTGGTAGCCATGTAAATCTTGGCTCCCGGATTCCGGTCCAGGAAGTCCTGATAATCGCTGTAAACCGTCACATCCAGCTTATCCCAGTAATCCAGTCCGGCCCTTTTTATCAGCTTATCATTTAATTTAAATCCCAGAGGCTCGATCAAATGCAGCTTCGTTCCCGTAGCCACACAGGTCCGGCCGATATTTCCCGTATTGGCCGGCATCTCCGGTTCCAGCAGTACAATGTTCATAATCCTTATGCCTTTCCATCCAGTTTCTTGATAAATCGGTCCATACGGCCTAAGGCCTCTTTTAAGTTCTTTAAGGAGTAAGCATAGGAAATGCGCAGGTACCCTTCCCCGCAGTCTCCAAATGCCGTACCCGGAACCACCGCAACTTTCTCTTCCTGAAGCAGTCTGGTGGCAAACTCATCGGAGGTCATGCCAAACCGTTTGATGGAGGGAAAGGTGTAAAAGGCCCCGTGGGGCTCAAAGCATTCCAGTCCCATTTCCTCAAAGGCGTGCATCAGGTAACGTCTTCTCTGGTCGTAGGATTCCCGCATCACCTGGACATCCTTATCTCCATCCCTTAAAGCCGCTACCGCCGCATACTGGCTGGTGGTAGGCGCGCACATGATGGCAAACTGATGGATCTTTAACATCTGCTCTAAAATGGCCCTTGGAGCTGCCGCATAGCCCAGCCTCCATCCGGTCATGGCGTAGGATTTGGAAAAGCCGTTAATGAGCACGGTCCTGTCCTTCATGCCGGGAAATGCCGCAATGGTCACATGGTCGCCTCCATATGTAAGCTCGGCATAGATCTCATCGGATATTACAAACAGATCCTTTTCAATTACGATTTCGGCGATCTCTTTTAACTCCTCCGCTCCCATGACAGCTCCCGTAGGATTGTTAGGAAAGGGAAGCACTAATACCTTGGTCTTTGGAGTGATCTTTTCCAGCAGCTTTTCCCTGGTCAGCTTAAACTGGTCCTTGGCCTCCAAGTCAATGATGACCGGGGTTCCGTTTGCCAGAACCGTACAGGGAACATAGGAAACATAGCTGGGTTGGGGAATCAGCACCTCATCGCCGGGATTCAGCATTGCCCTTAAGGCGATGTCAATGGCTTCGCTTCCGCCCACCGTTACCATGACCTCATGGTCAGGATCATAGGAGGCTTCGAAGCGGCGGCTTAAATAGCTGCATATTTCAACCTTCAGCTCTCTTAAACCGGCATTGGAGGTATAAAAGGTCCGTCCTTTTTCCAGAGAATAGACTCCTTCCTCCCGGATATGCCAGGGCGTATCAAAGTCAGGCTCTCCTACGCCCAGGGAGATGGCGTCTTTCATTTCACTGACAATATCAAAAAATTTACGGATTCCCGAAGGCGGAATCTCTACGATTCGGTCTGATAATGGATTTCTCACGGCGTAATCAACATCCTTTCATCCGGTGTTTCCTCGGCGAGAACCGTGCCGTGGTCTTTATATTTTTTAAGGACAAAATGGGTGGCCGTGCTTAAAACTGATTCCATGGGAGACAGCTTCTCTGAAACAAACTGTGCCACCTGGCGCATGGTCTTTCCTTCAATAAATACGGTGAAGTCAAAGGCGCCGGACATTAAATAGACTGCATTGACCTCGCTGTACTGATAAATCCTCTCCGCGATCTTATCAAAGCCCATGCCCCTCTGAGGAGTTACCTTAACCTCAATTAAGGCCACTACCTTTTCATCGCTGGTGTTATCCCAGTTAATCAGGGTATGGTAGCCGCATATGATATGCTCTTTTTCCATTTCGGCGATCTCATTGGCTATGGCGGCCTCGCTTTCCCCTAAAAGAATTGCCAGGTCCTTTAAATCAATCCTGCTGTTTTTTTCAATTATCGCCAGTATTTTTTCTCTCATATCCTTACCTCCTGATTTTATGCAGCTCATCGGCCGTGGGCCGGTCAAGATAGCCGACGGCTTCCCCGTGATCAATGATCCGCTTGATTCCCTCTGTCACCTTTCCAATAAGGCCGGCATGAATCCCCTGCTCCTTAAACGCGGAAACCAGATCTCCTCCGTTGTCCGCCGTTAAAAGCAGGCAGCCTTGGGAAGAAAGGCGGTATGGGTTCATGTCGTACCTTTCACAGACTTCTATGGTCTCCTGCCTGACCGGAATATTTTCCAGGGAAAAGCGGATTCCCGTCATATAGGCTCCGGATAAATCCCAGAGAGCCTTTAATATACCGCCCTCTCCTGCCGGTTCCCATTCCGTTGCACCGTACTTTTTCCACCGGTCAGGATCTCCTTTTACCAGAAAACGGTCAAGCTCCGGAATCCGGTTTACATAATCTTTCGAAAACCATTGATACAGCTCTTCTTTTTTATATTTTACAGCTTCCATGGTACCGAAAAGGCCTGCATATCCTGCCACAACAAGATCCTGACCAGGCCTTATAATTCCGGTATTCTCTCTTTCAATCCGTCTCATCCTGCTGCCAACCTACTCTCCCGGCCCTGGCATAACGGCCTCACCGGCCGGCGTCTGGGCCGCTTCTGTTCCCGCTGCCCCGCCTCCCGAGGCATCCGGAACTACGATCCCGGAAGCTGCCGGATCCGGAACTGCCGGAGTGGAAGCTGATGGATCGGGAACCGCCGGCGGAGTCTCCTGAGGCAATGTGGGATTTGCTGCGGGCGGAGCCGTTACCGGAGCCGCCGGGCCTACGTTAACAATGGCCTTTGACGGGTTGTAGGTATCGGTGTGCAGAACTTCCCTGCTCTGTTCCACTCCATCCACGTAAACGATCTTCCACAGCCTGGATTTCATCCCCACATGGGCGGACTGCACCTGCTTTTTGCTTCCCGGAGGCATGGTGGGGTCCACCACCTCCTTGGGCGGACCGGGATCCGTAACGCTTAGGGTTTCGGAAACAAATTCAAAGGTGCGGTTTGCGGGCCTTGTTTCCTTGCCGTATATGGTAAAGGTAAGGGTTTTTCCCGAGGTATAGCCCTCCACATAAATGGGAGTGCTGTAATTGTTGGTAAATTTAATATCCTTATAGGTACCGGCAATAGCGGCATCCTCCGACGGCTTTACATAGTTCACCACCATGGAGTGGTTCTGCCTCTGTGCCACCGAAAGCTCTGCCCGGAGCACGGCGTTGTAAAGGGTGGTGGCGATCTGGCATACGCCGCCTCCCACGCTGTCCACCACCTGGCCGTTTTCATAGGCTGCAGCCGTAGCATAGCCATTGGCCAGAGTAAAGGGATGCATGCACTCGTAGCCTGAAAGAGTCTCTCCCGGCATCAGCACCCGGCCGTTGATCTTGCTGGCGCCTACCTGTAAATTCTTGGACCTGGAAGCGCCGCTGGAAGAAAAGCTGGTGGAAAATGACCCCAGTACATCCTTTATGCTGGCTAGGTCCTCCGTCATAATCGCCGGTCTTACTTCCGTAACCACGGCAGTTGCCGTGACCGGCTCTTCCAGCCCGTTTGCAAGGGCTGCGTCAAGGGCTTTCTTAGTAGCCTCCACATCAACGGTTTTTCCGATGACGGAAGGAGTTACAACAAAGGCGCCTTTCTCCCGGACAATGGTGGCATTTTTAGGCTCTACCACCGCGGAAGCGCATTTTTCCGCTACAAAAGCAGACACGCTTCCATCATCTAAGGCTGTCTCCAAAGGAATGATTACATGATTTTTCTCGATATCCTTTTTATTCAGATACCGCCTGATCAAATTGCCTCCCTGCCAGGAAGACGCGGCCTGGGACACGGCCTCAGGATTGCTCCAGTGAAAGCCCAGCTCCTTTGCCGTAGCCTCCACAGGCTGTCCGTCCACTACCAGCGTGATCTTCTGGTTTTCCATCTCATTTACCAGGTTCTGTATTTCCTGACCGGCTTCTTCTTCTGTCATACCTCCCAGACTGTGGTCGCCCACATAAATGCCATCCGGAAGAGTGTCAGCCATGGCATATGACGGCGTGAAAAGTCCAAGCCCTGCCGCAAGTAAGGCGGCTGTCAGGCCTATGGACCATGTTCTCTTTTTCCTATTCATTCCTTATTCGTTCCTCTTGCTTTGCTGTGTATGATGCTTAAAAAAAGACCTGCATCATAGGAAGTACCATTGCTACAATCAATAAAATCACCACAAAAATTAAAACTGCGGATAAAAATTTTCTGTTGTTTTTATTGTTAAAATTAATCATTCGGTCTCACCTCTTTTATATTCTTCCATACTGCGCTATGATTCTATCCGTAATCCTGGATATTTCATTTTTGGATAAGTGTTCCGTTTGTATGGTCAAGGCTATTTTATGATATTTTAGTAAATCCTGCAAGTGTTCTTTTTGCCTTTTTGAGGCAGGCTGCTCCTTTTTCACCTTATAAATAAGGCTCTGGGGAGCAAATGCCTCGGGGACATCTTTTCCATACAATTCCCACAGCTTCTGGTACAGACCGTGAGACGCCCTGGAATCCGCCAGAGCGCGGTGGTTTAAGTAGGGTTCCATTCCGAAAAATTCACAGGCCGCTTTTAAATTTTTCTTTTCATCAGGCGGCATGAATTTTCTGGCAAGCGTTAAAGTGTCAATTCCCTGGCGTTCAAAGCCGTATCCCTGGTTGACCGCAGCCCGCTTTAAAAAGCTGTAATCAAAAATCACATGATGGCCCAGAAGAGGAAGGCCTTCTGCGAAGTCCAGAAAAGAGCCGATCACCTCCTGGATTCCTGGGGCGTTTTCCAGCTGACTGTCGCTGATTCCCGTAAGGGAAATCACCCTCTCATCCAGCTTCCGGTAAGGGTTGACAAAGGTTTCGTAAACCTCAGACACTTTCCCGTCAAGAACCCGAACCGCTCCGATTTCAATGATCCTGTCTGTTTTCGGATCAAGACCGGTGGTTTCCAAATCTACCGCAAGATAAGACATTGTCACTGTGATTCCCCCCTTTCCCCAAAAACGTCTTCCCAGACAAAGTGTTTCTCGTCAAGCCTTTTCCCTCAGGACTTCCCCGCGCTGGGACAGAGCTCCCGGAGAAAGCATTCCCCGCACTTGGGACTTCTTGCAACGCAGATGGACCTTCCAAGGGTGATGATCTGAATATTCCACAGAATCCAGTGTTCTCTGGGAAGCACCTTCATCAGCTCATATTCGATCTTCTCCGGGTCCTCTTCCTTTGCAAAGCCCAGCTTTCTGGAAATCCGCTTTACATGGGTATCCACCACAATGCTGGGTTCATTATAAATATTTCCCCGGATGACATTGGCGGTCTTTCTGCCCACGCCGGCCAGGGATGTCAGCTCCTCCATGGTCTGGGGAACCACACCCCCGAATTTCTCCATTAAGTCCTGACAGCAGGAAATAATGTTTTTGGCTTTCATATGATAAAAGCCCAGGGAATGAATGTCCTTCTCCAGCTCCTTTAAGTCAGCCTTTGCAAATTTTTCCGGAGAGTCATATTTCTTAAATAAATCCTTTGTCACCATATTCACCCTGGCGTCGGTGCACTGGGCGCTTAAAATGACTGCGATTAAAAGCTGCCATGGGGTTTCGTGATTTAAATAGCAGATGTATTCGGTTCCGTATTCCCTGTCAAGGGCCTCCAGCACCTTTTCCACCCGTACAGCCCGCTCTGCTTTTGTCTCTTTCTTTGCCATCAGTTCCTCCATATGCCGATCTCATGATCCGCCGCGTTATGGGATAGGGCATCCCGTTTCCTGTAATCAAAAAGAACCGCTCTTCCATCCCGGAAGACCTCCACATGAGCCATTTTTATAAGCTGTCTGGCCTCATAGCCCTTATAGTCTTCTCCCAGATACCGGAAGTTTTCCGCTTCCTCTGCAAAAAAGGCCCTGACCCGGTCTTTATAAGGTTCCTGGTCAGCTGCAAAGGGCGGACGGCTCTTTAAATTTTCTCTCAAGTACAGATCATACACAAGGTAATCCTGGTACAGGGGAAGCTTTTCCGGTATCCTCTGGCTGATAAACCGTTCCAGGATTTCATAACGGGCCATCCGGCTGTGGCTGATCCCCAGCAGTCCCTGTTTATCATAATATTCAGCCAGAGCTTCAAACATATCAAAAGGCGTTTCAAATTCCCCGGAAAGTTCAGCCATAACAGTCCGGAACTGGCCGCTGTTTCCGTAAACCTCCAGCATTTCCTCCAGGGTCTTCAGCTTAAGGATTTCCCCGTAGCTTAACCATCTGGTGGACAGCACCTCATAAGGGGGCTGGGTTTTAAATTTCACCCCGTATTCCTCTGCCTTTTCCGCCATATAGGAACCCTTTAAGACCTTCAGAAAGCCCAGCTGAAGCTGTTCCGGCTTCATCTCATAGACTTCATTGAAGGAGCTGCGGAAGCTTTCGTAATCTTCGCAGGGCAGGCCTGCGATCAGATCAAGGTGCTGGTGAATATTATTAAAGCTGTTGATCCGGGCCACGGTGTTTTTTAAAAGCTTTAAGTCCATCTGGCGGCGGATTTCCTTAATGGTTACCGGATTGGTGCTCTGAACCCCGATCTCAAGCTGTATAAGTCCCGGCCTCATGCAGGATAAAAGCTTAAGCTCTTCCTCATTTAACAGGTCGGCAGATATCTCAAAATGAAAATTAGTGATCCCGTTGTCATGCTCCATGATATGACGCCAGATTGCCATCGTATGCTTTCGGTTGCAGTTAAAGGTTCTGTCCACAAATTTCACCTGTGGAACCCGGTTTTCAAGAAAGAAGTTCAGTTCCTTAAGTACCAGGTCCGTATCCCGGAACCGCACCGACTTATCCAGGGAGGAAAGGCAGTAGCTGCAGGAAAAGGGGCAGCCCCGGCTGCTTTCGTAGTAAATAATCCGGTTATCGAAATCCTTCAGATCTTCATACAGGAAAGGAATGGAGCTCATATCCACGGCTCTCATCAAGGGGTTCTCAACTGCCTTTCCCGTCTCATCCCTCACAGCTGTGCCGCAGACGGAGCCAAAGCTCCTGCTTCCGTCCATATAGCGCCTTACGATATTTAAAAAGGTTTCCTCCCCCTCTCCCATCATGATGCCGTAGACCGCCGGTTCCCGGGATAGGATCTGGGCGGCGTTATAAGACACTTCGGGACCGCCCAGCCAGATCTCCGCATGCGGGAGAACCTTCGGAAGGTCCCGTACCAGTTCCAGCACGTAAGCAATGTTCCAGATGTAGCAGGAAAAACCTATTGCATCAGGCTTTCGGGTGTAAATATCCTTTAAGATCTCATCCGGCTGATTGTTAATGGTGTATTCCCCGATTTCGATCTGAAAGCCCCTGCTTTCCATTTCCGGCTTTGCCCCATATTTTTCCGCATAGGCCTTAAGGCTGTAAATGCCGGGGTTGGAGTGAATGTATTTGGCATTAAGAGCCGCAAGTAAAAACTTCATGTCAGACCTCTATCTCTATCTTTCTTCCCGTAGGCTGGTACTGGTAATACCGTACCCCTGCGGCGTTGAGCATCCTTTTGGAAGCGCTGACAGCCGGAGTATCCGAATACTTGTCGGAGCCATAGACAACGGTCTTGATTCCGGCCTGTATGATGGCCTTGGCGCATTCATTGCAGGGGAATAAGGTCACATAAAGCTTGCTGCCTTCCAGACTGCCTCCCCTGTAATTAAGGATAGCATTTAATTCGCTGTGGGTGGAATAGAAATATTTGGCATTATAGGGGTCGTCCTCTTCGTTTTCCTTGCCCCAGGGGAACTCATCATCGGAGCAGCCCATGGGAAAGCCGTTATAGCCCATGGATAAAATCTTATTATCCTGGCTGACAATGCAGGCCCCCACCTGGGTGCTGGGGTCCTTGGAGCGCTTTCCGGAAAGGGCGGCCACTCCCATAAAATACTCATCCCATGTGATATAATCTTCTCTTTTTCCTGACATAATCTCCTCTTTCCTGCCCATGCTTTCCGGGCAAAGCCCGCCCCGCTCTATGGGGCTTCCTCCATTCTGCAAATGTTCTTTAAACCTTTAAAATATGATATCCCGCCGCCTTGGTCAGCCGGTTCATAATGGCCTGCCCCAGATGATCCTTTGAAAAGCTTTCGGAAAAAATGAAATCCGCTTTCAGATCGTCAAATTCCCGCAGCACTGAATAAAGATTATGGGCCAGGGTTTCTTCCTTTGCCCGGAAGCCCAGGCTTTTCACCATTCCGGCAGGATACAGGCTCTTCGTCTCTTCGGTGCAGATAATTCCCACGGAAAAGCCTTGTCCGATTTTCTCATCTGCCAGACGGTTAATGGTCTCCGTTACCGCTTCCGTCTCCCCTTCCACCAGGGTTAAATCCGCTTTCGGCGCGTAATGCTTGTACTTCATGCCAGGCGCTTTAGGCCTTACATCGGCTTTCATGGGGCCGGAGGTAATTGCGGGATCAAGGGGTACCATCAGGCCAAGAACAGCGGAGGCCATCTCCTGGGTGATGGCTCCCGGCCTTAAAATCATAGGAACCTTCCCTGAAACATCAATGATGGTGGATTCCACGCCGATCCCTACGGCGCCTCCGTCCACGATCATGTCAATTTTCCCATTCATGTCCTGCCAGACGTGATCCGCCGTGGTAGGGCTGGGGCGGCCCGAGGTGTTGGCGCTGGGGGCTGCTACCGGAACGCCGGACAGGCGTATGAGGGCATTTGCTACAGGGTCTGAGGGCATCCGCACCGCCACTGTATCAAGACCTCCCGTGGTCCCGTAGGGCACCATGCTGCTCTTTGGAAATATAAGGGTCAGGGGGCCGGGCCAGAAAGCTTCCATCAGCTTCTTTCCCGCCTCCGGTATTTCAGAAACAAGGGGGCCAAGACCGTCAAAATCTGCAATGTGGGCGATGAGGGGGTTGTCCGACGGACGTCCCTTTGCCTCGTAAATTTTTTTCGCCGCCTCCTCATTTAAGGCATTGGCTCCCAGGCCGTAAACGGTCTCTGTGGGAAAGGCCACCAGACCTCCGTTTCTTAAAATTTCCGCAGGCTTTTTTAAAAGTTCTTCCTTTGGATGTTCTTTATCTTCTATTTTTATTCGTTCTGTTATCATATGGCTTTTCTCTTTTCTTTTCACTTCCATTTATCATATCACAGGCCCAGCCTCCATGCAACTTTTAAACAACAGTTGCGCGTTTTCCAGAATAATGATACCATTATAAAAACATTTATTAATACACTTTATTTTGTTGGAGGAATAGGACATGGAACTGATCATACCGGAAAATTATGACCCCAGGCTCTCCGTCCGGGAGACCCAGGAGGCCATTAAATACATCAGGGATACATTTCAAAAAGAGCTGGGAAAAGAAATGAATTTGGAGAGAATCTCAGCCCCCTTATTCGTGGAAAAAAGCAGCGGCTTAAACGACAATCTAAACGGCGTGGAACGCCCGGTGCAGTTTGACATCGCAGGCATTCCAGGCGAAACCATTGAAGTGGTTCACTCCCTTGCGAAGTGGAAGCGCATGGCCCTTCACGAATACGGCTTCCAGCCCGGAGAAGGGCTTTATACCAACATGAACGCCATCCGCAGAGACGAAGACCTAGATAACCTTCATTCCTGCTACGTGGACCAGTGGGACTGGGAAAAGGTCATCACAAAGGAAGAACGCAACGAGGAGACCTTAAAGGAAACCGTCCGCACCATTTTCAAGATCATCAAGCACATGCAGCATGAGGTCTGGTATAAATATCCTCAGGCTGTAAAGCACCTTCCAAAGGATATCACCTTCATCACCTCCCAGGAGCTGGAGGACCGCTACCCTGACAAGACTCCCAAGGAAAGGGAAAACCTGATTACCAAGGAGCACGGCTGTGTCTTCCTCATGAAAATCGGTGACAGGCTGGGCAGCGGAAAGCCCCATGACGGAAGAGCTCCTGACTACGATGACTGGCAGTTAAACGGGGACATCCTTTTCTGGTTTGAGAACTTAAACTGCGCCCTGGAAATCTCCAGCATGGGCATCCGTGTGGATGAAGCATCTCTGGCAGAGCAGTTAAAAAAAGCAGGCTGCGAGGACCGGAAGAACTTACCTTACCACAGAATGCTTCTCAATGGGGAACTTCCCTACACCATCGGCGGTGGAATCGGACAGTCCCGCCTCTGCATGCTGCTCTTAGACAGAGCCCATGTGGGAGAGGTTCAGGCCAGCATCTGGCCTGAGGATATGAAAGAAGAATGCAGGAAGAATAAGATCTTTCTGCTGTAATTGATTCAGGCTCATAACTGAAAAGGGCTGCCTCAAAGGAGAACTTGTTCTCCCTGGGGCAGCCCTTTCACATATTAAACCGTTTGTTATATTATGGTTATTTCCAGCGTTTTAGCGTTGGCAGTAAAGACGTCATTTCTTTTCTTGCTTTTTCCTCGCCAAGCGTTCCCATTGCCCCGTCATCACGCCGTATCCCTGCATCCGGCTTAACAGCCTTGTCTCCTCTTTCACAGATTGCATCAAAAGGCTTTTCCTTCCGACCCTGCCAGACGGATAATATCCTTAATATCCTCTGTCAGCCTGTCATTTGCATGCTGGGACAGCTTCCAGGAATGCCCCTGGTGGTCCATATTTTTTAAACCGTCCTCGTAGTGTTCCACATATTTATAACGGATTTCCGTTCCGAAATTGATCTTTGCCACTCCCAGCTTAATAGCTTCCTTAATGATATCCTCTTTCATTCCCGTGCAGCCGTGAAGGACCAGGGGGATATCCGTAAATTTCCTTACAGCCTCCAAAACCTCCAGGTGGATGTCAGGCTCTCCCCTGTAATATCCATGAGCGTTGCCGATGCCGATAGCAAGA
The DNA here is from genome assembly GCA_023437715.1 of Bacillota bacterium. Lineage (GTDB taxonomy): Bacteria > Bacillota > Clostridia > Lachnospirales > Lachnospiraceae > Lacrimispora. The sequence continues at coordinate 64,137 of JAEZFK010000026.1, read as the reverse complement.
GAATCCGGCCGGCACAGCTTTAAAAATGATTTTACCTCTTCCGGATTGACGATATTCTTATTTTCCAATACGGCTCCCATTTGATCAAGGCGCAGAAGCTCGCCGATTTCCGCCTCCACCGGTACTCCGAAGCACTTTGCCACCTTTAAGACCTCATTAGTCATTGCCGCATTTTCCTCTACGGATTTTTCAGAGCCGTCAATCATCAGGGAGGTGAAGCCCAGCTTCAGCGCCTCCATGCAGATATCAAAATCAGCGCCGTGATCCAGATGAATGGATACCGGAACCGATACCTTGCCCGCACACCATTTGCAGACCTCCACAAACCAGTCGTGGCCGGAATAGGCTCCTGTGGATACGTAATGGGCCAGAATAACAGGAGATTTCATTTCCTCCGCCGCCCGGCAGGCAGCCCAGATGATGTCGTAATTTCCGCCCTGTGTGTTGAGAGCCGGTATGGCATATCCTGACTTTGCAGCCTTTATTAAATTCTCTCTATTCGTAACAAGCATGATTTTTTCTCCTTTTTTATCCTTTTACAGCACCCGCAACCAGACCCTTGACCATGTATTTCTGGAAGAAGAAGAATATCACTACCATGGGAATGGTTCCCACAATGGAAATGGTGTTAATCAGGGACCAGTCATAGGAAAGCTCGCCCAGATAACGGAGTGCTACGCCTGCCGACAACGTCCGCAGGGAATCTGTCTGAATCAGGGTCGACGCATGGAGATAATCATCCCAGGAAAGCAGGAATGCATAGATCCCCACCGCCAGCATACCCGGCTTTACAAGAGGCACCACCACCCGGAAAAGGGTCCCGAATCTGCCTGCTCCATCCACTTTGGCCGCTTCCTCCAGCTCTCTGGGAATCCCGTCGTAGAAGCTGGACATCAGCATAATGGTAAAGGGGAGCATGCCTGCCGTAACGGCCAGGATCAGCCCGGTGTGGGTGTTGATCAGCTTCACATCTCCCAGGATCTTATAAAGGGAAATCAAACGGCTGACCACAGGAAACATCTGTGCGGAGGTAAATGCCGCCACAATCCATGGGTTCCATTTAAAATGAAACCTGGATAAGGCATAGCCGGAAATAATCGCCATAAAGGTGGTGATCAGGGCGGAGCTTCCCGCCACAATAAAATTGTTTTTATAATATGTAAAAAAGTCGTTATCCACGGTAAATAATTTGATGTAGCTCATAACCGTAGGGTTCCTGACTAAAAAGGTGGGCGGAAACTTATAGGCCTCCATGTTGGTTTTAAAGGAGGTGAGCAAAACCCAAAACAGGGGAAAGAGCAGGAACAGAAGGATGAGAATTAAAACCACCTGCTTTAAAATACCGGCTAAGATACGATTCCGTTTCATATTCTGTCTCCTCCTTACATGTCATCTGCTTTGAAGATCCGGTTATAAATAAACACCACCGCAATCATCAGAAGCATCCATACCGTAGTGACTGCAGCGCCGGAGCCAAAGTTATTGGAAACAAAGGCTTCCCGGTAGCTCAAAATAGCCATGGTAGTGGTCGAGTTATTGGGCCCGCCTCCGGTCATGGTCCAGAATAAGGGGAACTGCTTGAAGTTCTCAATAATGGACATGGAAACAGTAACCTTGATTACGCTCTTCATATAGGGGAGCACAATGTTAAAAAACCTTTGAACACTGTTTGCCCCGTCAATTTTGGCCGCCTCTAAAATATCCTCCGGCACATTGGCAAGACCTGCCAGAAGAAGCAAGGTCGCAAGAGGAATCTGTTTCCATAAGGCAGCCACCGATACGCCCAGCATGGCTGTAGCCGGATTGTTTAAAATGGCAAAGCTTGTCACTCTTCCGCCGCTGAGTATTCCGACGAAATATTTCATCAAACCGTATTGGGGCTGGAACATCCAAAGCCATATAAGTCCTGATATCAGAGTCGGCACTACCCAGGGAATCATCATAATGCTTCGTATAAAACGCGAAAATCTTATATTGCTGTTTAAAATCAGGGCCAGCGCCATGCCCAAAACAAATTGGGCAATGACCACTCCAAACACAAATACCAGAGTATTGGTCATGGAAGGAACCAGCTTTCCGTTGGAAAACAGCTTCGTATAGTTGGCAAAATCATTCCAAATACCCGGTTTTCCTGAAATAATATTCTTCACCTTATAATCAAAAAAACTTCTGTAGATGGAGTCCGCCACCGGAAGCAATATAAATATTACAGTCGTAATAATCGCCGGAAGCAGCAATGAAAAAGCGAATATCCTGTCTCCCGTCTGATTCTTAAAAAACAACCTTTTAAATACCTTCTCCTTCAAGGTTATTTCCCCCTCTTTCTTCATAAGGCTGAGCAAAACGCTTTTTCCCGGCAGCCTGAATGGTTATGTATTCCATGGCGGGACGAGTTTTTCCTGATTCCCATCCCGCCATACTTTTACTTCTCTTTCTGTCAGATACCAGTCTTTTCTCTATGGAAGCAGCGGCTGTACTGAATTTTGGAAATTCTTCAGAGCCGTATCCACATCTTCTCCTCCCACGGTCACTGCCTGGGCCAGGGAACACAGTTCCAGATAGAAATCGGACAAGCCAGGAAACATGAGAACCGGTTTTGCTTCTTCTACGGAATTTCCTGCTCCGTTTAGAATCGGACTGTTTTTTACTGCTTCCATGTCCTTCATGGAATTATTTGCCGGAAGAGCCGGAGCGATATTCGCAATATAATCGTTGATGACCTCCGGTGTGATCACATACTGGATGAAATCCTTCACCGCATTTAATTGCTCCGGGCCGTTGTCAACTGCCACAAAGCAGTGGGACTGCAGGGTGGACGCACCATCTCCGCTTCCGCCTTTTAAGGGCTCTGATGCTGCTGCAAAATTAACCGCATCCGGATTGATGGCCTTTACCCCGTTAAATCCCCAGGAATTGTCATAATACATGGCCAGCTGCCCCAAAGCAAATAAATTTCTTAAATCCTTCAGCTTGGCATTTTGAGGATTGTACCCCTTTTGATCAAGAAGCTTTAACATTTCAAGAGACTGCTTTAAGCCTTCGTTATCCGCGTTGAATTTTCCGTTCTCATCAAATAATTCGCCGCCGAAATTTTGGGCAAATGCCTGAATGGAAGCTCCTGAGACAATGACGGAAGCGGTGGTCTGACCGAAAGCATACACCTTATTCCCATCATCCGTAGTCAGTCCTGACAGTTTATCCGCCATGGCAAGCATCTCGTCATAGGTTTTCGGCGGCTTGTTGGGATCAAGACCGGCCTTTTCAAACAGCTTCTGATTGTAAAACAGCAAGGACGGAGATACGTAAAGAGGAGCACCGTAAACCTCATCATCAATGGAATGGGCTTCCAGGATATTGGAATAGTAATCTTTCAAAAAATCCTCATCCAGCACCTCTCTCATGGGAGTCGCAAGACCTGCATCCACCAGGGACGGCAGCCAGATCATCTCACTGAAGATACAGTCTACCCGGTCTCCGCCTCCGGCCATATTGATGACCTGATTTAAGATCTCCCCGTACGGCGCTGTGACCCATTCAATCGTTATATTGGGATACTTTGCCTCAAAGCCCTCCTTAACGCTTGCCCAGAACTCGTCGTACCCTTTTTCCAGCACTGCGTAATTGGCAATCTTTAAGGTGATTGGTTTTCCGCTTCCAGCAGCTGCAGCTTCTGTCGTCGCTTCTGCTTTCGTCTCCGTCTTTACCTCTGCCTCTGTCTTTGGCTCTGCTCCCGATGTCTCCGGCTCCGCCTTTCCCCCGCCGGAGCAGCCGGCCGTAAAGGCCATCATACCGGCAAGTGCCAACGCTGCTAATTTCCTTTTTTTCATGTAAATACCCTCTCTTTCTTTAAGACTCAACTTGTTTTATCAAAACCAGATTTATCCGAAGCTGTAAAATCCCCTTACTTTTATATACACTCGTGTGTATATCCCTCAGATAAATCTGTATTTCTTCTTTGGATTTAAATAAAATCGGAAAGCGTTATGTACTCTCCCTTATAATCAGTTCTGTTTCAAACCTCGCCCTTTCCGGGCGCTCTCCGCCGATCATCCGGACCATGGTTTCAATGGCGGTCCTGCTTATGGCCTCCCGCTGCATTTCCAGAGTTGTAAGCCTGGGAAAGCAAAACCTGCTGATGCTGGAATTATCAAAGCCCACCACTCCTAAATCCCGGGGAATCTTCTTTCCGCAGCCGGCAGCCGCGTACATGGCAATGCAGGCCACCATATCATTGCGCCCCACAATTCCGTCGGTTTCCTCATGGCCCTTTAAATAGCCCGCAACAGCTTCTGTCAGCTCCTCTTCGGAATGGCAGCCTGCGATAACCGTATCCTCTCCGGCCAAAAGTCCCTGTGCTTTCATCTCATCAAAGTATCCGCTCAGCCGCAGGTCCGTAGGCCCGCTGACACTTCCCTTTCTACTGATCCGGTCAATGTAAATGATATGATTCCTGCCCCTGGAAACCAGATGGTTTACCGCCATCCTGGCTCCCGAATACAGGCCGGACGCAAGGGTTGCCACATTTTCAGGAAGCCTGCCGTGGGTTGTATGCTCAAACAGAAGTACCGGTATCCCCGCCTTGCTGAAATACTCCACATATTCCATGGGAAAGCTGATGGAGCTGATGATGATGCCGTCATACTGGCGGCTGATAACCTGGGATACGAATTCCGGCGTATTCCGGTTGGCACACAGGGAAATCAGAAATCCGGCTTCATAAGCGTACTTATCCATCTCGCTGACGATCCGGCTGAAATACTCATTGGTGATCTGGTCCGCAATAAAGAGAAGCTGGTTGCTGCGCTTTCCCTTCAAGGCGCGGGCCACGTTATTGGGCCTGTAATGAAGAGAAGCAATGGCCTCCTCCACTCTCTGCCTTTTTTCCTTAGCCACATAGCGGTTGTTGTTGATCACATAAGATACAATCGTTTCGCTGACTCCTGCGGCCTTCGCCACGTCAGACCTTGTCACCCGCTCGCCGTTTTGTCCCATGCTCCCGCCTCCTTGCTATAAACTCGTATGTATATTTTTCATTATACCCGGCCGGCGCAAAGGGCGTCAACAGCTATTTCCGGGCTACATCTCAATGACGGGGATTCCTAATAAACCGCATACCTGCTTCATGGCCTCTGCCACATCCTCCCATACAATGCTGTAATGATGGGGAATTCCTTCTGCAATAATTCCTTCGATTACTTCCCGCACAGGGCGCTTCACTTTCACACTGGCCATGATGCCTTTCGTCGAACGGTCCATGGGCATCGCTTCCCCTTTCATGAGGAACAGCTTATACGTTCCGTCAAGATTGCAGAATCTTGCGATGGTCACATTTCCTGGCTTTAAGGCCCCGTAAAAGGCAGTGCCCTGACCGGCCAGCGGATGGTTTCTCATCTGAACCGGATAATCTCTGTTGCACAGGGACGGAGCCGCATTTCCGCAATGCCAGAATACGATCACGTTCTCCTCTTCGTCAATATTGATCAGGTCTGTAATAAAGCTGGGCTTTCCCGTGAGATAATACTCCGCCATCTGTGCCAGCTCCGCATCCACGTCTCCTTCACAGCCGATATTGATTCCTTCGTCTGCCAGACGTCCAAGGACTGCGCAGGGGGTGGTGTGGAGATTTCCCATTTCCGGCCAGCATTTGATGGTGGCAAAATCGTATCTCTGCTCCTTCATAACCTTCTGAAGAGCCAGATATAACCGGGAATGGTTTTCCAGATGGCCTTCAGGAAGCTGGTTTGTGTCATATAGGGAAGAAATGGCTTCCATATCAGCTTTCCATTCTTCCTCTGGAAGCTCCGCCATCCGGTCAAATATCACTTTCAAATCGGTTTCTTCAATTTTAACTCCAAAGGTTCTGCGGATCAGGCTTTCATCGAAGCTGCAGTTATAAAATGCCGTAGGCCGGTATCCAAGAAGACCTAAGTTGGTGTGCTTAAGGGCCTTGACCGTTCCGTAGGCCCGCAGCAGATTTTCGACTTTTTCCGACGCCCTTTTATCCTCCAGGCTTCCGTATACGGTATGATAGACGGCTCCCAGCTTTCTTATGGCTGCTGCGTTCATTGTCATGGAACAGAGGGCATTGGAATAAAGCCTGTCATCCTTATCAAAGGGCACTTCATAGGGCGCCCACAAAATAAGGGGCACCTTTACCATTTCCGCCAGATAGGAGGCCACATCATCCCCTGTAAATGCCCCGTAGACTAAAACAATAACATCCACGTCCTGTTCTTTAAATTCTCTTGTGACCTGCTCCACCATTTCCCGGTTGCTGCCCAGGACGGAAGCCTTCACAATCCTGGCTCCCGGCAGATGATCTGTCAGCCAGTCTCCATATTCCCGGTTTCTCTGCTCCGGAACCTCCCTTGGCCATCTTCCAGAATAGGTCGTCACAAATCCTACATTCAGTTTTGTTTCCATTTTCCCCTCCGATGCTCTACAATATTGCACAATTCTTCTCTTTATAAACTCGTGTGTATATCATGTATTTATCATGATTTTAAGTCTTTGTCAATAAGATCTCCTCCTTTTCTTTTTTTCTAAAGCAGAGCCGCAGCCCTGTTATTATTATAAGGCCGTATGCCCACATGGTCATGACCTTAAGATCAATCCTCATCACCGGCTTTAACTTCTAAATAAACTGATAAATATTATATATATTGATTCCAATAATGGCCGCCATTAAAAACCGGAACAGCTTATCCGCCACTTTCTCATCAATTTTTTTATTAATTGCACAGCCGCCCATTCCGCCTAATATTCCCCCTGTAACCATGAGGGCCAAAAGCCAGACAGAAAATTCAGGAACCGTTCCCGCTGCCAGAGAATGAATCAGGCTGGTAATCTGAGAAAACAGGATGATGTAAAGGGAATTTTGAGCCGCAGCTTTCGTGTTCATGGAGAAAAAGAAGAACAGCACCACCAGGTTGATGGGCCCCCCTCCGATTCCCAGAAATGAGGAGAAAATCCCCAGCACCAGTCCGATCCCCATACAGATCAAAGGGTCTGTCACATGGTAAGTATGTATCCTGTCTTTTTTTACGGTATAGATCAGGGTTCCCAGAGTTATGACCAGTAAGCAGGCTGCCTGGACCGCCCCCACCCTATCCCTTTCCGCAAACAGGGAAGAAACTGCCTGGAACAGGGACTTTCCCGCTGCCCCTCCCAGAGCCGCACCTATAGCAAGAGGCGTTCCGATCCTCTTTTCCACCAGTGATTCGCCGCTTACTTTCCCCTTGATTACGGAATAACAGGTCATGGCGAGGACGGTGCAACCCGACAGAAAGCTTACGGCAGATACGCTTAACACGCCAAATATATCCAGGGCCGGCTTTATAATAATACCGCCGCCGATCCCGCAGACAGCCCCTGCTATGGAAGCACCAAAGCTGACCAGTAAAAATAATCCATACAAATAACCGTTCATTTTTTCAAAATCCTATCTTTACCGGTATTAACGGTATTTTTTCTTTTCTCGTATTTTCCCTCTGCAAACCACAGTCATTTTCGTGTTTTATGGTTTTATCATATCATAATTCATACAAAGCAGCCGTCTTATTTAGCCAAACGTTTGCCCCTTTCAAAAAGGCCGGCCCAGACTTTTGTCTGAACCGGCCTGCTCTTACAGCCCTTGATCCTTACCATATCCGCAGCTTCCATGATCTGGTAACTTCCACGATTTTAGTGGATCCCCATTACCTATGATGATGGGCCATACATCCGCAGTCCTCATGCCCCTTTCCCTCCGGCGCATCTCCTTTCATCATCAGATGAACGGCGCTGAGCTTAAAGGTCTGGGGAAGCACCAGGATACTGGGGTCCGGTCCCACAAATTTCTTTTTTGCATCCTCCAGGGCTTCCTCTACCGTAGCTCTGGTCTTTAACCCCATTCCCCGTGCAAATCCCGGGTCCTGAGCGCCGCATAAGTAAATTGCAGAAGTATTCATCTCCGCAATATGGGCGCAGCTTATCATGGAGAAGCCGTGGAACGGATGGAAAGCGTTGCAGTAACGGTATTTTCTGATATATTCCTCATTGGTGGCAAAGTACTCGCCGTACCGGTTCATGTCCGGCAGAATGTTCATCTGGTCGTGCTGGAACATCTCATACATTTCCCTCAAATAGGGCCACAGCTCGTCATGGAAATATCCGTTGCAGGTGGAGGTAAAAATGATGACGCAATTATCACTCATAATCCTCTTATGGCGGATCACCTGGGCGGAAATGGCCTGCATCAGCATGATGGGGTTGGTTCCCATCCCATCTCCGTAGTGAAAAAACTGGGGCATTCCGAAAATCATCACATCATATTTCTTCTCTGCCCAGGGCACATAGGTGCGCTTGTCAGCCATGATCCAGGAATGGGGCTGCATCACGGCCGCATATCCGCTGTTGATCTGAATCTGGCGGGATTTTGTATCCAGAACCGCGTCACAGCAGAAGAATTTCTTCCCCATACATTTTTCCATGTGCTGGCCGATTTCATCAAATTTTGTCCTCATAAGGGATTTTCCGCTTACAGGAGTGAAATCCGCCCGGTGCATGACCTCCGGAACGTGATGGGAGGCGATGGAACGCCAGTGGGTGATTCCGGTGGAGCAGTGCTTGTATCCGCCGGAATAGCCGCCATAGGGATTTCCCTGTGTATGCCCGATGAGAATGGCCACATCACTGTCATATACGTATTTGTTCATCAGAACCGGATCTCCCCGGTCCGTGGTCCCAAGGTCCACCAGATGATCATAATCCTCGCTGTCGTGGTTGATGATCTGATGGGTATACCAGAACTCATGGAAAAGCTGGTCCCCCAGCACGGCCCTGATTTCTTTCTCCGTATTCTTCCGGTGAAGACCGTTGGAACAGATTAAAAGAATGTCCTTCTTTTCTACGCCGGCGTCATACAGCTCCTTTAAGATCAGCTTTATGGAAATCTTCCGGTGAGAGGTGGGCTGCTCTCCTCCCTTTACCCGGTCGGGAAATATAATGGTCACCTTAGACCCCTTATGAGCCAGCTTTGAAAGGGGCTCCATGCCCATGGGATTCTGGAGGGACTCAAGGGTTTTCTCCTCCAGCTGATCCTCCGGAATATAAGGCGGATCCGGTACTGTCTCCCCGGGGATAAAAATATCCGCAGTATCCGGCAATGTGACGTTCACAGTTCCCTGTCCATATTCTAATGCTACATTCATCTTACGATTCTCCTTTTCTCGAATTTTTATTTTCCCAGGTAAGCCCTTATAATTTCTAAATATTCCTCAGGATAGAAGCCGACTTCTCCCTGAAATCTGGTCAGGGCAATCAGTCCTCCGTCAATCACGGGGATGGAAGCCAGCATCCGGGCGTTATCAGCTTTCAGCCCACCGCCGTAGACCACAGGAAGCCCCCCCGTCACCTCCTTGATATAGGAACCCATTCTGGCAATGTATTCCCCATCCGGCGGGGTCTTTCCCGGTCCGATAGCCCATACCGGCTCATAGGCGATGACCACATGGGCGGTATCCAGACCGGAAAGCCCTGTCTCAAGCTGTTCCTTTAACACCGCCTGCCACCGGGGCTGCTCCTCTGCCGATTCTCCGATACAGTAAAGGACCCGTAAGTCCGCCCCAAGGGCCTGTCTGATTTCCTTATTCATCAGACGGTTGACTGCGTCGGGATCAGTTACACCTGCTTCCAAAAGGACCCCAGCCTTGTCCCGTCTTTCCTCACAATGGCCGATGATGGCCGTGGTGCAGCCAATTGCCTTTGCCGCCTTTGCCGTCCGGTTTGTTGTGAAAGCGCCGAAATTTCCGCCGGCTGCGGCGTCCTCACGGTAGACGCCCTGACAGCCGATTTTTACCGGACTGTTTTCTCCCAGGGCTTCTGCTGCCGGAATCAAATGGGCTTCAGGAAAATACATGGAAAACTCCACTTCATCCCTTTCATATTCTTTCAGCGCTTCCTGGGTCTTTGATACAATATAGCTTCCCCACTCCCGGATAGGCGCAATGGAATTTACGCCGCCCTCTTCTCTTGGAATGTCAAATCGTTTTAAATTCAAAAAAATATGCTTCATTTTCATTATCCTCACTTTTTTGCCGGCTTCAGCCCTTTTACTTACTTTCACGGAAATCTATGAAATCCCTCAGTCCGGGGCCGATCAGCGGACGGCACCATTCTACGAATTCCTGGGTCACATCGTTTCCCCGTTCATTGATGAAGCTTTCTGGGAGGACTCTTTCATGGAGCATGACCTTTTCAATGGGAATCCGTTTTACATGAATGCGGTATTCTCCGTCCGGCCTGTCATCCCGGATGAAACCGATCATCACTCCTCCCTGACCTTCCATGGCAGCTTTTAGAGCTTCCCTGCCTGCAACCACGGCTTCTTCCCGGTCCACGGCTGACTGCCATGCAATGGAGGCTCTCCCGCAGATTCCCGGTTTTTCGTTTCTGGCCTTAATGCCCAGCTTTCGGATTATTAAATTAGCCAGATGAGCGCTTACATCTCCGTAATAGGTTGCCCGTTCCGTCTTATAGATGGGAGGAACCACCGGGTTTCCATCCTCTCCCTTTAAGCCCTCGCTGACAACTACTACCACACCGCCCTTTTCGTCATGGAGCTTTTTTACATCCTCCAAAAATTCCTCTTCCTTAAAAGGCCGCTCCGGTAAGTAGATCAGATGGGGCGCATCGCCCGGCTTTTTACGGGCCAGGGCAGAAGCTGCTGTGATCCAGCCTGCATTTCTTCCCATGGCTTCAATCACGCATACATGAATGGGCAGGGATTTCACATCCACCCCCACCTCCGCTGTAGTAGCCGCAATGTATCTGGCCGCACTTCCAAATCCCGGTGTATGGTCGGTTATGGCAATATCGTTGTCAATGGTTTTGGGTATTCCCACTACCGTAATGCCTGAATTTTTACACAGCCTTCTGCAGGCCTCATCAATTTTTCCGCAGGTGTCCATGGTTCCGTTGCCCCCGTTAAGAAGCACATATCTGATATTGTATTTCTCAAATATGGCCGGCATGGCTTCATAATCTTCTTTTTCCAGTGCATACCTGGAGGAGCCGATAGCTGTGGCAGGAGTTTCCAAAAGCAGTTTAAGCTTTTCCTCCGGAAATTCCAGAAGATCCAGAAAATCCTCCTTTAATATTCCTTCGCTTCCTCCCAAGGCAGCATATACCTTTTCCACACCTTTGCTTTCCCTTGCTTCTTCGATCACTCCGTACAGGGAGGAATTAATTACTGCGGTGGGGCCGCCTCCATGCACTACCAGAACATTACCTTTCATATTCCTGATCCACACTCCTCTTTATATAATCATTTCTCAATCATTCCGTTTCCCGTTTCTATGGTATCAGCGTAACATATTCTCTTTCAAATTTGTGCAAATTCTACTCAAACGTTTGCGTTTAATGGTATATTGTTTTCATAAGTTATGAGTTATAATAAAAAAAGAAAATATCTTTTTCGGAGGTAGCCTATGACATTAAAGGAAATCGCCAGGGAGGCGGGCGTGTCCATTTCCACCGTATCCAGGGTCGTAAATAACAACACCCCCGGCGCTGCCAGCAAAGAGGTCCAGGACCGGATCTGGGAAATCGTGCGCAGAACCGGATATGCGCCCAATTCCGCCGCCCGCAACTTAAAGATGGGAGAAAAGAAAGCGGCCCAGACTGCCTCCCGCTCCATTGCCTGCTTATTCGCCCGGACCACGGACACGGTAACTGACTTATTTTTTTCCTCTCTCGCCCGCAGCATTGAGCAGGAAGCCTTTAAGCAAAACTACGTTTTAAAATATTCCTTTTCTGCCTTTGATATCAACCATCCCGGCACCTTCCGTCTCATCTCCGACAACCACGTGGACGGCGTGGTCATTTTAGGGCGCTGCGACAAGCAGCTTCTCAGCCTTTTAAAGAATTACTTCAACTATCTGGTCTATACGGGCTTAAACAATCTGGAAGCCAAATACGATCAGATCATCTGCGACGGGCACCAGGCCGCCCTTACGGCAACCAACTATTTAATCGGTCTGGGACACCGCAGGATCGCCTACATCGGAGAAACAAAATCAGAAAACCGTTATAACGGATACTGTGAGGCCTTAAGCGCCCATAAACTCCTTCTCCGCAGGGAATGGGTTGCCAATGTGCCTCTTTCTTCGGATGGAGGGTATCAGGGAGCAAAGCGGCTTTTGGAAGCCGGCTGTGACGCTACCGCCTGTTTTTGCAGCAACGATATCACAGCCATGGGAGCCATGAAAGCCTTTCACGAATCCGGACTTCATATTCCAAAGGATATTTCGGTCATCAGCATCGACGATATTGATACGGCTCAATACCTCACTCCCATGCTTACCACGGTACATATCCCGGTGGAAGAGATGGGCCAGATGACGGCAAAAATCCTGATTGACCGCATGGAAGGCGGCCACCGCCTTCCCGTTAAAATTGACCTGCCCTTTTATATTGCAGTCCGTGAAAGCTGCGCTCCCCCCAGGCAGCTTTGAAAAAGTGCAGAAAAAAGGCGCCCTTTCCATGCAAAGGCGCCTGTAAGCTTCATATTTTATTTATCCCCATTTAAATATTTCATAATCCCCATATGTATGGTCCACGCCAGCCGGTCCTGGTAATCCTCAGAATTCAGCAGAGCGGACTCTTTCCAGTTGGTCAAAAAACCGCACTCCACGATCACAATGGGAGTCTTCACATGGAGAAGCAGATAGTAATTATCGTTGGGCTTTGCCAGTCTGGTGTTTTTCTCTCCCAGCACATAGTCAAACCGTTCCTGCAGGATTTCAGCCAGCTTTTTTCCTTTTTCTGATTTCTTGTAGTAAAATACCTGTCCTCCGGAAACGTCCTCCTGATGGTAGCTGTTCTGATGAATGCTGACGGTAAGATCCGGGCTGGCATCATTAATGATCTCGCAGCGCTTGGTCATGTCAGCCATCTTTTTCCTGCTGTCCTTTTCCGAATAAAGGCCATTGTCACTATCCCTGGTCAGAATTACCTCTACGTCAGAAGCTTCCAGATACTTCTTTAACCGTTTGGCGATCTGCAGGTTAATATCCTTTTCCAGGGTGCCGTCAATACCGATCTTTCCGGGGTCATTTCCACCATGGCCCGCATCTATCACAACCACAGGTTTTTCCTTACCGGTTTTTACGCTTACCCCTGCCGTCATCTTTCCGGCCTGATTTGATATGATGTATACCAAAGCCAGCAATACCACGGCCATGAGCGGTTCCCATTTTGATAATTTCACGTTTCCTACCTGATTCATTTTCTTAATGAATTATATCTTTCAGGGAATTAAAAAAGAACCATTCCTGCCAGTTATTCCGAATCAAGTACGTTGTAATCCTTTGTCCCGTCTGCAGTAATCCACTCCAGGTATTGGGAGAGAATGCTTGGATAACCTTCCTCCTCCCACATCTTATAGCCGGCCTTTGCCATGGCCTTATCCCGGATCTCAAAAACCCGGCCTGCGGAACAGGCCACATTGAGTTCCGCATAGGACTTAGCCATCTGTTCTTTCTGATACTTGGTCAGGCTTTTAAGGGTATCCAGCCTTTCAAATTCATCCTGGGCCTGGTTATAAAATACCTTACTTAAAAAGGTTTTCCCGAATGTATCAAAATTCAAAAGATTCTTATCCTTGTTTCCCGTCTTCTGAGCCCAGCCTTTCATATCCAGGGCCTTTGTGCGATAATGGAAGCTTCCGTCATCCCCATAATCCAGGACCCCATACTGGCAGGGAGGCGTGGACAGGGAGCCCGTAACGATCTCATAGATCCCGGAATCCTCGCCGGACCTCATATAATGCTGCACATGCATGTGGCCGCTCAGGAACAGGGGAACATCCCAGCTTTCCAGCTGGTCAATAAGCTGTTCACTGTGCTCTATGGTGCAGTCCTGCAAATATACCTGGCTTTCGTCAAGGAGATTGTGATGGCCTACAGGAATCACATTCATCCCAAGGTTCCAGGCCTCTTCCATCTGCTCCTCAATCCAGTCATAGGTGTCATCCCGTATCATTCCTCCGACCAGATTTCTCGGTTCATACTGGTTTGTATCCAGCATCAGGGCCCTGGTATAATCATTTACCTGATAAACATAGCTTAAGGAAGCGGGATCCCGGCTGACCGCCTCATTGTATCCGAAATCCTGATAAATCTCCTCAAACTCTTCCGGAGTGATATTTTCCGCTCCCAGAGACGTATCACCTACAAACTGGGCTGCCAGGGAATTGTTGATATCATGGTTTCCCGGAATCACAATTACGGGTATGCCTGCCGCCTCAATTTCCTCAAGCTTTCCGGCAAACTCCGTGTGGCTTTCCTTTTCCCCGTTATAGGTCAAGTCTCCGCTTAAAATCACCAGGTCCGGCCGCTGGCTTATTACTTCATCCACAAAAGCATCCGTAATTTCCCAGATATACTGCATGACCTTACCGTCTCCGTGATCTACCATGTATTGAAAACCTTTTTGAAGGTCTGTTAAGTTCCTGGATAAATAGTGCATATCGGATGCCACCAGAATCCTGCTTCCGCCTTCCTCCCTTTCCTCAGGCGGCTCCGCTGTAGGGCTTTCCGCTGTTTGGGGAAATTCTTCTATGGTAGGCGGCACCGTACTCGTCTCTTCTGTCTCCGTCTCCGCTGATGGCGTGCTCTCCGCAACCGTGGTTTCCGGCGCTGTTCTCTTTAAAGAACATCCTGCCAAAATACATGCTCCCGCCAATAATGCTGCCAAAACTATCCTGCTTTTCATAACCTGACCTTCCATTCTCTCCCATGTCTTATGTTTGTTCCCGCAAAAGCGCGCTTGGTGCGAAGTCTTTTACTCCTGATCCAGCCGTACTTCGTCCCACAACTCTGCCGGCTCAAATCCCAGTTTCCAGCAGGCCACGCCTGCCAGATCATATTTCTTTACTAGATCCATCTTAAGGCCGATGGAGCGTTCCTCTTCCATCCACACCTTTTTAAGTCCTTCCTCTGTCTGCAATTCTCCGTAGTACTGGCCCAATTCTTCCTGCCAGTACAGCTCTACATTATTTTGGGTGACCCACTCCTTGGCTTTCGCAATTCCCAGGGAAGAGGAGGTTGTTTTTCCATCTGCTCCCTCGGTCCATACCCGGGTATAAAACGGAATGGCGCTTATGACCTTTTCCTTGGGTACAGACGCCAATGTGTCCTTTATGCCGTTTTCCTCATAGGAAATAGAAGCTACGGAACCGGCGTCGCCCCCCGCATAGTGCTCATCATATCCCATAACAATGACATAATCAGCCACGATACCCTGTTCTTTCCGATTATAGAATTGATTTGTGGAAGTGGGAACGTAATTATCTACGGACAGGACAATTCCTTTCTTCCGGCAGGGGATGGACAGCTCCCGTATAAACTGGATGTAATGGACCCCTGCTTCCTCCTTGATTCCCTCAAAATCCAGGTTAAGACCGTCAAGGCCGTACCGCTCTACCTCTGCCATAAGGGCTTCGATCAGCTTCCGCCTGACAGATGTCCTTGACATGAGGATCTCCGTATTCACATCAGGGCTGAAATTATTTATGAGAGCCCATACCTTAAGCCCCTTGTCGTGAGCTTTCTTCACATAATCCCCATCTGCCAGGGAGGCGAAATTTCCCTCATTGTCCGTAAGCTCATACCAGGTGGGCGAAATAACGTTGAGCCCGGAGGTATTGGCGACGTAGCTGTCAAAGGAAGCATTTCCCTCCGGCAGGGTCATCTGATGCCAGGCCATGCAGACAGGTTCATCCATGGAAACACTGGTGTAAACAGGTGCTTTAAAGGTGCTGACCGGAACCTGGCTTTCCGTCTCCCCAAGCCGCCTGTTTTCCACATAGCCGATAAAGCCATCCTCTGTCCTGACCCTGGACCATTTCTCCAGGGATTCTAAAACCGTGACCCTGGCTCCCTGGGAGATCCAGGTCACAATGGGGCTTTTCACTCCGCCCTTTACCCGGACATTGCCGTCCTTTTTAACCACGGCCTCATTTTGGGCGTCCCAGTTATTATTGATGAAAACCCTCTTATATCCGTCTCCGTCGTAAGCCGCCGCCCGGATATCCGTATAATTAGCCACCAGGCCGATGGATAAATAAACGCCGTCCTCATTTACCCAGATCAAGGGCTTTCCTGTGGAGCCCAGGGTCGAATGATCCGCATAAACAATGGAATCCGGCAGGGCATATACAAGAAGCTTCTCATTATCATCCCAATAAAAGCGCTCGTTCAGCGTCTCGTTTACCCATTTTATGGGGAGATAGGTCTGTCCCTGAAGGTAAAGCCCCTTTGCATCCTGCAAATCCTCGTTGAGATAAAGGGCCACCTCATCCCCCGTCACTCCCAAAAGTCCGGCTAAATCCGCCTGCTCCTTTGTGGGGATATACCGTTCCAGAAACCGGACGCCGAAAAATCCGGCAGTCACTAAGAAAATCAATCCGAGGGCCACAAACACCGGCACCGCTTTTCTCTTCATCTGTTTTCCTCCTGCTATGGATCGTATCCTATAGGCATAAGCCCGTATTGTCTTTTAGATTATATCACACTTCTTCCTTTTTGGAATTTACATTTTCATTACTTTCCTGATCCCCTGATCCCGCCCTGACGCGTCTGTGAGCCAGCTTAAGGCTGAAGATGGCATCCTTTGCGCCCTCCTGTTGGTACAGCCCGAAGGCCTTACCGGTTATAAACACGTTCAAACCTTATTTCATGGAGCTTTCCTGTCTTTTCATCCGGAATATAATCGGCCATATAAAAACAGTCGTCCTCCCTGACCTCAAATATCTTTCCCCAGTCTTTCTCCGGCAGCTCCTCTCCGTCTATGCGGATGACGATTCCCTGGTTCTTGTATTTTTTAAGCCCTGCCAGATACTGGCTTTCTTTTGTACAATCTTTCTCCAAAGCTTTGGCCCGCTTCTTCTTTTCTCCGTCGTCTTCTGTTTTCATCCATATTTCCCCCGAACCTTTTTCTTTTGTATTGTTTTCCAGCGTCTTTCTGAAAGCGCGGGGAGAGGACCATAAGGATTCTGCTGTGACACATTCCCTCTCCCTCAGCCGAAATAGCTCTGATAAAAACTGATCGCCTCGCCGGTGACAATAAAGGCGTCTACTGAAACCGGAATCCGGCGGACAGGAACTCCAAGCCTCTTTTCCATGTTTTTTCTGGCTTCCTCGCTGCCAAAGACCGCGAGAGTTTCCCAGCTTCGTTCCGCTCTCTTTCCCTTTCCTTCGAATTCCAGAAACGCTTTCATCTGCCACTCACTGAAGCTTCCCAGAACAAACTGCCTGTCACACCTTAAAAACTCTTCCAGATTTCCCTCCATTACAGACCCGTAATCCACAATCACTGCCTGATATCCGGCCTTTTTACACAATAAAAGGGTATCTATCCCCGCCCGCTCGTAATAATCCGTATCAAGTATCCTGCTCACCTGGTTCGGTCTCCCGTCCTTTCCACAGATTTTTCTCATGTTTTTGAAATCTCCGTGACTGTTCCATTCCAGAACGGCGCACCGTTTCCGTAAAACTCCGGTTAAGTATCCCGCAGTCATGATGGCAAAATGGGTCACTCCTACCCCCCGGCCCGCGCCAATGATCCCGATGATCTCCTGGGCAGCCGTTTTTTTGCCGGGATGGAGAAGCTTCCATGCTGCTTTTAACTTTCGACTCATGGGGTACTTATCCTTTCTGTTTTTTGTTCATGGGTTTTAGGCAGAGCCGTCACGTATTGGACAGGGTAGTACTCTCCTCTTTATTAGGCGGATCGGTATAGCCACAATGTGCTTTCTTATAATAAGGTCTTGTATTTTTTAATTCGTTTCTGAAAACAGGATTTTGGATTATCTTCTCACCCGCTTATCCGCCCTTTGAAAAGTCTTTTTGTGAAATAATTCACACGGCCTTTTACAGGTCTTTCTATAAGTTCTTTTATAAGACCTTTTATGGTTCTTTTCTGCACCGGCTTGTTTTCAAATATTACCTCTGCCAGTGATTGATAGAACATTTCCGATTCATCATTTTCTGCAAAAGGATTGGGATAATACGGGACCTTGAAGCAGCGGTGTGAAACCGCTCCTTCCGGCAGCCTGATCCTGTCTCCTCCGGCCATATGATTATATACAATTCCGTAGGGTATACAGGTCTTTACCACCCTGGATGCGGCTTCTAAGGCTTCTTTCCTGCTCCAGCGGCTGCTGTCGCACACCAAAATAACCGCATCGGCCCCTTCTGAAAGAGCCCGGTCCAGGTGATTTCCGTAATCGTGAATCCGAAGGGTGAAGGGCGGCGCTTTCAGCTTTACTCCCGGCCCATAATAGGGCTTCCAGACAAAGCCGCGGTGCCTCATAAGACCATACTGGTCCCTTTTCGCGCCGGCATAAGCGCCCAGCCCGGCTCCCATGCCGGAGTCGGTCATTTCTGCAAATAAGTTGGGATATCCGTGATTTCTAAGATAGACAGACAGGCCGACGGCAACGTGGGTCGTCCCGGCCCCTGATTTGCTCCCTGCAAGAGCGATTGTAAGAGATGATGATTGTAGACGGTCTTTTGCAGCCGTTCCCATGTTTTTAAGCTGTTTGAGCTGTCTTTCAAGCTCCTGTGCCGATGAAATCCGTTCCTCTTTATCTGTTTTTACACATTGGGCGATGACTGCTGCCAGACCGGCATCCATAGACGGGGGCGGTTCATAGGGAAGCTTTGGAAAGCTCCCGGAATACAGGTAGTGGAGGATAGCACCAATGGCATAGATGTCTGTTCTCTCATCCAGCTCCCCGTCCTTTAAATACTGCTCCGGCGCTGCACAACCAACGGTTCCATACCGTTCTCCGGGGACATTTGCATCATCCGGGGACGCAGCAAGGCCAAAGTCAATCAATTTTAAAGTGTCATGACACAACAACAGATTTTTCGGCTGTAAATCTAAATGTAAAATGGGATTTGGTCCTGCGAGATGCAGGTAACTCATGATACAGGATAACTGGATTCCATAAGAGATGGTCAGCTCCTGCGAAAGATGGCCCTGTTTCTTTACAAGGTCATACAAAGATTCTCCTTCCAGATACTCTTCGATCAGATAACTATAAAATTCGTCTTCTTCAACGTCATAAACAATGGGAATTCCGGGATGACGAAGCTCTTTTAAAACAAGTGCTTCACGTCTGAAATGTTCATAATTGAGAAAGCTTTTGGGTACCCGCTTGATCGCCCGGTACTCCTCAAGCCCAAGATGAACCGCCAGAAATACTGTTCCTGCCCGGCCGGTTCCCAAGATGCCACATAGCTGATATTTGCCAAACAATGTAACGGTGCTTACTGCAGCCACCTCCTTTTGCCTGTCCAATATCATCTCTTGAGGTTTATTTTAATATATTTTATTCGATTTTTCAACTATTTTTATTATAAAATTAAAATTAGAAGGTGTTATCATGATAACTGCAGACTCAAAAGGGAGCCCGGAATATATTCTCAACAATACAATCCTTGAATATTACTGCCAGATATGCTATATTAATATTACAAAAGGAACAACCGCCCCAATACAAGGGGTTGGCCCATAAGAAGATAGAAAATTCCACCCTGCTTAACACGCCAATGTTTTACAAGGGTGGTTTTTCTATTCCCGTTTCCAGGACTTTATAGAAAAACGCTACTTACAATTAACGAAAATAAAGATAAGTAATGCGATTACAAACATACCAAAGGCCATAAGGTCTTTAAAGTCATATTTCATCCGCACCACCTCCCATCTATGTAATATGGGAGGCCAACGCCCTTGCAGCGACACGATTGTTCCATGTCACTATGGTAACATATCCCTTTGCAATCTGCAATTACTTTCCCCAGCAGCAAACCGTAATGGTTACGCTGCTTTTTTTCGACTTCCGTCCTTTCCCTCCCATCCTGTTGCGGCCATCTCATCTCTTTCCGAACCATATGTTTGATCATATGTATCCCAATCGCCATGCTGAGGCAACGGAATTACAGGAAATCGTATCAAATCAGTATCATTTTTCAATCCAAACAGGGAAACCCCAGTATTGACAAAGGCTTCCCTGTTTTTACATTCAAACCTTAAATTTATATAAATTTTTTCACATAGTAATTGCCTTTTTGCTATACTATATAGTATAGTTATGTTGAGGAAGTATGGAAACATTTATTCACCATTTTTAAAAGAACAGGAAGTGATCCTATGAAGATAGAACGTATCAATGAAAATCAGATCCGTTGTACGCTTACCAGCTTTGATCTAAGCGTCCGGAACCTAAATTTAGGCGAACTTGCCTATGGCAGCGAAAAAGCCCGCAACCTGTTCCGCGAGATGATTCAGAAAGCCTCTAACGAAGTGGGATTTGAAGCAGAAGACATTCCTCTCATGGTAGAAGCAATTCCTCTATCTAACGAAAGCGTGATGCTGGTAATCACAAAGATCGAAGACCCGGAAGAATTAGATACCAGGTTTGCCAAATTTTCACCTTCAAGCGACGAGGACACGGACTCCCTGTCAGGGGATCTTGCCAGCGAGCTGCTGGAGGGTGCGGAAGGGCTGCTGAGCCTGCTTGGAATTGACAAAAAGGAAGAACCGGAAGCAGAGCAGCCAAAAGAGAAAACAGGCGCTTCCTCTATAAGAATCTATTGTTTTCAAAGCCTGGATCAGGTATCTGATGCTGCAAGAACCATCGGACAGGTTTACGATGGGGAAAATACATTATACAAGAAGCCCGATACAAGACAATATTATCTGGTAATCAGGAACACTCCTGATAAATCTCAGGATTTCAGCCGTGTATGCAACCTGCTTGCGGAATACGGCTCCAAGATTCATCAGGATTATGCTTCAGAAGCGTACTACAAGGAACATTACGAGGTGTTGATTGAAGGCCACGCTCTTCAGTCTCTTGCAAAACTTTAATCCGTTCCTTTGTTCATAGTACTTCATCACAGCCAAAACGAGGTTCGGCCCTTTTAAGGGTCCGGACCTCGTTTTAAAATTCCAGAGCTTCCTCCAGAAAGAACCGTGCAATTAAATCCAAAGTGGCATCTGTTTCCTTACAGGGAATCATGATCCAGTCGTGAACCATTTTTGCTCCCTTTTTATAAATGATCCTGGTCCCGTCAAGGGTACCGGCCTTTTCCGCCAGCAGTTCGCAATCCGGAGTCAGTATTTCCTCCGTGCCGGAAAATATGAGGATCTGGCCTAAATGGTTCCAGTCGCCGTAAAGAGGAGAGACAAAGGGATGGTCCGGCTCCAGAGGGCCTCTGTAACGGACTCCCGCCTCCCTAAGGGCTTCTATGGGAAGAATGGGATCTGATTTCTTTGCGATTTTCATCTTGGGATTATCAAGGGCAATGTCAAGCCACGGAGAAACCACAGCCGTTCTCGCGGGCATGGGCAGCTTTCCCAGATTCTTAAGCTCCTGCAAAAGCGAAAGGGCCAGACTTCCGCCGGAGAAATCTCCAAACAGAAAAAACCGGTCAGCCGGATATTCCTCTGTCAGGCGGCGGTAAACGCTTAACAGGCACTGGCGGACTTTAAGCGCCGTATATTCCGGGGCCAGAGGACATTGGGGAATGGACACTCTCACCTGTTCCTTCCCGGCAAAATACTCCGCGATTTCCCGGTACCGCTCTGACGGCTCCAGGGTATAGGCCCCTCCCGGCAGCATCAGAATGTGATCGTTTTTTGTATAGCTTCCATTTATGGTGATTCCCGGGAAGCCGTCTGCATTCCAGGACTTTACCCGGATCTTTTTTGAAAACCGCTCCGGGGCCAGCTGGAAAGTTCCTCTTGGAGGCTGCTCTAACTTCAGGGCCATTTTACTGTCCGATTTCATGATTCCTGCAAAAAACCTTTTTCTATCCGCTTTTAAGCTCATAACGGCGTCTCTCCTTTCCCAAGGGCTTTATCTTAATTGTCTTATTTTTTGTCCGTAACGCTGCATAAATATTTCAGACAGGCGCTCACTTTGTAACCCCATGCTTTCCAGGTCAGCGCTGCTTCATCCACATTTTTATATGCCTTATTGGAAAATGAATTGGATAAATCCGTATACAATACCGGTATTTTTCCTTTTCAAGAATCTGTCTGCTGATAAATGTAGCTAAAGCCAAGGCATAACCGGCATCTGCGGCACAGAAATCGTCATAATAAAGTCTTTTTCATTGCTTGCAAGCAGCATAGGAGATTGCTTGATTATTTTTATTAAATTGATAGGAACAATATCCCTTAAATATTCGAAGTCCATAAAAATGCGATATGTCTTATCAATTGAAATAATCATTTAACCAACTCCTTTCTATTGCAGAATAATTACAGAATAATTGCAGAATATAAGTTCGTCTTGTGATTATACCAAATTTCCTGTAATACTTCCATACCGCTGTGTAAATTTCGCAAAAGGATACCCGCTTTCTATGGCTGTTATGGCTATTGCTGTAGCCATCCCAATCCCCGGATAATGGATTCCTATTGCCGGGAAGCTTTCCCAATTCTATCAGCTTTGTGTATACTTCTATCCATAAGCACGTCGCGGAATGGCGTGGAAAGTAAGCGAAGAATATGGTATGATGGTGTTAAAAAACAACCATACAGCTTTTACAGCCTGTGAAAGGAAACAATATGACAAATCGTGAAATAATGCCGATTGCAGTACAGCAATCGGCTGCGGACAGCTGCTGCCGCGCCGATGACTTTTTCTGCGAAGAAAATAAGGTTGTTATTTCTGAAAAGAGAACCGATGCCAGAAAATATCTGGAGCTGCCCTTTGACTGTGACCTGACTTCATACGGAAACAATATCGTCGCCTCCGTATCGGAAAACCTCGTTGATACAGTAGAAAGTTATATCAATAAATATCCTGTGGAGCATTGTTTTGAAACGCCGAATCTTCTTGTTTTAATGGAAAGACTGAAACCATTTGACTTGAATATCTGTTTTATGGCGGAGTACTTTTTACCGGATATAACGATTATCACCCCCCTTACCTGCGGATATGAATTAAGGGTCATGGAGGCGGAGGATTTTGCCGGTTACTATTTGCCGGAATGGCGCAATGCGCTATGTGAAAAACGGAAACAGCTGGATGTACTGGCAGTTGGAGCATTTGAGAATGAAAAGCTGATCGGTCTGGCAGGCTGCTCGGCGGACTGCGATACCATGTGGCAAATAGGGATTGATGTGCTGCCGGAGTACAGATGCCTGGGCATTGCGTCCTCCCTTACAAGCACCCTTGCTGTGGAAGCGTTAAAGCGGAACAAGGTTCCTTTCTATTGCTGCGCCTGGTCAAACATAAAATCAGCTAAAAATGCAATAAAGAGCGGATTCCGGCCGGCATGGGTACAGGTTACCGCAAAGAAAAATAACTTTATTGCAGATATGAATAAATGACAACCTGAGGGTACTGCTCAATCACTCTGATTCAGTGATTTTGCAATACCCTCTTCACACAATCTCCTAATCCGCCTTTCTCTCAATAAACAGAAGAACCGAAGCAAAATCTCCTGTCTCCTCCAGAAAGCGTTCCCTGTCAATAGGAAGCCCTGCATACATCAGCTCGCTTCCATAATACTCTCCCGTATCCTCTCCCATAGATACATAATACAGCGCATCCTCCCTAAGCCCTGCAAGCCGAAGCCTCAGCCATCCCCCATTGGCCGGGTTCAGAACCTGGTAATAAGCTGCAATGGCCTTGTCTTTCTCCTCCGACACCACCATCCAGGCCGTATCATTCCCTTCAAAGGGACTTTTCAGCCGGTAAAAGGTTCCCTGGTGCAGAAGCTTCCGGTTCTCCTTGTAGCAGGCGATCTGCTGCTTTACAATCTCAATCTCTTCCTCACTCAGCCGGTTTAAATCCAGCTCATATCCAAAGGCCCCGAATATTGCCGCATTTCCTCTCGTCTCCAAGGGAGTGATCCTGTGGACCTGATGGTTGGGAACCGCGGAAACGTGGGCTCCGATGCTGGAAACAGGATATACCATACTGGTTCCGTACTGGATTTTTAACCGCTCTACAGCATCGGTGTCATCGCTGCACCACGCCTGGGGCGCGAAGTAAAGCATTCCCGGGTCAAACCTGGCTCCGCCGCTGGCACAGGATTCAAACAGGATTTCCGGAAAATCTCTTATGAGCCGGGTATATAAATCATACACGCCAAGAATATACTTGTGCATGACCATCCCCTGCCGGTCCGGTGAGGTCCCTTTGGAATAGCACTCCGTCAGATACCGGTTCATATCCCATTTAATATAGGATATTTTCGCACCACCGATGATCTCCTTAAGCATTTCATAAATGGCATCCACAATTTCTTTCCGTGAAAAGTCCAGAACATGCTGATGCCTGCTGGGCGTCTCGTACCTGCCTGGAGCCGATAAAATCCAGTCCGGGTGGGCCTCATAAAAACGGCTGTCCTTATTGACCATTTCCGGCTCAATCCACAAGCCGAACTTTAAGCCCAGGGCTTCTATCTTCTCCGACAGTCCGGAGATTCCCTCCGGCAGCTTTTTTCTGTTGACAAACCAGTCCCCGAGAGCTCTGTAATCGTCGTTTCTCTCTCCGAACCAGCCGTCGTCCAGGACAAAGAGCTCCACTCCTGTTTCCTTTGCCTTCCTTGCGATTTCCAGGATCTTTTCCTCATTGAAATCCATATAGGTGGCTTCCCAGTTATTTAAAAGCACCGGCCTTTCCCTGTCCCTCCAGTATCCCCTGGCGAGGCGGGTTCTGTAAAGCCTGTGGAAAACCTGGCTCATATGGGAAAGTCCATCCTCCGAATATACCATTACCAGCTCCGGCGTCTGGAAAGATTCCCCTGCCTGAAGGGGCCATTCAAAGGTTTCGGGGTGAATTCCCATGAGCACTCTGGTCATATCGTGGGTGCAGACCTCCACCTGGCCTAAGAAGCTTCCGCTGTATACAAGGCTGAACCCGTAGACTTCACCGTTTTTTTCCGTGGTCTCTTTCCTGGCCAGAGCCAGAAACGGATTATGTTCCGTGCTGCTGATACCTCTCATGCTGTAAACGGACTGAAGTCCCTGTTCCAAAGGCCTTCTTTTTACATACCGCTCCCTGGCCCAGGCCCCGGATAAATGAATCATCTCATAATCACGGTCCGGTAAATCCACCGCTCCGCTCATGGCCGTCAGAAGGACAATTTTCTCCCTGCCGTGATGGTCATAACGGGCGTGCCTTGTGATTACCGGAAGCTCTTCAAATATGGTATAGGTGAGAACCAGATCCGTGTCCATCACTTCGTCGTGAAGCTTTATTTCCAGGGTTTCGGCCTCTCCCTCATCCTCCACGTAAACCGCGGGCAGGGGTTCGATGGACGGCTTTCCCTTATAAACCCGGTAAGAATCATAAGTGAAGCCGGTGATCCTGCTGCCGTTCTCCTGCCTTATGACACAGGCTCCATACCGGTAATCTCCTGTTCCATAGGCCGGGTATTCCTGCTTTGTATACTGTAAACATAAATTTACCGGCTCCGGACAGCTGATGGCGGCATGGGGGCGCTCCCCTGTCTCGAATAAATAGGCATAGGATTCCCGGTCTGCAATGCGTTTTCCGTAATAGAGATTCCCCAGCTGTCCGTTTCCCATCACCTGAATGATGTAGCTGACAGACTTGTTATACAAATGAAACTGTTGCGCTTGTTGGTGGTAAATGATTGGCATGATTGAAGCTCCTTTTATAATTTTCCTCCGGATGTAGCAATTCCTTCTATAAACTGTTTCTGGAAGATCAGATAAATGATGATCATGGGAACGCAGGCCAGCAGAGATGCCGCCATCAGCTCCGGATAATTGGTCACAAACTGTCCCTGCAGCTTTGCAAGAGCAGCTGATAAGGGCATGGTGTTCTGCTCCGTATTGACCACCAGGGGCCACATCAGCTCTTTAAAAGCAAAGAGAGCCGTAAATATTCCAAGGGCCACCATGGAGGACTTTGTCAGGGGGGCCATTACATAGAGAAAGGCCTGGCCGATGTTGCAGCCGTCCAGTCTGGCAGCCTCCTCTAAAGACACGGGAAGCCCCATATAGGCCTGCCGGAGCAAAAATGTTCCAAAGGCTGTTACAAGGCCTGGAAAAAGAAGGCCAAAAGAGGTGTTTAACATTCCCAGCCTGCTTACCATCAGATACTGGGGGATAATAAAGATCTGGGACGGAACCATCATCTGGAATAAAACCAGGGAAAAGGCCAGATTCTTGCCCTTGAAATGGAGCCGCCCAAAGGCATAGCCTGCCATGGTAGCCGTCAGCACGGCGCATATGACACGTTCCACAATGAGAAGCAGGGTATTCCAGTACAGCCGTAGAAAATTCATTTTGCTCATGACCGAATGAAATGCTTCTTTTCTCCAAATCGTGGGAAAGATGATAAAGGGATTCATCTGAGTAGCCTCTGAGGTGCTTTTAAAGGCGGTGAGAATCATCCACCCAAAGGGTACCAGCATAATGACCGCCCCGATGCCCAGGATTAAGTAAACCATACCCAATCTTACTTTTCTGCTATTATTCATATTTTCCTCCTTTCCCTAACTGTAATTTACCCATTTTTTCTGGCACGCCATCTGGATCACCGTAATGAAAAGGATGACAGCAAGAAGCAGCATGACAATGGAGGAACCGTATCCCTTATTTCCCTCGATAAAGGAGTATTTATAGAATAAATACACCAGAGACTGAGTTTTGGGAAGAGCCGGATTGTTTTTATCCATCATCATGTAAATGCTGTCAAATACCTGCATGGCTCCGATGACCCTTGTAACGGTCACGAAAAACATGGTGGGTGAAATCAGGGGTAGGGTGATATGGAAAAACTGGTTGATCCCGCTGGCCCCGTCGATCTGGGCCGCTTCATAATAATCCCGCGGAATTTCCTGAAGCCCTGCAAAAAACAGGACCATATTATATCCGATCACGGACCAGATTCCAACCACAGCCACCGAAATAAATGCGATGGACGGGTTGGATATCCAGTTCACGGCAGGCAGGCCCGTTGACCGCAGCAAATGATTGATGAGTCCGAATTCGGAATTGTACAGCCACCTCCAGACCATGGCTACCGCAGCAGGAGCCGCTACCATGGGCAGGAAATAAATAGTCCTCCAGATGGACCGGCCGCGGATCTTTCCGTTTAAAAACACCGCCAGCACAAGGGCAATGGCAATGGAAAAGGGTACCTCCACCACCGCATATTTGCAGGTATTCCACAGGGCCTGCCATACGGCGCCGTCCTGAAACAGCTTTTTGTAATTGTCAAAGCCGATGAAAATGTTTCCCTTGCCAAAGGCCCCTGTCTTGAAAAAGCTCTGATAAATGGTCTGGAAAATGGGGATGATGTTTAAAATAATCAGGCCTGCCATGGTCGGCAGCAAAAACATCCACCCCCATAAAAACTCGCTTCTCTCCCGCCTTGATACCTTTAATTTTCTGTTCATTCATTCCCTCCGTATTCCTGTTTAAAAAGGGAGGCGAAAGCCCTGCTTTGCCTCCCTCAGCCGTTCCTATTCCTGTTCCAGCAGAGCGTTCATTTCCGTATTGATATCATTGCAGACATCCTCCACGTTTCTGGCTCCTGTCCAGGCATCAATCAGCTTCTCCTGGCTCATGTTGTTCCATGCCAGGGTTGACTTGGAATACGGACGGATGACCAGATCCTTCATCATATCCAAATATGCCTGAAGATTGAAGTCCGGGTAAGCCTTGATCCAGTTGCTGGTGGTTCCTTCATAAGCGGAAATAACCACACCTAAGTCAGACTGCTTCTGCTGTGCCGCCTTAGAGCCCATGTATTCGATCAGCTTCCATGCTTCCTCCGGCTTGGAGGTATTGGCCGCTGCTGCCCAGCCCAGGCCGTTGTAAATGGAAATCCGTTTTCCTGTTTCCGCATCCTTTGGCAGAACCGCGATATTGCAGTTTGCCTTTACATAATCGTTATTGCACAGCTCAGGAAGCATCCAGGAGCCCATGGTAACCATGGCTACCTTGCCCGCCTCAAATAAGGCTTCCTCTGTATTTTCCGCCATTACTTCATAAGGAGGTGCATAGCCTTCCTTTATTAAGTCCGTGATAAAGGTCAGAGCCTTGATGGTTCCGGGCTGGTTAAAGCCTGAGGATTTCTTATCGTCGCTGATCACATAGCCGCCCATGTCGTAAACCAGGTTGTTCCATCCGGCCTGGTCATTGCTGGGCCTTAAGGCAAAGCCATACTGGCTTCCGTCAGCCTTTGTCAGTTTTTTCGCCGCAGCTGCAAAATCATCCCAGGTCCAGTTCTCATCCGGATAGGAGATTCCCGCCTCGTCAAACATGGTCTTGTTGTACCAGAGCGCGATGGTGTCGATGTCCTTTGGCACCGCATACTGCTTTGTGCCTTCCCAGTTATAAATTCCTACAATGTCCTTTGGAAATTTGTCCATCTCCAGCTTATCGCTTGATTTGATCCGGTCTGTTAAATCCAAAAGCATCTCATATTCCGAATATCTTGCGATTTCGTTGGAGTGCATCCAGAATACATCCGGTAAGGAACCGCCTGTAGCTCCTGCCTCCAGCATGGTCCAGTACTGTTCCCAGGGCGTTACCTGGATCTGGGTCTTAATTCCTGTCTCCGCGGTAAAATCCTTCATGATCTCCGTCAGCCCCGGCTCCTGGTTCTTATCCCAGATAGCCACTGTCAGGGTTTCTTCGGAAGCGCCGCTGTCGGCTGCCGCCTGGGTTTCGGCTGCTTTTGTTTCTTCCGCCTTAGTCTCCGTCGTTCCTGCCGTGGTGGCTCCCTGTCCTGTCTGCTGTCCTCCACACCCCATCAGTGTTACTGCCGTAAGCGCTGCCGCGGCCGCGGCCAGTCTCCAATTTCTTTTCACTTGAATACCTCCCCATTTTAGCATTTTGCACATATGCATCTGCTTTTTTTGTAACGCTTTGTGCGTTTTGTTGTTTATATCCTTTATAATAAACTATTTTTCGCAAATTTTATATGGTTAAATGTGATTATTACATGGTGTTTTGTTGTTTTTGTCCATGTCTATACCTGCTCCCTTATCCTCCTCCTGTACTGCAGAGGAGATTTTCCTTCCATCTGCTGAAAGCATTTGCAGAAAACCGAGGAATCGTGAAAACCGCAGGATAAGCCGGTCTCCGTGATACTGAGCCCCGTATCCTCCAAAAGCCGTTTTGCCTCCATGATCCGGTAGGCGGTTAAATAATGCTTGGGGGAAATGCCCTTATGCTTCATAAAAAGCTTGTACAAATAGGTTCTGTCAATGCCCACATACCGGGCCACATCCCCGATCTGAATGGGATAGCTGTAATTATGGTGGATGTAGCCCTCTGCCTTGGACAAATAGCCCTGCTCATACTCCTTCCCCTCGTCCCGTACCTTTAAAAACCGGGAAAACAGCAGATAAAGGTAGCCGGTCAGCTCATCCATACTATGTCCCCCATTCAAAAAGGCGGTTACCAGCCGTTCTGTAAACAGCCTCCAATCCTCTCTTTCTCCGAAACGGTAGACATATCCGTTTTCCTCCTGCCGGTATTCACTTAAAAGCCTCTCGGCTTCCGTTCCGGCAAAGGCCGTCCAGGAATACTCCCACGGCTCCTCCTCATCCGCCTGATAATAGGTAACCTCCTGAGGCTTGATTAAAAACGCCTCTCCTGCCTTTAAGGCATACTCCTTCTCCCCTGTCCGGTAAATGCCCTTTCCCTTAAGCACCACATGCATCAGATAATGATTTCTTATGGCCGGGCCGAAAAAATGGCCGGGCGCACACTGTTCATGGCCGCAGTGGTATATGGTGATTCCCCTTGCCGCCTGGTTCATGGCTTCCTTCAAGCTTATCCCTCCCATGCAACATAATAACAACTTTATGAAACAATCTTCCTATCTTTTTTCCTGCTGTAATTATACAATAGCCTCATCAGACAGACAAGAAAAACAAGGAGGAGCATCATGGTAAAAATAACTTTCATGGGAGCGGGAAGCACCATATTTGCGAGAAATGTTTTAGGGGACTGCATGTGCACCCCGGTCCTTAAGGACGCGGAAATCGCCCTTTATGACATTAACCCGGACCGTTTAAATGACTCGGAGCTGATTTTAAGTGCAATCAACAAAAATGTGAATGAGGGACGGGCTGATATTAAGACCTATCTTGGAGTGGAAAACAGGAAAGCGGCCCTCGCCGGCGCCAGCTTCGTAGTCAACGCCATCCAGGTAGGGGGTTACGATCCATGCACCATCACAGATTTCGAGATACCGAAAAAATACGGCTTAAAACAGACCATCGCAGACACCCTGGGGATCGGCGGCATCATGCGGGGGCTGCGGACCATTCCCGTCATGGAAGATTTTGCAAGGGACATGGAAGAGGTATGCCCTGACGCCTGGTTTTTAAACTACACCAATCCCATGGCAATCTTAACCGGCTATATGCAGCGCTACACATCTGTAAAGACCATCGGCTTATGCCACAGCGTCCAGGTGTGCTCGGAAACCCTGTTAAAGGAGCTGGACATGGAAGATAAGCTGGAGGGAAGAACAGAGCTGATCGCGGGAATCAATCACATGGCCTGGCTTTTAAAGCTTCATGACAGGGACGGACAGGACCTCTATCCCATCATCCGTGAAAAGGCCCTTCAGAAGAATTTAACGGAAAAGCATAAGGACATGGTCCGCTTTGAATACATCAACCATTTAGGCTACTATTGTACGGAATCCAGCGAACACAACGCGGAATATAATCCATTGTTCATAAAATCCAGATATCCGGATATGATTGAGGAATTCCAGATTCCCCTGGATGAATACCCCCGCCGCTGCATCAAGCAGATCAACGAGTGGGAAGCGGAAAAGGCTTCTATTTTAAATGACGGAAAGATCACCCACGACCGCTCCCATGAATACGCTTCCTATATTATGGAAGCAATCCTGACCAACAAACCCTATAAGATCGGCGCAAGCGTGATCAACCATGGGCTCATCGACAACCTGCCTGCAGACGCCTGCGTGGAGGTGCCCTGTCTGGTAGACGGAAGCGGAATCACCCCCTGCCATGTGGGCCGCCTTCCAACCCAGCTTGCGGCCATGAACATGACAAATATCAACGTCCAGCTTCTCACCATGGAGGCCGCCCATAACAGGGATATAAACACGATCTACCAGGCAGCCATGCTGGACCCTCACACTGCCGCAGAGCTCAGCATAAAGGATATCCGGGCCATGGTGGATGAGCTGATAGCCGCCCACGGCGATTACATGAAGATGTACCGTTAAGCCGTTTCATCCGGGAAATATCAATTGCAGCTTGGGCTTTCTTCCTGTATAATAGACCCTATCAAACTTCCACAAAAAATGGATCGTCTGACAGGGTCTTTCATCTGATTTATGCGAGCGGCGGGCGAAACTCACAGCGCGTGTTTCGTCTTGCAGAGGGGGCGTTTCTTTGAGCGAAAAACAAACGACTTATAAAAATGTAGCAGGCTTTCGCTGCCTGCGGAACATCAAGCGGCAGACCAATGACCTGTTTCTGGTCCACTGCGGAATTCAGCAGTGTCCGCCCGGATATACTTACGATCACAAGATTCCAAATGAATACCATCTTCATTTTGTGCTGCGGGGAGCCGGAATCCTGGAAATAAACGGGACACGCCACAAATTAAAGACCGACGACCTTTTCCTGATCCCCAAGAACTGTCCCATCGCTTACCATGCGGATTACCAGAATCCATGGGAATATATGTGGATCACCTTTGACGGGGAAATGGCGGAAACCTACTTAAGCTATGCGGGCTTATCGGCGGAGAACCCGACCATCCATTCCCAGATTCCAAGCCAGCTTTACCTGCCCATGATCCAGAAGATCCTGGACACCAACCAGCTGACCTTTGCCAACGAGATCCGGCGGGTGGGATATTTATACGAGATCATATCCACTCTGATCGATACCCAGAGCAGCCTGCGGACCAGCAAAAAGAACCAGTACGATTATTCCATTGACACCTATGTGGACTACGCCTTACAGTATATCAAGTTCAACTACGCTCACATCAAAGTCCAGGACATTGCAGATTACATCGGCATCAACCGTTCCTATTTAACCTCTATTTTTAAAAAGCAGCTCCGGGTATCTCCCCAGGAGTATTTAATGCGTTACCGGCTTAACATCGCGGCCCACCAGCTGACCACCACCTCTTCTTCCATTCAGGAAATAGCCACCAGCATCGGATATGACAATCCTTTGACATTTTCGAAAATATTCAAGCAGGAATACGGAATGAGTCCAAAGCTTTTCCGGGAAGAAAAAAAAGAGGCAGGTCATTCATGACCTGCCTTCTTAATCATATTTTATCTGTCTGCCAGCACTTCATTGATCTGGGAAACCAGAACGTCACAGTCGATTCCATGAACCATGCAAGCTTCCTCTAAGGACTCGCCCTGAGATGACGGGCAGCCAAGACAGTGCATGCCTGCACGCATTAAAATAGGAGCAATGCTTTCGTCCATTCCGAGCATTTCGCCTATCAACATATCTTTATTGATCTGCATCTTGTATTCCTCCTTTTAAAAATGTACATACTGTCATTCTAATATAATACTTTTCCTTACAATTAGCAAGGCCTAATTGCTTTTTTTCCCGGAAGCCCTTTTTACAAATTTTTCTCAATAAGGGCTATTGACATTGTATACAGTATTCATATATAATGTATTCATACAGAGATTGTATGAATTATAATCTCTGGAGTCACTTATTTATCACACCTGCTTATATAGAGCTTTTACGGAGGTACAACACTATGAGACAAGAATGGAGAGATTTTAAAGGCGGCGCCTGGGAACGGGAAATCAGCGTCAGGGATTTTATACAGAAAAACTATACCCCTTATGACGAAGATGAGTCCTTTCTTGCAGGGCCCACAAAGGCGACCATGGAGCTTTGGGAGCAGGTTCTGGATTTATCCAGACAGGAACGGGAAGCCGGCGGCGTATTGGATATGGATACAAGGATCATTTCCACTATCACCTCCCATGGACCGGGATATTTAGATAAAGAAAAAGAAACGATCGTGGGCTTTCAGACTGATAAGCCCTTTAAGCGTTCCTTACAGCCCTACGGCGGCATCCGCATGGCGGAAAAGGCCTGCGCAGACAATGGCTATACCATTGATCCTGAAATAAAGGAATTTTTTACTATTCATAGAAAGACCCACAATGCCGGCGTTTTTGACGCCTATACTCAGGAAATGAGAGACTGCCGTTCCAACCACATCATCACAGGCCTGCCAGACGCCTATGGCCGGGGACGCATCATCGGCGATTACCGCCGGGTAGCCCTCTATGGTATCGACCGCCTGATTGAGGATAAGACCGAGCAGAAGGACACCACCCGCACCATCATGTATTCCGATGTAATCCGGGAAAGGGAAGAGCTTTCCGAGCAGATCCGGGCCTTAAAGGAGCTTAAGAAGCTGGGAGATGTTTACGGCTTTGATATCTCAAAGCCTGCCACAAATGTAAAGGAAGCCATTCAGTGGACCTATCTGGCCTATCTGGCTGCGGTTAAGGAGCAGAACGGAGCCGCCATGTCTCTGGGACGTACCTCCACCTTCCTTGATATTTACTCTCAGAGAGATTTAGCAGAGGGGACCTTTACAGAGGAAGAAATCCAGGAGTTTATAGACCATTTCATCATGAAGCTGCGTCTGGTAAAATTCGCCCGCACCCCGGAATACAACGAACTGTTCTCCGGCGACCCCACCTGGGTGACCGAGTCCATCGGCGGCGTGGGAATTGACGGACGCCACATGGTAACAAAGATGTCCTACCGTTACCTTCATACCCTGGAAAACTTGGGAACCGCTCCGGAGCCAAACTTAACCGTGCTCTGGTCCACAAGGCTTCCTGAAAACTTCAAGCGCTTCTGCGCCAAAACCTCCATCCAGTCCTCTTCCATTCAGTATGAGAACGACGACTTAATGAGAGTGACCCACGGCGACGATTACGCCATTGCCTGCTGCGTATCCTCCATGAGACTGGGTAAGGAAATGCAGTTCTTCGGCGCAAGAGCCAACCTGGCAAAATGTCTCTTATACGCCATCAACGGCGGCGTGGATGAGGTTTCCAAAAAGCAGGTAGGCCCCAAATACCGTCCCATCACCTCCGAATACTTAGAGTACGACGAAGTAATGTCCGCTTATAAGGACATGATGAAATGGCTGGCTCAGGTTTATGTAAACACCTTGAACATCATTCATTACATGCACGACAAATACAGCTATGAGCGCATCCAGATGGCTCTTCACGACAAAAAGGTAACCCGTTGGTTTGCCACCGGCATCGCCGGACTTTCCGTAGTGGCCGATTCTTTATCCGCCATTAAGTATGCAAAGGTAAAAACCATCCGTGATGAAAACGGCATTGTTGTTGATTATGAAGTGGAAGGAGACTTCCCCAAATACGGAAACAACGACGACCGTGTTGACCAGATTGCCACAGAACTGGTTCACACCTTCATGAACTTTGTAAAAGGAAACCACACCTACCGGGACAGCATTCCCACTACCTCCATTTTAACCATTACCTCCAACGTGGTATATGGAAAGAACACAGGAGCAACTCCTGACGGACGTAAGGGGGGAGAAGCATTCGCACCGGGAGCCAACCCAATGCACCACCGTGACAGCCACGGAGCCGTAGCTTCTCTCGCTTCCGTAGCAAAGCTTCCTTTCCGTGACGCTCAGGATGGAATTTCCAA
This sequence comes from Bacillota bacterium, assembly GCA_023437715.1. Classification (GTDB taxonomy): domain Bacteria; phylum Bacillota; class Clostridia; order Lachnospirales; family Lachnospiraceae; genus Lacrimispora. Next base: position 29,389 of record JAEZFK010000026.1, on the reverse strand, counting down.
CACCTTCTCCATCGTGCCCGGCGCTTTAGGCAAAGAGGATCAGATTTTCAGCGGAGACTTAGAGCTGGATTTAGAGCTGTCCCTCAGTGACGACCAGAAATAAGGAGGTCGGTTTTATGGAAGATTCCAGAGAAAAGCAAATCGACGATATCGTCTCCATGCTGGACCGTTTCATGACCGGAGACGGCGGACACATGAACATCCGCGTTTCAGAAGACGGCACCGTAAATACCGAGGAGACCATGAAGAAATCAGTCACTACCATGAAGTCTTCAGACTGTTCGGAAGGCGATGTGGCCTGCCGCATCCCCAACTTAACCGAGGGACTGGACGACAGTTTGTAACCCATGGAACCAATACAAATCACTATAACTATAGGAGGATAAAAATATGGCAAATATCAGCGAATCCCAGATTAATAATCTTGTGAATTTATTAGACGGCTATGTGGAAGAAGGCGGACATCACTTAAACGTCAATGTCTTCACCCGCGAAACCCTGCTGGACGCCCAGCAGCATCCCGAAAACTACCCGCAGCTCACAGTACGTGTATCCGGTTATGCGGTTAACTTTATCAAGCTGTCAAAGGAACAGCAGGACGAAGTAATATCTCGTACGTTTCATAACAACATATAGTAGCAATGAGCAGCACATTCCGCCCCGCCAAATTATGAATGGCACTGCGGCCCCCAGCACCCATCCCCCTCACCCGATAAACAGTAAAGAAGGCGATTCATCTATGAAAGGATACATCCATTCCATTGAAAGCTTCGGCACCGTTGACGGCCCAGGCGTACGCATGGTAATCTTTTTCCAAGGCTGCCCCATGCGCTGCCAGTACTGTCACAATCCCGACACCTGGAAAACATCAGGCGGAACCGAGATGACGGTTGAAGAAATCCTAAACCAATATGAGGCTTCTCGGCACTTCTACAAAGGCGGCGGCATAACAGCCACCGGAGGAGAGCCCCTCATGCAGCTGGATTTTGTAACATCTCTTTTCGAGTCAGCAAAAAAAAGAGACATTCACACCTGTCTCGACACCTCCGGCGTCACTTTCGGAAGAAAGAATCCAGAGTATTTGATGAAAATGGACCGACTCCTGGCATCCACTGATCTCGTCTTACTGGACCTAAAACAAATCGACGCCCAAAAACATCAGTCCCTTACCGGGCATTCCAATGAAAACATCCTGGACTTCGCTCTCTACCTAAGTGAAAAAAACATCCCCGCATGGATCCGCCACGTAGTGGTCCCCGGCCTTACAGACCAGGAGTCCGACCTTTACCGCCTGGGGCGCTTCATCGGAGGGCTGAAAAACGTCAAGGCCCTTGACGTCCTGCCCTATCATGACATGGGCAAAATAAAATACGAAAGCCTTGGAATGGACTACCCCTTAAAGGACGTCCCCCCCATGTCAAAAGAGGGTGCCATTGCTGCAAAGAAAATCATCCTAAAGGGTATCCGGGATGTCCGCACAGGCGTTCCGGCCCAGGATTGCTCCTAAAATTAAACATAGTTTACAGCAAATTCTACTTGAATAATTCTTATTAATAGTATAAAATATAGAAAAATGTATAGAATATAAGGAGGTTATTTATCATGGCACGTGTTATTAGTGATGCTTGTGTTAGCTGCGGATCCTGCGAAGGAGAGTGCCCGGTTAGCGCTATTAGCCAGGGTGATTCCCAATATGTTATTGATGCAGATTCCTGTATCGACTGCGGCGCTTGTGAGGGTGTGTGCCCAACAGGAGCTATTTCTGAAGCTTAATTATGAATACATAAGTGCCTCTTCCGCATGGAAGGGGCATTTTGTTTTTACCGATCAGCCAGGCTATGAAAGGCATGGCAAACCGGTAACACTTTATCAGGGAAAGGATATTTCAATATGAGAAAACCATTGATCGGCCTGACTCCCGCTCACGATCTCACAGAGGGCGATATTAAGGCCCGTCCTACCTATCTCAGGGCTTTGGAAGCGGCTGGAGCAATTCCTGTGGTAATGCCTTTGGAGGTCTCAAAAGAGGATTTAAAGCAGCTTGCAGAAGAACTGGATGGGTTCCTGTTTACGGGAGGACCCGACGTCCATCCCTTCCTCTTCGGAGAGGAAACCCATGAAAAGTGCGGAAATGTTTCGGCCAAAAGAGACCGGATGGAGCTGGACCTCCTTCCCCTGGTTCTGGAGCTTCAAAAACCCATTCTCGGAATCTGCCGGGGAATTCAGGTGTTAAATATTGCGCTGGGAGGAAATATCTGGCAGGATATCCCGTCCCAGACAAAACGGGATTTTCCCTTAGCCCATTCCCAGCCCTTTTATTATGATATGCCGTGCCATACGGTCACCTTAAGAGAGGGAAGCCGTCTGGCAGAGATATCAAAAGGTCAGTCCATCAATGTCAACAGCATGCACCATCAGGCTGTAAAGGATTTAGGACAGGGGCTTGAGGCCGTAGGATATTCTCCCGACGGGCTGGTTGAAGCAGTGGAAATGCCCGGACACCCCTTTTTTATAGGGGTTCAGTGGCATCCGGAATACTTATGGGAAAAGAATGAAGAGGCACGCCGGTTATTTCAGGCCTTTACCGGGGCATGCAGAAAATGATTGGAAAATCCGCAGGCTGCACTTTCAGCGGCAGCTGCGGATTTCTTTGCCTGAGCCGGTCTTCCTGCTCTTTTCTCTGAAAGTAATGTGGTTTTACAGTTTCTTTCCGTTGCGCCCGAACTTCTTTTTGCGGTTAAAAAAAGGAATCTTGGAGGCAGCCGCTTCCGCACGGCCCTTGTTATCTTTCTGATAAGTCCGCAGCAGCTCGTCCAGCTGTTTGAAGCGGTCTTCTTCTTTTTCTTCCCTTAAGGTCATTAAATATTCCATTTCCTTAATCACCTTGTCGTTTACCAGGCAGCTTACCTCCTGGCTCAACTGCTCGTTATTTACTTCCAACGCCCGCCCAATGATATGATTCATAATCTCCTGGAACTGTTCCATTTTATCCTGTGCAATGGTAACCTGCGCTGTATTATGTATTTCGCTAAGGCCTGTTTCTCCTTCCTGACCGGATGCGGCGCCTTCCTTCAGTTCCTGCGTCACTTGTCCTTCCAGTAATTCATCAGAGATTTCCGGGTCCTTGTCGTCTCCGATGATTTTATCCAGCGCTGTCTTAATGGCTTTTAACTGATATCCCTTTTCCTTTAATTCCTTGATCTGTCTGAATAAACGGATGTGTGCTTCGGTGTAATACCGGTGTCCCATCTCATTTCTTGGAATCTTCAACTCCAGCTCGTCCTCCCAGTATCTAAGGACATGAGACTCCACATCGACTTTCTTCGATGCATCCGATATTAAGTAATGTATCTCAGCCATAGCTATATCCTCTCCTTTGGTTCGTTTAGTTTAGTATTCATAACCTTACTATTTATATCTTATGCTGGATTAATACAGAATATGAATGAGAATTGGAATTTTTTTTAAGGGAATGAGATGAAAAACCAATCTTTCGGGGCGGATGGAAAGCATCGGGTAAAGAATGGGTTTAAAGAAGGTGATAAACGTCTGGAACCGGAGATTTATGAAAAGGGAAGCATTTTAAAAGGGCTGCTGTTCTTCTTTACAGCAGCCCCTGACCTGAGGTTTCTATTGACGGGCCATATTGGCAAACTTCGTGAACTCCGGCCGCCACACCAGATTGACGGTTCCGATGGGGCCGTTTCTCTGCTTTGCGATAATTACTTCCGCAATATTGGGCATATCCGTATCCTTATTATAATAATCGTCACGGTATAAAAACATTACTACGTCGGCATCCTGCTCAATGGCCCCCGACTCTCGAAGGTCAGAAAGCATGGGCCTGTGGTCCTGCCTGGTTTCACAGGCACGGCTAAGCTGGGATAAGGCGATTACAGGGGCGTTTAGCTCCCTGGCCAGGGCCTTTAAGGACCTGGAAATTTCAGAAATTTCCTGCTGGCGGTTGTCGCCGCCCTTTCCGCTTCCGCTCATCAGCTGTAAATAGTCGATGATAACTGCGCTGAGGCCGTATTCCAGCTTCATCTTACGGCATTTGGACCGCAGCTCCATAATGGAGATTCCGGGAGTGTCGTCTATGATGAGCTTGGAATTGCCGATAACTCCGATGCCTTCCACCACGGCATCCCAGTCGGAATCGGATAAGGTTCCGGTTCTCAGCTTCTGGGAATCCACATTGGATTCCATAGCGAGCATACGGTTGACCAGCTGCTCCTTTGACATTTCCAGGCTGAACACCATACAGGGCAGACCCTTTTTCACCGATATATGGTCCACCAGATTCAATACAAAGGCCGTCTTTCCCATGGAAGGACGGGCGGCGATTAAGATGAAATCCGAGGGCTGAAGACCCGAGGTCTTGTAGTCAAGATCAATGAAGCCTGTAGGGATTCCGGTTACGGTCCCCTGGTTTTTGGAGGCCTCCTCGATCTTTTCCAGGACGTTCATGGCAACCTGGCGGATGGGAACAAAATCTCCTGAGTTCCGGTTCTGCAGCAGGTTGAAAATAGTTTTTTCCGTGGTGGCCAGAATGGTTTCCAGAGGTTCCTTTCCCGCATAGCAGGTATTGGCAATGTCCTCGTTAACCTTAATAAGCCGCCGCAGGACAGCCTTATCCCGCACAATGTTGGCATAGGATTTTACATTTGCAGAGGTGGGAACCGTGGTTAAAATGTCTCTGACAAAGTCCAGGCTGGAAACCTCCGGGGGGACATCTTTCTCTTTCAGACGGTTCTGAAGGGTCACCAGATCCACAGGAAGGTTCTCATTAAAAAGCTCCAGTATGGCCTCGTACATGACGCCATACTGGTGCTGGTAAAAATCTCCTGCCGTGACAATCTCCGAAGCCGCAATAATCGCATCCCGGTCCATCAGCATGGAGCCGATCACAGACTGCTCTGCCTCTATGCTGTGAGGAAGGACCCGTTTAATCAGGGCATCATCCATGTCCATGCCTCCTAGCTCTCCACTACCTTAACGATCAGCTTTGCAGTTACATCCTTGTGAAGCTTGACCGGAACCTCATGGGAACCGAAAGTCTTAAGAGGTTCAGGAAGAACCAGTTTCTTTTTATCAATATCATATCCCAGCTGGCTCTGAATGGCCGCTGCGATTTCCTTTCCTGATACGGAGCCAAAGGCCCTGCCGCCCTCTCCCGCCTTGATAGACAGGGTAACGGAAGCCTCCGACAGCTTGGCGCCAAGATCCTGGGCCGCTTTCAGCTGCTCTGCCGCAATTCTCGCCTCATTGGCTTTCTGAAGCTTTAAATCATTTAAATTCTTTGTGGTTGCTTCGATTCCAAGCTTTTTCGGGAGAATGAAATTTCTTGCATATCCGTCGTTTACCTTAACGATCTGTCCCTTTTTACCCAGTGCTTTTACGTCTTCCAATAATACTACTTCCATTATGATATGTCTCCCTTCGCTAACATTTCTTTAATGACCGCTTTTACGCGGGTTTTTGCTTCTTCAATGGTTGCGCCTTCCAGCTGCGCCCCCGCAATATTGCGGTGTCCGCCGCCTCCCAGCTTTTCCATCATGACCTGTACATTGACGTCATCAATGGAACGGGCGCTTAAATAAATGGCGTGGTTATAATCCGTCATGACAATGGATGCCTTGATCCCTGTAATGTCAAGGAGTTCGTTGGCCGCCTGAGCCCCCACTACCGTAGGACTTCCCAAGCCTTCCGACGGGCAGATGCTGATGGCAAAACAGTTTTCGAAAATCTCCGCCTCCCGGACAGCCTCCGCCTTTGCCTTGTAATCCACCAGATCGTCCCTAAACAGCTTCCGCACCCGGACCACATCGGCCCCGTTTCTTCTTAAGAATGCTGCCGCCTCAAAGGTTCTGACGCCTGTCTGATTGGTAAAGTTATTGGTATCAATGACGATTCCAGCGTATAAGGCGTCGGCCTCCGCCCACTTGATCTTAATCCCGTCCGCAATGTACTGCAGCACCTCGGCCACCATTTCACAGGCCGAAGAGGCATAAGGTTCCACATAGGAAAGGACTGCGTTATCAATGATTTCGCTGCTCTGCCTGTGATGGTCCAGAACCACTATGGTCTTAACCAGCCGCAACAGCTCCGGCGCATCGGTGATGCTGGGACGGTTTACATCCACCACCACCAAAAGGGTGTTGGCGTCCACCAGCTCCGCGGCCTTAGCTCCTGTGAGGAATATGTCCTCAGGGTAATCGGCATTTCCTGTAAAACGATCCAGCAGAGGCCGGACGGTCTTGGTCACTTCATTGATGATGATGTTTGCCTTTTTATCCATGGCCGTGGCAATGCGGTAAATGCCCACCGCCGCCCCAAAGGAGTCTATATCCGTCAGGCGGTGTCCCATAATGAGAATCCGGTCCTTGGTCTCCATCAGCTCCCGGAGAGCATGGGCTTTCACCCGGGCCTTTACGCGGGTCGTCTTTTCCACCTGCTGGGCCTTGCCGCCGAAATACTGGATTCTCTCTCCGTCCTTTACCACTGCCTGGTCGCCGCCCCTGCCCAGGGCCATATCAATGGCGATTCTGGCTAAATCATAATTCTTGTAATAGCTGTCCCCATTCATGCCAAGGCCGATGCTTAAGGTGACGGCCATCTCATTTCCGATATTGACGGTCTTTACCTCTTCCAGAATGGAAAAACGGTTCTCTTTCAGTTCCTTGACACAGGACTGCTTGATGGCGATAAAATACTTGTCTTTTTCCAGCTTCTTGACAATCCCGCCCATGTTGGTAAAGTATTTGGTGATCTTCCGGTCGATAAGGGCAGTAAGCAGGGAGCGGCGCACTTCCTCCACACTCTCTAAGGCCTCATCGTAATTATCCAGATAAATCAGTCCCGCCACCATCTTCTGGTCATCCACCATCTGCTTATAGCCGAGGATTTCCGTCTCATCAAAGAGGTAAACAGCAGTCAGCATCTGCCCCGTCGCTTCCACTCCAATGGCCTGGGTGATGGACTGGGGGGAGTCATTCATATAAACGGCTTTCAGCCGGATCTGGTAGTTCCGTCCGTTGCGGACAGTATGCAAAACAGCCGGTCCGTCCTGAAGCTTTAAGACTTCCTTTGTTATCTCCGGGAAAAGAGCCATGAGATTTTTCCTGGTGGTCTTTAAGGGCTTTTCTTCCCCCAATACCTCCGTAAACGCGGCATTTCCCCAGAGAATCCGTCCGCTTTCATCAGCAATTCCATATGGAAGCTCAAGATCCGTAAGAAGCTGCTTCTGCATCCAGGAATATTCCGCGGAAAATTCCACGATCCCGCCCAGCAGGCGCTTTCTTCTGTAAGTGTAGAGCCATACCGCAATTCCGATATACAAGAGCGTAAAAACCGCCATAACAATACCCGCTTTTGCGCTTACCGCACCGATCACCACATTGGCGGCAATCAGCAGGGCGCTTAAATAAAGCGGCCATTGCATATACGTCCGCAGTTGTCCCTTTATTTTGAACTTATCTTTCATATCTTTCTCCTTATGGAAAAAAAGAGGGCTTTTTTCTCTATCTTATTATTATAGCATAGTACACTAGGTTCGTCCATTTAAAATGCAAAAAGTGATATTTTCCGGTACAAAAGGCACAAAAAGCTTCGCAGTTAATTAACCTGTAATTAACTGCGAAGCAACACTTCGGTATCTTCTGCCGGCGGCTTCCATCAGGCCTCCGCCGCCCGTTCTTTCTTATACTTTCCAATCATCTTAACAATCTGCAGCTTTGTATACGGCTTTATGATAAAGCCAAAGGCCCGGATCTTCCACGCCTCCAGAGAAAATCCCGGAATGCCGGAAAGCAGTACCACCTCCGGCGGATTGGGAAGCGCATAAAGCTTTGAGGCCAGGGTTATGCCGCTGATATCCGGCATGACTACGTCGGAAAACACCAGATCAACGGGATGATCCTTTACATGCTGGATGGCGGCAATGGCCTCGTTAAAGCTTCCGCAAAGCTCAATTTCTTCTATTTCCTTTAAAATACTTGTCAGTTTCATCAGAAGTTCTTCTGAATTGTCCACTACTATAGCCCTGATACTCATATGTTTCTCTCTCCCGCCCATTCTCTTTGGGTATTTTTCTCCTATTATAAATAGAATCGGAAATACTTTCAACGGGGTGAGAGAAAAAATATTGCAGCGGACTATGGGGAACTATTTGATGGCATCATTTCCCCGTTCTCCGGTACGGATCCGGACGGCATCCTGTACGTCGGAGATGAATATTTTCCCGTCGCCGAATTCTCCGGTACAGGCTCTTTTTGTGATGGCCTTTATCACAGCCTCTGCCTGGCCGTCGAGAACTACGGTTTCAATTTTGATCTTTGTAAGGAAGTTATAATCCACTTCCATGCCCCGGACAAATTCCGTCCAGCCCTTCTGGTTTCCGCAGCCCATGACCTGCATGACGCTCAAGCCGTTTAAATTCAGTTCATCCATGATTTCCTTAATATCCTCCAGCTTTTCCGGACGGATATACGCTTCTATTTTTTTCATATGACGGACCTCCAGTCTCCTAATCCATTCCGTTAAATGCCGGATAAGCGGTTTCTCCATGCTCTGAGATATCAAGTCCGAGAGCTTCATTTTTCTTTGAAACAGTAATTCCTTTGGTTACCAGTGAAGTAATCCCTGCGGCAATCAGCGTTCCAACGGCAGCGATCACAATGGTGATCACGATGGCCGCCAGCTGGCGGAGGAAAAGGGTGGCTTCGCCGAATGCCAGACCATTCCAGGCTGCTGCCGGATTAATGCTGGTCTGTGCAAAGATTCCGGTTGCAATGCCTCCCCAGATACCTCCGATGCCGTGGCATCCGAAGACATCCAGCGCATCATCATAGCCGAATTTAGGCTTGATGACATTGATGAAGAAATAACAAATAGGGCTGACCAGTCCGCCGATGATGATTGCCGCCCAAATCGGAACAAAACCGGCTCCGGGGGTAATGGCCACCAGGCCGATGACCATGCCGGTGGAAGCGCCTACCAGGGTGGGCTTCCCGTTTTTTACCACCTCGATTAAGGTCCAGGAAAGAAGGGCAGAGGCCGCCGCAGTGTTGGTCGTCATAAATGCGTGGGCCGCCAGCTCATTTGCTGCCAGAGCGCTGCCGCCGTTAAAGCCGAACCACCCAAACCAGAGCAGAGAGGCTCCGAGGAATACGAAAGGAATATTGTGGGGATGGTAGGGCGCTTTTCCTAAGTTTCTGCGTTTTCCCAGAAGAATGGATATCACCAGGGCACTGACGCCGGAGCTGATGTGCACCACATTTCCGCCTGCAAAGTCAACGGAGCCGATCTGGAATAAATAGCCGCCGCCCCACACCATGTGGGCCAGGGGATAATAGACGATTAAGGACCAGAGAGACACAAAAAGGACCAGGGAAGAGAACTTCATGCGCTCTGCTATGGCACCCGTAATCAAAGCCGGGGCGATGATGGCGAACATCATCTGGAATATGGCAAACGCCAGAGTGTTGGGGTAAGGAAGTGTGGTATCCGCAAAGGTGTCAAAATTTAATCCCACCCATTTTAAATCGCCGATGATCCCTCCCACATCCCCGCTGAAAGACAGGGAAAAGCCAACCAGAACCCACAGAACGGATCCCACGCCCATCATGATGGCAGATGACATTATGGTGTTAATAACGTTTCTGCGCTTTACCAGACCTCCGTAAAAAAATGCGAGTCCCGGCGTCATAATAAAAACCATTGCAGAACTCATTAAGAGCCAAGCCATATCTCCGTGATTCATAACTGCATCTCCTCCTTTTTTGATTTGGGCAAAAAAATCAAGCCATAACTCTGTGCGTCTCTGCACAATGTTATGGCTCCATTGCCCTGAAGTTTTTTCCCGTTTCCGGTATAGGGGTAGACTAAAGGAAAGACCGGCTTTTGTCAAGCAATTTCAAGACTTAAGAAAAACAAACTGATTTAATTAACCGTATCATTTTTATAATTAATCCAATGGTTTTCATTTAACGGAATTTTCTTATATATCGAATGATAATGGGGAGGGGTGGGACAATCCCTTTCTACAACAGGACAATGCCGCCTCTCCGCTGGATTTCCACCACCGGATGCTTTTCTAAATATTCCAGAGCCATCTGGGGAACCTCCATGCCGATGCGCTTTATGACCCTGCACTCCCTGTACACCTCATAGCCTCCGGTGCCGCTGGCCCGGTAATCGCTCATGCAGAGGCTTAAGGGATGTTCCGGGAAAGTCCCGCCCTTATACAGGATTTTCTTCACCCGGCTTCCCACAGGAGCCTTTAAGTCCAGCTCAAAGGTAATGCCGGAAAAATAATCATAATTGTAATGCTCCACCTTAGGTTTTAAAAATACGTCTGAGATTTCTATACTCCCATCCCTTAAGGTGAAATATTCGGCGCAGCGCTCCAGGGCTTTCTTAAGGGCCTTTTCGTCCATCTCAAGGACTACGAGAGTATTGGAAAAGGGGTACACCCGCACCAGATCCCGCATGGTCACCCGGTCCGGCAGGCTGATGGGGGAATTTCCCAGACCCACGCAGGAGATATCAGCCCCTGAATATTCCAGCTGGACCTGATTGAAAAAGTCCGCAATGGCCGACCCGTGAAGGGCCATGTCCAGCTTGCTCATTTCCGGGACAGGCTCCTTTAAGCGGCCGATGTCCTCATCCAGCCATTCCTGAACCGATTCCTCAAGGGGAAGCAGGGATTCATATGGTTCCTTTTCATGAACCCGCCCGGCAGGGCAGATGGAGGACGTTACAGAAGCTTTCCCCTCCTTCATGGTCACCTCCAGACAGGCGTATTGGACAGCATTGGCGGTAAGCTGTAAGGTGTGGGTTCCGAAAATCTCCTTTCCGGGTATGGTCATGTGCTGATGGGCGGTTAAAAGAAGGTCATAATCCAGTTCCTTTAAAATGCGCCAGCCCACGTTTTCCCCGGTGGTACTTAAGACAGCTCCGCTGTCTAAGTCGCATTCATAGCCGCCGTGATAGATGCAGATGGTAACGTCTGCATCCTTTTTAAGCCTTGACAGTTCCTCTGAGGCGGCTTCAAAGGCATCAGTAATCTGTATCTTCTCCAAATGCTCCGGCTGCTCCCACACATTTACATAATCTGTCACGATTCCGGTCACTCCTATGCGGAGTCCGTTTTCCAGGGTAAAGATATGACTTCCGGCTATCCGGGCCTTTCCGCCCAAATCTCTGGCATTGGCGCAGAGGCAGACCCCATGCAGGGCCTGGAAGTACCCGGAAAGGCGTTCATAGCCGAAATTAAAGTCATGGTTTCCCGGAACCACAGCATCGTAGCCCGCCCGGTTGTACACCTGGGCTATGGGGTCTGTTTCCGGGGCCCGGTCTTTCCGGGAAATATAGGCGGCAAGGGGAGAGCCCTGGAGCGTGTCCCCGCCGTCGAAAATCAGGGTATTTCCGTCCTTTTTAAAGTTGGAGATACAGTTTAAAAGCCCCATGGGCCTTTCTTCCCTGTCCCCGTAAGAGGTGGGGAAAAGATATCCGTGAACATCTGAGGTATAATAGATTCTCGCTTTCTTCTCCAATCCGTCACCCCCTGGCCAGCTTCACGCGGATTCTGGTGGATATGTATTCTACCAGCAGGACCAGGACAATAAGGCCTACCAGAATGGCTCCTGCTTCATTCCACCGGTAGGAATTCATGGCAAAGATCAAAGGAGCTCCGATGCCTCCGGCTCCCACCAGTCCCAGGACCGTAGCATCCCTTAAATTAACGTCAAACCGGTAGATTACCGTGGAGGCGAAGTTTGGAATCAGCTGAGGCAGGATTCCGTACCGGATCTTCTGGAAGGTGCTGCAGCCGCAGGCATCTAAGGATTCCAGAATTCTGGTATCTAAGTCTTCAATGGCTTCAATATACATTTTCGACACCATGCCGATGGAGCAGACGGACATGGTCAAAAGTCCTGTAAAGGCACCGGGCCCGCTGACGCGGATGAACATGAGGCCGTAGACAAAGGCCGGGATGGTCCGCACCGCCATAATGACCAGACGGCTTATGTAAGCCACCGGCACGGGCATCAGGTTGGAGGCGGATAAAAAGGAAAGGGGAATGGCGAGAAACGCTCCCACCAGAGTTCCTAAAAATGCAATGCAGACCGTTTCCAGAAGCAGATAAGGAACTCCCTGAAGCGTGAAGTTAAATAACAGCTTCGTATCCGGATGGGCAATGCCGTTTAAAATATTTCCGGCAATCTGAAGGCCGCCAAGACCGCTGCCTGAAAAATCCACGGCAGAGCCTGACCACAGGATCAGAACCAGGACTACTGCGGATACTGCGATCTGGTAAACCGTATTTCTGGGCCGTTCTTCATATGCTTTTTCAATCTGTTTATTCATCTGTCAGCCCTCCTATACCAGCTTCCGGCGGCAGTAACGGCTCACCGTTTCAATGAGAAATACGGTAACAAACAGCATAATCAGGATCATGCCCACGCTTGGGTATTCTCTCCAGCCCAGCTTTTCATTGAGGATCAGTCCCAGGCCTCCTGCGCCCACATAGCCTAAGATGGCGGCGTAACGGACATTTCCTTCAAAGCAGAACAGCCCGTTTGAAATATAGGAGGGAAGCACCTGAGGGATGATGGCGCTCATAAAGGCCCGGACCTTGGTGGCTCCTATGGCCTCCATGGCTTCGAAGGCCCCCATGTCGGCAGTTTCGATCTCCTCGTATAAGATCTTACCCATATAGGCAAAGGTGAACACCCCAATGGCCGTGGTTCCGGCCAGGGTGCCCAGGCCGAATACATAGGTTGCGATGAGAGCGGTTACCAGGGTGGGCAGAGTCCTTACAATGCTTAAAAACAGGCGCATGATGCTGACCAAGGCCCTGTTTCTGATGATGTTGGTGGAGGCAGCCATGGCAAAAGGAATGACGGTCACAGCGCCTATTACGGTTCCTAAAAGGGACATCTTTAGGGTGTCGAACAAGGGCTTCCATACCTGGGAGCTGTAGGAAAAGGCAGGGGGGACCATCATTCCCAGAATGACGAAGAACTGGTTTCCTCTTTCCATCAGGACTCCCATGTCAAAGCCGGTGATCTTTACGGAAAGGGCGGTCATAAATATCAGGATCAGGGCGATGAGAGGAAGCCGGGATGCGGGCTTTAAGACGGTCTTTCCGTTTGGCAGCTCCATTTTCCTGGGAGGAAATAACTTGTCGTATATGCTCATCCTGCTGCCTCCTGTTCCTCTTTCCCTTCGTAAATCTCATTTAAGATTTCCGGGGTTACTTCGGATGCGGGGCCGTCGTATACGATCCGGCCTGCCCGTATGCCCACAACCCGGCCTGCATACTGGAGGGCTAAGTCCACATGATGGATATTTAACAGGATGGTGATGTTCATTTCCTTGTTGATTCTTAAAAAATCGCCCATGACCTGCTTGGCGGTCACCGGGTCCAAGGAGGCCACCGGCTCATCGGCCAGGATGATCTGGGGATTCTGGGCCAGGGTTCTTGCAAGGGCCACTCTCTGCTGCTGCCCACCTGATAGCTGGTCCGCGCGGACGAAAGCCTTGTCAAGGATTCCCACCTTGTCGAGGGCTTCCAGGGCATTTAACTTGTCTTCTCTTGGAAAGATGCCGAAGAGGGCCTTTAAAAACGGCAGCTCCGGAACCTTTGACATGAGCACGTTATTGATGACCCGGGTCCTTGTGACCAGGTTAAAGGACTGGAAAATCATCCCGATCCTGCGGCGGAAACGCCTTAACTCCTTTCCTCTTAACTGCATCACATCAATGCCGTCCACGGTCAGGGAGCCTTCCGTGATGTCGTGCATCCGGTTGATGGTCCGGAGAAGGGTGGACTTTCCTGCTCCCGATAAACCGATGACAGCCACAAACTCACCCTGCTCGATCTTTAAGTTAATATCCTTTAAGGCCTCAAATCCATTGGGATATTTCTTGCCCACCTGATGAAATTCAATCATATTTTCCTCCATTCTGTGCATGTTTCACAGTATTTCCCATGATAAAGCGGGGGCGCCGCAAATGATTTTTCGTTCACGACGCCCCCGCAGCCTTTATGTATCCTTATTTCGCGTTTAATTCCTTAATCATCTTCTGTGCCGCACGCTCATTGTCATAATCAGAGCTCTGTGCCGGCTGATATCCCTTGTGGCTGTAGATGGCGATGACTTCCTTGCCTGCGTCTGTGTTGCCGATGTTGATAAAGGCATTCTGAACGGCTTTTTTGAAGTCGTCATCCATGATCTTGGAGGTCTTGCTTACGCTGACCGTATCATTGAAAATCGGAGGAGTTACGCCGATTACATTGGTCTCTTCCCAGATGGAGCCGGTTCTTCCATACTCGGAAGTCCATTTGTCCGCATAGTCCCTGCGGGCGTCGGCATAGGTGCAGAGCACGTCGATCTGTCCGGAGGCAAGCCTTGCAAATGCGCTTCCGTAGGAATCAGACTGTACTGCATGGGCAAGATTTAAAATATTCTTCTGGAAATTATCCTGGAGCCATAAGGACGGGTAAATGTATCCTGCCGGTGAGGAGGATGACATAATGCTCCAGTTTGCTCCGTCTAAATCCTCAAAGGTAAGGGCTTCGCCGTTGTTTACCTTTGCTCCCAGTTCTTTTCCTTTTTCAGATGGTCCTGCAATGATAAGAGCCCTGTATGAGGTAGCCTGGTCTGTGGTGGCATCTGTGGCCTTTCCGTCGTTCCAGTCCTTGGGGGAATCGGAATTCTTGCTGAGGCCGTCTCTGGTTGCTGTGAGGATCACGTCTGCGCCGTCATCGTAAAGGACATAGGTTCCTCCGGGAATGAGGCCGATATCCGCAGTGCCTGCAGAAAGTGCTTCTCCAACCGCTTCATAGCTGGTTCCCACCGTGATGACAACTTCGCCGATGTCATAGCCTTCCTTTCCCAGCTCCGTCTTTAACATATCCTTTAAGGGCTCTGTTGCGGTTACGATCTCTTCCGGTTCTCTGGATGGAACAAAGTAAACGTTCAGCTTGTCGATTTTCTTGTTTTCGGCCTTAGCTGCCGTTGTATCCGCAGCTGCCCCGCCTGCCGCTGTGGCAGCTGCTTCGTTTCCTGCTGTTGTGGCTGCTGCCTTTTGGCTGCCGGAGCATCCGCCGATCATTGCCCCGCAGAGTGCTGCTGCCATTAATACAGATACTGTTTTTTTCATACTGCTCTCCTTTTCGTGTGATTCATCAGTTCCTTGGATCATGGGCCGTTATGCGCTGTCGCCGACCTCCAGCTTTGTAGGGAGATAGATGGTCATATTGTCCTTGCGGCCTTCCTGGATCTGCTCCAGCAAGAGCTTGATGGCGGTCTGCCAGACGATGTCCGGGAACATCCGCACCTTTGTGTAGGTGGGCCATTTGGATTCCAGGGTCTCGATATCCTTGTAAATGACCACTGCCACATCCTTGGGAACCCGAAGCCCCGCATCCTGGAATGCCTCTAAGGCCCCTTCCGCCACTTCCTCGCTTCCTATGAGCACTGCCTCAGGCAGACGGCCGGATTCAATGGCCTGCTTTGCCAGCTCATAGCCGCTTTCCCGGCTGATCTGGCCTATGAAGAAATTTTCCTCCTCATAATAACCTCTCTGGATAAACGTGGACTTGATCCCGGAAAGCCTCCGGTAGCCGATCTTCACCTGTCCTTCCTCGTAAAGACCGCCGATATAGCCTACGCTGCAGTATTTTTTCCGCTCCATGAGATAGTCCAGCATTTCCTGGATTCCCTTGTTAAAATCCATGACAATGCTGTCGTACTCATAATCCTTGGGATCAGAATTGATGAATACAATGGAATAGCTCTGCATCCGCAGCCGTTCCATCTCCTCCTCGGAAAAAACACCGAAAGCGATAATCCCGTCATACTGTCCGGGTTCGCTTTTATCCATACGCTCAAACCGCACCTCATTCTTCCCTGACATGGACTTTGCGATTAAGTCCAGGGAAGAAAGCCTGATATTGGTCCTGTCCTTGCGGATGATATGCCAGTCCGCCACTCCTATGACAATACCTGTCTCCTTCTGCGCATGACGCCTTCTGGGTGGGACATATTTCAGCTGATGGGCAATCTTAAATATTCTCTTTTTCACTTCCGGACTCACCACAATGGTGTCATCCTGATTCAGCACACGAGAAACCGTTGCAATGGATACCTCCGCAAGCTGGGAAATCTCCTTAATTGTAGCCATACTTCATATCCTCACCTTTCCATTTTCATTATAATTGTCCTTCTTTCCATCGTCAATAAGGAAAGTAAAATTTTACTAAATTTTTACTCAGATCATACACCGGCTGTTTTTTCCATAGAACCGGGCGATGAAAACCGGCTGTCTCATCCTTTTTGGCAATGCCCGACGGAACCAGAAGCGTTCCGAATACCTGCAATATGGCAGCAAAGGTGATCCGGTATAATGGAAATTATAAACTGTACAGTATATGTGCAGTCAAGAGTTTTATAAAATTCCAAGAAATTTCCTGGCCCGGCAGGGTCCCTGGGGTGGTTAAACAGGACATCCTTCACCGGCTCATCCGGTATTGATTGGGGGTTTTATGGTATTTCTTTTTGAACAGCCGTATAAAATGCTCCACATTCTGATACCCCACGGAAGCGGAAATATCCTCTACCTTAAGATCGCTGGCGTGCAGCATGTCACAGGCCTTTTCAAGCCTTATTTCCTGCAGGATAGTACGGAAGGGCTTTCCGGTTCTGCCTGCGATGTATCTGGATAAATAGGTATGTGACAGGTGAAACTCTTCCGCCAGCTCCCCAATGGTGACTGTTTCGCAGTTGCTTTGGATGAATTGGAGAATCTGAATGATCCGGGCATCCGTATACGGCTCCGCTTCAAGAAATTCCATGTCAGAGGGATCGCATCTTTGCAAAAGGCATAGCAGGATTTCAAAAAGGCTGTTCATCATAAGGGTATAGCAGGGGCATTGGTTGTAATTTTCCTGGTACAGGCGCAGAAAAGTTTCCCTGATCTCCTGGTTCCTTGTGTGAAAAAGCAGGACGCTGCTGTTTTCCCGGACATACAGGGCATTTAAGAAAAAGCCGGAAATAATGTTGTTTCCTTTTAAGGATTTAAAAAATTCCTTGTGAAAGGTGCTTTTCCTGATGATGACCTGCAGCGCAATTGTATTTTCCATAACCCTGGGACAGTGGCCCATGCCGGGAGGGAGGAAGCAGACGTCACCGGTTTTTAAGGTGACGGCTGTTTCTCCAAGGTCAACAGGCATATGATTTTCCAAAACATAGATGATTTCAAAAAAATCATGGACAGCCGGAAGATGAGGCATAAACCGGCTGTATTTTCCTGCTTCAATGGCTTTTTCCGGGTCCGTCCACATGGAGGCTTCCTGTTCAAACTCCTTATGGTCTTTTATTCTCCCGTACTGCCGGTAAAACAGCTCTTTTTCGCTGAATTCTCTTAAATGCTCCATCACTTGGCTTATTTCCAATTTTACTTCCCTCATCCGGCTAAAACGCCCCCAGTCTGTTGACGGCAACAGCCAGGGCATGGACGGAAGCTCTCATAATGTCCTTATCCACTCCGGCTCCCCAGAAAAACTGCCCCTTCCGGGAAATCCCGATATATGCGGAGGCCTGGGCCGATGAGCTTTTACCCATGGAACGCTCCTCATAAACCTCCAGATCATAATCCAGGCCGAAATAGTCTTTCAGGGCATTGCTGACCGCATCAAGGCCTCCTGTACCTTCTCCTTTTACGGATATCTTTTCCCCGCCTTTTAAAATGGTCAATGCCGCCCGGTGCTTTCCGCCGGAGCTGAACGCAACATCAGCAATGCGGAATGCCGGGAAGTAATCCAGGTATTCTTTCCGGAATATCTCATAAATATTTTCTGCCGTTAGCTCCCTGCTGGTTTCATCCGATTTCCGCTTCGTTAAGTATCCTAACTCCTCATTCATCTTATAGGGCAGGCGGATGCCATAGCTGTTTTGGAGTATGTATCCCACTCCGCCTTTTCCTGACTGGCTGTTGATGCGGATTACATCGGTTTCGTAGTTTCTTCCCAGATCAGCCGGGTCCACTGGAAGATAGGGTACATCCCATTTCTCCGTCTGTTTCTCTTCCCGGTATTTCATGCCCTTGGAAATGGCGTCCTGATGGGAGCCGGAAAATGCCGTAAATACAAGAGAGCCGGAGTAGGGCTGTCTTTCGGGCACCGTCATTTTAGTCAGCTCCTCGTAGGCCCTGCAGATTTCGTCCATTTTCTCAAAATTCAGTTTTGGATCAACGCCCTGGGAATAGAGGTTCATGGCAACGGTAATCAGGTCCACATTTCCGGTCCGTTCCCCATTTCCGAAAAGGGTTCCTTCCACCCGCTCCGCACCTGCCAGCATTCCGAATTCCGCGTCGCATACGCCGCAGCCCCGGTCATTGTGGGGATGGATGGACAAAACCACTGAATCCCTGTCAGATAAGTTCTTATTTATATATTCCAGCTGGCCGGCATAGACGTGGGGCATGGCGTTTTCAACGGTTGTTGGAATATTGATGATTGCCTTATGGCCGGGGGTGGGCTTCCAGACCTCTAAAACGCTGTTGCAGATATCAAGGGCGTAATCCACCTCTGTTCCCGGGAAGCTTTCCGGGCTGTACTGGAAACAGAGGTCGCCTCTTGTTTTTTCCGCCAGCTTCTTGAATAAAATGGCCCCATCCACCGCAATCTGCTTCACTTCCTCCTTTGATTTACGGAACACCTGTCTGCGCTGGGATTCTGACGTGGAATTATAAAGGTGGACAATGGCTCTCGGAACGCCGTCCAGGGCTTCGAAGGTCCTGCGGATAATGTGCTCTCTCGCCTGGGTGATGACCTGAACCGTCACATCCTGCGGTATCATCTTATTTTCAATCAATGTCCGCAGGAAGTTAAAGTCAGTATCCGAGGCAGCCGGAAACGCCACTTCGATTTCTTTAAAGCCGATGTCCAAAAGCAGGCGGTACATCTCCAGCTTTTCCTTTAAGGTCATGGGTACAGGCAATGCCTGATTGCCGTCCCTCAAATCCACGCTGCACCATGTGGGGGCCTTTTCTATTGCCTCTTTTTTGACCCAGTCATAGGAAAGGGACGGCGGCAAAAAGAACTTCTTTTCATATTTCTGATAGTTGAACATGGTTTGCTCCTCCTTTTTTATAAATAAAAAAAGCCCTTCGTCTCCGGCAATCTGCCAGGAAGACGAAAGACTTGATCTTACGCGGTACCACTCCGATTTCATGATAATAAAATATCATCATGCACTTATCCGGATACGGGCATAAATGCCTTATATCCTCCCCTTATAACGGTGGGTTCTCCGTCCCCGGCTACTCTCCTTAAGGCCATACCGGCTGTTGGGGATTTGACCGAGGCTGCTCAAAGGCGAGTTCTCTGCTTTCTTTCTATTGCTTCGCATCAACCAGCAACTTTCTGAAACCAGTCTGCAGATACTATTCCTTTTCAACGCATTGGCGTTATTTATTTTTATCATAGTAGCAGATGCGCCGAAAACTGTCCAGTGGAAAATATATCTTTTCCGGTTGATTTTTTATGAACTCAGGAGAAAACCTTTAAGGCAGGGCCCCATGTCTGAAAAGACGTTTAATCCTCATCATTTCCTAAGTTCAGCTTTGCAAAAGCGTCTGCAAAAGCCGAATTGATGGGCTCCTGCGTTTCCTTTTTCTGCTGGTTCAAATACCTTGCCACATCCTTTTTGGATACGCCTGCCCCTTCCTTGGTCCGCCGTTCCTTAAAGGCGGACAGCTTTTCCTTGTATCCGCATTTGCAGACAAAGATCTGGCCGTCCCCTTTTCCCTTAAGCTCCAGCTTCTTGTGGCAGACCGGACACCGGGCGTTGCTGGTTTTAGAAACCACCTCCCGATGGCCGCATTCCCTGTCCTGGCAGACCAGCATCTCACTGTTTTTACCCTTGACCGCCAGCATCCGCCTTCCGCAGACCGGGCATCTGGTGTTGGTCAGATTGTCATGGTTAAAGCTTCCTTCCCCGGCCTTGATCTGATGGATCAAGTCCTGGGAATACAGGCGTATGTCTTTCATAAACGCTCCGCGTTTTAACTTTCCGGCTGCAATTTCGGACAGCCTCATTTCCCACCGGGCCGTCAGCTCCGGCTTTTTTAAATCCTCAGGCACCAGGTTTAGAAGCTGCTTTGCCTTGGAGGTTAAGAAGATGTCCTTGCCCCTCTTTTCTAAGAGAAAGCTGGAGAAAAGCTTTTCGATGATATCCGCTCTCGTAGCAACCGTTCCCAGGCCTCCGGTTTCTCCAAGTGTTTTCGCCATATCCCGGTCCTTTGTTCCCATATAGGAAATGGGATTTTCCATGGCGGAAAGGAGAGTGGCTTCGTTAAAGGGAGCAGGCGGCTTTGTCTTTCCCTCTGTCATGGTCAGGGAAAGGTCTGTGAGCCGGTCCCCTTTTTTCATGGAAGGCAGGCTCTGTTCCTTTATCTCCTGTTCTTCGTCTTCCTCCTCCTGGCTTTCATATACTTCCTTCCAGCCCAGGGCCTTCACGGTTTTGCCTCTGGCAACAAGAGTTTCTCCCCCCATTTCCACGGTCAGTTCCGTCTGCTCATACTCAAAGGGCGGATACAGGACAGCCAGAAACCTGCGGACCACCAGGTCGTAGATCTTTCTCTCATCCACGGTCATGTGGTCAAGCTGGACAAACTGCTCCGTAGGAATGATGGCGTGATGGTCCGTTACCTTTTTATCATCCACGAAGGACGGCTTTCCCTCGATCTTTTTATTGGCCAGCCTTCCGGCCAGCTTCCGGTAGGGACCTACGCCGCAGGCCTCCAGCCTTTCCTTGATGGAGGGGACGATATCAGAGCTTAAGTATCTGGAATCTGTTCTGGGATAGGTCAGAACCTTATGGTTTTCGTAAAGCCGCTGCATGATGTTTAGGGTCTCTTTTGCGGAGTAATTAAAGCGGCGGTTTGCTTCCCTCTGAAGCTCTGTCAGATCATAGAGCTGGGGAGAGTCAGCCTTTTTCGGCGTGCTTTTCACCTCTGTGACAAGGGCTTCTTTTTCAGACTTCATCCTATTTAAAAGCGCTTCCACCCGGTCCCGGTCAAAGGAGCGGAAGCTCTTTGATTTCTCATCCCGCCAGGTAAAGGTGACGGCAGGCTTTCCGCATTTTGCCGTAATGCCGAAAAATGGCTTTGGGACAAAGCTTTTGATTTCTTCCTCTCTGGCTGCAATAATGGCCAGGGTAGGGGTCTGGACGCGGCCGCAGCTGAGCTGGGCGTTGTACTTGCAGGTTAAGGCCCTGGTGGCGTTAATTCCCACCAGCCAGTCCGCCTCGGCCCGGCACATGGCTGCATCGTATAGATTGTCGTATTCCCGGCCGTCCTTTAATTTGGAAAAGCCTTCTTTTATGGCCTTGTCCGTAACAGAGGAAATCCACAGCCTTTTTGCAGGCTTCTTATTTCCTGCTTTCTCCAGGATCAGCCTTGCCACCAGCTCCCCTTCCCGCCCGGCGTCCGTGGCTATGATGACCTCACCCACATCGCCTCTGTGAAGCTGGGCCTTTACCGCCTGATACTGCTTTCCCGTCTGCTTAATAACCTCAAGCTTAAACCGGTCCGGCATCATTGGAAGATCCTCCATCTTCCATTCCTTATATTTGGGGTCGTAGTCCTCCGGGTCTGCCAGTGTGACTAAATGGCCCAGGCCCCAGGTTACCACGTATTTTTCCCCTTCTATGGCTCCGTTTAAATTCTTTCCGCAGCGCAGCACCCGGGCAATGTCCCTGGCTACGGACGGCTTTTCTGCTATAATTAAAGATTTCATGAAATTCCTCCAGTTTTGCAATTCTCTCCCAATTATAGCGTATTGGAACGGTTATTACAACCTCGGCCCGCGCACCAAAAAAGCCGTTTCTGTCATGCGGTAACAGCAACGGCTTTTTCGTAGGAGTCATGATCCCTCACGGGTCAAATGAAGGATGTTATCAGAGGGTTAATCTGATGTTAGAATATTCACACGAGTTAGCTTCAACTAACTATTTGTATTCTAGCACAGGGCAGGCCAAAAATCAAGATACCTTGCCGAAAAGATTTCTCATTTATATTCATAAGGTTTATAAAGGAAGCATCCATTTTAAGGCTTTCTGGATATACTGGTCCCAGAAATCCCAGGTATGGCCTCCTTCTCCCTCCTCATAAACAATGGCCGCGCCTTTTTCTTCCAGCCTGGCTTTCATCTGCCGGTTCATTTCATAAACAAAATCCTCTGTTCCGCAGGCGCTGTAAAGCTGGGGAACATTTCCCGCTGCCGCACACCGGTCATAAAGGGTCAGTAAATCCCCATCGCTTCCTGAAATCTGTTTGGGGTCTTTAAAAATCTCGTCCCAGGGAAAGGGCCCGTCATATATGCCTCTTATGGTCGCCTCGTAGGTCATTGCAATATCAACCGCTCCTGACAGACTGGCGGCTTTTGCATAAAGGTCCGGCCTTGAAAGGGCCAGAAACCAGGCCCCATAGCCGCCCATGGAAAGGCCTGCCGTAAAGGTATCCTCCCGCCTTTTGGACACAGGGAATACGCTTCTGATAAAGGCCGGAAGCTCCTCCGTAAAAAAGGTGAGGTACTGCTTTCCGCAGTGCATATTCTGATAAAAGCTGTTTTCCGCGGAGGCCATGACCACCGCACAGCAATGCCTCTGGGCGTAGCGCTCGATGCTTGAATAGCGCAGCCAGGAGCTGTAGTCCCCGTAAGCGCCGTGGAGCAGGTATAACACCGGAAGCCCCTTTTCATAGGGAAAGGACTTTTGGACCTCCTGGCTGGTGATCTGCTCGTTTCCCTCAGGGGTGGGGATGATCACGTTAATATCCACCGACTGCTTTAATGTAAAGCTATAATAATGGCAATTCATGCCTGCCATAAAACATACCTCCTGTTATTTGCCCCCGGATTCCTCCGGCGGGCTGTTTTTCTCCCATTATACAGGAAATGCTCCGGACCGGCTAGGCGGAATTTGCAATTATTCCGGGAAACAGGCCGGGGCTGCCTGTAAAAGGCTTCTCATATCTGTTCCCATGCTGTATAATATAGAAAACACCCACTATACTTTCAGGAGGATATGACGCTTTGAAAACAGGAAAAACCCACACCCATCTTTCATCCGATGGCACAGAATATACCCACCGCCATGATTCCCAGCCGGAGCACACCCATTCCCACCAGAACACAAAATCGATTCTGGACCGTCTATCCAGGGCCAGCGGCCACCTAAATTCCGTCCGCCGCATGGTAGAGGACGGAAGGGACTGCAGCGAGGTCTTGATCCAGCTTTCCGCCGTCATTGCCGCTTTAAACAATACGGGCAAGGTCATTTTAAAGGATCATCTGGACCATTGTATTGTGGAAGCCGTGGAATCCGGCGACCACGAAGCCATTGAAAACTTAAATAAGGCCATCGACAGCTTCATCAAATAATCACAGGCTTTATTGCCTCTTCTATCCCCATCCGGGGGATATGTTTCTTTTTATGGCTCATGAACTAAGACAAATAATACCCCAAACATCTGCTGATTTTCCAATAAATACATATTTTATTTTATATCCCCATTCCAGGCTTGCCAGGGAGAAAAACTCCGGTATAATTACATCTAAAGTCTTAATTCTGAAAGGATGACAAAAGCATGCATATCCCTGACAATTATTTAAGTCCGGCCACCTGTGCGGTCATGGGCACGGCCATGGTTCCCGTATGGACAAAATCAGTGAAAAAGGTAAAAGAGGAAATATCCAGAGAAAAGATTCCCCTTCTTGGTATAGGAGCTGCTTTTTCTTTCCTGTTCATGATGTTTAATGTGCCCCTTCCCGGCGGAACCACGGGGCATGCAGTAGGCGGAACCCTTCTTGCCATTCTTCTGGGGCCCTATGCCGCCTGCATCAGCGTTACGGTAGCTCTTTTAATTCAGGCTCTTCTCTTCGGTGACGGAGGCATACTGGCCTTTGGGGCCAACTGCTTTAACATGGCTTTTGTTCTCCCCTTTCTTGGATATTACATATACCGTCTCGTCAAGGACCGGGCGAAAACGGAAAACGGAGAATACGTGGGAATGGCCCTTGGCGCTTACGTGGGCATCAACGGAGCGGCCTTATTAGCGGCCATCGAGTTCGGCCTGCAGCCCCTGCTGTTTCATGACGGGGCGGGGCAGCCTTTATACTGCCCTTATTCCCTGTCCGTATCCATACCGGCCATGACGATTCCCCACCTTCTGGTGGCAGGCATTGTGGAAGCGGCCTTTACCGTGGCTGTGGCGGCCTTTATTAAAAAGATCTCTCCCGGCACCTTATATGAGGGAGCAAGGAAGAAAACAAAGGCTGTTTACGGCCTCATACTTGCATTAATCTGCCTCACCCCTCTGGGACTTCTGGCTACAGGCACAGCCTGGGGAGAATGGGGGGCGGAAGAAATCGGAGACGTGGTCTCCGGAGGCAATATTCTCGGCTATGTGCCAAAGGGAATGGCAGACGGCTTCCGCTTTGAGGCGGTTATGCCGGACTATGCCGTAAACGGGATGCCGGAGATTACAGGTTACATACTGTCCGCTGTTGCGGGAGCCGCAATCCTGATTATTTTCTTTAAAATTATAGGCGCTTTAATAAAAGACAAGGCTGGAAATAAAATTGGAAAATCATAAAAACCAAGAGCTTCATATGCCGGAATGGCTGTTAAAAGAAGAAAATTATACCCCTCAGGCTGATAAGGATACTTTTGTAAACAAAAGTATCCTGTCTTTATTCCAGGTCATTTCAAGAATAAAAATGCAGGAGTTCCGGAACAAACCAAGGTATTCGGTCAATGTGACCCTGAAGGTTTCTTTCACCTTTCTGTTCGTCCTGCTTCTGTCCCTTGCAAAAAGCTTTTCCTTTGTCCTGGCTGCCAATGTATATCTGCTTTTGATTCTGAGCCTTCTGGACGGAAAAACCATTATAAGAGTCACAAAGCCAAGCTTCCTCATGGCTTTCTTTACCTTTCTCATCATGGTGCCTTCCCTTCTTTGGGGATACAGCTACAGCGCCGTGATGATTACCGTCAAGGTATTTGCTTCCATTACGGCGGTCTCCATACTCACCCATACCTCCAAGTGGAGCGATATCACCGGGGCCCTGAAGGTTTTCTTTGTTCCGGATATCTTTATTCTGGTCCTGGACATTACCATGAAATACATCGTCATGCTTGGGGATTTCACCTTAAACATGCTCTATGCCCTGAAATTAAGGTCCGTCGGCAAAAACAGGAACAAATACTCCTCCCTGTCGGGAATTGCAGGAACCATGTTCGTCAAATCAAAGGAAATGGCTGAGGACATGTATTACGCCATGGAATGCAGGGGCTTTACGGGGGAATACCGGGTTTACGGCAGGTTTAAGCTCACTGCCCCCGATTTGGCATATATCATACTGAACATAGGAATCGTTCTTTTATTCCTTTCACTGCTTTAAGCTGCCAGAATGCAGCCGGAGGATACCCATGATTGAACTGCAAAACGTCTCCTATTCCTATGAAAACGGAACAGCCCTGGACAATATTAATCTTCAAATAAAAAAGGGGGAGGCCGTGGCCCTGATGGGGCCTAACGGCAGCGGAAAATCCACCCTTTTAAAGCTGATAAACGGCCTTATCTCTCCTGACAGCGGCACCTACCTTCTCGATCAGGAAGCCATTACCCGCCAAAAGCTTAAGGATGACAAATTTGCCAAGCTTCTTCACCAGAAGATCGGCTTTGTATTTCAGAATTCCGATTCCCAGCTTTTCTGTTCCAATGTCTATGACGAAATTGCCTTCGGCCCGAGGCAGATGGGCTTTGAGGAAGGGGAAGTGGAAAAAAGAGTGCTGGACTGCCTGGATTTATTGGGCATCCGGGATTTTAAGGACCGGGTTCCCTACCATTTAAGCGGGGGAGAAAAGCGCAAGGTGGCAATTGCCTGCGTCCTGTCCCTTAACCCTGAGGTGCTTGTGCTGGACGAGCCCATGAACGGCCTGGACCCCAAAACCCAACGGTGGCTGGTGGGCTTCTTAGAAGAACTGAACCAGGCCGGAAAGACCCTTATCACCTCCACCCACAACCTTGAGCTGGTGCAGGAGCTTTCAAAAAGAGCCGTTCTTTTTGATGAGACCCATACCATTGCCGCAGACCGGCCTACAGAGGAATTGCTGGAGGACATCCCTCTGCTGAAAAGAGTCAACCTGGTGGATGAGTATTACCATTCTCATGAAGGGGCAAATCACAGGCATTATCATGACCACCGCTGATTCCGGCGGCAGGTGCAGGAGAACAGCAATGCTGATGATACCGGAAGAAGCCGTCCGCGAAGCTGCAAAAAACCGGGGAATCGAAGTTGTGGAATAATAAAAAAGGGGCTGTTCCTTGTCATGCGGTAACAAGGAACAGCCTTTTTCAGGAGTCATGATCTTTCACGGTTCAATGAAAGACATTTTCAGAGGGTTAGTCTGATGTATAGAATATTCACATGTAGTTAGTGTGTGCTAACTGATATTATGTTAGCATAAACTAACTTAAATTGCAACTGTTTTTTCTGAAAGTATTTCTCAATAACCCACTAAATTTCCTGCCTGTAATTCTCATAGGAATGGAAAAGGCGCTTCACCACCTCATAGGACAGCTTATGTCTCCGGTATTCATCCACAATTCCCTTATTATTCATGGTACGGGGCCTGTTATAAAACCATTCCTCGCTGACCCTGATATCGCAGAACTGCCAGATATAAATTCCGCTTATCTCCTCATGTCCCAGCACTGCCGTGATCTGATCCTCCAATGCCCTGGCCTGGTATTCCTCCGACCACTTGCACTGTGTGGGCGTCCGGTAGCCGTAAATGGCTCCTGCGCCGATTTCCGTCACAAGGAAAGGCTTCCCCCTTCCCTCGCTTCCGGTCTGGACCCAGTTATATATGTCCTTCACATATTCCCCTGCAGGCGTATCGTGGTACCATTGAGGATAGAGATTGTAGGATACGATTTCCGGAAGTCCCAGGCAGATGTCCGTTTTGAACTTGCAGCTTGCAGAGGACCTGGGCCTTGAGACATCCATGGCATGGATTAAGTCATACTGTTTTTTATAGCACTCATAACCATATTCCGTTTCGCTGGCGCATTCGTTTAAGATTCCCCAGATGATGATGGACGGATGATTGATATGGGCGTCTATCATTTCCCTGATGCAGTTTTCCGCCTGCTCCTCAAAACAGGGATTCTCCATCTGTTCCAGGCTAAGGCCTCTGGCGTGGTTTTCCTCCCATACCAGAATCCCCTGCTCATCGCACAAATCCAGGAAAAGCTCGTCATTGGGATAATGGGAGGTCCGGATGGAATTGGCTCCCAGATCCTTTGCAGTCATCAGATCCTGCTGTATGGCGGCAAACGGGAGGGCGCAGCCGAACATTGGATGATCCTCATGGCGGCAGAAGCCCTTGATTCTCAGCTTTTTTCCGTTGAGAAGAATATCCTGTCCGCTTACCGTTACGTCTCTGTAGCCGATCCGGTCAATCAGATCGTCCATTTCCTGGTCATTCTCCAGGAGGACAGCCCTTATCTCATAGAGCCGCGGATTTTCAATCTCCCAGCTTTCCACCTCTCCTGGGAAGATTTCCAGTTCCTCAATCACTTCTCCGCCGGCGGGCACCGTAACATTTTCAAGGATAGTCTTCTGCCCGTTAAGCTCCAGCCTTAAGCCATAAGCCTTTTCTTTCTCTGAAAAACTCTTTATCTTCACCGAAACCCTTGTGCTCCAGCCTGTTTCTTCCCGCTTTGGAATTGCATGAATGCTTTCAATAAAAGCATCTCCCAGCCTTTCAAGCACTACTCCTCTGGTGATCCCGCCATAGCTCATATAGTCATTGGGCACGTGAAGAGCGCTCTTTTCACTGAAAGAATTATCCGCATACACCTCCAGCAGATGGCTTCCTTCTGTCACTCCTTTAAGAACAACGGAGAATGGCGTATACGCATTGTAATGCTCTCCCACGGTCTTTCCGTCAAGGCATACTGTAGCCGTGTGGCTCACTCCCTTAAATACCAGCCGGAGGTTTCCCTCCCCTTCTATGGTTTTGGAGAACCGACCCGTTCCCCGGTAGCTGGAAAAATCAGGAATGGATTCCCAGCAGCAGGGCACAGCCGCCTGGTATACCTTTTCCTTATACGCTCCTTCGCAGGGTGAAAAGTTCCATAGGCTTCCGCTTAATTCCTGTGTTTTTCTGATCCGGTTCGTTTGGAAAGTCCTTATCATGCTTCTGCCTCCGTCTTTTCATCCATTGCATTTACGGCATTTATGATGCCCTTAATATAGGAAATATTCCCCCTCAGCTTTTCTTCTGAGCTCTCGTCAGAAGAGAAGTCCTCAAAGGTTATGTATCCGTCATAGCCAACGGCCTTTAAAGCCTTGAAAAATTCCTCAAAATCAGCATAGCCCGCTGTTAAAGAAGCCCAGCCCGGAGCGAACTTTTCCTTTCCGTCCACTTCCTTTTTCTCCCACCTTGCATTTTTAACATGCACCAGATCCAGATAGGGTCCAAGAATCTCCAATGCCATCTTATAGTCTTCCAGGCCTTCATAAATAATATTCCCTGTGTCATAGATGACGCCGATATAGCGGGGATCGAAATTGGAAGCCAGGCGGTAAGCCGCGCTGGCGGAGGGAACAATGGTTCCCATGTGCATCTCAAAATCAACCTTAACGCCGTACTCCCTGGCAAGCCTTTCCACCCGTTCAAAGCCGTCCTTTGCTTCCTCATACAATTCGCCGTAAGTCCGCTTCTTGTCATAGCCCGGGGCGTTGACACGGATTCGTCCGCAGCCCATCCGCTTTGCCCCGGCCAGGGAGCGGCGGATTTTTTCCTCACTGTCGGTGCACTTTAAATAAGTAGCCAGGCAATTGATGGATATGCCGTACTTTTCAGAAAGCTGCTTGATTTCCTCCGCTTTTTCCTCAACCGCGGCGGCATCAATGGTACAGTAATTGTTTCTCCAATAGGAGGGTGCCTCCTCTAAGATCTCCGGGTCAGCCGGCAGATCCGCCACCCGCCAGTCCACACCGTCATATCCGTATTCCCTCATTTTCTCCAAGGCCTGTTCCGGAGTCATTTCCGGAACGCTGACTGTAAATAATGAATATTTCATTGTATCTCCCTTTCCGATAATATTTTTTCAACCATATTTTCTTTTAACCATTCCTAAAATTCACAGAGGTATTCCACCTTGTATTTTTCTTTCACCCCTCAATTGTAAATCGAATTTCCATACTTAATCCGTCTACATGTTGGTTTATGTGTTACAAATCTATATAAAGGAAAAGTATGGTTTTTCCTTTACAAACATTTTTCGGAGCCAGTTTCATCCT
>JAEZFK010000008.1 GCA_023437715.1 Bacillota bacterium | reverse complement strand
GACCAACTGGACCTCAGGGTGCTACTGGTGCTACCGGCGCTCAGGGACCAACCGGACCAACTGGACCGACTGGCGCAACTGGTGCTACCGGCGCTACCGGCGCTCAGGGACCAACCGGACCAACTGGACCGACTGGCGCAACTGGCGCAACTGGCGCAACTGGTGCGACTGGCGCTCAGGGACCAATTGGACCGACTGGACCGACTGGTGCAACTGGCGCTACCGGTGCCGAGGGACCAACCGGACCTCAGGGACCAATTGGACCGACTGGGCCTACCGGACCTGCCGGACCTGGCGGACTGTTAAGAGGCATTCAGCTGGGACTCAACCTTGGTACTTCAGTAGCCAATGGTTCCCCTGTCCTCTTTAATATTTCAAATGATCAAAGCACTAATATTTCTTACGATACGGCAACTGGAATAATTACACTCAGTGCACCCGGAAATTACTATGTATCCTGGTGGGTATCTACAGACGGTGCAGGCCCATCCACTTATGTAGAATTTACGCTGCAGTCAAGTACCGGAAACAATGTACCTGCAAGTTCACCAATCGTTACAGGCCAGTTAAACGGAATCGCTCTCGTAACTGTGAACGTAGCACCTGTTACGCTCTCTCTTGTCAATACTACCGGTTTCGCCGTAAGCTACGGTGCTACCCCTACTATTGCAAGCCTGGTTATCCTCGAAGTTACCACCTAGTTATTACTGGCTCAAGATCTAAAGATTTCCAAATGAAATGGGGCTGCCACGCTGGCGCGGCAGCCCCATTTCTTACTGAGACATCATAAAAGCCGTCCTACATAAGCGGTGCAAACAGCCTTAATGCCCTGCCTGCAAACCTTTCATACCACGGATAATTCCTGCAGTCCTCCAGAGTCACTCTCCGGCACTCCGTCAGCGTATTCTGAAAATCCCGTTCAATATCCCCTATGACCTCGTTCCGATACAGATAAGCCGCACATTCAAAATGAAGATAGAGGCTGCGGAAATCCAGATTAATGGTCCCCACCACAGCCCTGGTATCATCGGCGGTAAAGACCTTCGCATGGACAAATCCAGGCACATACTGACAGATCTGGACTCCTGCCCTTATCAGTTCCTCATAGTGGGACTTGGCAAGAAGAAAGGCGTATACCTTATCCGGTATACGGGGCATGATGATAATGATCTCAACTCCCCGCTTGGCAGCAAAGGTAAGGGCCTGAACCATTTCAAAATTCAGGATCAGATACGGAGTCATTATATGCACATAATGGCGGGCGGAATTGATGATATCCAGGTAAACCTGCTCTCCCAGCGCCTCCTGGTCCAGAGGATTGTCCCCATAGGGAATCACATACCCTTCCATATTCAGCTCCGGCGGATAAAAATACTCCGGATCCCTTAAATATTTCCCGTAATCCTCCGGCTCTTTTTCAGAAATATTCCACATCTGCAAAAACATCATGGTAAAGCTGGTGACCGCATCCCCCTTTAACATGATCCCGGTATCTTTCCAGTGACCGAAGCGGACCCGCCGGTTAATGTACTCATCCGCCAGATTCACGCCCCCCGTAAAAGCTGTATGGCCATCCACCACCAGGATTTTCCTGTGGTCCCGGTTGTTCTGATAAGTGGTAAGAACCGGCTTAATAGGAGAAAACATCTTTGCCTTAATGCCCTTTTTCTCCAATTCCTTTGGATAGCTGTAGGGAAGAAGCGCCAGAGAGCACATTCCGTCATACAGAAAACGGACCTCCACCCCCTCCTTTGCTTTCCGCTCCAGAATCTCCAGGATTTCCCCCCACATTTCCCCCTGTTCCACGATAAAAAATTCCATGAAGATAAAATGCTCTGCGCTCTCCAGCTCTTTCTTCATCGCTTCAAACACGGCTTCTCCCAAGGGGAAATATTTCACATTGGTCTTGGTATAAGCCGGATAATGGCCGGAATTCTTTATGTAATAGGCCAGATTTGCATTTCGCCTGCTGATCCTGGACAGGCTTTCCATGACACGTGGATCCTGAGCCATATACCTTTCCGTGTTTTCCATATTGATCCGCAGCTTTTTATCCATCAGCTTCCCTATGACCTGAAACTCCACAAACAGATAAAAAAGAGTTCCGAATACGGGAACGGCTGCGACCGGCACCATCCAGGCCATTTTAAAGCTGGGATTCTCTTCTTTATTCAGAATATTGATGATCACCAGCGCGCTGAGCAATGTAAAACCGCCATAAAAATATGCAATATAATGATTTAAAAAGCGGTAACCCCCAATTAGAATAACGACCTGAATCATAAGAGAAACGACCGCAAAAGTCGTTCTGCCAAATATAATCCGTAGCATTCCCCTGATTCTTTTCATCCCTCGCACCTCCATGCTGCTGATTCATTTCGGGTATCTTTCTAATTATACCGCCTGTCCCTTTTTCTTGCAATACTTTGCTCCGCCTCAAAAGCAGCTTGAAATCTCCTTTTATTTACAGTATAATTACAAAGATAATAAAAATTCTCAAAAAGGAGACCGTTATGGAAAAATCAAAGGTTTATTACACGAGCTTTCATACTACTTTCCAGGAAAACCTTCCCCAAAAGCTTAAAAGGCTTATAAAAACCGCCGGAATGACGGACAAAATTGACTTTCAGAACAAATATGCGGCGATCAAAATACATTTCGGTGAGCTTGGCAACTTATCGTTCATCCGCCCCAACTATGCAAAAGCAGTGGTGGATCTTGTAAAAGCCCAGGGAGGAAAGCCATTTTTAACGGACTGCAACACCCTATATGTAGGAAGCCGCAAAAATGCTCTGGATCACTTAGACACAGCCTATGAAAACGGCTTTTCCCCATTTTCCACGGGATGCCATGTTTTAATCGCCGACGGCTTGAAAGGAACGGATGAGCTTCTGGTCCCCATTGACGGAGAATATATAAAGGAAGCAAAGATCGGACGCGCCATCATGGATGCGGATATTTTTATCTCCCTCACCCATTTCAAGGGCCATGAGAGCACCGGCTTTGGCGGAGCTTTAAAGAATATCGGAATGGGCTGCGGCTCCCGCGCCGGAAAAATGGAAATGCACAATTCCGGGAAGCCCCATGTAATCACAGAAAGCTGCATCAGCTGCCATGCCTGTGAAAAGAACTGCGCTCACGGCGCCATCTCCTTTCCGGAAAAGAAAGCTTTCATTGACCACAATCGCTGTGTCGGCTGCGGACGCTGCATCGGAGTCTGCCCGGTGGATGCGGTGGAATCGGATTTCGATGAATCCAATGATATCTTAAACCGTAAGATCGCAGAATACTCCCAGGCAATCCTTAAGGACCGCCCCAGCTTTCATATCAGCCTTGTTATGGATGTTTCCCCTAACTGCGACTGTCACTCGGAAAATGACATACCAATCATCCCCAATGTGGGCATGTTTGCCTCCTTTGACCCCGTAGCCCTGGACATGGCCTGCGTCGATGCCGTAAACCGCCAGCCTGTCATGGCCGGCAGCATACTGGAAAAGCACGGCAGCCATCACCACGACCACTTCAAGGATACCCATCCGGACACCAACTGGAAGAGTTCCATTGAACACGCGGTGAAGATCGGACTTGGCAATGCAGAATACGAATTGATTAAGATCTGATAAACAAAGGTCCCGGATGCCTTTTGCATCCGCAAAATAAGGAGAGGCCAGGAAAATACCTGGTCCTCTCCTTATTATTTTTATTTACCATTTCTATTTACGCCAGCGCCAGGCTAAAGGAACATGCCTGCATATTCACTCAATCTTCCGGACCGATGCGGTAGGTTCCGTCTTCCCCAAGGGGCACCTTGTCCTTTCCGATCTGCCATACGGAGATCTCCGAATCAACCGCTTTTTTCTCAGGAACATCCTTTGCGATAATGAGCTCCGGCCACACAAAGGTGGTGTCCACTGCTTTCCCGTCAAGACATACCTTAGAAAAGGGAGTAAAATTCTTTCCGTAAATCAGCAGGTTGGAATCATTGTATACAACATCATCTATGGAGATTTTATCAATCCCCATTTTAAGCTCCGTGGCCTCGTAGGGGCTTTCACCTCCGTAAACCTCACGGCCTCCGTAAAGGATGTCGTATTCCAGGTTCTTCATGTCCTCTAAATAGTCCTCCTCTCCTGTTCCCGTACCGTTTAAGTACTTCTGGTGGAACCGCATCATAGTCCCCTCGTGAATGCCCACCATGTCCAGCACATGGGCCGCCAGCTGGTAAGCCTCCACATCCTTTTTCATCTGAGGAAGATTCATGTTGTTCCAGACCACATACTCCGTCTGAAACAGAGAGTGGTTCTTCATCTCATCCTCGGTCCACTCAAAGCCCGGAAGATGGTCCCCGTACATGACCAGCACAATGGGCTCTTTCCTGGTCCTTAAGGTGTTGACCAGGGACCGGATAAACTGATCCATTTCATTGATCTGCTGACAGTAGTATTCAAAATCCGGATATTTCCCGTGCCCCTGGACTGAAATGGTGTAAATATAATCAGGCCCGGGCGTGGAATCCAGAGTTTTGATGATCTCACCGGTGAGAATCTTGTCCTTGCACCAGCCGGTAGGATTCCGTTCCACATTATTCATATATTCAATGGGGGTAAAGGTATCAAAACCAAGCTGGGAAAACACCCGGTTCCGGTCGTAAAAGGTGGCTTCATTGTTATGGATGGCATGGGCGCTGTAGCCCAGATTCTTCAAGTCAAAGGCCACGCTTTCGCAGGCGGTCTTCTTTAGCACCGTCTTATAGGGATATTCTCCGGGCCCGAAAAAGTCCAGATTCATTCCCGTGATGGACTCAAATTCCGTATTTGCCGTACCGGCTCCCACAACAGGAACATTTAAATACCCCCCGGGATAATTCTTCTGCAGCTGATGGAAAAAGGGAACGGGATCATAATCCACAGGGTTGTTTTTCCATAAAGTCGGATCAAAAAAGGACTCCAGCTGGATCACGATCACATTGGGCTTTGTATCCGCGGACAAGGTATATGTATTGTCCGGCACCATTTCTTCATCACGGATAGTTTCCAAGGTCTCTGTTCCATAATCCTGAGGCTTGGATATTCCCATGTTAAAGAGGGAATTGGCAAAGCAGTAAGGAAAGCCGTAAGCCTGAAAAGCTTCTCCGATATTGCCGAAATGCACGGCCACCAGATTCGTCTTCATTGCCGCGCTTGTCAGCCCCAGCACAACAACCAGGCAGGCCGCCAAAAGACCGGCTCCCGCCTTGTATCTGACCTTTTCCACTGAAACAGGGGCCTTTCTCCAGACCATGATCAGAAAGACTATTGCAAACAGAATGCCGCAGCCGATCAATATAATCTGCGGCCAGGTAAAATAAACCGTAGCCAGGCTGACTGCATATTTCACCAGCCGGAAATCCGCCGCAGTAAAAGGCGTGGTACGGAAAATGAGCAGGATGCCATTGACCACTCCCATAAAAAGCCACATCACGGAAAGGGTAATGCAGACAAATGCCTTGCGCCTGGTCACAAAAACCACTCCATAGGGCAGGGCAATGATAAAAGTATTCAAAATAAAAATCGGCAGGCTTCCCCACACATAGGAGCCAAGGCTTGGAAAGGATTTTCTGCTGGCCAGCTCGATCAAAAGATTCATCACGGCTGCGAGGGCAAAAATCTTTCCCAGCCATTTGATATATGGTTTCATGATACACTCCTTCGTATCTTCTTTTATTTCAAAGACGGCTCTAGTCTACCACATTTTACGAAAAATTTACATACCTTTTTTTAAAAAGCTAAAAAATAAAGAGTCCGCATCCCCGGAGGGTTTTTATTGTATAGGATGAACTTTCCTATACGGATTAGGGTGTCAAAAGGTCATTGACCTTTGATATAAATTTGTACCTTGAAAATTTAACACGATATTTAAAACTACCAAATTTTTTGGTATAATAGAATCATCAAAATACGAGGTGATTCTATGGCATTTGCAGCAAATAACAATCAGCAGTTGGCACTTACGGACAACACCTTTTCACTCACAGAACGCGAAAAAAAGTTTCTTGAAAAGTCATGGGCAAAGGTTTTTGCTGAAACAATTTTTCCGGCTATCTGTGAAGAAGATTTTTCTGTTCTCTACAGCAGCAAAGCTTCCAGACCAAACACACCGGTCAATATAATTGTTGGTGCTTTGATTCTCAAAGAAGCTCTTGGTGTCACGGATGATGAGGTTGTTCAGGCGTTGATGTTTGATATTCGTTATCAGTATGCCCTTCATACAACCAGTTTCAAGGAACAGCCACTCAGTGACCGGA